>JBARCL010000176.1:0-88209 GCA_049794055.1 Sulfitobacter sp.
ACCTTCGTTCAGCGTCTCATTGACCTGCATGTGTGCTCCATAGAAATAAGCCGCGCGAGGCCCGCGCGGGGTAAAATTTGCATCCTTCTATTGGGGTGCGTGCCAAGGTGCAAGGCCCGTTTGGCACGACCCCGACAGCCTACATGCCCAAGGCTTCTTTATACATCTCCATCACCGCCTCTTCTTCGGCAATGTCATCCTTGTCGCGTTTACGCAGGGCGATCACCTTGCGCAGCACCTTGGTGTCATATCCACGTGACTTTGCTTCGGCCATGACCTCTTTCTGCTGCTCGGCAAGGTCTTTCTTTTCGGCATCCAACCGCTCGATCCGCTCGACAAACTGGCGCAGCTCATTTGCGGTCACACGATAGGTCGCGTCGCCCTGTGCTTCTACAACATCAGATTGCGCGGCGGGATTGGTGGAATAGTCGCTCATTTTCGGAGTCCTGCGATTGGGGATGTCTGCGTTTCCCTGTCTGACTAGCGCCCCCATCTGCGACCTGCAAGCCGCCCTTGCCCTGCCAAATCATTTGTCGTAGCCAAGCGCTCATGGAAACCAAAGCAACATCTGTTTTTGACATCATCATTTGGTCGGGTGCCGGATTGTCCTTATTGGGCTTGTTCGGTCTGGTCTGGTGTATCGTGCGTGTCAGCCGCGCCAAACGGGCCAAGCTGGACGATGAGGCCATGCGAAAAGTAATCCAATCTGCCATGCCCCTCAACCTTGGCGCGCTGTTTTTGTCGGTCATCGGCTTGATGATGGTTATCATCGGGATCTTCCTAGCCTGATCGGCCCAAGGCATAGGCACCGGTTACCGGTGCATCCTCCTCCCTTCAAGACAGCCGGACGCGTCTTTATCACAGGTTATCAGCGTCACAGCACCGGCAAGACAGTACTGGACAGGCTGGATGCGCTTTCGTACATCTGGCCCATGGATATCAGACAGTTGACCCCCCGCTATTTCGTAAGCCCCCAGATCGCCGCCGAAGACATGGCCGATCTGGCTGCGGCAGGTATCACCCGCGTCCTCTGCAACCGCCCCGACGCTGAGGTGCCGCCAAGCCATAGTGCCGATGCCATTCGCACAGCGGCGCAAGCTGCAGGCCTGTCTTTTGCAGAACAGCCCCTGACCCATCAAACCATGGTCCCCGAGGTAATTGCACGAAACCGCGCCCTGGGTGTCGACAGTGACGAGGTGGTGTTGGCCTATTGCGCATCAGGCACGCGTTCAACAATCGCTTGGGCCTTGGGGCAAGCAGGCGAGATGGAACCGGACGCCATCATCGAGGCAGCCCATGCGGCGGGTTACGATCTGGCCAATATGCGGCAGGTTCTGGCGCAACCGTTTGCATAAAGCATTAGCCGACGTTGAGTTCGGGAGGTTCAGGCAGGTCAAGCGTTTCGTCAAAACCTGGCAAATCAGACATGTCCGGTAGATCAGGCAAGCTATCCATTGATGCCATCCCGCCCGCGTCGTCCAGATCCGGAAAGTCCGGTAAATCCGGCAACGCATCTATTTCTGCCAGATCGGGGCCGTCGTGCCTGTGCGACGCCTTGTCCACAGTTGCAGAAATATCCGGCAAGTTGATATGATCGCGGTCGCCTGCACGCCGCTGCAGCTTGAGCGCGACGTCACTGGTTGATTCCACCTGCACCGCCCGCACGCCTTCAAGTTGGCCCAGCATACCACGACCAACAACGCGGCCCGCAAGCGTCTGCACCCGGACCTTGGCAAAACCGGCCGCCCCTAGGTCAAGGGTATTTCCCACTTCAAGCTTGCCCAGATCGCGCAAGGGCATGCGCAATTGGGCAAGAGAGATGCGCAGATCAACGTTCAGCTTCATCACCGTATCCGACAATGTTACCGGCTTGCGCGAATGGCCTTGAACGGACACTTGCGTCTCACCCTCGGGACGTGAATCTTCGGCCAGGGTTTCATGCCCCTGTGGCAGACACAGCACCATGCGGCCCTGCCGGACGCCGCCCGCGATATCCACGTCGATATGGACAAGCACATAATCGGGCGCGTCCAGCGACATGGCCAGCACACGCGCATCTTCGACCCAAGCGCCAAACCGGAAACCTGCAATCAACTTTTGCTCCACAGGGTCTTCGGGAACCGGGGCTGCGCGTTTTAACACCTCATCAAGGAAAGGTGCGGCAATTGCCGCATCCGTCGGCGTCATTTGACGTTCCGCGCCGTCAAGCGCAGGTAAAACCTTGCCCATGGTTTGCTGCTGGATCAAGGCACCCACCATCACAGGGTCCATCATTACAGCAGCGCGGCTGCGCCCCGGTCCGTCAAAAAGCATGAGCAAATCGGTCGCATTCAACTGTTGGTCGATGTTTTCGCCTGCACATGTCTGACTGCGCAGACTGATCGCCGCCATCGACATTTCGAATTCTTCTTCTGCGACCTTGGCAAGCGTCAGCCGCAACGCCTTGGCAAGCGACATCGCCCGCGCCTGATGTTCGGCGCGCCCGGCCCGAGCCTTGCGATGCAAGGTTGTGTCTATGGGTGCAACGCCCTCCTGAGCGGTGCTTGCCGACTCTGTCATGTGCTATACTGATCCCATCAACTTTACCCGCTTATGCAGTCCCAAGTCAGAGATATAGCGGATGAAACGTTACCAGAGCCTTTAGGCAAGAGGAGCAAGCTACAAGAGAACACCCATTTGCAGGACCAAGGCCGCGCGAGGCAATGACACCTGAAATGCGCCGCCCCCGGCCCCGTCCAGATAGCGCACCTGCCCGCCGAGCCGTTCCATGATCTCTTGGCAGATGGCAAGCCCAAGCCCCGCACCATCGCCTTGTGAGCCCCCGACGCGGTAGAATTTCTCAAAGACAACGGCCTGTTCATCCCCCGCGATACCTTTGCCGTTATCAACAAAATCAATCCTTAACCCTTCTGCCGTCAGATATGGGGTGATCGTCAATTCTGGTTTTTCCGCCTGACAATATTTCTGCGCATTGCTGATCAGATTGATGAAAACTTGAACCAACCGGTCCAGATCGGTGTTCAGCACCAGTTCATTTTCTTGTGGCGTGATATGCACTTGTAAACGCCCCTCTCCCCCCGAGACGACCGTCGTAACGGCCCGTTCAAGTACCGCGTGCAATGGCTCTTGCCCAAGATGCAGGGATACCTGCCCGTTTTCCAGCACCGATAGATCCAACAGATCGTCCAGCAGGCGCGTAAGGCGGATCGTTTCGGCATGGATGATCGAGGCATAGCGCGTCTTGTCTGCCTCACTCAGGCTGCCAGTATCGCGCAAAATCTCTGAAAACGACCGGATCGAGGTCATCGGCGTGCGCAACTCGTGGCTGATCTGGCTGAGAAACCCGTCCTTCTGTAACGACAGTTGCGTCAGTTTCTCGTTAGCCGCCCGCAACTGGGCTGCCGTTTCGGACAACTGGCGTGACTTTTGTTCGAGCTGGCTGGAGTATTCCAGCATTTGCGCCGATTCATCTGCAACCGCCAGCAGGTCCTGCACAGAGATCGAGCTGCCGCCAACAATCTGGCTAACCATTGCATGGGCTGTTGCCGCCCCGACAGAGGCTGCCAGCTCACGTTCCAGCGCCTCGATAAAAGCCGGTGTCGGTTCAGGCAGATGCCCTGCCAACCCCTGCGCCTGGGTCTGCTTTCGAAAGAACGCCTGCGCCTCGGAGGCGCCCATAATGCGCTGGCTCATGATCATCAAATCTTCGCTGCCCGCTACCGAAGCGGTCCAGACCCGTGAGGGGCCAGCATGGTCCGATACGTTGACGAATTGCGCGCCCTGTAGCCGCTCAATCGGTTCCGGAAAAGAAAAGATCGAGACGATGGTGAACGCAAGCGTGTTCAAACACAGGCTCCAGACAACCGCATGCACGGTCGGGTCCAGCCCTTCGATCCCGAAGAGCGCGTGTGGGCGCAGCCAGCTCATCCCCATAAACCCTTGTTCAAACGTATCTTTTGAAAGGGCCACATCGGCACCGAAACTGGGCAGCAACATGGTGAATATCCACAGGGCAAAACCGGTGCCCAAGCCGCAAAACGCGCCTGATCGCGTCGCGCCGCGCCAGAAAATGCCGCCCAGCAGCGCGGGCAGGAACTGCGCCACCCCGCCAAAGCTGATCGTCCCGATCGCCGCCAAGGCTCCGCTGCCGCCCGACGCCCGGTAATACAGGAACCCCAAAGCGATAATCAGCAGAATGCAAAACCGCCGCGCAAGGATGATCACACCGCGTACATCACCTGATTGCGACGCCCCGCCTTGGCGCAGCGCCAGCCAGACCGGCATAACGATGTGGTTGCTGACCATGGTACTAAGTGCCAGCGTCGCCACAATCACCATGGACGTCGCTGAGGAAAACCCGCCAAGGAACGACAAGGTAGCCAACCCGTTCTGGTTCTGACTCAACGGCAGGCTGAGGACAAAAAGGTCGGGGTTTGACCCTGCAGGCAAGAGGTCCAGCCCGACAACCGCGATGGGCACCACAAACAGGCTCATCAACATCAGGTAGGCGGGAAAGGCCCATGACGCAATTTGCAAATACCGTTCATCGTCGTTCTCGACGACCATAACCTGAAACATGCGCGGCAAGCACAGGAACGCCGCCGCAGAAAGCAACGTCAAAGCGGCCCAACGACTGCCTTGTACCTCCCATTCCCCGATGTCGGATGCATCTATCCGGCCCAGTGTTTCTGTCAACCCGCCGGCCAACCCCCAAACCACAAAGACACCAACCGCAAGCAGGGCAACCAGCTTGACCACCGCCTCGACAGCGACAGCGATAACGATGCCGTGGTGGCGTTCGTTTACGTTCAGATTTCGAGTGCCGAACAAAACCGTAAAAAGCGCCAATCCTGTAGCAACCCAGAATGCTGCGGCGGTTGCGTTAAATCCCTGCACCCCCACACCGTCGGCATTCGCAAATATCGAAAGCGACAGGACAACAGATTGTAATTGCAGCGCAATATAGGGGGTTACCCCGATCACCGCCATCAAGGTCACGACAATCGCCAACGTATTCGACTTGCCGTAACGCGATGAAATCAGGTCCGCGATCGAGGTCACCCTCTGGCTGCGCCCGATACTGACAAGACGGCGCAGGATCCACCACCAGCCAATCATGACCAGCGAGGGACCGAGGTAAATCGTAAGATATTCCAGCCCAGACCGCGCGGCATAGCCGACCGCGCCGTAAAACGTCCAGGCTGTGCAATAGATGGACAGCGACAGGGTATAAATCAAAGGGGACCGCAGGATCGCAGCAAACCGCCCCTGCGCCGAGGCCCGTTCAGCAAAGAACGCCACCGTGAACAGGAACACCACATAGGCCAGACAGACGAAAATCAGCTGGTTGATACCGACGGTCATTCAGGCGCATCCCGCTGTGGCGCAGGTTGCAATCGTGTCTTGCGCCATAACAGCCAGCGCATCACCACCAAAATCAGCCAAACACCAAAGAGATATTGCAAGGCCGTGCTCATCGCGACGCCATCCCGGCCGTTGGCCTCATCGGGCAATGGCCACATCAACGGCACCATCCATAACGCAACACCCAAGAGCGGCAGCAACCGCATCGCATCCATCAACCGACGCAACCGGTAGCTTTGTCGCTCAAGAAACAACGGACCGTTCACCATTGCTTGCCCCTTGCCTAGCTGGTCAATTCGCGCACCGCTTCCAGCATTTCAGAGTTGGAAAACGGTTTGGTCATGAACCGGCTCACGCCCGCCTTCTCCGCCATCTCGCGGTCACGGGCTTGTCCACGGGCTGTAAGCATTAATATCGGCAGCGCTTTCAACGCCGGATCTGCCCGTAGGTCATGTAATATCTCAAACCCGGACTTGCCCGGCAACATCACATCCAGCATCACCAGATCAGGTGTTGCCTTACGGATCACCTCAACCGCCGTGGCACCATTGGCCAGGGTTTCGACCCGCCAACCCTCGTTCGACAGCAAAAACCGGATTGCCTCCGCGATGTTCAACTCGTCCTCGACCAGCACAACATGTTTGCCCATGCGCGACGCCCCCTCCCCTTGTCCCGCATGCCGTCCGTCTATCGCGAAAGGTCATACAGTAGCGACCAGAATGCACGGGACACAGGGGGCTGTCAAAAGATGATCTGCCTTGCCGGATTTTACTTTTACTATATGCCGCCGCTGATCACCGAAGGTTCGCGCCGTGCGCGACAGTGATCCTGCGGGCATACCCGGCAGGTTGACCCGACAGGAACCGCCGCTCCGACACCTGCATCTGCCGGCAACAGCAACATCACGGCCTGCACCAGCGGCGCCACGTTGTAACCGGTGTTTGCGACATTCCCCGCCGCGGCATAACCGTCAAACGGTGCGTCCGCCCTGCCCAATTGTGTGACGCGGCTGTGGATGACGCTGCCCGGTTGCCCAAGCGCCGCAAACAATGGCCAGAGCGGGCAGCAGGCACCATGACGCGGTACGGTAAAACCCTCGATGGATTTGCGAAAGATCACGGTACCGGCGCGGTCACAAACCACCAGACCCGCGCCAAGCTCCGGCAAGGCGGCCATCCGGCGCAACAGACAGGGTAAAGGGCACCGCAGGTGGTTGGCCAACATCAACGGGTCCGTACCAAAATGGTCAATCGCGGCGCGAAGATCAGTCAGTTTCAGCACGGTTGCGTCGTCTGCGACCTGCCGCAACACCAGTCCCGCGATAAATTTTGAAGCCTGAGACGTCAGCTGCGGGGCAGCTTGCACCATCTGTTCTATCACCCCTTCGCCATCTGATCCCTGTTCAAGCTCGGCAAAGCTGAAATCCTGTGCCGAAAGATAAAGTTCGACCTCTTCCTGCGGAGAACTGGCAGCATCGGCCGCATCAGCATCAGCATCAAGATAAGCGACAATCGCTTCGGCACTGTCGGACAGGCGGCGGCTGTCTTCGTTGATATTGGCATGAAACCGGTTGCGCCATTCGGGCTGCAAGGTTTCATTTTCAGCGAGGATTGCCGCGGTCGAGCGGATTGCAGCTGCGGTAGATAGCAACTCATGCATCGAGGCCGCCAAATGCGGATCATGCGCCAGACGATCGTTAAGGGCCTCTACAGTCTGTTCCAAAGCAGCTGCGCGTTTTGCCGTGCCTGCCAGTACATCCGCCCAGCCCGGAAACCGGCCGGCGAATTCGTCGGCGCGGGTGGCTTCGTCGCCGCTCAGCCCTGCCGCATCTGCCGCTTCGCGCAATGTCGCGAGCAGCGCCGCCTCCGCCCCGTCGGTCAGGGCCTGCGCCTCAACACCCAACGCCGCAGCGATGTTCAGCAACAGCTTGCCGCCGATTCTACGCCGGTTGTGTTCGATCAAATTCAGATAGCTGGGCGATATACCGGCCAATCGTGCAAGATCGGCCTGCTTCATCCCCCCCATGACCCGCCGTTCGCGGATGCGACTGCCAGTAAGTGCCTCTCGTGCCATCTCATGCAACCTTTGGTTAATTCGGCAATATCACGTAATTTCAACAGGTTTCTGCGCTGCAACATTATAAAGTTTACACTACCTCACCCCTCCCTGCTAAGATATTTACAAAATTAACGTGACGTTCAAGGGGGTTATTGATCCGTTTTCCCAATTTCGGCGATAGTGCCTTTGCACAATTGTGCCGTACTGTCCGGGAGCAAGGGGCAGGCGATTTACAAATCCGGGAGGAATTCATGTCATTTTCGAACCCCACACGTCGTGGTCTGATCAAAACAGGTGCTGTCGCAAGCGCCGGTCTGGCGCTGCCGACATATCTGCGTGCCGACGGCCACTCTGGCTTTACCAACGCACCTACAGGTTCAACGGTAACACTGGGCTTTAACGTCCCGCAGACCGGCCCCTATGCTGAAGAAGGTCTTGACGAGCTGCGCGCCCAGGAGCTGGCAGTTCAGCACCTGAACGGCGAAGGCGACGGCGGAATGATGAACACTTTCAGCTCCAAGGCGCTGAAGGGTAACGGTATCTTGGGCAAGAAGGTCGAGTTCGTCACAGGCGATACGCAGACCAAATCAGACGCAGCCCGCGCCTCCGCAAAGGCAATGATCGAAAAAGACGGCGCTGTGATGATCAACGGTGGCTCGTCCTCCGGTGTGGCTGTTGCTGTGCAGGGCCTGTGCCAAGAAGCCGGCGTTATCTTTATGGCCGGTCTGACGCACTCAAACGACACAACCGGTAAAGACAAGAAAGCCAATGGCTTCCGTCACTTCTTTAACGGTTACATGTCAGCGGCTGCACTCGCGCCTGTTCTGAAGAACGCATATGGCTCCGATCGCCGCGCCTACCACCTGACAGCCGACTACACATGGGGCTGGACACAGCAGGAATCGATTGCCGCCGCAACCGAGGCCATGGGCTGGGAAACTGTCAACAACGTGCTGACGCCCCTCGCCTCCACCGACTTCTCGTCCTATATCGCGCCTGTGCTGAACTCCGGTGCGGACGTTCTGGTTCTGAACCACTACGGCGGGAACATGGTCAACTCTTTGACAAACGCGGTCCAGTTCGACCTGTTGAACAAAGAAGTGAACGGCAAGAAGTTCGAAATCGTTGTTCCTTTGTATTCAGAGTTGATGGCCGCAGGTGCGGGTAAAAACGTGCAGGGCGTGATCGGCTCCATGAACTGGAACTGGCAGCTGCAGGACGAAGGCTCCAAAGCGTTCGTTAAGTCCTTTGGCGAAAAATATGGCCGTCCACCGTCCAACTCTGCACACACATGCTATGTTCAGACGCTGCTTTATGCGGATGCTGTTGAGCGTGCGGGCACCTTCAATCCTTGTGGCGTTGTCGAAGCCTTGGAAGGCTTTGAGTTTGATGGCTTGGGCAACGGTCCGGTTCTGTACCGGGCTGATGACCACCAGTGCTTCAAGGACGTGCTTGTTATGAAGGGTAAAGAGAACCCGTCAAACGAATACGACACACTGGAAATCGTTGAAGTGACGCCGCGTGCTCAGGTTGAGTATCCTGCGGATCACCCAATGTTTGCAGGTGGCGAGCTGGGTTCGTGTAACCCGGGCGCATAAGCCTTACGGAAATAAACGTAGGGCGGGAGATTTCCCGCCCTGCCTCATTCCTTGGTATCCGTCTTGGCGGGTGCCAGGTTGATGCATTGACTGGTGGGGACCATGGACGCACTCCTTCTTCAAATTCTTAACGGCCTCGACAAGGGTTCCGCTTATGCGTTGATCGCCCTGGGTCTGACGCTGATCTTCGGCACATTGGGTGTGGTCAACTTTGCCCATGGGGCGTTGTTCATGATCGGTGCTTTTTGCTCGGTCACGGTGCAACGTATTCTGACGCTCAGCTCCACCACCATCGACGAAACCCAAAAAGACTTCTTGGGCAATCCGCTGAAAGTTCAAACGCCCTATGTCGAAAGCTGGTTTGGCGCGGATGCCGGGGCGGCGATCATAAGTTGGTCCGTCCCGATAGCGATCCTGTTCGCCATTCCCGTCATGCTGTTCATCGGCTTTGTGATGGAACGTGGACTGATCAAGCATTTTTACAAACGTCCCCATGCAGATCAGATACTCGTGACATTCGGTCTGGCGATTGTTCTGCAGGAGGTCATCAAATACTTCTACGGCGCCAACCCGATCCCTACGCCGGCACCCGAAGCCTTCGCGGGCAGCCTTGATTTCGGCGCGTTGTTCGGCCTTGATGTGTCGCTGGCCTATCCTTACTGGCGGTTGGTTTACTTTGGCTTCTCGGCCCTGATCATCGGTGCGGTCTTTGCCTTCCTGCAATTCACCACCTTCGGCATGGTTGTACGTGCCGGCATGGCAGACCGGGAAACCGTGGGCCTTTTGGGCATCAACATCGACAAGCGCTTTACCATCATGTTCGGCATAGCCGCTGCGGTGGCAGGGCTAGCGGGGGTGATGTACGCCCCCATCAACTCGCCCAACTACCATATGGGAATGGACTTTCTGGTGCTCAGTTTCGTGGTTGTGGTTGTCGGTGGCATGGGCTCCCTGCCCGGCGCGGTACTGGCGGGCTTTATGCTTGGTATTCTCGAAAGCTTTGCCTCGATGAACGAGATCAAGCAATATCTTCCCGGCATCGACCAGATCATCATCTACCTTGTGGCAATCATCATCTTGCTGACCCGGCCACGTGGCCTGATGGGCCGCAAGGGTGTGATGGAGGAATAAGAACATGTTTGGACTTAACAAAAAAGATGCAGGTCTGCTGGCGCTAGTGACGTGCCTCGCCCTGTTTGCCCCCTTCCTGCTGAACCCCTTTCCCGAAGGGTCTGCCATGGCGCAATTCAATGCGGGTTACCCCGACCTGATGCAGCGCTTTGTGATCTTTGGCATCTTTGCCGTCGGATTTAACCTGCTGTTCGGGCTTACGGGATACCTGTCCTTTGGCCACGCGGCCTTCCTCGGGATTGGTTCCTACTCTGCGGTCTGGATGTTTAAGCTGCTGGGGTACAACATTATTCCGGGCATGATCCTGTCGGTGATTGTTTCGGCACTGTTTGCCCTGCTTATCGGCTTCATCTCGCTGCGCCGCTCCGGCATCTACTTTTCGATCCTGACCTTGGCCTTTGCGCAGATGCTCTTTGCCATTGCCTATTCGGATCTGATAGGCCGCTTTGTCGGCACCCCGATCACCAATGGCGAAACCGGATTGCAGGTCTATACCTCCGACCCGCAGTTCTTCCACAGCGAAAACCTGCCCAATATCCCTCACCTCTTTGGTCAGGAAATGCAGTCGACCTATACCTTGGACGCTGGTGCCTGGAGCTTTGACTTCAATCTGGGCTATTACTTCTGTGCCTTGGTGCTGGTCGCGATGTTCTATCTGGCGATCCGCATCTTCCGCTCGCCGTTTGGACTGATGCTGCGGGCGGTGAAGTCCAACCAGCAGCGGATGAACTATACCGGCCTCAACACTAAACCTTACACCTTGGCGGCTTTTGTTATTTCTGGCATGTATGCTGGTCTTGCCGGTGGGTTGATGGCCTCGATGGACCCTCTCGCCGGTGCTGAACGGATGCAGTGGACGGCCTCGGGTGAAGTGGTTCTGATGACCATCCTTGGCGGTGCCGGTACATTGATCGGGCCGGTTCTGGGTGCAGGCTTCATCAAATACTTCGAAAACATCTTCGCCAAAATCAACGACAACGTGCTGCACAGCTGGTTCTCTTTCATGCCTGATGGCCTCGAAGACTTTATGGTCACGCTGATCCACCCCTTTGTAGGCAAAGGCTGGCACCTGACTTTGGGACTGTTGTTCATGCTGGTGGTGATCTTTCTGCCCGGTGGTCTGGTCGAAGGTGGCCAACGCATCGCCAAGCTGTTCCGTGGCAACAAAGCCTCGAGCGATACGACCGACGCCACCAAAACCCCTGCAGAATAAGGAAAGACATCATGGCTATTCTTGAAGTAAAAAATGTGGGCAAACGGTTTGGCGGCCTTCAGGCGCTTGGCGATGTGAACCTGAACGTGGAAGAAAACACTTGCCACGCGATCATCGGGCCAAACGGAGCGGGTAAATCAACCCTTCTCAACTGTCTGGTAGGCAAGCTGATCCCTGATACCGGTTCAGTCATGTTCGACGGACAATCCGTTTTGGGTCGCAAACCGTATGAGATCAACCAGATGGGTATTTCGCGGGTATTTCAAACCCCGGAAATTTTTGGCGATCTGAATATCATGGAAAACATGATGATCCCTTGTTTTGCCAAACGGGATGGCGCGTTCCGCATGCATGCCATCGAAAGCATTGCCGATGAAAAAGACATCATTGCCAAGGCTGAACAAATGTTGATCGACATGAAGCTGATCGACAAGCGCGAGATGCAGGCTTCGTCCATGTCACGCGGTGACAAACGCCGTCTTGAGATTGCGATGTGTCTGGCCCAGGACCCCCGTCTTCTGCTCTTGGATGAACCTACGGCAGGCATGGCGCGGGCCGATACCAACAACACCATCGACCTGCTTAAACAGATCAAGGAAGAGCGCGATATCACCATCGCAATCATCGAACACGACATGCATGTGGTGTTTTCGCTGGCCGACCGGATCACCGTTCTGGCGCAGGGCACACCACTGGTCGAAGACACGCCAGACAAGATCAAGGGCCACCCGAAAGTACGCGAAGCCTATCTGGGTGAAGTACAGGAAGCCGCCTGAAACGCGGGGGTGGACACAAGCAGGTTCACCTCTCCACCCCTCCCCCCTCTGTGGCCCCGTAAGGTGGGTTGATAACCCGCCCCGCCGTCAAAAAGGATCAAACAATGACCACCCAATCGCATGAGATTAACGCCAACCATGCAGCCACAGCCCCGGCCTTTCTGTCGGTCTGGAACCTTGAGGCATATTACGGCGAAAGCTATATTGTGCAGGGCATCAGCTTTAACGTGCACGAGGGCGAAATCCTTGCATTATTGGGCCGTAACGGTGCGGGCAAAACCTCGACCTTGCGCGCCATTGCACGTATGTCATCCCCCGAGGTCCATAAGGGCGAAATCTGGCTTGACCATCAGCCGCTGCACAAGATGCAGGCCTATGAGGCATCACAGGCAGGTCTTGGTCTGGTCCCCGAAGACCGCTCGATCATCCCCGGTCTGACAGTTGAAGAGAACCTGAAGCTGGCTCAAATTGCGCCGCCCATCGGCTGGTCGCTTGAACGTATCTACGATCTGTTCCCGCGTTTGGGCGAGCGCAAGTCCCAAGACGGTATCACCCTGTCGGGCGGCGAACAGCAAATGCTTGCCATCGCCCGTGCCCTTGCCCGTGACATCAAGGTTCTGCTGCTGGATGAACCCTATGAAGGGCTGGCGCCGGTGATCGTGGACGAGATTGAAAAGACACTGGGCATCATCAAGGAACAGGGCATCACAACGATACTGGTGGAACAGAACGCAGTGCGGGCGCTGAAACTGGCAGACCGCGCCGTGATTCTGGATACCGGCGGAATCGTTTTTGACGGCACCGCCCAAGAGGTGCTGGAAAATGCCGAACTGCGGGCGGAATACCTCGCCATCTGAAGGACGATATTGCTGACAGGGGTTGGACTTTTTGCAAGGCCAGCTCCTGTCTTCAAAGCAAGGCGCGCAATTCCGTCTTGAGCACCTTGCCATAGTTGTTCTTTGGCAGTTCGTTCAGCCGGATATATTCTTTGGGACGCTTGAACCGCGCAATATTCTCCAGACACAGGGCATCCAGTTCTGCCTCTTGCGCGTCCCCGACGACAAAGGCCACGATCTGCTCACCCCATTCTGCATGGGGACGACCAACCACCGAAACCTCGCGCACCCCCTCATGCATCAATAACACTTCTTCGACCTCACGCGGATAGACATTCGATCCGCCGCTGATGATCACGTCCTTGCTGCGGTCCTTCAGCGTCAGGTATCCTGCATGATCCAAGACACCGACATCCCCCGTCATCAACCATCCGCCGCGCAAAGCCCCGGCAGACGCTGACGGGTTGCGCCAATAACCGGGCATTACCGTTGCGCCACGCACAATGATTTCACCCTCAACGCCGACAGGCACGGCATTTCCGTCCGGCCCCGCAATCCGCACCTCGATCCCCGTCTGCGCGCGCCCGACCGACCCTAGACGGCTGCGCCAGTCCGGGTGCGCGCGCTCGGTTACATCCTCTCGTGACAGTGCGGTTATTCCCATGGGGCACTCCCCTTGCCCGTAAATCTGCACGAACACGGGACCGAACCATTCACAAGCCTCAACAATATCCGCCAGATACATCGGCCCACCCGCATATACGACAGTACGCAACCCCGCGCCTTTGGCACCTGTGACTTTGGCCCGTTCGGTCAATCGCTTGACCATTGTAGGGGCCGCAAACATATGCACCGATCCAAAGTGCGCTGCCAGTTTCAGGATCTCGTCCGGGTCAAACCCGCCAGACAACGGGCAGACATGCCGCGCTCCAGCCTGCACATGGATCACCGCATAAAGCCCCGCGCCGTGGCTGAGGGGGGCCGCATAGAGCGCGGCGTCTTCGGCACTCACTCTATCCACATCAAGGGCATAGCTTTGCGCCATCGATGCCAGCATCCCGTGAGTGATCATCACCCCCTTTGGCTTGCCTGTCGTTCCTGACGTATAGAAAAGCCACGCCAGATCATCCGCCCCGCGCTGGACAACCTCCCTGCGCGGGCGTGCCGTGGTAACGTGGGTCGTGAATGCAGCATTTTCAACATCGATCACCTGCGCGTTCACACCATCTGCACGCATGGCCTCTGCCTGTAGCCCACTGGCAAAAACCAGATTCGCCGCTGCGTCTTGCAGAATGAACGCCGCTTCGCGCCCATGCAGCTTGGCGTTGATTGGCACAGCGGCAGCCCCTGCGATCCAGATGCCATAGAGGATAACCAAAAAATCGGGGGTATTTTTCATGAAGATCGCCACGCGGTCCCCCGGTGCCACACCTTGTTGATCCAACCATCCCGCGACCCGCTGCGCCCGTCCGGCAAATCCGGCGTAATCCACAACCATCTGCATCCCTGAAAACAACGCAGGTGCTTTGGGGGTCTGTTCAGCGGACCGGATCAACCAATGGGAAAGATTCATCTTTTGCCTCCTTGCCGGTGCAACATGCATGCCAACTTCGCAACACACAACTGGCGGCTTTTCACGCAGAGCACATTGGCCTATAAGCATTCGTGACGTCACGGCGTGCAACACAGCCGGACAAGGGACAAGTCGAGGATAATATGACTAAAAATACCCATGACGCGGATGTGGCTTTCATCCGGGCGCTGGCCGAGTTGTTGAACGAAAACGACCTGACTGAACTTCAGGTCAAGCGCGACTATGCCGAGGACGACAGCCTGAATGTACGCGTCAGCCGCAAACCTGCGCAGCAAATCATGGCAGCGCCGCAGATGCAGGCAGCCGCCCCCCTACAGGCCCTCGCGCCCCCTGCTGCCGTTGCAGCGCCTGCTGCGGCAGATGACACGTCAGACCCCGCCAGCCATCCCGGCGCGGTAACATCACCGATGGTCGGCACCGTCTATATGCAGGGCGAACCGGGTGCCCCAGCGTTCATCTCTGTCGGGGCTGCGATTTCGGAAGGCGACACACTGCTGATCGTCGAGGCGATGAAAACAATGAACCACATCCCCGCCCCCCGCTCAGGCACGGTCAAGCGCATCTTGGTCGGCGACGGTGATGCGGTCGAATTCGGCGCACCGCTGGTCATCATCGAATAGGGTGGTCGTAAATGTTTAACAAAATCCTAGTCGCCAATCGGGGTGAGATTGCCCTGCGCGTGATCCGGGCCGCCCGCGAGATGGGCGTCGGTACCGTTGCTGTGCACTCCACTGCGGACAGCGACGCGATGCATGTGCGCATGGCGGATGAATCGGTTTGCGTTGGCCCGCCATCATCCATGCAATCCTATCTGTCGATTCCCGCCATCATTGCCGCGTGTGAAATTACCGGCGCCGAGGCCATTCACCCCGGCTATGGTTTTCTGTCCGAGAATGCCGGTTTTGTGCAAGTGGTTCAGGACCACGGGCTGACATTCATCGGCCCCACAGCCGAACATATCCGCGTGATGGGCGACAAGATTACCGCCAAGGACACCATGAAAAAGCTGGGTGTGCCTTGTGTGCCCGGTTCTGCAGGTGGCGTCGCGACCCTGGATGAGGCAAAGGCCCTGGGGGATGAAATTGGCTATCCTGTTATCATCAAGGCCACGGCCGGCGGTGGTGGCAAGGGCATGAAAGTTGCGCAGACCGCAGCGGACATGGAACGTGCTTTTCAGACGGCACGGGCCGAAGGCAAGTCGAACTTCGGCAATGACGAGGTTTACATCGAGAAATACCTCACCACACCACGCCACATCGAAATTCAGGTCTTTGGCGATGGCAAAGGGCGGGCTGTGCATCTGGGCGAACGGGACTGCTCGCTTCAGCGCCGCCACCAGAAAGTATTCGAAGAAGCCCCGGGCCCCGCGATTTCCCCAGAGGAACGCGCCCGGATCGGTAAGGTTTGCGCTGATGCGATGGCCGATATCAACTATATCGGTGCGGGCACCATCGAGTTTCTTTATGAAAAGGGCGAGTTCTATTTCATCGAGATGAACACGCGCTTGCAGGTCGAACACCCTGTCACCGAGGCCATCTTTGGCGTCGATCTGGTACGCGAGCAAATCCGTGTGGCATCGGGCTTGGACATGTCGTTCCAGCAGGAAGACCTGAAGATCAATGGTCATTCCATCGAAGTGCGCATCAATGCGGAAAAACTGCCCAACTTCACCCCCTGCCCCGGACGCATTACGCAGTATCATGCACCGGGTGGTTTGGGTGTGCGAATGGACAGCGCCCTTTATGACGGCTATTCGATCCCGCCGTATTATGACAGTTTGATCGGCAAGCTTATTGTGCATGGCCGCGACCGCCCCGAAGCTTTGGCCCGTCTGAAACGCGCCCTGAGCGAGTTGATCGTCGACGGTGTCGATACCACTGTGCCACTGTTTCACGCGCTTTTGGGTGAACAGGACGTTCTTACGGGCAACTACAACATCCACTGGCTGGAACACTGGCTGGAAACCAATCTTGGCAATGCCTGACCGACAATGTCGGATCTGACACCGGAACTGTTGCTTCATGGCTATGCCGTCGGGATTTTCCCGATGGCAGAGCATCGCGACGATCCTGAAATTTTCTGGGTCAATCCCGAACGGCGCGGTATTCTGCCGTTGGACGGTTTTCACATATCACGCTCCCTTGCCCGCGCCATGCGGCGCAGCCCGTTCGAATTGCGGATCAACAGTGACTTTGACGCCGTGGTCGCCGCCTGTGCAGACCGACCCGACACCTGGATTAACGCCGAAATATCAGAACTTTACAGCGCACTACACCAAAAAGGCAAAGCCCACTCTTTCGAAATTTGGGACGAGGACAGCTTGGTTGGCGGTGTATATGGCGTCACATTGGGTGCTACTTTTTTTGGCGAGAGCATGTTCTCCACCCGTACCAATGCGTCGAAAATGGCGTTGGCCGCTTTGGTCGACCACCTGAACCGCACAGGGTTTTTGTTATTTGACACGCAATTTCTGACGTCACATCTGGCTTCTTTGGGTGCAATAGAAATCACCCGCCGCGCCTATCACGCCCGCCTTGAACATGCGACCGCCCAGCAGGCAAGCTTTACATCAATGGAGGTTCGGACGCTTTACGACGTCGTGCAGCGGATGACCCATACGTCGTAACGCTGATGTTCGAGCGCTGACAAGGCCGGCGCAGAGGCAATCATCCAGCCAGAGAACAACAGACCTTCTTTGCCATTCTCGGAAATTTCCAGCCCTGCGTAAGCGTTGCCCGACGGGTTTCCTGCCGGGTAACGGCATTCCTTCATTACGATCTGCAAATTTCCAACCCGAAACGCCTGACCTGCGCGCATTTCGAAATCGGTGGTCTGACCCGAGGTTTTGTCCAACGCCCGCAAAACGCCGCCCGGTGCATTGGTCACCTGTTGCGCAGCAAGTGGCGCCGTCAGCCCACCAAGGGCGACAAGAGCAGCGAAACACAAACGCATGGGCCGTATCACTCCGGTGTCCATGCCTCGTAATCAGAGCGGTCTTTCGGCGTCTCTTTGCGCAGAGAGCCGGCGGGCGCATAGGCCATCGTCGTGCCGGTCAGGTTCTCAACATGCGGCTTTTCCCATGTCTTATGGGCCATCGGCTTTTCTGTCGGCGGTTCATCCCAAGTATGATGCAACCAGCCATGCCAATCAGGTGACACGCGGCTTGCTTCCATCTCGCCGTTGAACATGACCCAACGGCGGGTGTTGTCGGCATTGCGAAAGAACGTATTGCCCTGTTCGTCTTCGCCGACTTTGACGCCTTTGCGCCAGCTCCACAATTGGGTGTTCAGGGTATTGCCGTGCCACCACGTCAGTCCCCGGAAAATAGTGTTCAGAATGCCCATGATGCTCTCCGCGCTCAACTTGATCCGGTTATGCACCACTGCGCGGGCGACGTCCAGCAGACCTGTACAAGTGTTGCGGCAAAGACTCGAGCGCGCCAGACAAATCAATGGCGTTTCCCAAAACCATTGGCCCCGAAAGACGACAAAGCTATTGTTGCTAAACCGGAGACATCTGTCATGCCTGCCAAGACCGCCAAAACCAGAGTTGCGCCCCCCAAAAACGGAGCAAGCAAACACGTGGCCGAATGTCACGGGGTTAAGGTGCCTGACAGCCCGATGCTGTCCCCTGTCAGAATCGAGCGTATCAATGCTGCGCGGTATGAAGGGCAAGAAATCGCCGGTGCGCTGAAAGTTGTACGCGAAGGCGACAAAGTGCTGGAGCTGGGCGCAGGTATCGGCCTGGTCGGGGCGATTGTAGCCAAGAACCGCAAGCCCAGAAAAGTTGTGTCCTTTGAGGCCAATCCCGCGTTGATTGATCACATTACCGCTCTTTATCAGATGAACGGGTTGGAAAAAACGATCGCAGTGCGCAACGAGGTCTTGATCAGCGCCCCCAACGCGCCCGAGACCATGGCCTTTCACATTCACAAATCCTACCTCGGATCCTCGCTGATCGTTTCCGACAGCCGCAAGACCACGTCCGTTGATGTACCGACAGCTGACTACACCAAACTGCACAAAGACCTCGCACCTGACGTCCTGTTGGTGGATATCGAAGGCGGTGAGCTTGAGTTTCTGCGCCACGCATCGCTCGACGGAATTCGCGCTATCGTAATCGAATTCCATCCCGATGTTTACGGGCGCGACGGCATGCGCGCGTGCAAGACAATCATCAAAAAGGCAGGTTTCTCACCAGTTGCCGAACATTGCTCACGGCAGGTCTGGACCTGCGTGCGGGATGTCAAACTGCAAGGGCCAATGCCCAATTCCGCATGGACATCCGAGATCACAACGCTGGAAAACGCCATTGTTGTACCCTCCGCCGAACACGGCTTTGTGCAGGCGGCCGGTGTCTTGACTGCTACGGGCGTGTATCACGCCGAAGCGGCGCACTGGCGCAACGGGCGCGCATTGACGATCGAACCGGCCCTGCCCCAGGGCCCACTAAAAATCCGCAAGGGAACATGGCTTTGGGGTGGGGTGCTGTGGATGCACTTCGGCCATTTTCTGGTGGAGAGTACCGCGCGGCTATGGGCCCTGGACCATCTAGACCAACATATTGACGGTATTCTTTTCATACCCAAACGCCCTCGCAATGGCGACGAGGTAAACCCATATCAAAGGGATCTGGTCAGGTTGATGGGCACTGATGTGCCTGTCGTCTGCACACCCGAACCCGAACAAGTAGAGCGATTGATCGTCCCGGGACAGGGTCTTGGTCTTGGCTCGATGATCACCGGCACCGAAGCTTTCAGACGTGCTTTCGCGCGCCGTTTTGCCAAAACCGTAAAGGCGGACGGGCCGGAAAAACTCTATGTCAGCCGCAGCAAACTGCCCTCAAGACGGGGAAACCTGATTGGCGAGGTCGAGTTGGAAGAAAGGCTGAGCGCGGAAGGATACGTGATCTATCATCCTGAAAAGCATGATATTCATCACCAGATCGCTACCTATAAAGGTGCCAAGCAAGTGATCGCGGCGGAAGGATCCACGCTGCATATGCTGGCCATGGTTGCGAATCCTGCCACTGAAATCGCGATGATCGTGCGCCGCCCCTCCGGTGCGACCGGTAATCTGGAACGCCACCTCGCGGCCTTTACCGGCCGCCCCCCGATCAGCATCACCCATCTGCTGCGCTCGTGGAAACCCCTCGGTGCGGCAAAACCCCGTATGTGGATGGGCGAACTGGATATGCCCGCCCTGCAAACCTCACTGGCGGAAGCCGGCTTTATCTCGAAAGGTGGTACAAGCTGGGTCTCGCTAGATCCAAAGGAAGTACAAGACCGGCTTGGCGACGGATTCGAGGAGGTCGTTTAATCGGGCAGTACTGCTGTAACCTCGATCTCGATGCGGTATTTCGGGTCAATCAATCCGCATTCGATCATCGTCGCCGCGGGAGGGTTGTCGCCAAAGACCTTGGCCAGAATGGGCCAGCAGGGTTCAAACTCGGCTCTGTCCGGCAACATATAGGTTACCCGAACCGCATCAGCGAATGATGCGCCCGCTTCCTCCAACGCCTTGCCAATCACGTCAAGCGCGTGACGACACTGGCTGACCACGTCATCCCCCTGCCCCACGGTGCCGGCGACATGGACAAACCCGCCTGCCACAACCGCGCGGCAATATCCAACCTTCGCCTCGAACTCGCCGCCTGAATGTATACGCTTCATTGTCATTACCTCGTTGGTTTTAGGGGGGCGGCGCAGCCCTACCATCCCGTCATAAAAACAAAAGGGCGCATCCCAAGACACGCCCTTTCAAAAACTACCTGTAGGTGCTGTACCTAAGCCCTAACCTGCGGTTGCCGGCTCTTTCTCGGCCTCACCATGGATCATCAGGGGGGCCGCATCGGAGTTCACGGATTCTTCGTTCACCACCACCTCGTTGACTGAATCCAACCCCGGCAATTCGAACATGGTGTCCAGCAAGATATCCTCAAGGATAGAGCGCAGACCACGCGCACCGGTCTTGCGTTGAATCGCCCGCTTCGCAATGGCCGACAGCGCATCATCGGTAAAGCTCAGCTGGGTGTCTTCCAATTCAAACAGACGCTGATACTGTTTTACCAAAGCATTTTTGGGCTGTGTCAGGATCGTTACAAGCGCATCTTCATCCAGATCTTCGAGCGTTGCCAGAACCGGCAGACGACCGACAAATTCGGGGATCAAGCCGAATTTCAAAAGGTCTTCCGGCTCGAGATCGGTAAAGATTTCGCCCACGCCGCGTGCATCATTGTCCCGCACGTCCGCACCAAAGCCCATGGCAGAGCCTTTGCCACGTGCGGCGATGATCTTGTCCAGACCGGCGAAAGCCCCGCCACAGATGAACAGGATATTCGTTGTGTCGACCTGCAGGAATTCCTGCTGCGGATGTTTGCGCCCGCCCTGCGGTGGCACAGAAGCAACTGTGCCTTCCATAAGCTTCAGCAACGCCTGCTGCACACCCTCGCCCGACACATCACGGGTGATTGACGGGTTTTCGGATTTGCGCGTGATCTTGTCGACCTCGTCGATATAGACGATGCCGCGCTGTGCACGCTCCACATTATACTCGGACGATTGCAGCAGCTTAAGAATGATGTTTTCAACATCTTCTCCGACATAACCCGCTTCGGTCAGTGTGGTCGCATCTGCCATTGTAAACGGCACATCCAGAATCCGTGCCAACGTCTGGGCCAGCAAGGTCTTGCCGCAACCGGTCGGACCGATCAATAGAATGTTGGATTTCGCCAGTTCGATATCACCGCCCTTTTGGGCATGATTCAGACGTTTGTAGTGGTTGTGCACAGCCACGGACAAAACCCGTTTCGCCGTTGCCTGACCAATTACATAATCGTCCAGCACCTCGCAGATGTCCTTGGGTGTCGGCACGCCATCTGTGGCCTTAAGGCCAGACGCTTTGGTCTCTTCGCGGATGATATCCATACACAATTCGACGCATTCATCACAGATGAACACCGTCGGCCCTGCAATCAGCTTGCGCACCTCATGCTGGCTTTTGCCGCAGAAGCTACAGTAGAGGGTGTTTTTGCTATCACCGCTGGAATTATTCGCCATGTCAGCCCTTTCAGGTCTGTCGTGAATTTTGCGCGTCCGTTGCGACGCGCGGTCCTTGCCTCAAACACTAAGCCAGTGCCTTAGGCGCTACAATCGCAAAATCGCAGCGCCCAAAGCTCTGTCTTACTTGTCGCCTTTACCCTTCTTGGGCTTGGTTTTGGGCGCATCGCTATCGTCTTCTTTACCGCGGTTTGCAACAATCTCGTCGATATGCCCCCACTCCAGCGCCTCATCCGGTGTCATCCACAGGTCACGGTCCAGCGCCTTTTGCACGGTTTCATAGTCCTGACCGGAATGGGCCATATAAAGCTGGTACATCCGTTCGCGGGTCTGCTCGATGTGGCGCGCCGAAATCAGGATATCTGTCGCCTTGCCTTGCGACCCGCCCGAGGGCTGGTGCACCATGACTTCGGCGTTGGGCAATGCAAAGCGCATGCCTTTTTCGCCCCCGATCGCAATAACCGACCCCATAGACGCCGCCATGCCGCAGATCAGTGTCGACACTTTCGGGCGGATGTACTGCATGGTGTCATAGATCGACAGACCCGCCGACACTTCACCACCTGGCGAGTTGATATACATGCTGATTTCCTTGGACGGGTTTTCCGCCTCCAGGTGCAAAAGTTGTGCCACAATCAGGTGGCTCATGCCGCTGTGAATGGGGCCGTTGATGAAAATGATCCGCTCTTTCAACAAACGCGAGAAAATGTCGTAAGCCCGTTCGCCCCTGCTGGTCTGCTCGACCACCATTGGCACAAGGTTCATGTAGGTTTGGTAGGGATCATTCATGTGTTCTTGCCTGTATCTGCGTCTGAGGGACCATACCCGCAGAACTGTTAGTGTCAGATTAGTCGCGGGCCGAGGGAGCTTCAAGGGGGGCGCAGCGAAGCAAGGCGCATATACGGGCCACATCCGTCTTAGCTGCGCGTGATGACGAATAAGTTAACGCCAAGGTCAGGTCCGTAGGTCCACAGCACACAAGGGATTTTTAGGATTGGTTGGTGCCAGCAAGGCGGCACCGGGCAGGGTTTGGTCGCGACACATAAAATTGTTCGCAACCAAATACCCAAGGGTCCCTTTGCGCCAACCTTCCTGAAGATGCATGAACCTATAGATTAGGGCGCAAGGCACTCTTCCATTGCTGCAGCCATTGACATGATCAGATCACCGTAAAGGTTTACCCCAAGCGGCAATGATGCACCCAATGGATCAAGGGTTGCCAGCGCTGCTTCCTGCCCCTCCAGTACCGTGTGTATCAGCGCGGTGTTCATTTGCGGTTCAGTAAAGGCACAGACAGGTGCTGCTTTTGCCACTTGGGTGCGCAACGCTGCAACCCGCGCAGGCCCCGGTGTTGCGGCATCTCCCGTGCTGATCGCTGCAACCGCCTCGACGTCAAACCGCGCTTCGAAATAATAAAAGGCGTCGTGGAACACGATAAAGGGCTGACCTTTTACAGCACTCAGACGTTTTGCAATCTGCTGGGTCAATGCCTCAAGATCCATGCGGCCTTGCTGAGCGTTCTGCCGGTAAGTAGCGGCATTTTCGGGATCCAGAGAAGCAAGCGCATCGGCAATCGCATCAAGCGCCACAGCAGCGTTAACAGGGTCCAGCCAGATATGCGGATCACGCCCGCCAGCACTATGATCATGGCCGTGGGCATCCTGTGCATGGTCGTCGTGGCCTTCTGCGTCGTGCCCCTTTTCGTCCTGCGCATGGTCGTCATGCCCGTCTTCATCATGCGCTTCATCGTTGTGCGCTACGTCGTCATGACCCTCTTCACGGTGCTTTTCGTGGTCATGCCCTTCTTCGTCATGTCCTTCTTCGCCATGCCCTTCTTCGTCATGACCGTCGTCCTCATGCGCATCTTCCCCAAAACCCACACCTTCGCGAAACGACAAATGAAACATGCCCTGTGCGTCCATCAAGGAAAGCTTGGCAGCCGTTGGCGCCAGGGCTTCAAGCGGTTCCGATAACCAAGGGGTCAGCTCAGGCCCTATCCAAACCACCAGATCCGCACCGCTCAGACTGCGAGCTTCGGACGGGCGCATCGCGTAGCCATGCGGCGACGCACCGGACGGGATCACCAAATCAGGTGTGCCCACACCCTGCATGACGCGGGAAACAAGGCTGTGTACCGGGGCGATGTCTACTGCCACGGCAGGCACCTCTGCGCGTGCCATGGCGGGCAGGCAAGACAAGGCAAGGATCAGGGAACGCATAAAAGACCTCCAGAATGAAATTCGAGGGCTTGCTACATCGTATGTTATAACATATCAATAGCCGAATTCTGGAGAACACCAAATGAGCACCATCGGGTTTGCACCTCATGATCACCGCAGATGTGTCGCGGGCACCTTGCAAAAGGCAGAACGCCATTGTGCGGACAAGAGTCTGCGGCTAACGCCGGTGCGCCGCCGGGCGCTGGAAATCCTGCTGGCAGATCACCGCGCTTTGGGGGCTTACGACCTGCTGGCCGTTCTTGCCAACGAAGGGTTGGGGGCGCAGCCCCCTGTCGCCTATCGGGCGTTGGATTTCTTGGTGAAAGCCGGATTTGCCCATAAGATCGAGGCGCTGAACGCCTATATTGCCTGTGCCCATCTGGGGAAATGCCAGATGCCTGCCTTTCTGATCTGTCGGGGCTGCAAATCCGTGGCCGAAGCCGACACCGCCCTTGCCAAAGGCCGCCTGAATGAGGCGGCTTTGGATGCGGGTTTCCAGATCGAACGCACCGTGGTCGAGGCCGAAGGGCTTTGCCCGGCCTGTCAGGATGCCGCCGCATGAGCCTGATCGAGACCCATCATCTGACCCTCGGATATCGTGGCACGCCGGTATTGCGCGATGTCAGTTTTGCCATTGAACGCGGGGAGATCGTAACCATCGTCGGTCCGAACGGATCGGGCAAGTCCAGTCTCTTGCGGGCGTTGATCGGGGCCTTGGTACCTGTGTCTGGCAGCGTCACCCGTGCCCTCGGGTTGCGCATCGGCTATGTGCCGCAAAAGCTGCATATCGACGCCACGCTGCCCCTTACCGTGCAACGTTTCCTGAACCTACCCAAGCGCCAGAAACCGGACGACATCCTTGCCGTTCTTGCCCGCGCAGGTGTCCCTGAATTGCGCGATGCCCAAATGGCGGCGCTGTCCGGTGGCCAGTTCCAACGCGTGCTGCTGGCGCGGGCGCTGCTGGGCAGCCCTGATATTTTGATCCTTGATGAGGCCACCCAAGGGCTGGACCAACCCGGTGCCGCCGCCTTTTACCGCCAGATCGAAGACGTCCGGGGCGCGTTGAACCTTGCCGTGCTGATGGTGTCACACGACTTGCATGTGGTCATGGCCGCCTCTGATCGGGTGCTGTGCCTGAATGGACATATATGTTGCGAAGGCACCCCCGAAATCGTAGCAGACGCCCCCGAATACCGCGCCTTGTTCGGTGCCGGTACGCAGGGCACACTGGCGCTTTACCGGCATGAGCACGACCACGCTCATGACCACTCCCACGAACATGATCACAATCACGAGCATTCACACTGATGGACGATTTTATCTTTCGCGCGGCTCTCGCCGGTCTTGGCGTCGCCCTGGCCGCCGCCCCGCTGGGCTGTTTTGTGGTCTGGCGCCGCATGGCCTATTTTGGCGATGCCACCAGCCATGCGGCATTGTTGGGCGTGGCCGTTGCATTGGCCACCGACCTACCGGTGATTGCCGGTGTGTTGGTTGTGGCTCTTGCCATGGCGTTGATCGTCAGTAGCCTGTCCGAACGCCACGTCAGCACCGATGCCTTGCTGGGTGTTCTGGCCCATGCCGGGCTCGCACTCGGGCTGGTCGCCGTCTCCCTTGTCCCGGGGCAAAGGGTTGATCTTTCTGCTTATTTGTTCGGCGACATTCTTGCCGTTACCCAGCGCGATGTGGTGCTGATCTGGTCCGGCGCCATCCTTGTCGCGCTTTTATTGCTCTGGCGGTGGCAGGCGCTGCTGACTGCCACCCTGAACCCCGACCTTGCCACGGCCTCTGGCGGACATCCACGCCGCGAGCAATTGATCCTGACGGTTGCGCTGGCCGTCACCGTGGCGGTTGCCCTCAAGGTTGTCGGTGCCTTGTTGATCGCCGCGATGTTGATCATCCCTGCCGCCGCTGCCCGCCCCTTTGCCCGTACGCCGGAAATGATGGCGCTTTATGCGATGGGACTTGGCGCTGTGGCGGTGGGGACCGGCCTGATGGCCTCGTTCCGGTTTGACACACCCACCGGTCCCAGCATTGTTTCGGCCGCCGCACTGCTCTTTGCACTCTCCACCAGCCTGTCACCGCTGCTGCGCGCAAGATAGTCCATTCACGTTACGCGGCTACGCACTTTATATTTGGCATTATCCCACAGTGCATTGGTCATCACATCCTTGATCACGGCCACCGCTGCAGTCACATCAGCAGCATCCAGATAAAGAGGCGTAAACCCAAAGCGCATAATGTCGGGCGCCCGGAAATCACCGATCACACCACGGTCAATCAAAGCCTGCATCGCCGCGTAGCCATGCTCGAACCGGAACGACACCTGGGAACCGCGAACCTTTGAAACGCGCGGGCTGGCCAGTTCCAACTGCGGCACAGCTTGTTCGACCTCTGCGATAAACTGTTCTTGAAGCGCGATGGATGCCAGACGCACATCGGACATCTCAACACCGTCCCAAACCTTCATTGCCTCTTCAAGCGCTGCCATCTGCAACACAGGCGGTGTGCCAACGCGCATCCGTTCAATCCCCCGACCTGGAGCATAATGCAGATCAAAATCAAAAGGACTTGCATGGCCTAACCAACCACTCAACGCCGGTTCGGCCGAATCCGCCAAATCGGGGCGCACATAGATGAATGCCGGTGCGCCTGGGCCACCGTTTAGATACTTATAGGTACATCCAACCGCAAATTCACAATTGGACGCGGTCAAATCCACCGGAATGGCCCCCGCCGAATGCGCCAGATCCCAAACCATAACCGCACCCGCGGCATGGGCCAGTTTGGTGACAGCGTTCATATCATGCATGCGGCCCGTGCGGTAATCCACCTCAGTCAGCATCACCACGGCCACGTCATCAGTAATCGCCTCAGCAACCTCCTCAGGTGCGACAGTGCGCAACTCGTATCCCTGCCCCAGCAACCCGACCAGACCTTCAGCGATATAGAGATCGCTTGGAAAATTGCCTTTGTCGCTAAGGATCACCTTGCGCTCGGGGCACATCTTTACCCCTGCGGCAAGGGCCTGATACACTTTGACAGACAGGGTATCACCCATAACGATCGATCCTGCCGGTGCGCCAATCAACCGCCCAACAGATGTCCCGATTTCTGTCGGCTGGCCCATCCAACCGGCCTTGTTCCAGCCGCCGATCAACATCTGCGCCCATTCATCATTCATCACCCCCGCAAGACGTGCAGGCACTGCTTTGGGCATCGGACCCAAGGAGTTACCATCAAGATAAATGACGCCTTCGGGCAGAATAAATTGCTCTTTTCTCAATACGTCAGTCACCTAAAGCACTCCTCTGACATGCCACAATTCGGGAAATAGTTCGACCTCTAGCATGCTGCGCAGATAAGCCACACCCGATGTGCCGCCCGTTCCCCGCTTAAACCCGATAATCCGCTCGACGGTGGTCACGTGGTTAAACCGCCAGCGTCGAAAATAATCTTCCAGGTCGACCAGTTTTTCGGCCAGTTCATAGAGCTCCCAATGGGTTGCCGGATCTTCGTAAACCTTTTGCCACAAATCCTGCACTTCTGGTTTTGCGGCCCACGCTTTTGGCTCGGGTGACCCAGACAAATGCGCCGCCCCCAACCCATCACAAAGCAGGTCAATCGCGACCTGATAAAGGCTTGGCTTTTCTATCTCGGCCACAAGAGCCGCATGGGGTTCGGGCGTGTGAACGTGCAGCTTGGTCAACGCCTTATTACGGTTGCCAAGCAAATACTCGATCAACCGGTATTGGTAAGACTGAAAGCCTGACGATGCACCAAGATAGGGCCGGAAGGCGGTGTATTCACTTGGCGTCATCGTCCGCAACACATCCCAAGCCGAGTTGAGTTGCTCAAAAATCCGTGCCACCCGCGCAAGCATCTTGAAGGCAGGTTGCAAATTACCATCCTGAATGGCAATTCGTGCGGCAGTCAGCTCGTGAATGACCAGTTTCATCCATAGTTCCGACGTCTGATGCTGGATAATGAACAGCAACCCATCATGGGCCATGTCCAAAGGGTTCTCGACTGTCAGGATTTTATCAAGGCTCAGATAATCACCATATGATTTCTCTTTCGAGAAATCCATCTTCGCCCCTTTTGAGGCATTGTCAAAGTCGCTCATATGTCTTCTCTCAATGCAAAACGTTGGATTTTTCCCGTCGCCGTCTTGGGAAGTGTGTCGATAAAGCGGATATCACGAGGGTACTTGAACGGCGCGATGGTGGCCTTGACGTGATCTTGCAGCTCTTTGACCAAACCCGCATCGCCGATCACCCCTTCAATCAAAACGACATGTGCTTGCACAATCGATCCACGCGCCTCATCCGGTGCGCCAACCACGCCACATTCTCTGACCGCTGGATGGCTCAGCAACGCGGCCTCCACCTCTGGGCCCGCGATATTGTATCCCGAACTGATGATCATGTCGTCGTTCCGCGCTGCGAAATACAGATAACCCTCTTCATCCATTGAGAAACTATCGCCGGTGATATTCCAACCATCCTGAACGTAAACATCCTGTCGGCTATCCGCGAGGTAACGGCACCCCGTCGGTCCGCGCACCGCCAATCGACCAACTTCGCCGCGCGCCACCTCGGTCCCGTCCGCATCAACAACTTTCGCTTCATACCCAGAAACAGGTTTGCCCGTGCAGGCCGCCTTGTGATCATCAAAACGGTTCGAAATAAAGATATGCAGCATCTCTGTCGCACCAATTCCGTCCAGCATCGGCTTACCAGTTTTGGCCTGCCAATCATGATACACTGGTGCGGGCAAAGTCTCTCCCGCACTGACCGCAGCCCGAAGTGAGGACAAATCTGCCCCTTCTTCCATCGCCAGCAACATGGCGCGGTATGCCGTTGGCGCTGTAAAACAAACTGTCGCTTTGAATTTTTCGATAATCTCGATCATGTTCGGCGGGCTTGCAGCTTCTAACAAGGTTGCCGCAGCACCAAACCGCAAAGGAAAAATCGCCAAACCACCAAGCCCGAAGGTGAACGCCAAAGGCGGTGATCCGACAAAAACATCCTCCGGCGTGACCTGCAATATCTCGCGCCCATAGCAATCTGCAATGATCAATAGGTCGCGGTGAAAATGCATTGTTGCCTTGGGGTCGCCCGTCGTCCCGGAGGTAAACCCCAACAAGGCAACGTCGTCCTGCGCCGTATCCGCCGCTTGAAACTGCACCGGCTTTTCCAGCGCCAGACGGTCAAGTTCTGCATCATGGTTGCTGGTGCCATCAAATCCGACGACCGTCTTGAGATGGGGTGAGGTTTTGGCACAGCCGGTCATCTCGTCCATCAGCCGCGTATCACAAAGCGCATGGCTGATCTCGGCCTTGTCCACGATGGCGCTCAATTCGCCGGCCCGTAGCATTGGCATGGTGTTTACAACCACAGCCCCGGCTTTGGTCGCAGCCAGCCAACATGCCACCATAGCGGGGTTATTCGCCGACCGGATCAGCACGCGGTTTCCCGGCTTGATCCCAAGGTTCTCGACCATGGCCGCCGCCAGCTTGTTGGTCCAGTCAGCCAGTTCCTTATAGGTCCGCCGCCGCCCGTTGCCGATCAGTGCGGTCCGGTCGCCAAACCCCTTTTCCACCATCTTATCCGTGAGTTCGACGCCGATATTCAAGCGCTCGGGGTAATCGAACCCATCCAAAAGCAGATCAGGCCAAGCGGCCACATCCGGCAGGTTGTCCCGCGTAAAGGTATCTACATGCCCTGTCCGTCCCAACATCTTAACGTCCTCCCAAAGTCTGGCGGGCAATCACCACCCGCTGCACGTCAGACGCGCCTTCATAAATCCGTAACGCACGAATTTCACGGTACAGGCTCTCGACCATCTGGCCCTGCCGCACCCCGTCGCCCCCATGTAACTGCACAGCCTTGTCAATCACCTGCTGTGCGTGATCTGTGGCAAACAATTTCGCCATAGCCGCTTCGCGTGTAACCCGCGCCGCCCCCGAATCCTTCGCCCAGGCTGCGCGATATATCAGCAAGGCCGAGGCATCCACATCAACCGCCATATCCGCAATATGCCCCTGCACCATCTGCAAATCGGCCAACGGTGCCCCTTGTACGTGGCGGGTGGTGACACGGGCAATTGCCTCGTCCAATGCACGGCGTGCAAAACCCAAAGCCGCCGCCGCCACAGTCGAGCGGAAAACATCCAGGACCGACATCGCAATGCCAAAGCCTTTGCCCGCTTCACCGATCAGGGCTGACCCCGCAAGTTTTACCCCGTCAAAATGCAAGGTCGCCAGTGGATGCGGTGCCATCACCTCCAGCCGCTCTTCCACCTTCAACCCGGGCGCATCCGCAGGCACCACAAAGGCCGACAACCCCTTGGCCCCCGGCCCCTCGCCGGTCCGTGCAAAAACCGTATAGACATCCGCAATCCCACCATTCGAGATCCAGGTCTTGCGCCCGTCCAGCACAAATCCATTGCCGTCTGCCGTGGCTGTCATCGTCGAATTTGCCACATCCGACCCCGACTGCGGTTCCGTCAAGGCAAATGCCGAAATCGCCGCCCCTTCACGGGTCTTGGGCAACCATTGCGCCCGCTGCTCGGGCGACCCAAACAGCGAAATCGCCCCGGTCCCAAGCCCCTGCATGGCAAAAGCAAAATCCGCCAACCCATCATGGCGCGCCAAAGTCTCGCGGATCAGACAAAGCGATCGCACATCCAGCTTCTCGCCGTCCATGGCACCCGAATGCTGCAACCAGCCGCCCGCCCCCATCATCGCCACCAGGGAACGGCAGGCCGCATCCGTATCGCTGTGATCAACACTTGCCAAATGGGCCGCCGCCCAAACATCAAGCGCCTCGGCCAGTTCCCGATGCCGGTCTTCAAAAAACGGCCAGGTCAAAAAACTCCGGTCAGACATGGATCATGCCCCCCAGCTTCATCTTGCCTCTAAACTCACTCCCGCAGCCTGCCACGCTCAATCCCCCTCGAAAACCGGGCGTTCTTTCGCGACGAACGCCTTATACGCACGCTCGAAATCACCGGTCTGCATGCAAATCGCCTGGGCCTGGGCCTCGGCCTCGATCGCCTGTTCAATCGACATCGACCATTCCTGAGCCAGCATGGTCTTGGTCATCATATGAGCAAAATTTGGCCCGGCTTGAATCTGTTTGGCCAGTTTCACCGCTTCCGCGTCCAGATCGGCCGCTGCAACAAGACGGTTGAAAAAGCCCCAGCGCTCCCCCTCTTCTGCCGACATCGACCGTCCGGTATAAAGCAGTTCCGCCGCGCGGGTTTGTCCGATGATACGCGGCAGGATTGCACAGGCTCCCATGTCACAGCCCGCCAGACCGACGCGGGTGAACAAAAACGCCGTTTTCGCCTCGGGTGTCGCGACCCGCAGATCGGATGCCATGGCGATGATTGCACCGGCCCCTACACAAATCCCGTCCACAGCCGCAATCACCGGCTTGCCGCAGTTCACAATGGCCTTGACCAGATCACCGGTCATCCGCGTGAACCGCAGCAGTTCCTTCATGTTCATCCGGGTCAAAGGCCCAATGATATCATGCACATCGCCGCCCGAGCTGAAGTTACCGCCATTCGATCCGAACACCACCACGTCCACGTCATCGGCATAGACCAGATCACGGAACCAGTCGCGCATCTCGGCGTAGCTTTCAAAGGTCAGGGGATTCTTGCGGTCAGGCCGGTCCAGCCGCACGGTCGCAATGCCGTCTTCAATCTCGCATAAAAAGTGCTTCACATCACTGTGCATTGTTGTTTTCCTTGTTGGTGGACTCAGATGCATTGGCAAACGCCTGAAGCCGCGCCGCCATGGCGCGCGCTTCCTCGGGGCTGACACCGCTGAGCATATCGTTAATCCAGCTTTCATGAGCTCGGGCCTGGGTTTCAAACTCTACCATACCTGCGGGCGTCAGGCGCAAAACGATGGCACGGCGATCTCCCGGCACGGCCACGCGCTCGACCAGTCCTTCATCGCTCAACCGGTCTGCGATGCCTGTCACATTCCCGTTCGAGACGCGTAGCACCCCGCTGAGCTGGCTCATTTTCAAACCATCCGGATGGCGTGACAGGGCAGACATCACATCGAACCGCGGCAGCGTTGTCTTGTGTTCTAGTCGCAGCTTTTCGCGCAGATCGTTTTCAATCCCGCGCACCACTTTCAATAATCGAAGCCAAAGGCGTACGCGGTCCTTCGCCTCGGTCATATCTCGCCGCCCGATACGGACAGATCGTGCCCGTTAACCATCGACGCCTCTTTTGAGGCCAGAAAGCGCACGGCCGCCACAACTTCGTCGCAAGTGATCATCCGGCGCATCGGATTTCCAGAGACCACCATCTTTTCGGCTTTTGCGCGGTCAATATCCATCATTTTCATTACGTTACGCACCGCACCATCCGCCATAGCGGTATCAACGAAACCCGGGCAAACCGCGTTGCAGGTGATGCCATTTCTGGCGATCTCAATGGCCAAAGACCGCACCAACCCCAGCACACCGTGTTTGGCCGCAGCATAGGCGGCAAGGTTCGCGCCGCCTTTCAGGCTGGCAGTTGAGGCCATGGCAATCAACCGTCCGCCGGCCTGCATGTCGGCAAGGGCGGCACGAAATGTCAGGAAAACTCCGGTCAGATTCACCGCCAAGGTGTCATTCCACACGTCTATCGGCATCTTGGCAACCGGCATCGCGTGGCCCGCACCGGCATTTGCAACAACCACATCATAGGGCCGGTCAAACAAGGCCTGGACCGACGCCTCATCGGTGACGTCCACCTGCATCATGCGCATCTTGCCGTCTGCGTTGGTTTCTTGCAATGCGTCCAGGCGACGGCCAGCGATGGTGACTTCATCTCCATTGGCTGCAAAGTCGCGCGCCACAGCCTGCCCGATGCCAGACCCGCCGCCCGTTACCAAAACCTGTCTCATACTTTCTCCATTTCCGCGGCCTTATCTGCCAATCGCCACATCTGATCGCGCCCGGCTTCATAGGGCAAGGGCCATTTGCCGTGGCGGTCGCCAATCGCAGCACCTTCCCGCAACGTCCAAAAGGGATCACTCAGATGAGGGCGTCCGATGCAAACCAGATCGGCGCGGCCCGCCATCAGGATAGAATTTACATGATCCGCTTCATAGATATTGCCGACCGCCATCGTCTTGATCCCCGCTTCATTGCGAATGCGGTCCGAAAACGGCGTCTGGAACATGCGGCCATAGACCGGCTGGCCTTGGGTCGACGTCTGCCCCGCCGAAACGTCGATAATGTCGGCGCCTGCCGCCTCGAACATTCGAGCGATTTGCACCGCTTCTTGCGGGGTCACCCCGTCGTCACCGGTCCAGTCGTTGGCCGAAATGCGGACAGACATCGGCTTGCCGACGGGCCAGACTGCACGCATCGCGGCAAAGACTTCCAACGGGTAACGCATCCGGTTTTCAAGGCTGCCGCCATAGGCATCCGTGCGGGTGTTGGAAAGCGGAGAGATGAACGACGAAATGAAATAGCCATGTGCAGCATGCAGTTCGATCATATCAAATCCTGCGCGATCCGCCATTTGCGCTGCCGCGACAAAGTCATCGCGGATGCGATCCAAATCTGCGCGATTCGCCTCGACAGGTTCCGCATTCTCATCCGACCAAGCGATGGGGGACGCCGAATAAATCGGCCAGTTGCCATCCGTCAGCGGTTTGTCCATGCCTTCCCAGCCGATCCGCGTTGATCCCTTGCGGCCAGCATGGCCAATCTGGCAGCAAATTTTCGCGTCGGTCTCAGCGTGTACAAATCCCGTCAGACGCTGCCATGCCGCTTCGTGTTCCGGTGCGTAAAGTCCGGGACACCCCGGCGTGATCCGACCGTCCGCCGACACACAGGTCATTTCGGTGTAAACCAGCCCGGCCCCGCCTTTGGCGCGTTCCCCGTAATGGATCAGATGCCAGTCTGTGGGCGCACCGTCGACCGCTTTGTACTGCGCCATAGGCGATACAACGATGCGGTTTTCCAGCTTCATATCCCGCAACTGAAAAGGGGCGAACATCGGTGTTCGTACCGGCCCATCAGTGCTGGCGCCAGCTTGCTCCATGAACCACTTCTCAGCACCGGCCAACCATTCGGGGTCCCGCTCGCGCAGGTTTTCATGGCTGATCCGTTGCGAGCGTGTCAGCATGGAATAATTCAACTGAACCGGATCAAGATCCAGATAACGCTCTACATCCTCGAACCACTCCAATGAGTTACGGGCCGCTGATTGCAGTCGCAGCACTTCAAGCCGCCGTGCTGCTTCATATTTCTCAGCAGCAACCGCGATGTCCGGCTCTGCCAAGACCTGGTCTGCCAAGGATATCGCGGATTCCAGCGCCAGTTTTGACCCCGATCCGATCGAGAAATGCGCCGTGGCCGCCGCATCCCCCAGCAGAACCACGTTCTTGTGATGCCACGTCTCGCAAAGCACCCTCGGGAACCGGATCCACGCCGAACCGCGAATGTGATTGGCGTTTGTCATCAAGGCATTACCATCAAGGTCGTCCTTGAAAATACCTTCGCAAATTTCGATGGTTTCCTGTTGGGTCAGATTGGCAAACCCGTAATTATCAAAGGTTTGCTGACTACACTCAACGATGAATGTCGCCGTGTCATCGTCGAACTGATAGGCATGTACCCACAGCCAGCCCTTGTCGGTTTCCTTGAAGATAAACGTAAAGGCATCGTCAAATTTCTGGTGCGTTCCCAGCCAGATAAACTGGCATTTGCGCACGTCGATGTCCGGCTTGAAGGTATCCTGAAACTCTAACCGGGTTTTCGAGTTCAACCCGTCACATGCGACAACCAGATCATAGTCATCCATATAGCCAGAGGCGGCCTGCACTTCTGTTTCAAATTGCACATCAACGCCCAGTTCGATGGCACGGGCTTGCAGGATTTGCAGCAGTTTCTTGCGCCCTATTCCGCAAAAACCGTGGCCGCTGCTGACTGTTTTTTGCCCCTTGTAGATCAGGGCCATGTCATCCCAATAGGCAAAATTCTTGCGAATTTCGGCGGCTGAGACAGGATCGTTGGCTTGCAGGTTATCCAAGGTTTCATCCGACAGGACAACGCCCCATCCGAAGGTGTCATCAGGCTTGTTGCGTTCAAGCACAGTAACCTCTGCTGACGGATCGCGCAGCTTCATGGAAATACCAAAATACAGACCCGCAGGCCCGCCGCCCAGACATATCGCACGCATATCAGTTCCCCCAAAATAGCAGTGTTGACGCAAAGCTATGACCAAACCAGCTTTGCTTCAAGTGAAAATATTTTATACATAAAGGAAAGTTGCAATCCGGTTGGATGACGCCCTGCGAAAGGTTACTGCGTCATGACAAACCAATCACTGCTGTATGCGCGGCGCCTTCAGCCTACGGCCCGATCCGGAGCCCAGCACCGCAACCGCGCCTCGGCTATACATCTGCCGCGTTCAAACCACATATCTAAAGGTGACCCAAGCGCCCAAGGGGTAGGACCCTGTTGACTCTTCCATAGCAACTTCCCGTACCCTTCTGGAAACCGCAAAACATCCGCCCGTGACCCTCAAAGCCCGTGACCCGCAAAGATCGTCGGCTCGCGCCCCGGTGCGGCACGTTCCACGACCTTAAGGGCAAGGCCGTGTCTAGCACCGGCGACGGTCCCGGCATTGGGGCGGCACTGACCGGCGGATTTATGGTAAAAGGCGCACAAGTCACTTTTATCGGGTGTACCGGCGCCACTGAATTTGCCGAGCAGATGGCCGTAAAACAGGCAACAGCCCCGCTGTTCCTGCGAGGCGACATCCCACCACAGACCGGGACGCCTTGCAAGCCATCACCCTCAAGGCGTCGTTTTCGCGGTTTAAGCCGTGGTCGGCCAAATGCAATCAAAAGACACCGCTGCAATCGTCAATTCCAGCTTGTTCAATTATATGATGGAGCAAGCGGGCGATCTGGCCTATAGGGCGACTAACGGTAGGAACGCCGCGTTGAACCGCAGCTTGGCGCGCGAATTCTAACCAGACGGGATACGGCTGAATGCATCGGCACCGGTGTGGGCGTTGACAGAGAAACAACTGGACAAATGGGCGCCCCCTGACGCATTGACCCCGCATTCTGAAAAACAAAGTATCAAGACGCATCTTGCGCCGCGCGGCATTGTTGATGCCGTATTGTTTTTGGCCTCGGATACCAGCAGGATGATGACGGGCCAATGCATGGTCAGGGATGGCGGCATGGTTGTGACGGGATGAATATGGGTTTGGCACCGGACTGGATTGCACTGGACTGGGGCACCAGTCGTCCACGGGCATGGGCGATGAAGGACGGACGGGCCGAAGCCAATGTGCATTCCGGCGATGGTATGGGCGGGTTGACCCGTGACCAGTTTGAACCGGCGCTCGCCGCATTGCTCAACGTCTGGAATGTCACAGCACGAACTCCGATCATCGCCTGCGGTATGGTCGGCTCACGCCAAGGCTGGGTCGAAGCACCCTATCACGCGGTGCCTTGTGCCCCACTGGCCGCAGCCACTGTCACCGCCCCGTCTGACATGTTTAACGTGCAGGTAATCGCCGGTCTGCGCCAGTCCACTCCTTCTGACGTAATGCGCGGCGAAGAAACCCAGATCGCCGGATTTCTTGCGCTGAACCCGGATTGGGACGGCGTGATCTGCCTGCCCGGCACTCATACAAAATGGGTCCAGATATCTGCGGGAGAGGTTGTCAGCTTCCAGACCTACATGAGCGGCGAGCTTTTTACATTGCTGGCGGCGCAGTCGGTTCTGCGTCATTCCGTGAACACCGACAACTGGGATCAGCCAACCTTTGATTTCACGGTCGAAGAGGCCCTCAGCAAGCCCGAAAAACTTGCGGCACGCCTCTTTGCCATTCGCGCAGATGACCTGCTGGACGGGACACCCCCCGAAAAAGGCCGTGCGCGACTGTCGGGACTGTTGATCGGTGCCGAACTGGCCGCTACCCGCCCCTATTGGCTGGGCACAAATATCGCCATCATCGGCGCAGACGCCGCTGCCGCGCCCTATGCCCGCGCCCTACAGACCCAAGGGGCACCGGCCACCATCGCAGACGCCGAACGCATGACATTGGCGGGACTGACCGCTGCCTACCGTTGCTGGAATGAAACCCGATGACCCTGCCCTTGATCGCGATTCTGCGCGGCATTACCCCAATTGAGGCCCCAGCCATCGGCGCGGCATTGGTTGCCACAGGGATCACAACGATCGAGGTGCCGCTGAATTCGCCGGATGCCCTGCAAAGCATTGCCGCCTTGGCGCGCGGTCTGCGCGACACGGCCATTATCGGCGCCGGCACGGTGTTGACGGTTGCGGATGTCGAGGCCGTGGCGCAGGTGGGAGGGCAGATCGTCGTTTCTCCCAATTGCAACCCGGCGGTAATCTCGGCTACCAAAGCGTTCGGACTGCAAAGCTGGCCCGGCGTGTTCACCCCCACCGAGGCCCTCGCGGCCCTTGATGCCGGCGCGGATGGCTTAAAGTTTTTCCCGGCCTCCGTGGCAGGGCCGACCGGACTATCCGCGATTCGGGCGATCCTGCCGACCGGCACCACCGTCTACGCCGTCGGCGGTGCAGGCCCCAAGAGCTTCGCCGAATGGATTTTGGCTTCGGCGGATGGGTTCGGGCTGGGTTCTGCCCTTTACAAACCGGGTTCCAGCGCCGCTGACGTCGCCAAACAGGGCCGCGCGGTTGTTGCCGCTTATCGGGCAGCCCTCGTATGAATGTTTTCGATGAGGATCAGTGCCGCTTGGGCGAAGGGCCGTTATGGCACCCGACACGCAACGAATTGTTCTGGTTCGATATTTTGGAAAAACGCCTGTTTTCGCGCAAGGGTAATCGCCGTCGTGAATGGCAATTTGACGCCAATTTCTCTGCCGCAGGGTGGGTCGATAAGAACACCCTCCTGATCGCTTCGGAGGCCGCCTTGTGGCGGTTCGATATTCTGACAGGCAACACCGTTCAGATCTGTCAGTTGGACGGTGATAACCCGCTCACCCGTTCAAATGACGGACGGGCTGATCCGTGGGGTGGTTTCTGGATCGGGACCATGGGCAAAAAGGCCGAACCGGCGGCCGGTGCCATTTATCGCTATTATCGCGGCATGGTCCGAAAACTGGTCGACGGCATCACCGTCAGCAATGCGATCTGCTTTGCCCCGAATCAAAGCTGCGCCTATTACACCGATACAATCTCGCAGAAGATCATGCGCCAAGCGTTGGACGCCGATGACGGCTGGCCCGTGGGTGCACCGCAGGTTCTTGTCGATCTTACCGCCCGCCGCCTGAACCCCGACGGCGCGGTTACCGACGCGGATGGCAACCTCTGGGTCGCAGTATGGGGCAGTTCCTGCGTCATTTGTTTTGCACCCGACGGACGAGAGTTAAACCGCATCGATCTGCCGGTCCGTCAACCCACCTGCCCCGCCTTCGGTGGCCCTGAGCTGCGCGATCTTTATATCACATCAGCGAGGGTCGGACTGCCCAACGCTCCGCTGGACGGCGCAACATTCCTGTTCACCAACATCGCCCAAGGCAGGCCCGAACCGCGGGTGATCTTGTGAAACGTGCCTTTGGCAGCTGACGTCACTTCAAACGCTCACCTCCAGACGTGCTGTCGCGCGCCCGTCGGCCTGTTTCACCATACGCCTAGGGCGCAATCATACGAACGCCGTCCAGCCGCTGCACTGTCAGCATGTCCTCGTCGTACAGATCGGTCAATTCGTCGACCAACGCGTCGGTCCAGTTGGGCATATCGAGTTCTTCTTCGATCTCGTCTTCAAGAGCGAATTTGTCGAGGAAGGCTGCAATCACCCGGCGTTTCTGGATCTCGGTGATGTCCTGATGCAAATGCAGGTAGCTGCGCAGCCGCTCCATCCCCTCTTTGGACATGATTGTCGCCAACAGATCAAATCCGCCGACGATCTTTTCGTGATGCTCCATGCCGCCGAGTTCGCGAATGATCTGCGACCAGATCACCGGTGTGTCCTCACTGCACCAGACGGTGATCTGGATACCAGGCGCCGCCTCACGAATGTCAGAGATGGTGTCAGACCACCGCAGGTCTTGCGGTTTGCGCCCGCCCCAAAAGGCGTCATCCGACTGGTCGATGGCATTGCCATAGATAATCGGAACAAAGGTCGCCGGATTGCGGACCGCCATAAAGATTTCGATTTCATCCTCTGGGAACAAGGCCGCCATATGCGCCATCCGTGCCGCCGCCGCCGGATAAAGTATGCCTTCCTGTATCGCGGTGCCGGCTGTGCGAAAGAAATTCGCATCCGACAGGATCAACCGGTCCGCGGTCGCACCATCTAGCATTACGTCCAACAAGACTTCACGGGCCTGTGGTGACGCAGGGGTTTTGTGAAGGGCATTCAACGTCTCGCGCACCAACTTGCGATAACTGTTTGGTCCCGGGACAACAACACCCCGCTGGACCAATACATCCTTGTTGCGCAGGACCGATTTGATCAGCCTCTCCTGCTCGGTAAAATGGGCGCCTGTCTGTAAAACCAGCTGCATAAATCCATACTCAGTCGATGGTGGAATGAACCGTTGAATACAGGCATGGGCCCTGCGTGTAAAACATCTAAATCGGTTTGGGTGCTCCGTGAAAACCCGCATGCAAAAATCATGCATTTTTGGTGCGCAGAGTGCTTGCATCCCAAAACATGATCTACTAAAGAACGCGCACACCTTAGACAGATGCAAGTCGGTCGGAAGGTCGAGACGTCCCTGGGACGCCTGCCCCTATAGCTCAGCTGGTAGAGCAATTGATTTGTAATCAATAGGTCCGCGGTTCGAGTCCGTGTGGGGGCACCATTTTATCATCCAAAGACATCCAAGAAGCCTCGTTATTATGGGTTTGACGATACTTCTTTGTGCGATGCCGTTTACCTGCATCCGGTAAGATACCCCCGGACGAGGGTGGTTGCAGGGGTGTCAAGTTTGAACCGGAATAGTGATGCCATTAGCAGACATTCCGCTCTGAAAACTCAAACCGCGTGAAAAGCCTACAAAGGTTTCGCCATCGAAGGCCTATTCGTCTTGGCGACACCGAACGGCTCCAAACTGTGGCAAATGATATTTTGCCTCTCTGGCAAAGAAAGTGTGCTTTCGCTTGGCGTTGACCCCGACGTTGCTGGTTCCTTGCACATGTAAAGCGATCTTACGCAATTTTAAAATGCCCGTAATTTGACGTTATTAAACCAACGGACTAGCGTTACCGATGTCCACCGCTACAGCATCCAGAGACAAGAACCATAATGAACGAAGTTCACTCCCGCGACTGGCCCGCTGCGATAGAAGAAACTCTTGAGCCGCCCCTTGCGTTTTCCTACCTGCGGGGAAGAGGCTCGACATTGGTTATCAGCATTTCCGGCGTAGGAAAAAAACGAGCAGAGCAACCACCACTCGAGTTTTTCAAGATGGCCTCCCAAGCCGGCGATTGCCACGCTCTTTTTGTTTCAGACGCGTCGCGTAGCTGGCTGAACGGGCCGGGCGTGGCGGATCGTATTGTCGCAGAGATCGAAACCACGGCCGCAAGGGTCAAGGCAAAACGGATCGTCGCTGTTGGTAATTCTATAGGGGGCACAATGGCACTGTTTCTAGCTAGACTAACCCGAATTGACACAGTGCTCGCTATAGTACCGCAGTTCTCAGCTCATCCTGACTGTGTGCCTGAAGAAACCCGCTGGAAGTTCTTTCGAACTAAGATCGTAGATTGGCCCTTCAAAGCAGTCGACACGCTTCCTGTTGAGTGCGCCGAAACGATCATCCTACACGGCGGGACGGCCGACGAACGAATTCACCTCAACCGTTTTCCGCGAGACCATAAAGTTAAGCACTTCGTTTTTCCAGAAATGGGCCATCGGCTTGCATTTCTCCTTCACAGACAGGGCAAACTCGATCCAATCATCAAACATGTGATTGCGGGAAAACCTCGGAAAATGCGACGTGCTGTTAAAAATGCCGCTGGTATTTCGCGCAACGATTTTGAGGCAGTCCCCCCGCTGGAGTAACCGCAAGATGTCTGACGTCAGCTATCCATGGAAGAGATTTGCGGATTTGAACAACGCAGGATTTCTGGTTCATCGCAGCCTTTCAGGCGCGAAGATGAACAAAAAGCCCGGAATACCGACGGACGCCGCTGACAAGCGGGTCAAGAACATCCGCCGTGAGATACGGCAAACCTAATCAGCTAAAGTCCTTCTTCGTTGTCCGGCCTGAGTTGTACGGCTTTAACTTGGTATTTTCTGTATCGGCCATGTCCGTCTCCTCAGATGATCAGCGGCACTGTTCCGCTGATCATCTGAGGAAAACCCCTGCTTAGCGGACAACGCGCGTGAATGGGATGCGGCGTGTCGGCAGTGCCGCACTTACCGTGGTCGAAATCCAGTCAATCACGAAGGAAAACCAACAGGAAATGCGGTTGTTATGCATTTGCGGCGGGTAAAGGCCAAGATCCCGCTCAGCCGATAGCGGATATCCCGACGGCCTCAAAGCAATGTATCGAACCTCACCACGACAAGGCCGCTTGAGTCCCCATTCGTCCAAGTTGCGGCGCACGCAAACACTTACAATTTGTGCATTGCCGATTTGGTCATTGGCAAACTCGGCCAAAGGTCGGCGTTTATCAACTTGTGCGTTGCTTCGCCGCCAGCGGCCACTCTCTTAGACAGCTACGATCGACAGTGCATCCAATAAAATGAATCGTCAAAAATTAGCCCCGCCCAAGAACCATGCCGACCCGGCCTTTATGACCAAAGACTAGGCAAAAGGATCATCCAGGATGCCGATGATGGGCATCAAGAATTCGCCTCCGTCGGTTTGCACGGCTGCAGCATAGAATCCATCCGCCGCATCAACGGCGGCGTCTATGCTGGTTTGTGACCCGTCAAAAACCTGCATCACGGCAATCGCATTGCTGACATCCGACATCCCTTGTGTCACTGCGAAGTAGGTTCCAATATCGGTCTTGTTCGCCAGATATGTTTGATCGGCCTGTTGCTGTGCGATAAATTCGGGCGTGGCATCGACAGGTGGGGCCGCCTTGGCGCCGCCAAGGACGGCGAGGATGAACTGGTCGCGGCCCACCGAGCCGTTGTTCAGCACATCAACCCAGAAATCAAAACCCTCCTGATCGGCGACCCGCCCTAACACATTGCTGTAAACGGCGGTGGCAAAGTCGGTGGTGGACAGGTCTGAGGGATAGGTCGCGCGGGTTTCATCCTGATCAAGGAACAGCGTCGCGGATTCTTCCAAGGTTGTGCCATTGGCAAAGGCGGTGCCCCAAAAGGACAGGCCCACCGCATCCGGCGCGCGGTTAAAATAGGCAATGTAGAGTTCGATAAAGCTTTCGAGTGCCTGCGCGCTCAATCCTCCAAGGCCGCCAAATTGTTCGAGACTGAAAGGCGCCCCCAACAAATCAGTCTCGAAATCAAGAAGCTCAACCGAACTGAGCGCGTCAGTCCCGAATTGGCCTGAACGATCAGTTACCGTTGTCCCGTTTGGCCCAATGGTCAGCGTGTAACGGGCCTGATCCCCTTGATAGTATGCAGTATCGCGGCCTTCTTCACCCAGTAGAATGTCATCACCCTCGCGCCCTCTGAGCACATCGTCACCCGCGCCGCCCGTCAGGGTGTTGTCGGCATTGTTGCCGGTCAGGAAGTCCATTTCATCGGTGCCGATCACATTTTCGATGCTGGTGATCGTGCTGGCCTCGTTTTCTCTGCTCAGCACTGAGGTTGTGACTTCAATCGCGAAACTGGGGATGTCGGTGCTTTCCTCATCGCCCGTAGGCAGGCGCAGATTCAGATCGGCTGCGGACCGTGCAAAATAAGGGTCAGCGCGCAGCACGTCGGTTGGGGAAATGGATTGCCCATCAAAGCTGCGTGCGGCCTGACCGCCACCTTCGGCCCAGACGATTGTGCTGTCTTCGACGTCACGACTGACGATGCCGCGTTGCAGGTCGACGATCACCGACAGCGTGCGCCCGCCGCCCTCTGCCGTGTCGGACCCGGTTGAAAAATCAAGCGTGTCGCTGCCCGCACCGCCATCGGCGCTGAAAACATCTGTACCGACGATCAGACGGTCATCGCCCTCCCCGCCGTTCATCTCGTCAACGGCGTTTGTCACGCCAAGGCTGCCCGCAATCAGCACGTCATTGCCGTCACCACCAGACAATGTATCGGCACCAGCACCGCCCAGCAGCACGTTGTCCCCTGCGTCGCCCGTAATCACATCATTCAGATGTGTACCAATAACGTTTTCGACAAACTGGATGGTATCCTGTTCGCTGCCACGCCCGCCGGTTTGCTGCGCAAGGTTCACAACAGCAGCACCAAAGGAAGATGCCACCAACTCGCCCTCGGGGCCATCGGCAACGGCAAAACTGTAGTCAACCACATCAATGCCGACGCCACCGTCAATGGTGTCGTTGCCCATGCCGCCGTTGATCGTATCGTTGCCTGCTTCACCGCGCAGCGTGTCATTTCCGGCGCCACCAAATATCTGATCCGTACCGGCACCCGCCTGAATAAGGTCATTGCCTCCCAGGGCGCTGATCCGGTCGCCGTTGGTTGTGCCTGTGATCGCATCTGCAAGGTCGGTGGTGATCAGGGCTTCGATGCCGGTGATGCTGGTCAGATCGAGGCTGGCGCCTCTGTTGTTCGACGATTGTGATGTTGCCGTACCGGCCCCTGACAGGTCGACCGTCACGCCCGAAGCGAGAGCAGGATTGAGGATCAGCGTGTCATAGCCATCGCCACCTGACAGCGCGCCATCCATGCGTTTGATCAGGAATGTGTCATTGCCCTCATTGCCCTGCACTTCTTGCTCCGAGCTCGAGTTCACCTCAATCCGGTCATCGCCGGTGCCGCCAAAGGCCGAGCCGCCATTGCCAAGAATGATCGTGTCATCTCCCGCATCGCCATGGAATGTCGGGCTTTGTGTGCCATCGCTGGACACCGACGCAAGGTAGTCATTGCCACCGCCGCCGCGGATCGTGGCATCGCCACCTGTACCCCATTCAGCAAAATCATCGTTGTCGCCAAAAAGGTATTCTTCGTTCTCGTCGACGTTCATGCTGATACCGCGTGCATCGCGCGGCCTGCCCGTGTCATCCTTGTCTGCTGCGATAATCCGCAAGCTTCCGCTGCCGCTGCTCGTCAGCATCACGAATTTAACGTCTCCAAGCGGGCGCAGATCAAGCGTGTCAAAGCCGTTGCCGCCTTCGAAGTTCGTGCCGACCTGCCCGGTCCCGGGATTGCGCTGCGCGATCAGCAAATCATCGCCATCGCCGCCAAAAACGCCATTTGATCCCCAAGTATAGAGGGTGTCGTTTCCACCTCCGCCGCCAATGGACAGACGGTTAAGCGAGTCGCCCCCGCCAAAGACGACATCGTCAGAGGCCGATCCGGTGATCATTTCCATGTTCAGTGCGATATCCGTGGCGATGATATTGCCATTGACGTCAAGACGGTCAATCTCACCCTGCCCCGCCCGGATGACCAATGGTCCGCCGGATGCTGAATCCTCCAATGCCTTGCGGGCACCGAAACTGTCCTGACGATTGTCCATCGCGTTCTGAACTTCGCTTTGCGAATTGGAATACGTCAGATGGTCAAAGCCTTCTTCACCATCATAAAGCTCGGCCGCGCCATTGTCGGTGGTGTTGCCTGCCAGCAAAAGGTCGTTGCCCTCACCGCCACGCAACGTATCAACGCCCATGCCGCCGATCAGAATGTCGCGCCCGGCGTTGCCGAACAATGCATCATCCCCCGCACGCCCCGAGATCAGATCCCGGCCACTGCCGGTGAACAGGACATTGCCTGCATCGCTGCCGTTCACCTGCATGACCCCGCCATGCATCACGATGACGTTTTCCACATTTGCCAGCGCTTTGTTATCGTCCAGTTCAGAAAGCCAGGCGATGCCTTCATCAAGGTAAATCTCGTCGCGTGGGTTGCGACCGATGTCAAATATCTGGAACGTATCAATGCCATCACCGCCATCCAGCGCGTCTTCACCTAGACGCGGGACCAGCAGGTCATTGCCCGCACCACCAAAGATGAAATCATCCGAATTGGTGCCCTGAATGCGGTCATCCCCACCAAGGCCATAGACGACGTTCATGCCGTCAAACGTTTCACCGTTCAGCGACAGACCATCAACCAATGTGCCACCCTCATTGAGGAAGATCAGCTCGCCGTCATCCGTGGTGCGTGCACCCGGCTCTCCGGTGCCATCCAGCACCGATACCCCCACAACTGCGTTTTCGAATTGTTCCTTGGTAAATGTTTCAGTGCCGAAATCGAAATATTCAACGTTGGTGACAATCTCCGTGCCTTCGTTGAAGCCATGCCCACCAACCACGGTATGGGTAAAGATCAGCGTGATTTCAGTGTTTGGATCAGTGCTATAGCCCTCACGGGTGAATTCGTATTCTGCCAGTTCCCCGGCAAAGACCAGACGGTCGATACCGTCACCGCCGTCAATCGTGTCATCCCCTGCGCTGGCCGCAATGATATCATTGCCTGCGTTGGCCAGCACCTCGTCGTCACCGCTTTGCGGATCGAACGCTTCATCCCCGCCAGTGCCGTACATGACGTCGCGCCCGTTGCTATCTTCGGTTGCCGGATCACCAATGCGCAATGGGATACCGTCCAATAGGGCAAGTGCCTCCTGTTGAATGGTACCAAACACCTCGTCAAAACGGTCGAAGACGTCCAGCGACAGGACAGTAAAATCCGGGATTTCAAAGGCATCAATGTCCAGCAGGTCAAGGGAGGCTTCCAACCGGTCGACAACTTCAAGAAAGCCGTCAAACAGATCGATGTCTGGGAACAACGGTTCCAGCTGAGCGGCAAGTGCATTAAAGAGGTCATCAATCCCCAACTCGTCCTTAAGGAAATCAATCACGGGTCCAACGATGGTGTCAAACACCAAGCCAATCGCATCCAGCAACGGCTGGATTGGGCGCAAGGCGGCACCCACGATGTCGAGCACGACGCCCAGACCGTCGAACAGTTCTTCGAATTCGGCCAGATTACCGAAAATCTCATTCAGGGCCGAGAAATCGACAGCGCCAAACAAGCCGATGAGGTTATCAAGTTCCCCCTTGGAAAAGTTATAGGCATTGAACACGCCCTGCGCCGCCCCGTTTGCCCCGTTTGCGTAGGCGACGAAATCATCTGCCTCGCTGAACAGACCGGTAAAGTCATCCGCCCCCGGCCGTTGTGTGCCCGCATTTGGGTTCAGCGCGGGAATGCCGTTCGGGGTTGAGACACGATCGAAGGCGTCGACAAATTCGTTGATACCTGACAGGATATTGTCGAGTGTTTCATCCGCATTGACCACGGCGGGCGTTACAGTGATTTCGAACACACGCTCGGCGCGTACAAATTTCTGCAGTATCGGTTCCAGTTTTTGCGCGCGGTCGGTTTGATCCTTGATGTCCGCGATGCGCGGCTGGATCACTTGCAAAACATCCTTGAGCGCTTTTGACGGCGCGCTCAGCGGGGTCACATTTTCCGTCAGCTTGAGCGTGGTCAAGGCAGCGGCAAACCCCGCGTCAAGTACTTTGATCACTTTACGAAAAGTCAGGTAATTCTGCGACGCGGTGGCAGCGGTATCAAGCGCGCGACCCAATGCCTCAACGTCTTGACGGACCGTTTCCATCTGTTCGGTGGTGGTGGTCAAGTTGCTTTGAAATGCGTTAAGCTCCGGTCCGGCGGTCATTGAAGGCTCCCGAAAACAATCTGATAAAAGAAAAAGTAGACATATGTGAATAAGTCAGCCTGGCCCCCCCCGGAACCGACCTCTGCAATGCAAACAGCCTGCAACAAAATGACATTCCTGTGTATCAGGCGATTACCCTAGTTTTGGAAAAAACAAAGCGCGCAGAGTTGCGTCACGTCAAAGGGAAGGTGATGCCAACACTCAATCCTGACTTGCGCTCGCAGAGTTTGTGAATCCCATACCCCGATTTTTCGGCCGTCATATGGGCGATGGACAGTCCAAGGCCTTCGCCGGGCGTCCCGCGCGATGTGATATCCAGCCGTGCCCTGCGCTCTTTTGCTTGTTCAAATTGCGCGGCGTTCAAGCCCGGTCCGCTATCATGAATTTCAACGCGCAGATCATCCCCTCGTCTGCGCACGCAAAGCAGGATACGACCACTATCCGTAAACTTGATGGCGTTTGACAGGATATTCGAAATGATCCGCATCGCCGCCAAGGGTTGCACGGCAATGTCATGATCTGAGGGGTAGTAGCGCAGGTCCAACCCTTTGGCCGCCGCATCGGGCAAGAACATTTGCATCACACTGTCGGTCACCTTGCGCAGGCCAAAGGCATTTGAACTGCTCTCCTTATCAAATGCCTTGAGGCTGTCAGACACCGCACTATCATCACGGTGTCGCGTCGCGGCAGCCATCAGCCGTTCAATATAGGCAAAGGAGCTTTCCATATCCTCCAGCGCCTCTGGCGTGTCGAGCTTGCCGTCAACCAACCCCCTCAGGTTCAGGCGCAGCGCTGTGAGCGGTTGTTGCAAATCGTGCAATGTGTCCGAGGTATCATTGTCACGGTTGCGCAGGCCTGCGGTCTCTTGGACATAGCGCTTTTCCAGTTCCGACAGCCGCGCCAGAAGTTTCAGGTTGCGTGTTTCTTCATCATACCTCTGTGCCAGCGCCTTTTGGCGGGATTGGCGCAGCTGATTGTTCCTGTCCGCAATCGATAGACCCATCAGTATCGCGTCAAACACCATAACCGAGCGGATCGCATCATTCTGGAAATCCTGCGAGATTTCTATGCCCAGCCAGTGCCGCATGCTCATTATGATCGCAGCACCAAAAAATCCGGCCCAAGCGATCACAAAGAAACGAACTTGCTTGAAGCGTGTAAAAGCCGCAACAAGCCCCGATAACGCACAGGCACTGACCGATATCAGGGACATGAGCACGAGGAGCTTTTTCAGAACCTGTCCGTCTAAAAATACCGATGAAACCAGCATGGCAGTCGCAACAAGAATCACCGCCCAAAGCAATTTGTCGACAAGCGGATTATGCAGCCGTGTGTTCAGGAAGACCCGCGCAAATATGGGCGACATGATGATGATACCCGCCCCTAACGGAATCGAGGCAAAGCTGTTCCACGCAGGGTTGCCCGGCCACAGATACTGGAACGTGACCCCGTCGGAATGCATCACATATAGCAGGGCGGCCACCCAGTTCAGCACATAGGCGGCAAAAACCGCCTGACGGTAAAGAATGAACGCCAGAAAGGCGATCAGCACAGGCAGGATCATCGTCCCATAGAATAGAAAATTCTTGGCTGTTCGCGTTGCGGTGCGGGTGGCAAAGCTGATCTCGGTCTCGAACCCGAAAGCCAGTTGGGAAGACCCTTCCGACCAATACCTGATGTAAACGGTCGCTGTCTCACCGGGGACAAGCTGCATCGGTGCGACCATTTCGGGATATTGGATCGGGCGTTTTTCAAAACCGTCTGCGATACCGACATCATAAACGGTATCAACCGAATTATCCGCCCTCACGATATGGACGGCCAGACGTTGTTTGAAATTCTCGCGAAAATGGATGCGCCATGATGTAATGTCAGGCGTGACATTCTTGACTGTCGTCCGCAGCCAGATGTCGCTGTCGATATATCCAAAGTCGGCCGATTCTGTCTTGATCGCCTCAAATCGCGTTCCGGGCAGGACAAGGATGTCTTGTACTGCCATCGTATTGGTCGGATCCAGCAGGAAGTCGATTTTACCCAGCAACTCTTCAGGCAGGCGCGGGCCGTCAAGTTCGGTTGTTACCTGTTGCGCCTGAACCGTCGACGCAACCACACAGAGCAAAGGCACTATCACAAGGAGGCTTCGCAAGATGACGCCATTCAGGATAGGTTGGGCCAAGATCCATTTGAAAAGGTTTCGAAAGACCCGATGCAAAGCACGTTCATCATTGCGGATGATCATCGGCTGATTGCCTCTGGTCTGGCCGCCGAATTGGAATTGCAGGGCCACAAGGTCGCCGGCATTGCCGACAACGGGCTTGATGCAATTGCACTGATCAAATCAGTACAGCCCGATTGCGCGATCCTTGACATCAATATGCCCGCTGCAAACGGCGCAGAAGTGTTTTTAGAGGCCAAACGCTGGTCGCCCAAAACCCGTTTCGCCATTCTAACCGGCCATCCGTCGGCCCCGTTGTTTTCCAGCCTGATCGAAGCGGGCGTTGCGGGGATATTCCTCAAAGCCGATGATCCCGAAACAATATGTTCAGGGATTGAAGCCATTTTGCGCGGCCAGACGGTTCTGTCTCCCGCGGCGATCCGCATCCTGTCGCCCCAGCAAGACCAAGTACCACTTACGAAAAGAGAATTGCAGGTGTTACAGGCCATTGCGCGGGGCCTTTCCAATACCGCGATGGCAAACGAATTGGGGATCAGCGCCAAGACGATTGATACCCACCGGACAAACTTGATGAAGAAGCTGTCGGTTCATTCCTCTGCAACGCTCCTTATGAAAGCGGTAAAGCAGGGCCTTGTGGTAATTGACCCCTAATGAATTTGGCCCAGGCGCCCTTGAGATGACATCCTAATTGGCGCGTTTATGGTCGTGGCTAATCTGCAGAAATAATCAGTTTCAAGAAGGTTCATCAAGAACTCGTACATTGATGATAGCAGCGGGTTCGACATAAACAATGGTGTCGCGCATTCCTATCAGGCGACCTTGAAAACATCTATTTTGCGAGATCGCCCAGCGGGGATACGCGTTTTAGCTATCTGTGGGAAACAAATATCCAATCTCCAAGCGTTTCGCGACGCGGCCACGGGACCATGGACAGTGCCACGGTTGACTTGGGGTTGCCGCACGGGCGGCTTGGTCCTAGCTCATCAACCGTGCAACGATGCTTTGTGCGGTGACGGTCCCCAAGACGGCATCGCCTTCCACCACCTGCAAGGCGTCAGTCTCGCCAGTCAGTTGTTGGATCAGCTCTGCCACAGGGGTTTCTGCCGCAACATGAGGGCCCGTCACGCTGCCGACAGGGTCCATCACATCTCGGGCCGTCAGAACGCCCAAAGGATTCATGTTGGATACAAAATCGGCAACATAATCCGATGCCGGGTTCGAGAAAATTTCCCGCGGGGTGCCAAGTTGCACAATCCGCCCGCCTTCCATGATCGCAATGCGTCCCCCCAGTTTGAACGCCTCGTCCAGATCGTGGCTTACGAAGATGATCGTGCGTTTCAGATCGCGTTGCAATTCCAGAAGCTCGTCCTGCAGGCGTGTTCGGATCAACGGGTCGAGCGCCGAAAACGGTTCGTCCATCAGCAAAATCGGCGCTTCGGTGACAAAGGCGCGGGCAAGGCCGACGCGTTGTTGCATGCCCCCCGATAAATCCCCTACCTTGCGGTCTGCCCAATCCGACAGGCCGACCAGAGCCAGCTGTTTGTCTGCGCGCGCCATGCGTTCGGCCTTGGGGGTATCGCCAAATTCCAGCGCCATTGCCACATTGTCCCGCACACTGCGCCATGGCAGCAGGCCGAATTGCTGAAACACCATCGATACACATTCACGCCTGACCTTACGCAGGTCCGCGGCGGAACATGCCTGTACGTTGGCCGACCATGCCCCGTCATTCACCTCGACATGGCCACGCACCACCGGGTTAAGACCGTTCACCGCGCGTAACAGGGTAGATTTGCCAGAGCCGGAAAGCCCCATCAGTACCAGGATTTCTCCTTCGGCCACCTCAAGCGAGCAGTTGTGTACACCAAGGACCTGCCCCGTCGCAACTTCGATCTCGGGACGGTTCTGACCCTGGTCCATCAGTTCAAGCGCTGCCTGAGGTTTTTCCCCGAAAACAATGGAAACATTATCAAATTTTACTGCTGTATTCACTTCTGACCCACCCGCAACATCCGGTCCAGCATGATGGCAACCACCACAATGATCAGACCGCTTTCAAACCCCAATCCGGTGTTCACCGAATTGAGCGCCCGCACCACCGGCACGCCCAGACCGTCCGCCCCGACAAGGGCCGCGATCACCACCATCGACAGGGACAACATGATCGTCTGGTTCAGACCCGTCATAATCTGGGGCAACGCATAGGGCAGTTCAATTTTCCACAATGTCTGGCTGGGTGTCGCGCCAAAAGCCTGGGCCGCTTCCAGCAGGGATTTTGGGGTTGAGGCGATGCCCAGCTGGGTCAAACGGATCGGAGCTGGCAGTACAAAAATCACGGTGGCGATCAGACCCGGCACCATGCCGATGCCGAAAAATACGATAGCTGGAATGAGATAGACGAATGTGGGCAGCGTTTGCATCAGGTCAAGTATAGGGCGCATGAAGCGATACAATCGCGGTCGGTGCGCGGCGGCTATGCCAATTGGGACGCCAACACCCATGCAGACAACACAGGCAGACAACACCAGGGTCAGGCTCTCGGTGGTTTCTTCCCAATAGTCCTGATTGAGGATGAACAAGAAACCGATCACCACAAAGACCACAGTTTTCCAACTGCGCTGGATGCCCCATGTGAGCGCCGCAAAAGCTGCAATCACAAGCAGCGGATGGGGGGTTTGCAGCACCCAAAGGATGGCGTCGATCAACCATTCCATCACCAGCGCCAGCCCGTCAAAGAACCACTCTCCCTTGACCTGAAGCCAGTCAAACGCCGCCTCGGCGATGTCATCAATCGGAATCTTGTTGTCTGTCAGCCAGTTCATCGTAGCCCCCCCGGAAACACGATGCCCGCCCTTGTGATCAGGGCGGGCATTTTTCAACCGATGTCGCGTTTACTTGAGCGACGCCACGGCAGCCATTGCGTCACCACCGTCTTTGGTGGTCACACCGTCCAGCCATCCGTCCAACACACCTGCGTTTGCCTTGATCCACATGGCCGCCGCTTCTTGCGGATCGTTGCCGTCATCCAGAATCGACCCCATGATTTCGTTTTCCATGGCCAGCGTGAATTCCAAGTTACCCAACAGTTTGCCAACGTTCGGACATTCCTCGACATAACCGGCGCGGGTGTTTGTATGTACTGTTGCTCCTCCCAGATCGGGGCCGAAGAAATCGTCGCCCCCTTCAAGGTAGGTCAGTTCGAAATTTGCGTTCATTGGATGGGGTTCCCACCCGAGAAAGACAATCGGCTCTTCCTTGCGGCTCAGGCGTTTGACCTGTGCCAACATGCCCTGTTCAGAGGATTCGACAACTTCGAAGTCCTTCAGGTCAAAGGCATTTCCGTCGATCATCGACTGGATCAGGCGGTTGCCATCATTGCCCGGCTCAATGCCGTAAATTTTGCCGTCCAGCGCCTCTGCTTTGGCTGCGATTGCGGCGAAAGACGTGATGCCCATCTCTGCGGCTGCCTTGTTCACAGCCAGCGTGTATTTTGCCCCCTGCAAGTTGGCGCGCACCGTGTCGACCGTCCCGGCCTCGCGGTAAGGGGCGATGTCGGCTTCCATTGTTGGCATCCAGTTGCCAAGAAAGACATCAATGTCGCCCGCCGCCATCGACGTGTAGGTGACCGGTACGGACAGGATTTTGGTCTCTGTCTCATAACCCAGCGCATCCAACACAACAGATGCTGCAGCAGTCGTGGCCGTAATGTCGGTCCAGCCGACGTCAGAAAAAGTCACCTTGTCGCATCCAGCTGCCGACAAAGATGTGGCAAAGCCAAGGGCGACAGCAGTCGTGGCCAATAGACGTTTCATAAGAGTACTCCCAGATTTTTTGTTGATCCTTGCGTCAATATCAAGCGATTGCGAAGGGCAATGCAACCAGTATCATGACAAATCGCTTCAATCGCCCCGCAAACCCCACAACAGCAAGGGTATTCCCGCTGCGAATGCCAATCACACCGCATTGAGTTTTCCAATCGGGATGCTAGAAACAAATCACCCTAAAGATGAAAGACCCAAAAAATGAATCTGGGCCCAACCAGCGGCAATTTCACGTCCTGTGCCGATTGTAACATCCGCAATCGCGCGGTCTGTGCGACCTGCGATGCAGAAGAACTAAGCCGTTTGGAAGACATCAAATATTACCGCACTTTCGATGCCGGACAACAAATCATGTTTGAAGGCGACGAAATGCATTTTGTCGCCTCCGTGGTCACCGGCGCAGCCAAGTTGTCGCGCACCCTGCCCGACGGGCGCATCCAGATGCTCGGGCTTTTGTTGCCGTCGGATTTTATCGGACGTCCCGGCCGCGATAATGTCGCTTATGATGTAGAGGCTATTCAGGACGTGACCCTGTGCTGTTTCCGGCGCAAACCCTTCGAGGCTTTGATCGAAGTGACCCCCCATATCGGGCAACGTCTGCTGGTGATGTCCCTGGACGAGCTGGAAGTGGCGCGGGAATGGATGATGCTTTTGGGGCGCAAGACAGCACGCGAAAAGATCAGCTGTCTGCTCTCGCTCATCGGGCGGCGGACTGCGTCCTTGCATCTGCAGTCGGTCAGGGACGGGCTGGCCTTCGAGATGCCCATGTCACGCGAAGCAATGGGGGAATACCTAGGGCTGACCATCGAAACCGTCAGCCGCCAGATGACCGCCCTGCGCAAGGATGGCGTCATTGAGATGACCGGCAGCCGCACCATCACCATCCCCGACCTTACCATTCTGATGGCCGAAACCGGTGACGACACCGATGGCGGGGCACTTTATTGACGCAGACCGTTTCAGGGCGCGGCTAAGCACTGCAGGGGCGTGGTGCAACGATCTGGCTGTTGGAACCTAATGCGCCATGAAGACCGGAACAGTTGCATCCGTCAGGATGCTGCGGGTCGTGCCGCCAAAGATGGCCTCGCGCAGCCGGGAGTGGCCATAAGCCCCCATCACAATCATACCACAACCAAGTTCATCTGCGCGGCGTTCCAAAGTGGCAGCAACACTTCCATCACTTTGATTGCAAACGGAAAGTTCGCATTTAATGCCCTGCCGCGACAGGTATTGCGCAAAGGCTCCGCCCGGATCGGAACGGTCGGGGGCGTCTTTGGGCGGATCCACCATCACCACATGCACATAGGACGCTTTGGCCAGCAACGGCAATGCCTGTCTGACAGCGCGCAGGGCGGTGGCGCTTTCGTCCCAAGACACCAGCACCTTGCTGGGCGGTGCCACCATTTGCAGATTTTCCGGCAGTAACAGCAGCGGCACACCCGCATCAAATAGAACCGTCTCGGCCAGCCTGCGGGTGCGTTCCTGGTTGGCGGACCCGCTCAGACGATGCTGCACAACCAGATCGCTGAACCGCGTATGACGGGCAATTTCCGTAGCGCTGCTGGACCCGCTTCCGATAACCTGTTCAACATGCCAGCGGATGTCTTCGCTGGCCAGTTGTGCGCTTGCGAAATCGCCCAGCGCCTTGGCCCGCTCACGAGCATCCTCGACTCCAAGGCCCGCAGGAACCGGGTCAAGGGCAGCGCCGGTAATCGCGGTCTGGTCCAGCCCGGTCGCGAGGGCGATCACGTGCAAATGGGCATCCAGCGCCCGCGCGGCGGCTACGGCGGCATCAAGTTGCTCCGAAGCCTGATCAATATCATAAAGAATCGCGGTCACGGTCTGAATAGACATAGGGAGCCCTCCTGTTCCAAGTCTTTCACCACAGTGCATCCGTGTCACTATGCCGTCTTTGACCTTGCCCAAGTAAAAACCGTTCCGACATTGACTCAGATCAAAGACCCCCCTGCCCGTCCTTGGGAAAAGGCAGCAGAGGAATGAACGCCCCGGCCCCGATTTTGGCCGAGGGTGAAAGAAGGGGCACCATTATGACGTCTGACTATTTGAAGTTGATCCTGCTGGCGGGGATCACGCTGTTTGCTGCGATGGCCGCCAGTTGGGGCCGGGATCTGGCCTATCAGGTGCACGCGCTCCTGATCATGGTTATCGCTGGCGGAATGTTTATCTGGGTGTTGCGCAACACTGATGAAGAGCCGCGCCCGCAAACCGATCCAAACGGCTATATGGATGACGTGATCCGCGCCGGTGTGATCGCAACCGCTTTTTGGGGTGTCGTTGGCTTCCTTGTCGGCACCTTCATCGCGTTCCAGCTGGCCTTTCCGGCACTGAATTTCGAATGGGCGCAACCTTATGCCAACTTCGGACGGTTACGTCCCCTTCACACCTCAGCGGTGATTTTTGCCTTTGGTGGCAATGCCCTGATCATGTCGTCGTTCTATATCGTGCAACGGACCTGTGGCACGCGCCTTTGGGGCGGCAACCTGCGGTGGTTCGTTTTCTGGGGCTATCAGTTGTTTATCGTACTGGCCGCGACCGGCTATGTATTGGGTTCCACCCAATCAAAAGAATATGCCGAACCCGAATGGTATATCGATATCTGGCTGACAATCATCTGGGTCTCCTATCTGGCGATCTATATGGGCACGCTGATCAACCGGCGTGAAAAGCACATCTATGTCGCGAACTGGTTCTTCCTGAGCTTTATCGTGACCGTCGCGATGCTGCACCTGATCAACAACCTGTCTCTGCCAGTCTCCATCTGGGGCTCGAACTCGATCCAGTTGTTCTCGGGCGTGCAAGACGCGATGACACAGTGGTGGTATGGCCATAACGCCGTCGGCTTCTTCCTGACCGCCGGTTTCCTTGGCATGATGTACTATTTCGTGCCCAAGCAGGCCGAACGTCCGGTGTTCAGCTACAAACTGTCGATCATCCACTTCTGGGCGCTGATCTTTCTGTATATCTGGGCGGGTCCGCACCACTTGCACTACACTGCCCTGCCCGACTGGGCGGCAACCCTTGGTATGGTGTTTTCCATCATCCTGTGGATGCCAAGCTGGGGTGGCATGATCAACGGTCTGATGACGCTGAACGGCGCATGGGACAAGTTGCGCACCGATCCGATCATCCGGATGATGGTGATCTCGCTGGCATTCTACGGCATGTCCACCTTTGAAGGGCCGATGATGTCAATCCGCGCCGTCAACTCCCTGTCCCATTATACGGACTGGACCATTGGCCACGTACATTCCGGCGTCTTGGGCTGGAACGGCATGATCACCTTTGCCGCGCTGTATTTCCTGACACCTAAACTTTGGGGGCGTGCACAAATGTACTCCATGTCTGCGATCAACTGGCACTTCTGGTTGGCCACAATCGGCATCGTTCTTTATGCGGCGTCCATGTGGGTCACCGGCATCATGGAAGGTTTGATGTGGCGCGAAGTCGACGCACAGGGTTTCCTCGTGAACTCTTTCGCCGACACTGTGGCGGCCAAATTCCCGATGTACATCGTACGCGGCTTGGGTGGGGTCATGTACCTGTCGGGCGCACTGATCATGGTGTGGAACCTTTGGATGACCATCCGTGGCGGAAGCCGTGTTGTCGCCCCCGTCGGTGTGCCGGCTGAGTAAGGAAAAGCAAAATGTCTGATACTGAAAAAACACCCCCGCAAAAGGGCTTCCTTGCCAAACACGCGATGATCGAACGTTCGGCCACCTTGCTGATGGTTCTGTCGCTGCTTGTTGTCTCTATCGGCGGAATTGTAGAAATCGCCCCCCTCTTCTATCTCGAGAACACCATCGAGGACGTCGAGGGGATGCGCCCCTACACCCCGCTTGAACTGACGGGTCGCGAAATCTATGTCCGTGAAGGCTGCTATGTCTGCCACAGCCAGATGATCCGGCCGATGCGCGACGAGGTCGATCGTTACGGCCACTACTCCCTCGCGGCAGAAAGCATGTATGACCATCCCCACCAGTGGGGCTCCAAACGTACCGGTCCTGATGTGGCACGGGTGGGCGGACGCTATTCGGACACATGGCATGTGGATCACCTGTCCGATCCACAATCCGTTGTGCCTGAATCGATCATGCCAAAGTACGCCTTTCTGGCCCGCACACCCATTGACGGTAAATACGTCGAAGATCTGATCAAGACGCACCGCGCCGTCGGGGTACCTTACACGGACGAAATGGTCGAAAACGCGCGGGCCGACTTCAAGGCACAGGCCGACCCCGACAGTGACTATGACGGGTTGATCGAACGCTACGGTGAAACCGCGAATGTCAGCAACTTTGATGGCCAGCCCGGACTGACCGAGATGGATGCAATGGTCGCTTATCTGCAAATGCTGGGCACGCTGGTCGACTTCTCGACCTTCACCCCTGACGCAAGCCGCTAGGAGGACATGATGGAAACCTATTCATGGATGCGCCAGTTTGCAGACAGCTGGATGCTTTTGGCGATGACCCTGTTCTTTCTGGGCGTCATCCTCTGGGCCTTTCGCCCGGGCAGCAAAGCCACCCATAGCGACACGGCCAACATCCCGTTCCGCAATGAAACATCGCCCGATAGCCTCAAGAACGGAGACCCGTCATGAGCGACCCCACCGAAAAGAAGCCCGTCGATGAACTGACCGGCACCGAAACCACCGGCCATGTTTGGGACGGTATCGAAGAACTGAACAATCCCCTGCCCCGTTGGTGGCTGTGGTGCCTGTACCTGACCATCATCTGGGGCATCGGATATGTCATCGCCTATCCTGCATGGCCGATGTTGACAAAGGCAACGCCAGGTTTGCTTGGGTTTTCCACACGCGGTGAAGTGGCCCGCGATATTGACACTTTCCGCGAGGCAAGTGCTGCACGTGATGCACAACTGGCAAGTGCCGACCTGACAACCCTGGCGGATGACGTCGAACTCAACCGCTATGCTGTCTCCTCCGGCGCGGCTGTGTTTCGCAACAACTGTTCGCAATGTCACGGATCCGGTGCGGCGGGTGCCAAGGGCTATCCCAACCTGCTCGACGATGACTGGCTCTGGGGTGGCGATCACGCATCCATCGCTTATACCGTACGTCACGGTATTCGTAACACCACGGACGACGATGCCCGCTATTCCGAGATGCCTGCCTTTGGCGATCTGTTGGAAGACGGCGACATCCCGTCCCTGGTCGAATACGTACGCCAACTGGCTGGTGAAGAGTTTGACGCGACGCTGGCTGGAACCGGCGAAACGCTATACGCCGACAACTGCGCCGCCTGTCACGGTGACACAGGCATGGGTGACCGCGAACAGGGTGCGCCCAACCTGACAGACGCGATCTGGCTTTATGGCGGGGATCGTGACAGTCTGACCCAGACCATTACCTATTCGCGCTTTGGCGTGATGCCACCATGGGGTGGGCGCCTCTCAGAAGCACAGGTGCAGGCGGTTGCCGCATATGTCTATCAGCTGGGCGGCGGCGAGGCCGACACACCCAGCAACTAAAAACCGGTAGGGGCACCGTCAGGTGCCCCTTTCGCCCAAATCCATTTTAGTTGACCCAGATCAAGGCTTCCCTTCGAGACAGCCTGCATACCCAGCGGCGAACCCACTCAGGAGTCCGTGATGGCTGACACCCCACCTTCCCTCTATTCCGCACGCGAACCTATTTTTCCGCGCCGCGTCACCGGCTTTTTCCGCACCTTCAAGTGGTGGATTATGGGGCTGACACTGGGAATCTATTATCTGCTGCCTTGGGTACGTTGGGATCGTGGCCCCAACCTGCCGAACCAGGCGGTGCTTGCCGATCTTGAACACCGCCGATTCTTTTTCTTCTGGATCGAAATCTGGCCCCACGAGTTTTACTTCGTCGCGGGCCTTTTGATCATGGCGGGGCTTGGACTGTTCCTGTTCACATCGGCATTGGGCCGCGTCTGGTGCGGATATGCCTGCCCCCAGACTGTCTGGACCGATCTTTTCTTGCTGGTAGAACGCTGGGTCGAAGGTGACCGCAATGCGCAACTGCGGCTGCACAAGTCCAAATGGAATCTTAAGAAATGGCGGCTGCGAATCTCCAAGTGGCTGATATGGCTTACAATTTCCATTGCGACGGGCGGAGCTTGGGTGTTTTACTATACGGATGCTCCCACGCTGGCGGTCAATTTGGTGAACCTTACTGCCCCAAGTGTCGCCTATATCTCGATCGCGATACTGACCGCGACCACCTTTATCTTTGGGGGTTTCATGCGCGAACAGGTCTGCATTTACATGTGCCCCTGGCCCCGCATCCAAGCCGCGATGATGGACGAAGGCACATTGACCGTGGGTTACCGAGAATGGCGCGGAGAGCCGCGCGGCAAGAACCGCAAAGGCGCCGCTGCGGCTGCGCAGGCCCAGGCTGCAACAGTTTACGACTATGCCAACTTGCCCGAAGCGGATCAGGGCACCGGCGATTGCATCGACTGTATGGCCTGCGTGAATGTCTGCCCTATGGGCATCGACATTCGCGACGGGCAGCAAATGGAATGCATCACATGTGCGCTGTGTATCGATGCCTGCGATGACATCATGGACAAAATCGGCAAGCCGCGTGGTTTGATTGACTATCTTGCCCTCGAAGACGTGCCGCCCCCGCTGGAATCACCGGAACGTGCCACGTGGAAGCCGCGCCCGATCTGGCAGCATGTTCTGAAACCCCGCACGATCCTTTACACCGCTCTGTGGTCAATCATTGGCGCAGGGCTGGTGTTTGCCCTGTTCATCCGTTCTGACATCGAATTGACGGTGTCGCCCGTGCGCAACCCCACCTATGTGATGCAAAGCGACGGGTCGATCCGCAACATCTATGACGTGCGTTTGCGCAACAAATCCGGCGACGACCGGGAGTTCCATCTCTCGCTTACATCGGATTCCACATTACGCATCGGTCTGGAAGGCACCCAAACGCTCAGCGTCAATGTGCCCGCTAACCAAACTCTGCTGCAACGGGTATATGTAACCGCGCGGCGCAACGATACGGCGGCTTCTGCCGACCGCACCGACCTGCGCCTCTGGGTCGAGGATCTAAGCACCCAAACCCGCACCAGCGCGGCAACAGTGTTTAACGGAAAGGAAGAATAACATGCAACGTACACTCACCGGCTGGCATGTCTTCGCAATATTTGCCGGATGTTTCAGCGTCATCATCGCCGTTAATTTGACACTGGCTTTTCAGGCCGTGAACACCTTTCCCGGACTGGTGACCAAGAACTCCTATATCGCCAGCCAAAGCTTCGACACAGACCGTGCCGCCCAAGACGGTCTGGGGTGGACACTGGAGAGCGGCGTGGCGGATGGCGTGCTGACACTTGCCATCGTCGACCCGGAGGGTACGCCAGTGAACCCCAAAGTGATCAAAGCGACGCTGGGCCGTGCCACACATGTCGCCGAAGATATGGTACCGGATTTTACGTGGAACGGCACCGCATTGACGGCCGACACACCGGTGCAGGCCGGATACTGGACACTCTGGCTTGAGCTGGAGGCCGTTGACGGCACTGCCTTCCGCCGCCGTATTCCCCTGCATGTGAGTGAGCCTGCATCATGAGCTTGGCCGAAAGTCCCGGTTTCGCCGCCTGTCCGGGCTGCGTTGCCCAGCCTGCGACAGGGGCGATTTTTCAGTCCGACAAAGCCGGCGAAACCCTGCACCTGTCCCTGCCCGCCATCCATTGTGCCGGCTGCATTGCCACGGTCGAACGCGGCTTGTTGGCCCGCAACGATGTCTTTGGCGCGCGGGTAAACCTGAACCGTAAACAGGTTGAAATCACACATGCACCGCTCACCGCTCCCGATGCGCTCATTGACCACCTGACAGGGCTGGGTATCGAGGCCCGATTGCTCGACCGCGATGCACTGGGCGACACCCGCGATTCCGAAGGGCGTGCCATGCTGTTTCGCATTGCCATCGCAGGATTCGCGATGATGAATGTGATGCTGATGTCCGTTGCCATCTGGTCAGGCGCCAGTGACGCCACCCGGACCCTCTTCCATTGGCTCTCTGCTGCAATTTCACTGCCTGCGGTGCTTTACGCCGCTCAACCTTTTTTCCGTAACGCCTGGACCGCCTTGCGCGTGCGTCGGCTGAACATGGATGTACCAATTTCACTGGCGTTGATCCTTGCCTCCGGCAATTCGCTTTATGAAACCGCCGCCGGTGGTCATGAAGCCTATTTTGATGCGGCCTTGTCGTTGACGTTTCTTCTGCTTTGCGGGCGTTATCTGGACCACCGCTGCCGCAGCACGGCCCGTTCCGCCGCCCGTGAACTGGCCGCGCTGGAAGTGCCGCGCGTCCTGCGAGAAACCGCTGAGGGACGCGAGACCGTCAAACTGAGCGATGCGCAGATCGGGGACCACATCGTGGTGCTGGCAGGGGCGCGTGCGCCGGTTGACGGCACGGTGATCAACGGGACCAGTACACTGGACCGCGCAATTCTGACCGGTGAAAGCCTGCCGGTTTCGGCCAGTATCGGCAGTGACGTGAACGCCGGAGAGCTGAACCTGAGCGGGCCACTGATCCTGCGCGCCACTGCGGTTGGCGCCGACACCAGTCTGCGGCGCATGGTCACGATGATCGACGCTGCCGAATCCGCACGCAACCGATACACCGCCTTGGCTGATCGTGCCGTGCGTGTTTACGCACCCGTGATCCATCTGCTGTCTTTTGCCACCTTTGCCGGTTGGGTTTTTGCGACGGGCGACACGCGGTTGGCGCTGAATATCGCCATCGCCACATTGATCATCACCTGCCCCTGTGCCTTGGGCTTGGCCGTGCCGGCGGTATCGACCGCCGCAGCAGGAAAACTGTTCCGCCAAGGGTTGTTGGTCAAGAATGGAACCGCCCTGGAACGTATTGCCGAAACCGACGTTGTGGTTTTTGACAAGACCGGCACGTTGACCGAAGGCCAGCTTGAAGTCGCGACACTGGTCGCATTGGACGAGAACGCAAAATCCATCGCCTTGGCACTGGCGCAAAACTCGACCCATCCTGTTGCGCAGGCATTGGCGCAGGGATTGACCAAGAACGGACCGGTCGCAGCCATCCTGACCGACATCATCGAGATCCCCGGCAAAGGGTTGCAGGCAAGGTTTCAAGGTCAGGACGTTTTGCTGGGCTCGGCGGAATTCACCGACGCCCCGCCAAGCGATACCCCCGGAGCGTGGCTGCGCATCGGAACAGAGTCCCCTGTCCATCTAACGCTCAAGGCAAGTCTGCGTGAGGGAGCCGAAGAAGTGGTCCGCACACTTCTGGCCAAGGGTACGCAAATTCACCTCATTTCCGGCGATACCCCCGCTGCGACGCAGGCCGTCGCCGACGCATTGGGTATTCCGAATTTCCACGCCGAACAAAGCCCTGCTGACAAAATCGCCTACCTCGACGACCTTGCCGTTAAGGGGAACAAGGTGCTGATGGTCGGCGACGGGTTGAACGATACCGGCGCATTGGCCAGCGCCTATGCCTCATTAGCACCAGCGACCGCGGCCGATGCGGCACGCGCGGCTTCCGATGTGGTTTTGTTGGGCCGCAGCCTCGCCCCGCTGCCCGATCTGATCCATACGTCACGCAGCGCCAAACGTCGGATTCTGGAAAACTTTGCGATTGCGGCCGGCTATAACGCGCTGGTGATCCCGCTGGCCGTTGCCGGTTTTGTGACGCCTTTGTTGGCGGCAATCGCGATGTCGACCTCCTCGATCACCGTATTGCTAAACGCAATGCGCGTAACCCGGGGACCGGCGCGATGAATATACTGGCCATCCTAATCCCGGTTTCGCTGACCCTTGGCGGTCTGGGTCTGCTTGCCTTTCTCTGGAGCCTCCGGTCCGATCAATATGATGATCTGGACGGTGCCGCGTGGCGCATTCTTTTGGACGACGATGCGCCGTCAATTGATGTCGATCAAAGACAGGAATCAGACCCCCCGACATGATCGTCTGATGATGAATTTTGATACCCTCAAAGCACGCGGATTGTTTGACGAACGCCTGCCCCGCTACACCAGCTATCCGCCCGCGCCCGCCTTTACCAAAGAGGTCGGTGCGGACTTTCAGAAGGAAGCCTTGCGCGCCCTCGATCCCGCTGCGCCGATCTCGCTTTACCTGCACATACCGTTTTGCGAACGCCTATGCTGGTTTTGCGCCTGTCGTACTCAAGGTGTGCGCAGTTTGACGCCTGTGCAGGCCTATCTTGAAACCTTGCGCAAGGAACTGGCGCTTATCGCGTCCCATCAGCCGGGCAAGCTGCGCCTGAAGCAGATGCATTGGGGCGGTGGCACACCCACAATCCTGCCGCCTGCGTTGATTGGCGAAGTGTCCGATATGCTGCGCAACGTCTTTGTGATGGACCACGACACGACCTTTTCTGTCGAGATTGACCCAACCTTGGTGGACGCAGACAAGATTGCAGCGTTGAAAGCCGCCGGTATGACGCGGGCCAGCATCGGGGTGCAGGATTTTGCATCTGTGGTACAGAAATGCATCGGGCGCTTGCAAAGCTATGAACAGACCCTTAAGGCGGTGAACATGCTGCGGGCGGCCAAGGTTCCCTCGCTCAACATCGATCTGGTCTACGGGTTGCCGCTCCAGTCAACCGAAGGGTTTGCCCAGACATTACAACAGGTTAACCTGTTGCGCCCTGACCGGGTAGCCCTTTTCGGCTATGCCCACGTGCCCCATATGGCAAAACGCCAAAGCCTGATCCCGGAAGCCGCCCTACCGGGGGACCGCGCCCGCTTTGCCCTGTTTAACAAAGCGACAGAACTGCTATGTGCGGACGGGATGGTACCCATCGGGATCGACCATTTCGCACGGCCCGAAGACAGCATGGCGCGGGCCGCAGCAGATGGGACACTGCGCCGGAACTTTCAGGGCTATACCGTAGACGGATGTGACACGCTGCTGGGGCTTGGCGCCTCGTCCATCTCGCGCTTCAAGGAAGGGTTCGTACAGAACGCGGCGCAAACCGGCGATTATACCCGCCAGATCAACGCAGGCGAATTGGCTGGGGTACGAGGTTATCGCCTGACCCAAGAGGACCGTTTGCGCGGCCGGATCATTGAAATGCTCATGTGTGATTTTGCAATTGATTTCAAGGAGCTGGACTTAAGTGAGATGGATCGCGCCCGCATCGCTCCGGCGCTTGAGGCCTTGCGCGACGAATGTGACGGGATGATCCACGAAACGCCGGACCGGCTCAGCCTGAGCATGCAGGCGCGACCATTGGTACGCCGTTTGGCGCATTTCTTTGATGCTTCGAATCCTGGCCATGCAGGCTATTCAAGAGTGTCATAGGGTGGGACGCCATCGGTTCATGCTGGCGCTTTGATGCCGGCGGGCGCTATGATCGGAAAAACATGTTCCGCCCAGAAAGCCCGCCCATGCACCTGCGTTCCAATCATCCCTATCCATCCCGCCGTTCCGCGGTTCTGGCGGACAATATGGTCGCCACCTCGCACCCCCTTGCCGCCCAGGCGGGCCTGTCTATGCTGGGACGCGGGGGCAATGCGGTAGACGCGGCGTTGGCGACGGCAATTGCACTGACAGTTCTGGAACCCACCGGCAATGGCATCGGCTCGGATGCATTTGCAATCCTGTGGGACGGCAGTGAGTTGCACGGTCTGAATGCCTCTGGCCGTGCGCCGGCTGCGTGGAATGCAGCGCGGTTTGCAGGTCTGGACGAAATGCCCTTCCGTGGATGGGAGGCAGTGACAGTGCCCGGTGCTGTTTCATCATGGGTGGAACTGTCGGACCGCTTTGGCACACTGGCGTTTGAAGCGCTGTTTGAACCGGCAATCCGCTACGCCGAAAACGGCTTTCCCGTCACCCCGATCATTGCCTCGCTTTGGGCACGCGCAGCCGATGAGTTGGGCGCGCAGCCCGGCTTTGCCGAAACGTTCATGCCGCAGGGCCGCGCCCCCAAAGCCGGTGAATACTTTGCCAGCCCCGGCCACGCTCGCACCCTGCGCCTGATCGCGCAGACCAAGGGCCGCGCGTTTTACGAAGGGGAAATCGCCGTAGAGATTGCGGCTTTCGCGGCGAAACACGGGGCCGCGCTCACCCTTGCCGACATGGCCAGCCACAAACCCGATTGGTGCGGGACAATTTCCAAGAACTTTGACGATGTAACGCTGCACGAAATCCCGCCAAACGGTCAGGGCATTGCAGCGTTGATGGGCCTTGGAATCCTTGGCCAGACCGGTATCCGCGATCTGGATTCAGAGGATCCCGCCGCCTTCCATCTTCAGATCGAAGCGATGAAACTGGCCTTGCGCGATGCGGAACGCTATGTGGCGGATCCAGCCGCGATGACCGGCGTAAGCGCTGACGCGCTGCTGGATGACGGCTACCTTGCGGCACGTGCACGGTTGATCAACCCCGACAAAGCACAGGATTTCGGCGCAGGAGCGCCCAAACACGGAGGCACAGTCTACCTAAGTACGGCAGATGCCTCTGGCATGATGGTCTCGTTCATCCAGTCGAACTATGCCGGTTTCGGGTCGGGCGTTGTGGTCCCGGGCACCGGTGTCGCCTTGCAGAATCGCGGCGCGGGTTTCTCACTTGATCCAAGCCACCAGAACGTTGTCGACGGGGGTAAGCGCCCGTTCCAGACGATTATTCCCGGGTTCCTCATGCAGGGCGACCAACCGCTGATGAGCTTTGGCGTGATGGGCGGACCGATGCAGGCGCAGGGCCATGTGCAAATGGTGTTGCGCACTCAATTGTGGGGCCAGGATGTACAAATGGCCGCCGATGCACCGCGCTGGCGGGTTACCGAAGGTTTGGGCGTCGCCTGCGAAACCACCCTGCCCGCGTCAACCATCGAAACCCTCCGTGCGATGGGTCACGAGATTTCACTTGAAGCCCCCGACAATGCTTTTGGCTTTGGTGGTGCACAACTTGTTCACCGTCTTGGCGCGCGCGGTTATGCCGGCGGGTCCGATCCGCGCAAAGATGGCGCTGCATCGGGTTTTTAACGGTGATTGGTCTGATTTCACATCAAGATGTCGGATTTGAGAGGTGTCCGGTGGGTGAAAACCTGAAATGATACAGACAGCGAGGTCAGGTTCATGCGATATTCCGGATTAAAGGTCATCAAAGAGGCGCTCACCGGCCACAAGGGCTGGAAATCCGCTTGGCGCGAGCCGGAACCCAAAGCAACTTACGACATCGTCATCATCGGCGGCGGCGGCCACGGGTTGGCCACAGCACATTATCTGGCCTCGATCTACGGCGAACGCAATGTCGCGGTGATTGAAAAAGGCTGGATCGGTGGCGGCAATGTGGGGCGCAACACGACGATCATCCGCTCGAATTACCTGCTGGACGGGAACGAGCCGTTTTACGAGTTTTCTCTCAAACTCTGGGAAGGACTGGAGCAGGATGTAAATTTCAACGCAATGGTCAGCCAGCGCGGTATCCTGAACCTGATCCATTCCGATGCGCAGCGCGACGCATTCACCCGGCGCGGCAACGCCATGATTCTGAACGGCGCCGACGCCGAACTGCTGTCCCAAGCACAGATCAGGGCCGAATACCCTTTCCTCAACTTCAATGATGCGCGTTTCCCGATCAAAGGCGGCTTGGCCCAGCGGCGCGGCGGCACGGTGCGCCATGATGCGGTTGCGTGGGGCTATGCCCGCGCCGCAGACAGCCGCGGTGTCGATATCATCCAGAATTGCGAAGTGACCGGATTTCGCATTGAAAACGGCAGATGCCTCGGCGTCGAAACCTCGCGCGGTTTCATCGGCGCAAAACGCGTCGGATGTGCGGTTGCAGGCAACTCGTCTCGCGTCATGGCAATGGCCGGCATGCGTCTGCCCATTGAAAGCCACGTCTTGCAAGCCTTTGTATCGGAAGGCCTCAAGCCTGTCCTTCCCGGCGTGATCACCTTTGGCGCCGGCCATTTCTATGTCAGCCAGTCCGACAAGGGCGGCCTTGTCTTTGGCGGCGACATCGACGGCTATAACTCCTACGCCCAACGCGGCAACCTGCCCGTGGTCGAAGACGTCTGCGAAGGTGGCATGGGCCTCATGCCGATGATTGGACGTGCACGGCTTTTGCGCATGTGGGGCGGCATTATGGACATGTCGATGGATGGCTCCCCGATCATCGACCGTACAGATATCGAAGGCCTCTATTTCAACGGCGGCTGGTGCTATGGCGGTTTCAAGGCTACCCCCGCATCCGGCTACGCATTTGCCCATCTGCTTGCCCGCGATGCCCCCCTTGAGGTCGCCACGGCCTACCGGTTCGACCGTTTTCGCAACGGCCGCATGATCGACGAAAAAGGCATGGGCAACCAGCCGAACCTGCACTGAACCTATGCTTCATCTTGCCCTTAAACTCATCCCGTCCCTGCGTCTGAAAGCCATCCGATGATCATCAATCACCCTCTGCTCGGCCCCCGCGACAGCGCCGAATTCGTTTATCTTGGCGATGCCGCCCTGATCGACCGTCCGGATCCGGACGCCGCGAACCGCGCCGAGGCTTTCTATGAATACGCCTATCTGCGAGATAATCCGGCAGGCAAACACCGCGAGTTGTGGTTTCACGAGGGGGGCGACCGCACGTGGCTTGTCGTCACCCGCGACACAACCACCCATGAGATCATAGATGTTGAAATCGCCCGCGACGTCGCCCGTTCAAGGGGGCGCTCGAAATGACGGGACAAAAACCGCAGAAAAACCGTTTGAGCGGGGGGATGATCGACCGCAATACCACGCTGAATTTTACCTTTGACGGCAGGAAATACACTGGCCACGCAGGTGATACTTTGGCGTCGGCCCTTCTGGCAAACGGCGTGCGTTTGATGGGCCGCTCGTTTAAATACCACCGCCCGCGGGGCCCCTTGAGCGCCGGTTCCGAAGAACCCAACGCGCTGGTCGAACTGCGCAGCGGTGCCCGTCAGGAACCCAACACACGCGCCACCACAGCCGAGCTTTTCGAGGGGCTGTCGGCCCGTTCGCAAAATCGCTGGCCCGCTCTCGCCTTTGACGCGATGGCAATCAACGACCGCTTTTCAAACTTCCTGACGGCGGGGTTTTATTACAAGACCTTCATGTGGCCCAAAGCGTTTTGGGAAAAGGTCTACGAACCGATTATCCGCAAGGCGGCGGGCCTTGGCTCTCTTTCGATGGCGGAAGATCCCGATGTTTATGACAAGGGTTTTCGCCACTGCGATCTGCTGATCATCGGTGGAGGCCCCGCCGGGTTAATGGCCGCATTGACAGCCGGCCGTGCCGGATCCGATGTGATCCTCGCGGATGAGGATTTCGAAATGGGCGGACGGCTGAATGCCGAAACATTCGCGCTCGACAACGCCCCGGCCGGTGGTTGGGTCAAGGCCGCGGTGGCCGAACTCTCCTCGCTGCCGAATGTCCGCCTGATGCCCCGCACCACGGTGATAGGCGCGTTTGATCATGGCATTTACGGTGCGGTTGAACGTGTGTCGGACCACCTCTCGGGCCCAGCCATTGGCAAACCGCGCCAGATCCTCTGGCGTATTTATGCCCGAAGAACACTGCTCTGTGCCGGTGCGACCGAGCGCCCGATTGCCTTTGACAACAACGACCGCCCGGGCATCATGCTGGCCGGCGCCCTGCGCACCTATGCAAACCGTTTTGCTTCCACGCCCGCACAGCGCATCGCGGTCTTTACCAATAACGACGACGGTCATCGGACCGCGGCGGATCTGCTTGCCAAGGGCGTTCGCATTGCCGCTGTTGTGGACACGCGTTCGGATGCCCCTCTGTCGCGCGATTACGAAGTGCTGCGCGGGGCGCAGGTGGTGGGCAGCATGGGCCGGTTGGGCCTGACCTTTGCCGAAGTAAAACTGGCCGATGGCACAATGCGGACCCTCGAATGTGGCGCGATCGGTGTCTCTGGCGGCTGGAATCCCAATCTGCACCTGACCTGCCATCAGCGCGGGCGGCCCACATGGGACAATACTCTTGCCGCCTTTGTGCCAGGGGATACCTTACCTGCAGGTATGATGGTTGCAGGCGCCGCAAATGGCGCATTCTCCACTCATGCGGCCCTCAAATCGGGGGCAGAGGCCGCAAAACAGGCGCTTGGGCTCAAGGGGCGCCTGCCAAACCTGCCCCGTGCCGAAGACGCTCCGGTATCGCAAACACCTTTCTGGTATGTGGAGGGTTGCACACGGGCTTGGCTTGACCAGCAGAACGACGTCACCGTCAAGGATGTACGCCTGTCCCATCAAGAGGGGTATCGCTCGGTCGAGCACCTCAAGCGCTATACCACATTGGGCATGGCGACGGATCAGGGCAAGACATCGAACCTTGGTGGCTTGGCGATCATGGCCGAACTGGCAGGTACTTCGATCCCGGACGTCGGCACCACTATTTTCCGCCCGCCCTATACGCCAGTACCGATCGCCACCTTCGGCGGCCGGATGCGGGGCAAGGAATTCCACCCGACCCGCCTGACCCCCTCGCATCACTGGGCCAAGGAACAGGGCGCGGTGTTTGTCGAAGTTGGCAACTGGCTGCGTGCCCAGTGGTTCCCGCAACAAGGCGAAACCCATTGGCGCCAATCGGTCGACCGCGAGGTGCGCCAGACCCGTGCCTCTGTCGGGGTGTGTGATTGCACCACTTTGGGCAAGATCGACGTGCAGGGGACGGATGCGGCAGCCTTTCTCAACAAGATTTATTGCAACGGGTTTGCCAAATTGGAGGTCGGGAAAACCCGCTATGGGCTGATGCTGCGCGAAGACGGGATTGCGATGGATGACGGCACCGCAGCGCGGCTCGCCGAGGATCACTTCGTGGTTACAACGACCACGGCAAATGCCGTAAAGGTCTATCAACACATGGAATTCCTGCGGCAATGTCTGTTTCCTGACATGGATGTGCAGGTGATCTCCACCACGGAGGCCTGGGCGCAATATGCTGTTGCCGGGCCGAACTCCCGCAAGCTGTTACAAAAAATTGTCGATCCGGAGTTCGACATTTCGAATACGGGTTTCCCCTTTATGGGCTGCGCCAATATCACGGTTTGCGGCGGCTTGCGGGCGCGCCTGTTCCGGATCTCATTTTCGGGAGAGCTGGCCTTTGAGATTTCTGTACCGTCACGTTACGGCGATGCCCTGATGCGCAAGCTGATGACAAAAGGTGCGGAATTCGGCGTTGTACCTTATGGCACCGAAGCCTTGGGGGTGATGCGGATCGAAAAAGGCCATGCGGCAGGCAATGAACTGAACGGGACCACCACAGCGCTGAACCTCGGGATGGGGCGGATGGTGTCCAAGGCCAAGGATTCGATTGGGTCCGTCCTGTCGGAACGTGCCGGTTTGAACGAGATCGATGCGCTGATGCAGGTCGGCATCCAACCCCTTGATCCAAATGACAAGATCACCGCAGGTGGCCATCTGATGAAAGCGGAGGGACCGGTGAACGCGGCACAGGACCAAGGTTATGTTACCTCGGCGGCCTATTCACCGACGTTGAATCACATGATCGGGTTGGCGTTCTTGAAAGACGGCAGCAACCGGACGGGCGAGCGGATGCGGCTGGTCTCACCATTGACCAACCTAAGCGTCGAAGTCGAAGTCGTTTCAGCCCATTTTGTAGACCCAGAGGGAGAACGGCTGCGTGCATAATCTGACCCCGACCACGGCCCTTGGCGGCCATATGCCGCGCGTCGACACAGTGGCCGGCCTGACCCTGACCGAAAAACCCGGCCTTGCTTTGGCCAGTGTCACCGCCCGTTTGGGCCACCAAGCCGCCTGTGCGCAACATCTGGCTAATCTGCTTGGCGGTCCCGCCCCAGCGGCCGGCAAAGCCCGTTTGCATGATCCCGAGGCCGCCTTTTGGATGGCCCCCGATCAATGGATGGTCGGCGCCCCATTTGACAGCCACGAGGATCTGGCCGCGCAACTGGTCACACGTTTTGGCGCGACAGCATCGATTACAGAACAGACGGATGCATGGGCCGCTTTTGATCTGCGCGGTGACGGGATCGAAGCGGTCATGGAACTGCTCTGCCCGCTTAACATCCGCAGCATGCAAACCGGAGACGCAACACGCACGTCGATACATCATCTGGGTTGTTTCGTGATCCGTCGCGATCCTGCGGATTGGCTGCGTATTCTGGGGCCACGTTCTTCTGCGGGTTCCCTGCATCATGCGATCCATACCGCAATGATATCGGCGCTTTAGGTTTCTGAGGGCATTTGTGTTTGCTCCAATCGGGCAGAATGTCCTGCGAGTCATAGGCGCAATAAACCGGTTTATTGCCCCTGGCGCTGCACGTCGCTTACCTTTTCCGAGATCACATAGGCCCATTCGGCATTCTGATCCGCCAATTTTTTCATCTCTTCCGCGACCACGGCAAACCCGCGTCCTGCATCGCCACTGCGGGCCGCTTCGATTCTGGCGTTTATCGACAACATGGTCAGTTGCCGGATCGAACCGGTGATCTTGCCCGTCAGGCCAATAATCTCGGAGTTGGACTCGCGGCTTTGGCGAAGGATCATTTCCATATCGGTGCGCAGTGACATTTCTTCTGTCGCACTTACGATGAGGCCCTGAAGATGGGCCAGAGTACCCTTTTCAAAAACGGCGCACCCGCGTTCGCGCACCCATACGTAAGACCCGTTTTCATGCAGCATCCGATAGGCCAAATCCCAAGGTCCGCGTTTTTCAACGGCGGCATCGACAGCTTCAAAAACGCGCTGCTTGTCCTCAGGGTGCGCAAGGTCGGCAAAAGCATGCAGACGGTTTCCGATCAGGTCATTGGCCTCATACCCCAACAGCTCTTTCACCCCACCTTCAATCACTTGAAGAGTGTGGTCGCTGTCATACAGGCAACGATAGGCAAATGCCTCAATATTGGAGAAAAGACTATCTAAGACATCGCTCATTACACGCCCTTCCGCCTGCCTTCTTGTCTGGAACGGATTAGCAAACGGGTATTAATAAAACTCTACCACATACACGGTCGTTTCAATTTACCGCATGGGCCAATTCATCTGGTGCCGAAATTACAAAAGTATTTTACCCTCCATAATAGTTATGAGATATAACTACTTTATCGAACAAACGGATTCGAAAATTTCAGAGCCTCTCGCGGTGCTATCCAGCGCCAATCAAGGGCTTTTGTCTTTTTGTTCATACCTGAAAACACCGGTCGGCCCCTGCGCCGCAACAAGGGAAGCACAATGAGCGGACCCATTCTCAAGATCGAAATTGACGCAGCAATTGCGACCCTCACCATGAACCGCCCCGACAAGCGCAACGCTATGTGCGAAGAGCTGTTGATGGCAATCGACGGGTTCTTTTCCGCCCCTCCCAAGGGCGTCCGCGTGGTGATCATAACCGGCACAGCGGGGCATTATTGCTCTGGTCTTGACCTGTCCGAACACGTGCACCGTTCGGCCGAAGAAAACCTTTATCATTCACGCAAGTGGCATGAAGTAATGGAGAAAATCCAGTTCGGCGGGCTGGCTGTGGTGTCGGCTATGTTCGGTGCCGTGATCGGTGGCGGGCTTGAGCTTGCCGCAGCGACACATGTACGGATTGCCGAAGCCTCGACGGTCTTTCAACTGCCCGAAGGCCGGCGGGGCATCTTTGTGGGGGGCGGCGCGACGGCAAGGGTTGGCCGCCTGATCGGGGCCGACCGGATGACTGAAATGATGCTGACAGGGCGCAAATACGGGGCCGAAGACGGCTTGGCCCTTGGCCTCGCGCATTATGCGGTGAAAGACGGCGCGGCGCTGGGGATGGCGCAAGAGTTGGCCGGCAAAATATCGCGCAATGCGCCGCTGTCGAATTACCTGATGATCCAGTCTATCGCCAAGATCAACGACATGTCCCAAAGCGACGGATTATTCACAGAATCCCTCGCCGCGGCGCTGTCCCAAACCACGCCGGATGCAACGGAAGGCCTGAAAGCCTTCCTTGAAAAACGTGCGCCCAAGTTCCGGTGACCTGATGAAAATCTTGCCCTCTGCCAAGCATCGAAGCCCAGATGGTGTGCCCGTCAATGACAGGACTTTGCAGGCCTTTATCGGTTATCAAATGAAACGGGCCTTCAATGTGATGCAGGCCGATCTGACCCGCACATTGAAACCCCATGGATTACGAATGCTGACCTATACGGCGCTGATCCTGATTGCCGACAATCCGGGGCTTAACCAATCGCAACTTGCAGATGCAATGGATGTGGAACGGCCCAATCTCGTCGTCATCCTAGATGAGCTGGAGCAGCGCGAGTTGATCCTGCGTGAACGTGTGCCCGCGGACAGGCGCAGCTATGCGTTAAAAGTAACGTTGAAGGGACGACGGCTTTATGCGCAAGCGACAGCGGATGTGAGCGCCCATGAGGAAAACATATTGAACGGGATGGATGCAGAGACACGCAAAACCGTGGTTGAGGCGATGCAATTGATCCAGACCCGTGTTGAAAGAGGATAGATAGAGGATAGATGATGAAAAGAACCTCAGACTTCCAGCCTCATGCGGTGACACGAGAAGACCGGCCCGATGGCAGTATCCTGTTAAGATCAAAGCACAAAATGAGTCCCGTCGCTGCGCGTACCGGCGACTGGCTGCACAACTGGGCGCAAAAGACACCCGGCCAGATTTTCATAGCAGAGCGAAGTGGGACCGGTTGGCGGGCTGAAAACTACACGTCAACATTGCAAAAGGTACGTGCCATCGCCCAAGCGTTACTGGCGCGGGGGATGGGCGCCGACCATCCGATCCTGATCATGTCCGGAAACGGTGTGGATCACGCCCTTCTTACCCTTGCCGCGCAATATATCGGCGTGCCGACGGTGCCTGTGGCCGAACAGTATTCACTGATCCCGGCCGCCCATGGCCGTCTGGTCCATGCGATCAGCCTGGTGCGTCCTGTCATGGCCTTTGTCGACGATGCGATCCGATATGGCGGGGCGATTGAACTTGACGCATTGGACAGGGTCGAAATTGTTGCAAGCCGTGGGGCAGTTGACGGCATCACACCCTTCGAGACCTTGTTGAAAGGTGACGCAAGCGTAGATGTGGATGTCAAACACGCCAGTGTCACCCCCGAAACCGTTGCGAAAATTCTGATGACATCCGGTTCGACCTCAGAACCCAAGGGGGTACTGACAACTCATAAAATGCTCTGTTCGAACCAGTCGCAGATTGCAGACGCATTGCCCTTTCTGCGCAAACGTCCGCCCGTGGTTGTGGACTGGTTGCCGTGGAACCATGTCTTTGGCGGGTCACATAATTTTAACATGATGCTGGCCAATGGCGGGTCGTTTTATGTGGACGATGGCAAACCGGTCGCGGGGCTGTTCGACCGGACAATCGAAAATCTGGGAATGGTTGCGGGTAGCCTGTGCTTCAATGTGCCGGTGGGCTTTCAGATGCTGCTGGCTGCCTTGCAAACGGACGTAGGGTTGCGCCAGCGGTTCTTTGAAAACCTTGACATGATATTCTACGCCGGCGCCTCGCTGCCGCAGGATGTCTGGGAAGGATTTGAAAACCTCGCGATGGAAATGAAAGGCGAAGTGCCGCTGATGACATCATCCTGGGGCCTGACCGAAACCGCCCCTGCCCTGTTGATACAACAGGAACCGACGGACCGCTCCGGCGTTGTCGGCGTGCCGATGAGCGATGTTGTGGTCAAATTGATCCCCGATGACACGGCGCGTTTCGAAGTGCGTGTCAAAGGCCCCAATGTAATGGACGCCTATCTGGATGCACCCGATAAAACCGCAGACGCGTTTGACACTGAGGGTTTCTTTATCACCGGCGACGCGATGCGCTTTGTCGATCCTGATGACATCAACAAAGGACTGAAGTTTGACGGACGGATCAGCGAAGATTTCAAACTGCTTACCGGCACATGGGTGCGTGCGGGCCAGTTGCGTCTGGACATGCTGGCCTGTCTGGGCGGGCTGGCCGGTGATCTGGTGGTGGCCGGTGCGGACAGAGGCGAAATCGGCGTGATGATTTTTCCCAACATGGCGGAACTGGCCCGTGCAGGGTACACCGACGAAAGCGCCGACGGGGTATTGACCGACGCCAGCTTGCTGGCGGAAATCCGACGGCGACTGGCCATGAACGCAATGGGTTCCAGCAGTTCCACCCGTGTCGCACGGGCCATTGTCTTGCGCGAACCTGCGTCCATGGCAGAGGGTGAAATGACCGCCAAGGGCAATCTGAATTTCGACAGGATCCTCACGCGCCGTGCGCAATTGCTGACGCGTCTTTACGCCAACGACGACCCGGCTGTCGCGAAACTTTAAGGGAATAGACAATGGTAGACATTTCGAAGGTCCGTGCGATCGACATTCACACCCATGCCGAAGAACCCTGCGGATGCCACGGCGATGACGGTTATGACGATCTGCAATCCACCATGGCCGCCTATTTCGGCGCCCCATGGAAACATCCCCCGACGATTGAGGAAACCGCCGCCCATTACCGCGCGCAAAACATTGCCGCGGTGATCTTTCCTGTCGATAGCGAACGCGAAACCGGCTACCGGCGTTACAAGAACGAAGAGGTTGCCGAACTGGCCGCTGCAAATGACGATGTGCTGATCCCCTTTGCCTCTATTGATCCATGGAAAGGCAAGATAGGCGTGCGCGAGGCGCGTCGGCTGATCAAGGATTTCGGCATCAAAGGCTTCAAATTCCACCCCACCATGCAGGGGTTTTACCCCAACGACCGCATGGCCTATCCGCTATACGAGGCCATCGCCGAAGAAGGCGGCATCGCCTTGTTTCACACCGGTCAAACGGGCGTGGGGTCTGGTATGCCCGGCGGCAACGGGATGCGGCTGAAATACTCCAACCCGATGTATATGGACGATGTCGCGGTGGATTTCCCCGAGTTGAAAATTATCCTGGCCCACCCCAGTTTCCCCTGGCAGGAAGAGGCGCTGGCCGTCGCGCAGCACAAACCCAACGTCTATATCGACCTCTCTGGGTGGTCGCCCAAGTATTTCCCCGAAATTCTGGTGCGCTATTGTAACTCGATCCTCAAGAAAAAGGTGTTGTTCGGATCGGATTGGCCGATGATCACCCCTGAACGTTGGTTGGCAGATTTCGAGAAAATCGCGATCAAGGATGAGCTGCGCGAGGACATCACCAAGGGTAATGCAGCACGACTGCTGGGGTTGATGTAACGACATGCAATATCATCTTAACGGCTTTCGCGCGGGCGATCCCTCGGTGCAACCCTTCACTGACCGCAAAGAAACGGTTGATGTGTTGATCGTCGGCTGTGGTCCTGCAGGGCTGACCCTGGCGGCACAACTGGCCGCTTTCCCGCAGATTTCCACCCGCATCGTCGAGCGTAAATCAGGGCCGCTGGACATGGGTCAGGCGGATGGCATCGCCTGCCGCTCTATTGAGATGTTCGAGGCCTTCGGCTTTGCCGATAAGGTGTTGAAGGAAGCCTATTGGGTGAATGAAGTCGCCTTCTGGCGGCCGCACGCCGAGGGACAGGGACTGCACCGTGCGGACCGCATTCAGGATGTCGAGGATGACCTGTCCGAAATGCCCCATGTGATCCTGAGTCAGGCGCGTGTTCATGATTTTTATCTGGAGGTTATGCGTAATTCTTCACAGCGGCTAGAACCGGCATACAACCGCGAACTGGTCACACTTACCACAACGGATGATCCGGAATACCCGATCACCGCCAGTTTCAAATGCCTTGAGAAACCGGACACTTCCGAAATCATCCGCGCCCGCTATGTGGTCGGTTGTGATGGGGCCCGCAGTAGGGTGCGCCGCGCGCTGGGGCTTTCGCTCGAAGGAGAAGCTGCGCGGCAACTGTGGGGGGTGATGGATATCTTGACGGTCACTGATTTCCCCGACATCCGGTTGAAATGCGCCATCCAGTCAAAGGACCATGGCAGCATCCTGATCATCCCGCGCGAGGGGGGATATCTGGTGCGGATGTATATCGAACTGGATGTCTTGCAGGGCGATGAACGCGCGTCAGATCGCAATGTGAAGCCCGACATGCTGATCGACAAGGCCCGCGCAATTCTGGCCCCCTTCACTCTGGATGTGAAAGAGGTCGCGTGGTGGTCGGCCTATGAAATCGGCCAGCGGGTGTGTGATACCTTTGACGATGTGTCGGATGATCAGCGCTACCAGCAAAGCCCGCGTATTTTCATCGCCGGAGACGCCTGTCACACCCACAGCCCCAAGGCAGGTCAGGGGATGAATGTGTCGATGGCCGATACGTTTAATCTGGGCTGGAAACTGGCGGCCGTACTGCGGGGGCAATCCACCCCTGCCCTGCTGCACAGCTATTCGCTGGAACGGCAGGCCAAGGCAAAAGAACTGATCGAGTTTGATCGCGACATGGCGCGGCTGTTCAGCGCCAAGCCGGAAACCGCTGAAGAAGCTGCGCAATTCACGCGCTACTTCAAGAAGCACGGGCGTTATACCGCCGGTGTCGAGACACGTTATGACCCCTCGGAAATCATCGACGGGGACGCGCATCAGGCGCTTGCGGCGGGGTTGAAAACCGGCATGCGGTTCCATTCTGCCCCTGCGATCCGGCTGGCCGATGGCAAACGGATGCAGTTGGGTCATGTGCTTAAGGCGGATGGACGCTGGCGCTTGCTGGCTTTTGCTGGCGCGGGCGATACCGGGCAACCGGGCGGCGGCATTGCGCGGCTCTGCGATGATCTGGCCAGCAACCCGTCCAGCCCGATCCTGCGTTACACGCCAGAAGGGGCGGATACCGACAGCGTTATAGATCTGCGGGCCGTTTTTCAAACCCCTCATCGAGACATGCAGCTGGAAGTTCTGCCCAGGCTTCTGTTGCCCGCCAAGGGCTGTTTTCGATTGATTGACTATGAAAAGGTATTCTGTGCCGACGACAGTGACAGGGGTGACGTTTATGATTTGCGCGGCATAAACCGGCAACACGGCGCGTTGCTGATCATACGACCCGACCAGTTTGTGGCAGCGGTTCTTCCGCTTGAAGATACAACCGGCATTGCCGCCTTCTTTGAAGGGTTCATGATCCCCAAGTGAACGCGCGCAATTAATTGGTTAAAAATGGCATTAATGCCGACGCTCGTCACCAGCCCCCTGGATCATGGGTCTGAGTACATTTTGTACGGTCAAAGTGATATTACCCCTCGCTAGGGCCAGGACCCTAACCAAGTTCTCTCAGACCTTTCGAAATCCCGCGATTGGCGTTCTTTTTCAAGATGTGCACCCCAAGGGACCTGGCGAGGTCCGTATGACCGGCATTCACTGCCCGCTTGAAAAGCTCGCGCTGGTATCGCGGGCTGTCCTTACGCGCCCGCAACAGTTGGTAGTACTCTTGCGGAGACAACGTCCCGTTCAAGGCACCCAGAATGATCGGGCTGAGAATGCCCATCTGGTTCAGCGATGAACCAAGGCGATGGCCCAGCAACGGTGCGCGCAGGTGTTGCACATTGTCACTTGAAAACCGCATCGCATGTCCCGCATCAAGAGGTTCATAGGGGTCGAACAGAAGGTATACACGACGCGCCGCAATGCTGACCTTTGCCGCATCGCCGTACGGGCCCGAAAAGTCGCGGTCCCATGCAACCTTGTAGCGGCTTTCCCACGGCACGACCGATTTGTCCAAGGTGCTCTGGGGCGAGATCGCGATGACATCGCAGCCCGGCGCCGCCGGAGAGAAGGCACAAGCCGCATATCCCCCCATGGATGCGCCGTAAAATACCACGCGCTTGAACTGTTTGAAAAAGCCCTCTGCCTTCAGTTGGTCAAACTGATCGCAGACCCATTGCTCGCGGTACCACGTCCAGCCCCCCGAAAGAACGCCCAGCATGGACCATCCCTGCGCCTTGATAAAACTATAACCCCAAGGACGGCGGTCGTCACGTTTGGTCATCGCAATGTCAAGATTGTCGAAAGTGACCACAAGCGTGTCAGAGCTTCGCGGCATGTACAAAAAGCTATGGCTGCCTGCCCCTGCTCGATACCACCCGTCCTTTCCTGCGAGTTCTTTGGCAATGTTGCTCCAATCATCCTCGGCAGCGTCAAGTGGCTCGGGCGGTTTGGGTTGCAACCTGATCCGCGAGATGTCTTTCCCGTCTTCTTGGCGGTTTGATAGGTTGGTGTTGGTGCCATAAGTCCTGATAAAGGGAAACGCGCCCGATCCCTTGCGAACGTCCATAAAGACGCGGGTATCAGAGTGCATCATCTTGTCGAGAAATTTTTGCAGGAGCGGTACTTTGTAGATGTCACCAAAACCGCTGAGGTTCGAGATGATATCTACCGGCTTGAGATCGTCTTCGTTGCGAATGATCTTGATGCAGTCCTCATCCACATCATTGTCCGTCAGGAACTTCACGTATTCGGTGAGCCAGCCCTCGTCTTTCAGCTTTATTTCCCCGCGATCGTCGGTGTTGATCAGGTGTATATCGCAATCAAACTTGTGCTGAAGCGCCAACGCAAAGGCACGGCCGTTTCCAGATATGTCGGCAACGATGCGAACCTCTTCAAGATCAACTTCATCAACAAGGCCCCCGTCGAAAACCGTCTTGCCACGGCCTTTGATCGGCGCGAGGTGCGGGTTGATGTTGTGCTTTTTGACAAGCTGATCAAGGTAGCTGCCTTCAGGTGGCAACCCATCATGGATGTTACCAAGCTGCCGTTTGTTTGACGCCCAAAGGTGCAGCGCGGTGGTCTTGTCGGTAATTAAACTCTCTGCACGATCCGCACGGCGCATGAATTTCGTACGTTCGCGAAAGGTGATGGGATAGAAGGCATCCAGCGGCAGCACGTGTTCCGTAAGCTTCAAATGATGCACATAATGCGTGACCATCATCGGCCCCCAAACGCCCCAGGGCTGCTCGGAGACATGGACAGGTTTTCCTTTCGCCGCCATTTGCCTCAGTTTCTCCTGCCGCTGTCGCGGCAGAAAGGGCGCAACTGAAAACCGGTCATCGGTAAATTCAATCATTTGACGCAGCATTTCACTGTCGGGCGGCATACCCAAAACGGCGTTGTTTACACGATGCTCGCCGGGCAATTCGTAACCGAACACATAGTCAGAGTCATAGGTCATCGGTTGATGGCAATAAACGTCGGTATCGACCCAGATCATGCCCGGGCATTGCTTTATCATATGCAACCGGAACCAGTCCGCAAAAAGCGCGAAGGAATCCTTTTTCTCGTATTTGATGAAATCGTCAGTATCGATGATCTCGCGGCCATCCCTGCAAACCACACCATCCGGTACATTCGGGATATCCTCGTAGCTAAAAAGCGTGATCTGTTGCCCTTGGTCCACAAAGGATTTGAGGCAAAGTTGTTCCATCCAACTAAGCGGACCGCCGATCCAAAGCGTCCCTACTTCGCGCGTACGTGCCATCTGCTGTTCCTCATTTGCGCATTATTTCAAGTCAAACGCGTCTCGTTTATGCGGACCATATGTTCCTGGCATCTGTTTGTGTACTACCAGACCAACCAATCAAGGGTTTTCTTAGGGGCACGATGCTTGCGTGACCGTAGCAGTCGGTTGTATTGTTGCCAAATAGTAAACAAACCGGAAAAACCGGACTGAGTGGGCAGAGCCATGAGCAGTGAGACCTATACGGTCGTTTCGACCATGAAGAACGAAGGCCCCTATATCATTGATTGGGTTGCCCATTACAAAACCCTTGGCTTCGACAACATTCTGGTCTGCACAAATGATTGCACAGACACCACTGTCGAAATTCTGCTGCGCCTGCAGGAGTTGGGATTGGTCACACACCACCCGACCATTGTACGTGAAGCCGGTATTCATCGTTCAGCGCTGCGCCAGGCCTCGCGACGTTACGATATCGTAATGGACGCCAAATGGGTCTTTGTCTGTGATGTGGATGAATATCTGAATGTCCATCTGGGTGACGGATCGGTGCAGGCACTGGTCGAAGGGTCAGGCGCGGATGCCGATGTGATCTCTGTGCCATGGCGTATTTTCGGGCCCGACGGGATCGACAGTTTCGTAGATACACCTGTCACGGCACAATTCACCAAAGGCGAATTCGAATGGGACAAGGAAAAGCGCCCCACAACTGGCAAATTCGTCAAATCAATCTATACCAACCAGCATAAGTTCCAGCGCATGGGGCTGCATGCGCCGGTGTCCCTGAAGGCACATGTGGCCGACACCAAGTGGGTTCTACCGGGGGGTGCCGACTATATCGTCGACGGCCTGCGGACAGACTTCCCCCCGCTCTTTCAAAATGCGCAAGTGAACCACTATGCGCTACGCTCCAAAGACAGTTTTCTCGTCAAACGTGCCCGTGGCCGCGCCAATCATTCGCATCATGTGCTTGGGCAGGCCTATTGGGACAAGTTCAACCTGAATGACGAAAAGGATACATCGATTGAGCGGTACACCGTCGCCTCAGAAAAACTGTCTGCCGAACTAAAGAGCGATCCTGCTCTGGCGGATCTGCACGCCCGCGCAGTAATTTGGCATCAACGCAAGGCGCAGTCCATCAGGATGGACCCTGAACTCGATGATCTGGTTAATGCCTTGGACGCAGACAAAAGCACCTAACTCTGTTAACATCACCGACAAAGGCAACGAATAATAAGCCGGTTTGGCCAAGTGCCGACAAAGCAAAGAGAGTGAGCGAGTAGATGAAAGATACAGATATTGGCATAGAGCGCCCCAAGCTAACCTTTATTCCTGAAGTTCAGGAACTGGTACGCAGCCACTATGAAAAAGCGGATGTGATCCTGGAATATGGCAGCGGTGGATCGACCGTTATGGCGTCCGAGATGCCGGGCAAGACCATCTACTCAGTTGAAAGTAGCCGCGTCTGGACGAAGATGATGAAGCGTTGGTTCGAGGAGGCACAACCCGTCTCAATGCCCTTTATGCAGCATGTGAACGTCGGACCGACGGGGAAATGGGGGACCCCGATAGATAACAGAGCGTACAAGCGGTACAGCCTTTACCCTTTGTCTATCTGGGACACCGAAGACTTCAAGCACCCTGATGTGATCTTGGTTGATGGCCGCTTCCGCGTGGCCTGCGCTCTGACAGCGATGCTTCGATGCACCAAAAAGACCACGGTGCTTTTTGATGATTATGAAGGGCGCAAAGGCTATCGTGTGCTCGAAGAGTTTCTTCAAAAGGAAGAAGTTGTTGGCAGGATGGCGCGCTTTACGGTCAACAAGAAAGCGCTACCCCGCGAGCAATTGACCCAGATTATCGGAATGTACGCACAGCATTTTTAAGCTTTTTGCAGTGTGATGACCGTGAAACTTGCGGACCTGAGGCGTACAATCAACCAGCGTCTTTCCAACGCTTTTCATAGTCAGATTGATAAACCTTATCAGATGATTTGGTCGCCTTAAGCGGTTTTTGGACAGCGTAGTTAAGGATGATCCCGCCGTCTGGAAGCGGCGCCGATAGCCGGGGGAGCTTGCCGGTCTCGTTGGGGTTGGTCGTGGTCACCACCTTATAGGCATGCATCGGCAACAGAGGTTGCAGGTGGCAATGCAGCACCTTGTAGCCCAGCGTTTTCTCCCAGAAGCCATAGACCATCTCGGGATTGATTTGGTAAAATGAATGATTGACCCAGTTGTTGCATGGCGAATGGCCGATCAGCACACCGCCGGGTTTCAGCATTTTGTGGATATTCCGATAAGCTGTCGACAGATCAAAAATATGCTCGCAGGTGCCGCCATCATAAATCACGTCGAATTTACGTTCCAGTCCCTTGGCCAGTTCCGCACTTAGGTCCTGAATAATAGAAGCCTTTTCAAAATCCGAAAAGTCCATTGAGTCGACCGACGAAAAGCCCAGTTTTTCAAAGAACGTCTCGGCATATTCGTTATCGGCGTTTGTCAGATCCGCCTCTTGCACTTCAGGCATATGTCTGGCGAGGGTCTCTTCAAGCAGACTGGCAGATCTCTTGCGACGCCTCCCAATCCAACGCTGGCGGCCAAGCATAAGGAAATCGCCACTCAACCCGTTCCCTTTAACGGTTTCGATTAGCCGGGCAGCGAGGGTGTCAGGAATGGCCATCTTGTTTCTTTCTCATTTGTTACCTCTGATCGGTTCTACAGAGTTTTGGCAATCATGACGCGATCAGCGCTGTTGTTTGCAGCTTTCACAACGGCGCGGATGTAACCGATTTCGGACATCTCAAGCAGCGCTTCCCCCAAGGTACGGGCACGGATGTCCAGGATGATGCGCCCGTCGTCTGCAACCGAATTCAGAAAGAAATCGCGATACGTGTGCCACGGGTAATGGAACCCGCAGGAGATAAAGCTGAAGGCATAGTCGAGGTTTTTGTACTTCGACACGTCGGTGGTTTCCGGGTTCACGGTTTCAATTTTCTTGGCAGGAATGCCATTGTCCGTCAGAAATTTTTTGGCCACGGACAGACTGGAATAGGCTGCACCTTCGGACTTAAAGCCGAAATGCCGGTTTTCGCTGGTCTCAAGATCAATGAGGACCAGATCGGTTCCAAACTCTTTCGCCAAGAACAGATCGAACATCGCATAGCCACACCCGATATCTGCCGCCGTCTTTGGCTTTTTCTTGTCAAAGATCGGGCGCAGTTGCTGATATTCGAGGTAGATAAATGCGGCAGCCCGACGGGTCAAGGTTTCAATCCCCAACCGGTCGATCAGTTCTTTCATGGGGGCGTCATCGCCTTGTGTCCACAATTTGATGTAGCGATTGAAGCGAGGCTGGTCGCGAATGATTTCTGAGCGTTGCAAAATCAGATTAACCATATCGCTTTCACCGAGCGCGGTGAAGTTCAACGATGTGATCGCATCGTCATCAATCGCCCCCATGGCTTGTTCGAAAGTTATCATTTGGCCCTATCCAATCCTGTTTTCCGTCTGCCCGACGTGTGAACGATGATAGCTGAGTTTTTCCGCTGATTGGAACCATCAGCAATGCGAAAATGATGTGCGAAACCGCCAGAATTTCATCTCTGGCACAGTTCACATCATGTCCTGGTGGTTGTTAGTTTTTGGCGTCTAACGTCTTTAAGTCCCTTTCAAATCTGCGGATGTCACCTGCAAGACGACGTTCAATGCTGCGTTTCGGTGCGTTCGACGGTGAATTCAAAATCATCGGGATGGTCCGCCTCAACGATTTCGTCCGGTACACTTTGCGGGCCTGCCAGGAATACGCTTGCACCAAAAAACTGGTGCATCCGGGACAGTTTCGCCATGCGCTTACCCGTCAGCGTCTCATAAAAGCTTTGCTGCTCCGGGATGGCCATCAAAGCGCTGATTTTGGCTTGATGTGCCGCAACACAACGGTGATGCTGTGCGGCGATCTCTGGATCTGCCATCAGCTTTTTCAGTTTCTTTTCCATCATCGGGATCCGGCTCTGGATGGAAAGATCTTCGGAGGCGTTGTTATTCATTCGAAACCAATAGGCTTCGCCTTGATCACGATCAACGTGGTTGACCCGCCCGCGATCCCGTTTGACCAGAAAACTCTCTGCATTCCGCACCGCGTAATGATTCAAGGAAACCAGATCATAACCATAGGTGGCAGAGGTAGATCGCCAGGCATTCCGGAATTCGTTTTTCGGAATGGGCTGACCGGATCCATTGACCCATTCAATCTGATCCCACAACTGGGGCCGCAACCCTTTGGGGCGGTGCACACCAAACTTTTTGAACAATCCAACGTTGCGAAACAGCGTTTTGAAACCCCATGCCTGATGCGGTTTCGGCGTATACTCGGGGGCACATCTGACGTGCCTGCGGATCGTATGGTCGTCCTTAAACTGGTCAAGGTCCGAACTCCCAAACAGACGCCACGTGCATGAGATCATATTCGCGTCCCCCACGGCCGCATAAAGATCGCTAAGGTGCCCCTGCCCCACTTTGATGTTGATAAACTCATCCACGTCCATGCAGATGATCCAGTCTGCCTTGCGCATGATTTTTTCTTTTTCTGCGGCCTGAAGTGCAGCGTGCTGCGGTTTCAACTTCATTTTGCGAAAAGGGTTCTGCCGATGTTCAACGATGCCCTTGGACTGAAGCAGATCAAACATGGTGTCGGTGCCATCATCGCAATCATTGGTGTAGACGAGAAAGTCCTGCACACCGATTGCCTGATGATAGGCGATCCATTCCAGAATAAAGGGCCCTTCATTCTTCATCGTCGTGACAATCGCAGTCCGCTTGGAGCCGTCATTGCCTTTCTCAACCGGCGCCAATTTCGGGGCGCGTACCGGTTTGAACCCGAATACCTTTTTCGAGATATTGATCAGCGGATCTGATTCAACAAGGCTGGTCTTGGGCACGATCTTGCTGGATTGCAAAACCGGATGCCGGATTGCCATGCAACGAAAGAAGTCGGCGGTTTCTCCGACTTCAACATCACTGATGCGGCGAAATTTCATCAGGTTATCCGGCCCCAGCCCCGCAGGACTTACACACCAGCGGTTGCGCATTTTGGGGCGGTCGAACTGTACGCAGATATGATCAGCAAAACTTGGATCGGTGTTCTTGCGCACACGCCAAGGGTAGCAATGTTTGCCAACCAGATGAATCATCTTGCCCGGCATCGACGCGGCCATATCAAACGGGTTTTCCTTGACCTCGCGCGCCTCTGTGTCGCCGGTTTCGACACGTGGATCATACAGCAAATCGCAAACATCAAGGTTCGTCACAGCGCGGGCGTGATCCAGAAAACGGGCGCGCGCGATCTCAAAGACGGAGACCTCTCCTAGTGGCGCAAGCCACGGATCGAAGGAAGGTATTTCCATACGGTCATGGCCCGGTGCCTCGCTGACACAATAGGGGTGATATTCGGCTGGCATGTCATTGACACCCAACGGCACCTCGGATTCCACCACCACAACCTGCAAGGGGCGTTTGATCCTGGCCAAACCGGCTTCCAGCTCGCTTAGAAAAACCTTGTCCTGGCCAGCCGGCGCGCGGTTAAAAATCACCGCGCCGTTCATCTTAAAATAGTCGTAGTGGTAAACCAGCCACTCGATCACAGTAGCGACCGGTTCCCCGTTCCTTGTCCCTATCGCCACATTGCGACCGGCTAACAACTCAGGCTCCGATTTGGCTGCTTCCAATCCGGCTGGGTTTTGTTTGAACAAAAAAATCGGCGCACCGTTTATCGCGCCCCGCTTTTTGCCACCCAATGCCGCCTTTACCTTGCTGGCATTGGTTTTTCTGGCGAAAAATACGGTGGTTTCTTCGCCTGCAACGATAGCATCTAGAACCTTAAAACCGCCAAGGGTACCTGAACGCAAGATACGAACGGAAAGTGTCGCTCCATTCATCTATCAAGCCTTTCGTGGCAAAGTCGTTTAGCGGCTTATCCTATGATCTTATCCTGTGATATCAACCCTTTTTGGGCAGGATCACCCCATTCACAACCGCATTTTCAGGACCACAAATTAGGGGTTGCCGGTGACCTGGGCCATGGTAGGCAAAACTTGCCATCGCAATAACGAGGGAGAGCGGTAAGGCGCGGGTCTGCCGTGGCCAACGCCTGTGCTTCAATAACATATGCGCACTGCGTCTGGTATTTCGAGAATTGAGGTGGCATGAACATGCGAAATTCCCGCGTGCTATCCCGCGCACGACTTACAAAGGCAACCTCATGACACGCACCGCCTTGGTTACCGGCTCGGCAGGCTTTATCGGCTACTTTACAGCAAAAGCGCTTCTTGAGCAGGGCTGGCGCGTCATCGGGTTGGACGCCCTGACCGACTATTACGATGTTCGGCTTAAAGAACAGCGTCACGCCATGCTGCTGCAATCCGCTGGCTTTACCGCCGTTACAGAACGCCTTGAAACGCCAAATCTCTTGCATGACCTGTTTGAGAAATATCAGTTCGACGCCGTGATCCACTTGGCCGCCCAAGCCGGGGTGCGTTATTCCATCGACGCACCGCGCACCTACGTAGAGGCAAATCTGGTAGGTACCTTTGAACTCCTCGAAGCGGCACGTGCGTTTCCCCCTGCCCACATGTTGCTTGCATCAACTTCAAGCGTTTACGGGGCCAACACGCAGATGCCCTATACCGAAGCCGACAAGGTCGATACGCAGATGTCGTTTTATGCGGCAACAAAGAAAGCGACAGAGGCCATGGCCCATTCCTATGCCCACCTCTATCATCTGCCGATCACGATGTTCCGGTTTTTCACGGTCTATGGTCCGTGGGGGCGACCGGACATGGCGCATTTCAAATTCACCAAAGCGATCCTGAACGGCGATCCGATCGAGGTTTATAATCACGGTGATATGAAGCGCGATTTTACATATATAGATGATCTGGTGCGTGGCATATTGGCACTGATCGACGCCGTGCCGCCAATGCCGGGCGCAGAACCGATCGAGGGCGACAGCCTGTCTCCCGTCGCGCCGCATCGCGTGGTCAATATCGGGACAGGATCACCCGTTCAACTCTTGGATTTCATTAAGGCAATCGAAACCGCCATCGGGGTCGAGGCCCAGAAGATCTTTAAAGAAATGCAGCCCGGTGATGTGCCTGCCACATGGGCCGATACGACCCTTCTGAAGACCCTTACAGGCGAGGCACCTGTTACCCCGATATCGACTGGCCTCCAATCTTTTGTGGATTGGTATCGCGACTATTATCAGGTCTGAGCAGTGGTTAGCCACTGCCGGAAATAAAAGCTGGTTTCAATCAAGCCCCTTCCCGCCTGCGCGCGCGACGGGGTTCGGATAGATCGCCATCAGCCCCCCCCTGCGAAAAGGCCCGATGCGCCGCGAAAGTGACGGTTTATGCCGCGATATCGTCATAATCCCAGCAAGTGAATGACCTTATTTTATCTTAAGCCAAAGCTCGAAAAGAGCGAATTGGTATAAGTATCATGCTTGCGCACGCGATAAATGATCCAGTTTTTGGGTTTTACTCAGGAGTAGGCCCTACCCAAACTGACTTTCAGTCGAATGACTTCGGCTCGATTTTCGGCATGACATTGTTGCGCGCCGGAATGCCATGCCATGACTTCTTCAACTGCCTCACCTGCACCAAGGACGATTGTTCTATCCTGTCGCATCTAACCGATCGGCAATCCGCTCCTGCGCCCTGCCGGGTTGATCAGCAAGGCGGGATGGTGTCATGACCAACCTCAACGGCTCAGGTCGCGACGAGCGTATTGATGGCGGCGTTGGCGATGATTCAATCACCGGCGGTGCGGGTAACGACGTCATTTTTGGCGACAACCTTATCGCAAACGGCACCTTTGAAGGGGACAATCTTAGTAGCGGGTGGATGAGCAGTCCTCCAACCGGATGGACCGAAATTGCCGGGTCATACAACACCGGTCCACAGGTTGACAGTTTTAGCGACGGGGCGAGTTCGTTTCTTGATACGGCAAATACCGTTGGAAACTATTCCGGTTTCGGTCAGGACACCGGCGTCGATTACAATGCTTCCGAGAGTTATAATCTGACGATTGATGTCGGAACACAGTTCGGAACCGGAACGGCACCGGTCACAGCCAGGATCTACCTTCTTAAGGACGATGGAACTAAAGTCTTCTTGTCGTCGCAGACCTATACTTTGCCAAATGGCGTTCAAAACACGTTTGTAACGGACGCAATTAACCTTACGGTTCCG
>JBARCL010000177.1:0-22522 GCA_049794055.1 Sulfitobacter sp.
TGATCCGGCTGTTTAGGCATCTTCCTTCGGAAGAGCCTGTGGTGCGGGCGGGGGGACTTGAACCCCCACGGGCACAAGGCCCAACAGATTTTAAGTCTGGTATGTCTACCATTCCATCACGCCCGCAGCAGGTGCAATTAAGCCCAAGCGGGGGCGGGTGTAAATGGTCAGAGTTCCTTGTCGGAGCGTCCAAGTGGCGCGCCATCGGCAAGCAAGGCGGCTTCGGACAGCCAGGGGTTGTTTTCCACGGCTATCAGCAACTGTGCGCGAGCCTCGGCAATGCGCCCTAGGTTCATCAAGGTTAAGGCACGTCCGGATTGAGCTGCGACATGGTAGGGCTGCAAGGACAGTGCCACATCCAGATCGCCCAAAGCCTTTTCGTGATTCCCGTTAAGGAAACGGATATAGGCGCGCTGGTTATAGCCTTCTGCATATTTCGGGCAGTATTCAACCAACTGGTCGAATGCGCGAATTGCGCCGACGAAATCAAACACGTCGCGCCGCTGCATCCCCGCATCCAGCACCGCTTGGGCGGCTTCATCAGGGGCACGCAACCAGACCTGCCACATCAAGTTTGATAGCCGCTGACCATCCCTGACATTCTCGGCCCCCTGCGCGAGGGCGATCAGGTTTTGCAATTCCACACCGTTGTCAGCAAGTTCGGGGCAATCGGCCCGTGCCTTCCCGCCCAAACAAAAAACCACCACGCTGAGGATCATCAATATCTGTCGCATACCCTCAAGAATGACGCCCCAAGTCGTTCCGTCAAGTGCCGTCTGCCAACATGGTCTCCTTGACAGCTTCCATTGCCACATAGGTTGACGTGTTCGACACATGTGGCAGCGCAGAAATCGTTTCGCCCAGAAAAGCGCGATAGGCGGTCATGTCGCGGGTGCGCACCTTCAACAGGTAATCGAAATGACTCGCGATCATATGAGCCTGCTCTATCTCGGGCACCTTGACCACCGCCGCATTGAATTCCCGAAGCGCCTTTTCGCGGGTGTCGGTCAGCCTCACTTCGACAAAGGCCACATGGTCAAGGCCAAGCCGGATCGGATCCAGCATGGCGCGATAGCCAAGGATGACGCCCTGTTCCTCTAACCGCCGCAGCCGTGCCTGGGTGGGCGATTTGGACAGACCGATGCGCTTTGCAAGGTCGGTAATGCTGATCCGTCCGTCTTCGGCCAGAACAGAGAGAATCGCATGATCGAAACGATCCAGCATGAATTCATCATTCTGCATCTAAACACCTCTTAAAAATTGTCATTTCATCTGCGTTTCGTGGCAATCTAAGGCAAATCGACTTTCGAAGATAGTGTATCATCGACGAAACGCCTGACGGAGAGAACCATGGCCGACAATAAACCTCAGACACTGCGCCACCAGATTGATGCGGGCATGTATGCCGATCCCGATACCGTATTGGACAGGTTGGTTGCTTCCGCCAATCTGCCCGCTGCTGAACGCGCCGATATTTCGGCGCAGGCGGCCAATCTGGTCCGCGCCATTCGGGGCGCCACACAACCCGGTTTAATGGAAGTCTTTCTTGCCGAATACGGGCTTTCAACCGACGAAGGTGTCGCCCTGATGTGTCTGGCCGAAGCGCTGCTGCGGGTGCCTGATGCCGACACCATTGATGCGCTGATTGAAGACAAGATCGCCCCTTCAGACTGGGGCCGTCATATGGGGCATTCCACATCGTCGCTCGTCAACGCCTCGACCTGGGCATTGATGCTGACAGGCCGCGTTCTGGATGACGAACAACCCGGTCCGGTGCGCCATCTGCGGGCCGCCATCAAACGTCTGGGCGAACCCGTAATCCGCACCGCCGTTTCGCGCGCGATGAAGGAAATGGGCCGCCAGTTTGTCTTGGGAGAAGACATTAACGCCGCCATGAAACGTGCCGCCGGCATGGAGAAAAAGGGCTTTACCTATAGCTACGACATGCTGGGCGAGGCCGCCCGTACCGAGGCAGATGCCAAGCGCTATCACCTTAGCTACTCGCGTGCGATCAGCGCCATTGCGACCACCTGTACCGATAGCGACATCCGCAAAAACCCCGGAATTTCGGTCAAGCTGTCTGCCCTGCACCCCCGTTACGAAATAGCGCAGGAAGACGCGGTCATGACCGATCTTGTGCCCCGTCTGCGCGCACTTTGCCTGCTGGCGAAATCCGCCGGTATGGGCCTGAACGTCGACGCCGAAGAGGCCGATCGCCTTGCCCTGTCACTCGACGTGATTGACCGCGTGATGAACGAACCCGCACTGGCCGGCTGGGACGGTTTTGGCATTGTGGTTCAGGCCTTTGGTCCACGTGCTGCCACCGTGATCGACGCGCTGCATGACATGGCCGCGCGTCATGACCGCAAGATTATGGTCCGTCTGGTCAAAGGCGCCTATTGGGACACGGAAATCAAACGTGCGCAAGTCGAGGGGATGGATGGCTTCCCTGTGTTCACGCAGAAAGCAGCCACCGACGTCAGCTATATTTCCAACGCCCGCAAGTTGTTGGGGATGACGGACCGGATTTATCCGCAATTCGCCACCCATAACGCCCATACCGTCGCTGCTGTATTACACATGGGCGCTGATCAGAAAGACGCTTTTGAGTTCCAGCGCTTACACGGTATGGGCGAAACCCTGCACACTTTGGTGATGAAGGATCACGGCACCCGCTGTCGCATCTATGCCCCGGTTGGTGCGCACAAAGACTTGCTGGCTTATCTCGTGCGTCGCCTTCTTGAAAACGGTGCAAACTCCAGTTTTGTAAACCAGATCGTCGATGAAAACGTCCCGCCCGAAGTTGTCGCCGCAGATCCGTTTGAACAATTGAACCAGCCGTCGAACCTGGTCATCGTAAAAGGACCAGAGATTTTTGCCCCCGCGCGCGGCAATGCCCGTGGTTTTGATTTGAACCATACGCAAACCTTGGATGAAATCGCACAGGCCCGCGCGCCGTTTGTGACCCACACCTGGCAAGCAGCCCCCCTGATCGCTGGTAAGGCTGCGCCCCTACCTGCCGTACCGGTAATCAACCCGGCCGATCCGGACGCCTCTCCCGGGACAGTGCAAAATGCCTCTCTGGCGGATGTTGCCACTGCTTTGGACAAGGCCGAAGCCTGGGCCGCGCCCCTGTCCGAACGTCGCAAGGTCTTGCTCAAGGCGGCTGACCTGCTCGAAGAAAACTTCGGTGAAATTTTCGCATTGCTGACCCGCGAGGCGGGCAAGAGCCTGCCTGATTGTGTAGCCGAACTGCGCGAAGGCGTTGATTTTTTGCGTTATTATGCCGGACAAGCCACAGGTGAACCGCCCGCAGGCATCTTTACCTGCATCAGCCCATGGAACTTCCCCATGGCGATTTTTGCGGGGCAGATCTCGGCCGCTTTGGCCGCTGGCAATGCCGTTTTGGCGAAACCGGCAGAGCAGACACCGCTGGTTGCCCATCTTACAGTATCCCTGATGCACAAAGCCGGTGTGCCGAAAACCGCACTGCAGCTGTTGCCCGGCGGCGGTGACATCGGTGCGGCACTGACCGGCGATGCGCGGGTGAACGGCGTGGCCTTCACCGGCTCCACCGCCACGGCCCAGCGCATCCGTGCCAACATGGCGGACAATTGTGCGCCTGGCACTCCGTTGATCGCGGAAACCGGCGGGTTGAACGCGATGATCGTGGACAGCACGGCCTTGCCCGAACAAGCCGTGCAGGCGATTGTCGAATCAGCGTTCCAGTCGGCAGGTCAACGCTGTTCTGCGCTGCGCTGCCTCTACGTGCAGGAAGACATCGCGGAAGACCTGACCAAAATGTTGATCGGCGCGATGGAAGCCCTCAAGATGGGCAACCCCTGGGAGTTAAGCACCGATGTCGGCCCGGTGATCGACGAACTCGCGCGCAAGGGTATCAGTGATCACGTCGAGATCGCCCGCGCCGAGGGCCGTCTGGTGGCTGAACTCAAGGCACCGACCACCGGCACCTTCATCGCGCCCACCATCCTTCGGGTGAACGGGATTGCCGACATGAAGCGCGAAATCTTCGGACCGATCCTGCACATCGCGACCTTCAAATCGGACCAGCTCGATTCCGTGATCGACGCGATCAACGCCACCGGTTACGGGCTGACTTTCGGTCTGCACACCCGCATCGACGACCGCGTGCAATATGTCTCCGAACGCATTGCGGCGGGTAACATCTATGTCAACCGCAACCAGATCGGCGCGATTGTTGGCAGCCAGCCCTTTGGCGGCGAGGGATTGTCCGGTACCGGGCCCAAAGCAGGCGGTCCGAACTACCTGCCCCGCTTTGCTGCTCCGGACGTTCAACTGGTAGACGGCACATGGGACAAGGCGCAAACCAAACTGCCCGCCCTGCCCGAACATGGCGCCGTCATTCCGATCGAAACCCTTTCAATGCCCGGACCAACAGGTGAATCAAACCGGTTAAGCACCCTGCCCCGTCCCCCCTTGCTATGCATGGGACCGGGACCCGAGGCGACAGCCGCGCAGGCGCGCGCCGTTGAAGCATTGGGCGGGACAGCCCTGCGTGCCACCGGCCAGCTCGACCCCGAACTGCTGATCACCGGCCCTGACTTTGGCGGCATCCTGTGGTGGGGCGACACGCAAGCCGGTCGCGATATCGAACAGGCATTGGCCAAACGTCCGGGTCAGATTCTACCGCTGATCCCGGGTCTTCCTGACCCGGCCCGGGTTCGTGCCGAACGGCATGTCTGCGTCGATACCACTGCATCTGGCGGGAATGCCGCATTGCTCGGCGCGGCCAGCTAACACGGTTTTGTCACCATGACGGGCGTGGCCACTTGACCCCGCCCGTCCGATCACCCAGCGTAGCCCAATGTTTCCCATACGCGATCATAACCCCTCGGGCCGGGTGCCCTATGTCACCTATGTTCTGATGGCGCTGAACATCGGCATCTTCCTCAGCTATGTACCGATTCTAAGCGACGACCGCGCCCTTTATGCCTTGTACAACGCCTACGCGCTTGTCCCCGTACGGGTCAGCGACGGCTATGGCTTTGAAGGCCTGTTTACCTCGCAATTCCTGCATGGAGGATGGATGCATCTGGCTGGCAACATGCTGTTTCTATGGATTTACGGTGACAACATCGAAGAAGAGATGGGGCATTTTGCCTACCTGGCATTCTACCTTGCCGCCGGTGTCGCGGCGGGTCTGACACAAGTGGCCTTTGAACCGTCATCCGCCGTGCCGATGGTTGGGGCCTCCGGTGCCATTGCGGGCGTTATGGGGGCCTACCTTCTGCTGTTTCCGAAGGCCAAGATCGACATTCTGATCATCTTCGTCGTATTTTTCCGCATCTTCCCCATTCCGGCGTGGATCATTCTGATCCTGTGGTTCGGGATGCAATTCATCGGCGGTATCGGCGCGGATCCCAATACAGGCGGCACTGCATTCTGGGCCCATGCCGGCGGTTTTATCGCCGGAATTCTCGGCGCTCTGCCCCTCTGGCTGAAACGCGGCGCCGTGGCCTTCTGGAACCGCACCGAAGGCCATCCGCCCCATCCCGAAGCCCGCTATCCCCGCCTCAACAGAAGCCGCATCCCAAAGGTAGGACGCCGATGACTGAACCCGGCAACGTCAAAGCCAGCTGCCACTGCGGCGCCGTCACTTTGACCGCTACCTTGCCCTTCGGTTTTTCGGACATCGCGCGCTGCACTTGCTCGTTCTGCGCCCGCAGACAGGCCGCTGCCGTGACCGCAACAACCGCGTCAGTTGTTGTGACCAAAGGGGCGGACAACCTGTCGCTTTACTCTTGGCACACCCACACGGCGCAGCATTATTTTTGCAAGACCTGTGGCATCTATACCCACCACCAGCGCCGCTCGGACCCGACGCAAACTGGCATCAACCTGGGATGTATCGAGGGCGCACAACCGTGGAATTATGATCCGATTAGATGGACAGACGGCATCAACCACCCCTCCGACAAAACCTGATCAGCCGCGAACAGCCTTCGCAAAACCAGCGAAAACCGGCTCGTTGGCACAGATGATCTGCCCGTGTCCCAGAATATCGCGCCCCGCCTCAAGAGGCTCGACCAGACCACCGGCCTCGCGGACGATCAGCGATCCCGCCGCCAGATCCCATGAATTCAAACGCCGTTCCCAATAACCGTCATAGCGCCCGGCAGCGACATAAGCCAAATCAAGCGATGCTGCCCCCCAGCGCCGTACGCCCGCACAGACCGGCATCAACCGCGCCAGCTCCTGCAAGGTCTGCGGCAAATCCGAACGTCCGCCAAACGGGAGACCGGTAGCGAAAATGCTTTCAATCATGCGGTGACGACCGGAGGCGCGAATGCGGCTTTCGTTCATCCATGCACCGGCACCTTTCTCGGCAAAGAACATCTCGTCCTTGGTCGGGTCAAACACCACGCCTGCAACAATCTGGCCCTTATGTTCCAGCGCAATCGACACAGCCCAATGCGGCAACCCGTGTAGGAAATTCGTGGTGCCGTCCAGCGGATCGACAATCCAGCGGCGTGTCGGGTCAACGCCTTCTTCCTCGCCGCCCTCTTCAGCCAGCCAGCCATAGGTCGGACGTGCATTCATCAATTCGCTCTTGATGATCTGCTCGGCCGCAATATCCGCCTTGGAAACAAAGTCTCCCGCGCCTTTGACAGAAACCTGCAACTGCTCGACCTCGCGGAAATCCTTGGTCAGGGCACGTCCCGCCTTGCGGGCCGCTTTGATCATGATGTTAAGATTCGCACTGCCAACCATTGAAAGACGCCTTTTTTATCGCGATAAGATGCATCCTTTAGGCCGATGGGGCCTGTTTGCCAAGGGCGGGCGACCGCTCTGACATATGATTCTGCCACGACAGGCATGACAAAGCGCAACAAGGCAACTTGTTTCACCCTGCAAACCGCTTCGCAACGTCACAAACCACACCTCTTGTCATTCCGCATCAGCACGTCACGGTGGTACCAAGCTAATCAACATCGGGAGAAAAACCATGAGCACACAAATGCAACAAATCGTATTGGCCAGCCGCCCGGACGGCGCTCCAACCCCAGAGAACTTTCGCCTTGAAAGCGCCGAGATGCCCATACCGGGCGACGGCGAGGTTCTGGTCGAAGTGCATTACATGTCGCTTGATCCCTATATGCGGGGCCGCATGGATGATGCGAAATCCTATGCTGCGCCGGTGCCGATTGGCGGCAAAATGGAAGGCGGCAGCGTCGGCAAGGTTATTGCGTCGAATGCACCACATCTCAAAGAGGGCGATATGGTGTTTGGCCCCTTCGGTTGGGCCACCCATTCGGCTGCCGATGGCAAAATGTGCCGCAAGCTGGATCCCGAACAGGCCCCGATCACCACCTCATTGGGTGTTTTGGGCATGCCAGGGCTGACCGGCTGGCACGGGTTAATGGCGTACGGCAAACCCAAGGCAGGCGAAACGCTGGTGGTTGCAGCCGCAACAGGGCCTGTGGGCTCGATGGTGGGACAGATCGCCAAATCGCTGGGCCTTCGTGTTGTCGGAATCGCGGGAGGTGCGGACAAATGCAAGACAGCCGTGGATCACTTCGGCTTTGACGCCTGTATCGACCACCGGGCCTTTGCCGATGCGAAATCGCTGGGTGCGGCGCTGAAAGCGGAATGCCCCAAAGGCATCGACATCTATTTCGAGAACGTCGGCGGCAAAGTGCTGGAAGCGGTGATCCCCCTGATGCGCCCCTTCGGCCGCATCCCGATCTGCGGCATGATCTCATGGTATAACGCAGGTGGCCTGGGCGAAAACGTCGGCGGGGCGGGCCTGACAGCGCCAAAGCTCTGGCGCACGATTCTGGTGAATTTCCTCAGCGTAAACGGTTTCATCATCTCCAACCACTGGGACCGGTTCCCCGATTTCATTCGCGAAGTCGCCCCGAAAGTGGCCTCTGGCGAGATCGCCGTGCAGGAGGACATCACCGAAGGGCTTGAGAACGCACCGCAAGCCTTTATCAATCTGCTGACCGGCGGCAACACAGGCAAAGCCATTGTTAAGGTCAAATAACGCGGGCGGGGCAGGTATCCCGCCCTTTCGACCCATCGGCTGCCCGGCTGGACGTTAACGCCAATGTCGGTGATGGAGCATCGGCTGTGCCTGAGTTTAAGGGCAAGATGAAGCGAAACCTCGCCCTTTCACTTTGCCAATAAACTCAAATCAGGTGTTTCGACGCGCGGGGGGCAAGCGTTGGGGCACCCATTTACACCGCCTGCAGTTTCCGGGCCTCGTCGCCCGCCAACTGCAGCAACTGGTCCATAAACGGTTTGCCCAGATCATCACTGCGCACGGCCGCATACAGTCTGCGGGTGATCCCCTGTTCCGTAAGCGGACGTGTGACATAATCGGATGAATATTTCACCTCGCGCACAACCCAGTCCGGCAGAACAGATACGCCGCGATTGGAGGCCACCAGCAGCAGAATAACTGCCGTCAGTTCCACTTGCCGGATCGCCAGCGGTTCTACCTTGGCCGGGATCAACAACTGGCTGAATACATCCAGGCGCGTGCGTTCCACAGGATAAGTGATCAACGTCTCGCCCCGAAAGTCTTCTGCCTCGATAAAGGGTTTCTCCGCCAGCGGATGGGTGCTCGCTGCGACAAAGACAGCCTTGTAATCAAACAATTCCACAAAGGTCACACCCGCCAGGTCTTCGGGGTCTGATGACACCACCAGATCAACCTCTTCGCGCAGCAACGCGGGCAGCGCGTCAAATGCCAGTCCGGGGCGAATATCGACATCCACATCCGGCCAGGCGCGGCGAAAATGTTCCAGCACCGGAAACAGCCATTCAAAACAGGCATGGCATTCGATCGCAATATGCATGCGCCCCGTACTGCCCGCCCGCAATCCTGTGAATTCGTCCTGCAAGGCCTGCACCTGCGGCAAAACCTGCTGTGCCAGCTTCAACAACCGCTGCCCTGCAGGTGACAGTTTGAGCGGTTTTGAGCGGCGCACAAACAGCTCGACGCCTGCCTGATCCTCCAATCCCTTCACCTGATGGCTCAGCGCGGATTGGGTGATGTTCATCTGGTCTGCCGCGCGGGCCAGCCCGCCTGCTTCATGGATCGCCTGGATGGTGCGCAGGTGACGGAATTCGATATGCATGTGAGGCGATCCTCATGTTCAAGATGAAAGTTATGAATTTGTTTCACATGAGACACTGCGGTACAAGGGAGATCACAGCATAAAAGGACGACCCAAATGACCAGCCCTCGCGTTTCCTTCGAAGTGTTCCCCCCCCGCAATGTCGATGCGGGCTTTAATCTTTGGGATACCGCGCAGATGCTGGCGCCTTTATCCCCGCGCTTTTTCTCGGTCACATACGGGGCTGGCGGCACAACCCGCGATCTGACCCATGACGCAGCACATGTGTTGCGCCGCACCTCGGGCCTGCCCGTTGCCGCCCATTTGACCTGTGTTGGGGCAAGCAAGGCGGAAACGCTGGAGGTCGCTGATACCTTTGCGAAAATCGGCGTAACCGATATTGTCGCCCTGCGCGGTGATCCGCAGAATGGCGACCAGACATTCACACCCCATCCCGAAGGTTTCGCCGACAGCTGCGCGTTGATCGAAGCGCTGGCGGAAAAGGGAACCTTTAATATCCGCGTCGGGGCCTATCCCGACAGCCACCCCGAAGCGGCCGACATGGATGCCAACGTGCAATGGCTCAAGCGCAAGTTCGAATCCGGTGCGGACGAAGCGATCACCCAGTTTTTCTTTGAGAAAGATAGCTTCCTGCGCTTCCGCGATGCCTGCGCCAAGGCCGGTATCGACAAGCCGATCACGCCGGGCATCCTGCCGATCCTGAACTGGAAGTCCGCCCGCAACTTTGCAACGCGCTGCGGCACGCCGGTTCCCGGATGGCTTGACGATGCCTTCGAAGCCGCCATCCGCGACGATCGCCATGATCTGCTGGCCACTGCGCTTTGCACCGAAATGTGCAGCGCCTTGATCGCCGAGGGTGTGGAGGATTTGCATTTCTACACACTCAACCGGGCCGAGCTGACACGCAATGTGTGCCGGGCGCTTGGGGTGACGCCTCAGGTCTCTGTTCGGGACGTGGCGTAACCGCTTGGCATTGGGGGTATTTTCACCCTAGCATCCGGTGGTGACCCTACCGGAGAGACTCCCCATGCCCCGCATTGCCACAAAACCCGATGACCTGTTAAGCCAGTTCGAGGCGTTGAAAATGTCCGGGCTGGAATTCATGCAAGCGATCCTTGATGGCAAGAATCCCGGCCCACCCATCGGGGCGACCATGGGTTATACTCTGCACGCCGTCGAAGCAGGCCGTGCGGTGTTTCGCGGGACACCCGAATTCAACGTGACCAACCCGATGGGAACGGTGCATGGCGGCTGGTATGGTACCCTGTTGGACAGCGCGATGGCCTGTGCGGTGATGACACATGTGCCACGCGGATCAATTTATACAACGCTGGAGTACAAGATAAATATCCTGCGCGGCATTCCTCTTGGCATGCAGATTGATTGTATTGGGGTCACCGATCATGTGGGCCGTTCGACAGGCGTTGCACATGGCGAAATCAGAGGTGTCGAGGATGGCAAACTTTACGCGACCGGCTCGACCACCTGTATCTTGATGAAAATCGTCTGAACGTTCGCACTGGAACCGTCATATGTTTCGACCATCTGCCACTGGCGTCGGTGGTGTGACCCTATCCCGTGCGCCGTGACGATGTATGACACTTTCGTGCAGCCGTTCCGACGGATCCCGTCCGATCATACGTTTCTTGCGTGACATCAGTATTCTGCCATGCCCGCGCCATGTACCTCTGGCCGGTGCCGATGCATTCTGTGCAAACCGTTCCTGCCAGTCCACAGGCAATGCCAGGCCGCAACTCTCCGCCCGCTCCAACATCCAGACCAGCGGGATGTTCGCCAAGGGCCGCGCGGCTTCATACCCCCCAAGTTGCCCCCCAACATCGCCATGCGCCCCGGGAAACCAAACCTGTTCGACGTGACCTGAAAATCCCGTATGGGATTGCCATAAAACCGGCAGAAAGGCGATGCGGGTTTCGTCGTGAGCCAACGCATGAAATCCGTTGCGCACGACATGGCTCAGATCATGGTTGTGAAAGGCATGCAGGTGTTCGGAGAGGCGCCAAAGCACCGGCGCGTTGAGCCCCAGTGATTTTACCGTGTCCCAAACGCCGATCATCTCGATCTCGGCAACTTTGTGGCAGTGGGCCGCGTGAAAGGCCTCAGATGTGGCGGGCGCGGGCGGGCGTTCATAGTGGCGGTAGGCCATACGTATGTTACGCGGTGTTGCGTGTTCGGCCCGTAACAGGCCGACCATGTCGATGACCCCGGCCAAAGACCGCACCGCATAAGCCCCGCGTGAATAGCCAAACAGAAAAACCCGGTCACCGGGGCGGTAGCGCGAAGCCAGCCACCCATAGGCCCGCCGGATCAGCCGGTTAATCCCCTTGCCCGATGCCACATCCATCACCGAGCGCCAGTTATCCCATTGCAACCCCGCCTCGTAGTAAAGCGAGACAACCGCGCCAGTTTCTCTGAGCAACATATAGGTTCGCGCGGCATTGGTCTGATACAGCGGTTCGAGCGAGGACAGCGTGCCATCCAGCACGATCACATGAGTCGTCGGCGCACGAAACGCAGGAACTGCTGTTGGGCCCCGACTGCCCGTCTTGTTACTCTGCCGCGATCCGGCGCTCATTCAACAACTCCCAAACGCGGTGCGGTGTAAACGGCATGTCCGCCTGACGAATCCCCTGCTCCCACAGCGCATCCTGCACCGCATTTGCGATGGCTGCCATGGCGCCCACTGTTCCTGCCTCGCCACAGCCCTTCATGCCCATGACATTCGCGGTCGAGGGTACAGGCTCTGAGGTAAAGGAAATGTAAGGAAGGTCTGTCGCACGTGGCATGGCGTAATCCATGAAGGACGCCGTGAGCAGCTGGCCATCCTCGTCATAGACGACACGTTCCTGAACCGCTTGGCCGATCCCCTGCGCGACACCGCCATGCACCTGCCCCTCGGCCAGCATCGGATTGATAAGGTTACCAAAATCATCCACAACGGTGTAACATTCCGTGGTCACAACCCCGGTTTCAGGGTCAATCACCACCTCGGCCACATGGGCCCCGTTTGGGAAACTGCGGGCCGGTAATGTCGCACGTTCATGATGGCTCAGCAGATCGTCACGCCCTTTTTCACGGGCCATTTCGGCAACTTCCAGCATGCTCGGCGTCAGGTTCGTCCCCTCGGCGCGGAAGCGTTCGTCATCAAAGCTGATCTCGCTTGCCGGTACGCCCATTTCCTCTGCAAGGAAGGCTGTAAAGCTCTCGGTGATCTTGGCCACCGTTGCCAAGGTGGCGTTGTTTTGCGTCGTGACAGACCGTGACCCGCCTGTACCGCCACCCTGCGCAATCAGATCCGAATCGCCCTGCACCACGCGGATACGCGCCGCCGGAATGCCGGTCTGGTCGGCTAGGAACTGGGCATAAACCGTTTCATGACCCTGACCGTTTGACTGGGTGCCAACATAGATCGTGACGCTGCCGTCTTCCTCGAACACAACTTTAGCGCCCTCGCTGGGATCGCCCAGAATGCTCTCGATGTAATAACACAGCCCCTGCCCGCGCAGCAGTCCGCGCTTGGCATCCGCCGCCTTACGCTCCGCAAACCCGTCGCGGTCGGCCTCTTGAGCCACTCGGCGCAACAAGCGGTCAAAATCCCCCACATCATAAGTTTCACCCGTCGCCGCCGCATAGGGAAACTGGTCAGGCTTGATAAAGTTGATCCGCCGCAGTTCCCAAGGATCAACATCCAATTCTCGCGCCGCGCGATCCATCAGACGCTCAAGTACATAGATCGCCTCAGGCCGTCCCGCCCCTCGATAGGCATCCACCGGCACGGTGTTGGTGTAATAACCGTCGACCTGTAACCACGTGGTTTGCACGTCATAAACCCCCATCAGCACACGGCTGAACAACTGGGTCTGGATGAACTGCGCGAACTGGGAGTTATAGGCCCCCAGATTGCATTTGCTGGTGACCCGATAGGCGGTGATGCGATTGTCGTCATCAAAGGCAAATTCCGCAAGCGAGGTCAGGTCACGCCCGCCATTGTCGCTAAGCATCGCCTCGGTGCGTTCCGACATCCAGCGCACCGGACGCTCCAGCACACGCGCGGCTTGGGCAACGCAGAAATACTCGTTATAGGTCATCGACTTCATGCCGAAACCACCCCCCGTATCCGGGTTGGTCACGCGCACCTTGTCGGCTTCCAGCCCGAATGCTTTGGCGATATAGCCCTTGTGAACCCAAACGCCCTGCCCGTTGTTGGCCACATGTACGCGTCCGTCGGCCCATTCCGCGTAGCAGCCGCGCGGCTCCATCGAATTGACGATAATCCGGTTGTCATCCACCTCAAGGGCTACCGTCTTGGCCGCAGCTTTGAATGCGGCTTCGGTCGCGGCCTCGTCGCCCATGCCCCAATCCATTGCCTTGTTGTCAGGGGCCTCGGCGTGCAGGGTCTCGCCCCCGGCATCAACATCCATCTTGGCCGGCAGGTCCTCGACGTCGAAGATGATCATTTCCGCCGCGTCGCGGGCCTGTGCGATGCTGTCAGCCACAATCACCGCAACCGGTTCACCCACATATCGAACGCGGTCCTTGGCCAGCATCGGGCGTACCGGTCCTGCGCCTTTTGAACCGTCGCGGTTGTTGATCTGCGCACCGGCCATGGCGATATTCATGCCCGCAGCTTCCAGATCGGCACAGGTCAACACCAAGTGAACCCCGTCACTTTCGGCCGCATCCGTCACGTCCAGTTCTGCAATCAGCCCATGCGCAACCGGAGAACGGAAGAAATAGGCATGTAAAGCGCCCTTTGGGGCGATATCATCTACATAACGCCCCTCGCCTGTCAAAAAACGTACATCTTCCGTCCGAATGACCGACTGGCTTTTGCCGAATTTGTCCATGTCTGGGTGCCTCTTTCTGGATGCCTGCCTTGCTCCATGACATAACCGTCAGGCTCTGGTTGTCCAGCCCGCCCTTTCCCTTCGCCGCAACGTCCGTTAGATCAGCGTTCAAACCTGTTTGAGGATCGAAAACCATGGCTCTGGAAAAGAATTTTGACTCTGGCGAGGCTGAAACCCGCCTTTACGCCGCTTGGGAAAAGGCCGGTGCCTTCAAGGCCGGTGCCAATGCGTCGCGCCCCGAAACCTTTTCGATCATGATTCCGCCGCCGAATGTGACGGGCGTTCTGCACATGGGCCATGCCTTTAACAACACGCTGCAGGACATTCTGACCCGCTGGCACCGGATGCGCGGGTTCGACACGCTCTGGCAGCCGGGGCAGGATCACGCCGGCATCGCCACACAAATGGTCGTGGAACGCCAGCTGGCCGCGGACGGCAAGCCGCCGCGCCGCGAATGGTCGCGCGAGGATTTCACCGCCGAAATCTGGAAATGGAAAGCCAAATCCGGCGGCACGATCATCGACCAACTCAAACGCCTTGGCGCCTCCTGCGACTGGGACCGCAACGCCTTTACCATGTCCGGTGCCCCGAACGCGCCCGAGGGCGAGGAAGGCAACTTCCACGATGCCGTGATCAAAGTCTTCGTTGATATGTACAACAAGGGCCTGATCTATCGCGGCAAACGCCTGGTGAACTGGGATCCGCATTTTGAGACCGCGATTTCCGATCTTGAGGTCGAGAGCACCGAAGTTGACGGCCACATGTGGCACTTCAAATACCCGCTCGCGGGCGGGGCCACCTATACCTATGTGGAAAAGGACGAGGACGGCAACGTCACGCTCTCCGAAGAACGCGACTATATCTCCATCGCCACCACGCGCCCTGAAACCATGCTGGGCGACGGCGCGGTTGCCGTGCATCCATCGGATGAACGCTATACCTCCATCGTCGGGAAACTCTGCGAAATTCCCGTTGGCCCCAAAGAACATCGCCGCCTGATCCCGATCATCACCGATGAATACCCCGACCCGACCTTCGGCTCAGGTGCGGTCAAGATCACCGGCGCACATGACTTTAACGACTACGAAGTCGCCAAGCGTAACAACATTCCGCTCTACGAGCTGATGGACACCCGTGGCGCGATGCGCAGCGACGGCCTGCCCTATGATGCCGCCGCCGCCCGTGCACAGGCGATTGCCAATGGCAGCGAGGAAGCGCCGTTTGACGCAACAGAGATCAACCTTGTGCCCGAAGACTACCGTGGCCTTGATCGCTTCGATGCCCGCGCCAAGGTGATCGCAGACATCACCGCCGAAGGGCTGGCCGTGATGACAGCCCATGACGATCCGCGTTTGGGCAAACCTGCGAAGAAAAAGAAAAAGGATGACGAAGACGAGGTCGAGGACACAAGCCCCGTGCCATTGGTCGAAGCCAAAAAGATCATGCAGCCCTTTGGCGACCGCTCCAAGGTGGTGATCGAGCCGATGCTCACCGACCAATGGTTCGTCGCCACCGACAAGATCGTCGGCCCCGCGATAGACGCCGTGCGCAACGGCGACGTCACGATCCTGCCCGAGCAGGACAAAAAGGTGTATTTCCACTGGCTGGAGAACATCGAGCCGTGGTGCATCTCGCGCCAGTTGTGGTGGGGGCATCAGATACCGGTTTGGTACGGGCCTACTCTGAAAGATGATGCTCAGGTCGAAGGCGCTGATCCAATAGACGCCACGCTTCCAAAGTCTTTCTGTGCTTCAACTCAAAGTGAAGTTATTCGTCTCGCACAAGAGTATTACGGCGAAGAATTTGAAGTTGAGATAAGCGAACAGCGCCCCGCTGGCTACGCACGCTCCTCAATTGGAGGAACCAAAGAACATTTCATTAATCTCTACCGCGACCCCGACGTCCTAGACACATGGTTCTCCTCCGGCCTCTGGCCCATCGGCACCCTCGGCTGGCCCGAGCAAACCGACGCGCTTGAGAAATATTTCCCGACCTCCGTTCTCATCACCGGTTTTGACATCATCTTCTTCTGGGTCGCCCGCATGATGATGATGCAATACGCCGTGGTCGATCAAAAACCGTTCGACACCGTCTATGTCCACGCCCTCGTCCGTGACGAAAAGGGCAAGAAGATGTCGAAATCCCTCGGCAACGTCCTCGACCCGCTGGAGTTGATCGACGAATTCGGCGCCGATGCGGTGCGCTTCACCGTGACCTCCATGGCCGCCATGGGGCGTGACCTGAAGCTGTCCACCGCCCGTATCACCGGCTACCGCAACTTCGGCACAAAACTGTGGAACGCCCACCGTTTTGCCGAAATGAACGGGGTCTTTGAAATGCACCAGCCGGTGCACGGGGGGTGCACGGGGGGTGTACGCCCGACACAACCCCAAGCGACCCTCAACAAATGGATCATCGGTGAAACCGCGCGCGTGCGCGAAGAGGTCGATGCCGCCCTCACAAACTACCGTTTCAACGACGCTGCAAACACGCTTTATGCTTTCGTCTGGGGCAAGGTCTGTGACTGGTATGTGGAACTGTCCAAACCCCTGCTGCAAGACGGCGCACCGGAGGCAGATGAGACAAGAAAAACAATGGGTTGGGTGCTGGATCAATGCTTGATTCTGCTGCATCCGATCATGCCATTCATCACCGAAGAACTCTGGCAGGATACTGTTTCCAGAGAGAAAATGTTGGTCCATGCCGACTGGCCCACTTACAGCACTTCCGATCTGCTGGACGCCGACGCAGACCGCGAATTGAACTGGGTTATCGGGTTGATCGAAGGCATCCGCTCTGCCCGCGCGCAGATGCACGTACCCGCTGGCCTCAAGGTGCCGATGATCGTGACCGAACTGGACGCCGCAGCCCAAGCGGCATGGGACGGCAACGAAACCATGATCAAGCGTCTCGCCCGCGTGGAAAGCCTTGAAAAGGCTGATACATTCCCCAAGGGCACAGTCTCTATCCCCGCGCCCGGTGCGTCTTTTGGCCTACCCCTTGCAGGGTTGATCGACATCGCTGAGGAAAAGGCACGACTGCAAAGATCACTCGATAAGCTGGGCAAGGAAATCGGCGGCCTGAAGGGGCGTTTGAACAACCCAAAATTCGCCGTCTCGGCACCCGATGACGTTGTCGCCGAAGCCCAGGCGAATCTGGATGCCCGTCAGGAAGAAGCGGACCAGCTACAGGCCGCTTTGGATCGTCTGGCAGAGATGGAGTAGCCGCAGGCTGCGTATGAAGCTGGCTGCGGGATTGAGTTTAAGGGCAAGATGAAGCCCGCCTGTGGCACGCCGTAACGGGCGTGCCACAGGGGTTTCAAGAAGGCGTCATTTGAACACCGGCGCGCGTTTGCCCATTTCTGCGGCGATCACCTCCATCTGGTGGGGTTTGCCAATGATCCCGGCTTGAATGCTGGATTCAGCGGCGAGGACGGCTGTCGCATCTTGCGATTCTGCGATTGCAATCAAACGTTTGGCAGCACGTATCGCCGATGGGCTTTTGCCTGCGATTGTTGTCGCCAGTTCGGTTGCAGCGGCCAGAGGATCATCCGCAATTTCTGTGATCAGCCCCCAATCGGCGGCCTGCGCAGCCGTCACCTGTTCGGCCGTATAGGTCAGGCGGCGCAGCACATCCGAGCGCACCAGCTTTGGCAGCAAAACCATGCCTCCCATGTCAGGCACGATGCCCCATTTCATTTCCATCACGGCAAAACGGGTATCGGCGGCCGCGATGCGAATGTCGGCGCCCAGCGCCAGTTGCATGCCGGCGCCGAAACAGACACCGTGAATTGCGGCGATCACGGGAATTTCCATCCGCGACCAGATCATCGCGACCTCCTGCCATTGATTGGTCGTACCCTCGCCGTGAGTGCGCGGATTGATCACTTCGGCAGGGTCTTTGCCCATCATCCCCGCCAGCCCCGTGATGTCGATGCCGGCGCAGAACGCGCGGCCTTCCCCCGACAGCACCACCGCGCGGGCGTCGGAAGCGGCAACCTCAAGCCCTGCCGCGATAATTCCGTCGATCATTTGCTGATCAACCGCGTTCATCTTATCTGCACGCGTCAGGCAGACAAAAGCGATATGGTTTTCATAGGTGACAGAGACGCGGGCCATGTGATCCTCCTGTTTGGGTTGGAGGGAGTACAGCGCATAAGGATGGATCGGACCAGCGAAACGTGACGGAAGATCAGGGGACCAACCGGTCAATCGCCCGCATCATGCCGAGGCTTTTGTCATAAACCAATGTCAGGATGCGGCGTGCCGGTGGTTTTGTCAGCACCACTGGGACAGTGCGCACCGCGCCGGCGGCAACAGTAGCCGCGATGAAACCACGGCGGGTGAGTTTGGCCATAAATCCGGCTCCCGATTACTTGCGAACGACTCTCATATAGGCAGTACGGACGGGTTTCCAAGCCCTTGCCGAAACTGCCTGTGCCGCATATCACCAGTGGCATGACAGATTACCGCCTTACCCCGCTTGCCCAATCCCTGCCTGCAACCGTCCCGTTTGTCGGGCCTGAAACGCAGGAACGCAGCATGAACCGGCGTTTTGATGCGCGGCTGGGGGCGAACGAGAATGTCTTTGGCCCCTCCCCCAGTGCCGTGAAGGCCATGGCCGAAGCGGATCACTGGATGTACGGCGATCCCGAAAGCTTTGACCTGCGTGAAGCGCTTGCCGCACACCACGCGACAACGATGGAGCACATTATTGTCGGCGAAGGGATCGACGGGCTGCTAAGCTATGTCGTGCGGTTGTTCGTTGAGCAGGGCGATACAGTCGTCACCTCGGACGGGGCCTATCCGACGTTCAACTATCACGTCGCAGGCTTTGGCGGCACGTTGCACAAGGTGCCCTATCGCGACGATCACGAAGACCCTGGTACACTGTTTCATAAAGCGGAGGAGGTCGATGCAAAACTGGTTTATCTGGCCAATCCCGATAACCCGATGGGATCATGGCACAGCGGAACAGACATTGCAGCCGCAATGGACAAGCTGCCCGCACGCACCCTGCTGGTGCTGGATGAAGCCTATGTCGAGACGGCCCCTGAGGGCACTGCGTTACCTTTGGAGTGGAATGACCCCCGTGTGATACGAATGCGCACCTTTTCAAAAGCTTACGGTCTGGCAGGGGCGCGCGTGGGCTATGCGATTGCGGCACCGGAGTTGATCACCGCATTTCATAAAGTACGCAATCATTTCGGCATGAACCGTGCGGCGCAAGCTGGCGCTTTGGCAGCGCTTGAAGATCAGGCGTGGCTTTGCGAGGTGCAGGGCCGCATCGCCGACGCACGTGCGCGGATCGGACAGATAGCCTTGGCCAACGGTCTGGTGCCCCTGCCTTCTGCGGCAAATTTTGTGACGCTTGATTGCGGCCGTGACGGTGTATTTGCCAAATCCATTCTGGACGCGCTGGTGGCACGCGGCATATTTGTGCGCATGCCTTTTGTCGCCCCGCAAAACCGCTGTATCCGTGTCAGCTGTGGCACGCCGGAAGACCTGACCGCCTTTGCTGCCGCCCTGCCCGGTGCCATCGCCGCAGCGAAGGACGGCTAAGGTTTCGAGAAGGCCAAACAACCCGCGACGCGGCGCTACCCGCCGGCAATCACTTCAGCTGCCGCATCCAGCGCACCGGTGCCATGATCGATCTTGAGCGCGCGCATGCCTGCTTCGATCCCCCCCAGCATGCCCATGATCATCTGACCGTTCACATGGCCCATATGGCCCAGCCGGAAGAACCCGTGCCATGCAGGATCGCCCGGGGTGGCCATGCCCAAACCGATGCCCAGCGTCAGGCCAAGCTGCTGTTCAACCCAGTCGCGCAGGGCTGTCGCATCAGGTGATTGCAAGCGCAGGGATGTTACCGCGTTGCTGCGATAAACCGGATCGGTGACGTTCATAGCAAAGCTGCCTGACCTGCCCCATGCCTCGCAAGCGGCCCAGACAGCGCGGGCCAGCACGCTATGACGGGCCCAGACATTTTCGATGCCTTCTGCGTGAATCATATCAAGCGCCGTGCGCAAACCGTAAAGGTGATGGGTTGGTGCGGTACCGGCATGATATTGAAAGAACTCTTCGGCATGGGCACGCGGTGTCCAATCCCAATACCAGCTGACACGGGGCATCTTTGCGCGGACCGCTTCAGCCTTGTCGTTGAAGAACACGAAGGACATGCCGGGGGGCACCATAAGCCCCTTTTGGCAGCCCGTGACCATCACATCGACTCCCCAAGCGTCCATCTCGAACCGATCACAGCCAAGAGAGGCGATACAATCCGCCATCAAGAGCGCCGGATGTCCGGCCGCGTCCAGGGTTTGACGCAGGGCGGCGATGTCATTGCGGATCGAGGTCGAGGTATCGACATGTACTGCCAGTACAGCTTTGATCTGATGCGATTTGTCTTCCCGCAGTACCCCTTCGATCCGGCCCATGTCCATTGGGGATTGTTTGCCAAAATCAATTGTCTCTACTTCCGCGCCCAAGCCTTTGGCGGTTTCCCCCCAACCGATGCCAAACCGACCCGTGGCGGGCACCAGCACCTTGTCCCCCGGCTGGATGATGTTGGCCAGGGATGCCTCCCAGGCCGCGTGGCCATTGCCCGTATACATTGCCACCTGATGGTCGGTGCGGGCGACCCGTTTCAGATCGGCCACCAGTGACGGCATCATGTTGACCAGTTCGCCCGCATAGATATTGGGGGCTGCACGGTGCATGGCCTGCAAAACGGCTTCGGGCATGACTGAGGGACCGGGAATGGCGAGGTAGGAACGGCCATGCGCGAGGTTGGGGAATTGGGACATGAGGGAAGCCTTTGTGGGTGCAGCGTTTCGGCGGAGACTATGCCCCCTAATGCCAGCGTCAACCACAGATTGCTTGCCGCGCCTTGGCTTGCCCAACTTCGCTCGGATGCTTAGATGTGGTTGCAGTTTTCCAAGTAAAGTGGCGTACCCTAGATGAATGATCAGACCTATACCTCCAAAGAGCTGCTTGGCTGGCTTTGGCAGGACTATCTGAAAAAACATCTGGGCCTGATGGCGCTGGCGTTGGTGTTCATGGTGATCGAGGGCAGCAGCCTTGGCGCACTTGCACGTCTGATGGAACCGATGTTTGACCGCGTTTTTGTTGCAGGCCAAGAAGACGCGCTGATCTGGGTCGGACTTACGCTGATCGGTATCTTTGTTTTGCGCGCGATTGCCGGTGTCAGCCAGAAGGTGTTGCTGACCAAGGTGGCTCAGGGCACTGCCGCAGACCTGCGCATTGATCTGCTGGAGCGAATGATGCGGCAAGACGGTGCCTTTCACCAAAGCCATCCTCCCGGTTTTCTAATCCAGCGGGTGCAGTCCGATGTGAACGCCGTCGGTGATGTCTGGCGGGCTGTGATCACCGGCGCGGGGCGTGATTTTATCGGGCTACTGGTGCTGTTGGGCGTGGCGGTTTCGATTGATCCAGTCTGGGCCGCGATGGCCTGTATCGGCATTCCGGTAATGGTATTGCCTGCGGCGATGGCGCAACGTTTCGTGCGCAAACGTGCGCGCGAGGCGCGCGATCTGGGTGCGGATCTGGCCACGCGGCTGGACGAAGTGTTTCATGGTATTGTGCAGGTGAAGCTCAATGCGCTTGAGGCCTATCAGACCCGTCAATACCGCAGCCTGACGGCGCGGTTCATAGATACCGAAGTCCGCGCCGCCTTTGGAAACTCCGCGATACCGGGGATGGTGGATATCCTGTCGGGTATCGGCTTTATGGCCGTGATCCTTTACGGCGGCTCCGAGATCATTTCCGGTGAAAAAACCATCGGTCAGTTCATGACCTTCTTCACCGCCATGGGCTTTGCTTTTAGCCCCCTGCGCCGTTTGGGCGGCATTGTCGGCCTGTGGCAGATCGCCGCCGCCGCCCTTGAACGCATCCGCGAACTGCTGGACGCACCCGTCCTGTTGAAAGACCCCGACACGCCGGTGCCACCCCCTGCCGGGACGCCAGAGATTGTGCTTGATAACGTCGGATTGGCCTATGGCGAAAGCAAGGTACTGAACCAGCTCAGCTTTACCGCCAGAGCGGGGGAAACAACGGCGCTTGTCGGGGCGTCGGGCGCTGGGAAATCTACCGTTTTCAACGTCTTGACCCGTTTGATTGATCCGCAAACCGGCAAGGCGACATTGGGCGGCGTCGCGACAACTGACATGACGCTGGCCGCGTTGCGCAATCTTTTCTCTGTAGTGACCCAAGAGGCGCTGCTGTTTGACGCAACCCTGCGCGAGAACATCGTTCTGGACCGCACAGGCGTGACGGACGCCCGCCTGCAAGAGGTGCTCGAAGCTGCCCATGTGGCAGACTTCCTACCCAATCTGGAAAACGGTCTGGACACGGTGGTTGGTCCGCGCGGCTCTGCCCTGTCCGGGGGACAACGACAGCGCGTGGTAATTGCCCGCGCCCTGCTGCGGGACACGCCGATCCTTTTGCTGGACGAAGCGACCTCCGCGCTTGATGCACAATCCGAACAGGTTGTGCAGGCCGCGCTTGACCG
>JBARCL010000178.1:0-9373 GCA_049794055.1 Sulfitobacter sp.
ATAACGACGGCGTCGGGCCAAATATTGCCGTCGCAATTCAGCAGGAAACCGTAATTGAGACAGGTTCCGCCTTTTCCGATTTCAGCGTTGAAGTATATCTATCCCAGCCCTCAGCAGTTGAGTTGGCTTTTGATGCTAACTTGATTTCAATCACTGGCACGGTGGGCGAGGACATTGAGCTGTTAGACAGCACTGCTATCTTTGCCCCAGGTGCAACATCAGCCACCGTTGGTGTCCGGGTATTTGGCGATGCCGACACTTCAGAAAGCGCCGAAAAAGTTGGCCTCTCACTAGTTCCCGCTTCTGGGACTCCATTTGTTGGAACCATCAGCAATGGGGAGATTTTCATCGCTGATGGACCAGTTTTCTTGGCAGGGCCTGAGCCCGAGCCGAACCCGGAGCCCGAGCCGAACCCGGAGCCAACAAACCCTGTAGTAGCTGTCCTCGATTCAAGTAACTCGAACATCAATATCGACGGATTTATCAATCGTTTTGTCGATTTCGGAGGATCAGACACATTTACGATTTTGGGGTCTATGGACGGGTATGTAGAGATAATCGATAAAGACTCAACCACTATCAATTTTCCCGAAGGGATAGAGGTAACTTCCGCGCTATTCTTAGCAACTGGAGTTCAGCTTACAATCAACGGCTTTACTCTGACTCTATTAGGAGAACCTGCTAACTTTACCTTCGTTTTTGGTGGAACGCCCTTAGACCCCAATGCTGGAACAGAATTGACATTCTCGCAGATGGCTCAAGTCTTTGGCACAACGATACCTGGACTTGGCCAAACTCCACATCAAGCGACTATTACCGGCACAATTAGTAGCGATGGGACCATCGACGCTGAGGCAGGCGTTATCGACTTAAGTGGCCAAACTTCAGTGGTTGGTTTGCCGGGGGAAGTTGATATTTTTGTATTGGAGTTCGATAGTAGCAGTGGGACAGCGCAGTCCAGTGATGCAATTGTGAACATCACCGGGTTTACCCCTGGTGAAGACATTCTGCGGTTCGATGATCAGAATACGACCCCGCAATCTAATAGTGCATTCCTTAATGAAACGGGCGGAGCAGTTGTAGTAGAGAATGGGTTCGGTCAATCAACGCTAATTCAATTCCAAGATGACAATTCATCGGATAGCCTGCCACCAGCATCCCTGACACTGGTGGGAATTATGGATGCGTCTCTAGGTGGGGCAAGCCCGTTCTTTGAGATTGTTTAACTTCAGAACCTGGTATGCACCCCGGAAGCTCTCTCATTCATAACGAGGACTTCTGGGGCTGGATTCCTAGCGATGAGTGCGGGCAGGTTAGTAAGAATTATGAATTCATAAAAAGCTGCAAGCACATCGCAATCCGCTATAATAAACCAGTAACTTTTTTCTTTGGCCAAAACGGTTGCGCCGCCTCAATCAGAGGAGTTAGCATGAATTTTCAAAGAGCCGATCACTCTTCAATCATACTTTTGCGCACCGCGTCCAATAGCGGCGAGGCGATAAAGTTGATCACTGTGCGCTCTCCGGTAGTGATCACCACATCGGCTGGCATACCGGCTGTAAGGCGATCCTTGATCTCTTCGGGGATGTCATTTTCATCAACGGACACACGAGCCAGATAATAGGGGGCCTCATTGCTATTGTCCGGCGTGATCACATCACCCGAGACCGTTTCAACCGACCCAAGCATGATCGGAATAAGCTTGGTTTTGAATGCGCTGAACCGGACCTCGGTCATCAGACCAGGGGCGACGTTATCGACATCGATCGGCGATACCCGCGCGTTGATAATCAGTTCTTCATCCTCTGGTACCAGCTCCATCAACACATCACCCGGGCGGATAACCGAACCCACAGTATGCACCTTGAGGTTCTGAATGGTGCCAGAGCCGGGGGCACGGATCTCTGTGCGCTGCAGGACGTCATTGGCCACTTTGCGCCGTTCGCTCAATTCGCTGATTTCCGCGCGGATCTGTTCCAGCTCGGTGCTGGAGCGCTCGCGGTATTCCTGCGTCAGCTGCAGTCTTTGCAGTTCGGTTTCACCAATGCTGGCGCGCGCCTGTGCAATGTCCGAAATCACCTGACCCAGATTTGCTTCGATCTTGATCAGCTCATCTTCGCGCTGCGATAGCTGGTTGCCCTGAATAAGGCCCTTTTTTTCGCCATCTCGCATCCGCACCAACATGGCAGTGTAATTTTCAATCCGGCGGGTAAATGCCGATCTCTGCAACTCCAGACCAGAAATTTGAACATTGATCTGCTCAACTCTCGCCGAAAGAATGTCTTCTTGAGATTTCAGGATCAGACGGCGATCGTTAAACAGGTCTTTCTGATCCGCCAGCACCGCGGTTACAGCCTGCGAATTCCGCGACAACACATCAAGCGGGAACTCCACCTTATCCGCCAATAGGCGTTCGGCCAGCAAGCGTGCCTCTACCAGACGAGCGACATCCAGGCGAGTTGAAAACACCTCCAGATTGGAGCGCGCCTCAATACTGCTAAGACGTAACAACACATCGCCTTCCCTCACGGTATTGGCTTCGTGAACCAGTATCTCTTCGACAATTCCACCTTCAAAATGCTGCACCACCCGGCGGTTCCCCTCAAGCGAGATGGTCGCCGGGGCCACAATCGCACTGTCAAGCTTGGCTACAGCAGCCCAGCCGCCAAAGACTCCGAAGGTAATGAAAATGAGGATGTACCCCATCAGGGCTACGGGCTTGGGACTTGGTTTTTTCGCCATGGGCGGTTCGGCTCCTTAAGAGCGTTTGGTTTCGATATCTCAGCATTTCAGGCGCGAGGTTTGTCCGCCATGCTGACAACAGCCGGAGCCGCAGTCTTCTGCTGCTCCTGAGCAATCTGTTGTTGTTGCGCCTGCTGGGCAAACATCTCGCGGGTCGGACCGAATTTCTCTACAGATCCGTTCACCAACATCAATACCTTGTCTGACAACGCCAGAAGGTTGGCCTTATGGGTGACCAAGATAACCGTTTTGCCTCGCGTCTTCATCTCTTGAATACAAGCCGCCAGAGCCTGCTCACCTACGCTGTCGAGGTTTGAATTCGGCTCATCCAAAACAATAACATTAGGATTGCGAAACACCGCCCGGCCTAGGCCTACGCGCTGGCGCTGGCCACCAGAAAGCGACTGGCCGCCATCGCCAACATCGGTGTCATAGCCTTCACCTAAGCTCTGGATCATCTCATGCGCACCCGACAATTGGGCAGCGGCAACGATCTCTTCATCGCCCGGCCCCTCGACAAAGCGCGAAATGTTTTCAGCGACCGAACCACGAAATAATTTCACATCCTGCGGCATATAGCCCATGTGACGACCCAGCTGCTCTGCGTCCCAATGATGCAGCTCTGTGCCGTCCAGACGGACCGAACCCGCCTGCGGCTGCATAGCGCCCACCAAATGGCGCACCAGCGTCGATTTGCCCGATCCACTTGGGCCGATCACCGCCAGCACTTCACCTTGATTGACTGAGAAGGAAACGCCTTTCAGCAGCGCAGGCCGGGACCCGGACATCCCCGGCTTGGACCCAGGTGCCGTGGCAACTAAACCCTGTACTGTCAGATTGCCCTTGGGTGACGGAAGTTGCATCCGCTCTTCTTCATCATCAAAAGTGCCGAATATTTGTGTAAGCCGTTTGTGGGCCTGACGGGCTGCCACAAATTGCTTCCATTGACCCACAGCTTGTTCAACCGGTGCCAACGCACGGCCCATAACAATAGAGGCCGCAATCATGATCCCTGGAGAAATTTCCTGCAGGATGGCTAGATAGGCACCTGTTCCCAGAATAGCTATCTGTAGGGTCATGCGGACAAATTTGGTCGACGCCATGACGGCCCCTGCCCGGCCACTGGCCTTGGCCTGTTTGTCCAACACGTTATCATGCTGCTTCAGCCAACGCTTGGTCAGCTGCTTTTCCATACCCAGAGCGCGGATCACTTCGACGTTCTGCATGGTTGTTGTCACAAAATGCGACGCCCCCTGATTGGCGGCACCGGCCTCTTGTAAAAGGCCACGGGTGGCAAATTCGTTTGCCAGCGCCAGGGCGAAGATCACAATAGCGCCGATTGTTGCCACCATGCCCAACCAGGGATGGAAGGCAAAACACAGAACCAAGAACAAAGGTACCCAGGGCGCATCGAAAAACGCGAGGATACCCCCACCGGTCATGAACTCCCGCACTCGGTCAACATCTTGCAACGTCACCTGCGCGCCACTGTTGGGCGCGGCAAGCTGGTTACGGATCACCCGGTTGAACGCGGGATTGGCTAGCATGTCATCAAATTGCAGACCCGCCCGCACCAGGAGCTTGGAGCGGATAAATTCCAACAGGCCGTATGTCACCAAAAGCGCCACCGCGATCGCGGAGATCATGATCAGCGTCAACTCATTCCGGCTGGCCAACACCCGGTCATAAACCTGGAGCATATACAGCGGGCCGATGAACATTAAGATATTGCTGAAAAAGCTGAACAATATGGTTGCACCGAATACCGCACGGAACCGTCCGTAGGCCTGTGCCAGTGGCGTTTTAGCTTTCATGAGCGAACATCCTTTCGCTTAGTGCATACCGGTATCATACTGACTGCCGAGATACCTTCATATTCTCGAAATTCATACACCACACAGGGGTTTGGTGCAATTAACATCCAAACCGTAATCGGCAAACCCCTTGTTAAAATTTTCTTAGGCGTTCTTGGGCAGTGCTGCCTTGAGTGCCTGAGAGTAAGCATTGCGTGCCGTTTGGGTAATCGCCAGATCACGGTTGATCTGCTGCAAACGCTGATCGCAAAGCTGCATGTTGTTGATGTGATCCTTCGCCTCGTCTGGAAGGTTGTCGCTGTCGTAATCTTTGCCGTCAATTTTGATCATAGTCATAAAGATTTCCTTTCCCGTCATTGATGCCGGATTGAAGTGCTGGGTAACGCAATATTCTAGATTAAGCAAAGCAAAAGACTTCACTTTGCTATTTGTAAGGTTTTCAATATTGGCAGGTGCTTCCTAAGAAACAGCTATGTCGGCCTCGGGTGGTACTTGTTGCAAATCATAGCCGAACGACTTGGCCCGACGTTTGAGATTGCCGAGCACACGATTGCGGTATCGTTCCTCGTAATGAGACGCGCCGGAATCCTGATAAGTCATGCTATAGCGCAGTGAACCGCCTGCGCGTACGCATTCCGTGCCGTCTGTGCAATCGCCAGTTCTTGCTGCAGCTGCACGATCTTCTGCTCGACGATCTGCATGTTTGTGACTTGAGCTTTGGCAGCATCAGAAAGCTGCTCTGTGTCATACTCTCGTCCGTCAATTGTCAGCGTTGCCATCCGTTCATCTCCTTCGTGTTGGTCAGGCAGTTCGGAACCGCTGTGGGGTACCGTCTCTGGTAATAAAGAAAAACCCCCGACCAAAGCCGGGGGTTCTATTGTTAGCCACCTGTCTCGCAACAGGCATCCATCTCAGTGAGAAGGATTAGGCGATTTCGATCGTGCCGCTTGTCGCGTTGAACGATGCCGTCGACAGATCAACACCACCAGTCAACAACACGGTGAAGTCAACACCCGCGTCATAGGTCGCGTTGCCATCAAGGTCTGCAACGATGAACGTGTTGCCACCTGTCTGGAACCAACCCGCAGCGTTGGTAGCCAACGTGTTCATTGCCGCCTCCTGGAAGGCCTGCGTGGATTCAGTCGCTCCGAGGGACAGTGTAACCTGTGTCGCATTGAAGGCATTCACGCCCAGACCTGCCAGATCGATGGTATCACCCATGTCGACACTCGAGAGCACGGCATAGTTGCTGTCCGTGGTCGAGACACCGTTGAAGTCAAAGGTGTCCATACCGGTGCCGCCGTTCAGGGTGACCAGATCAGCACCAGCAGCAACCATGAACGTGTCGTTACCCGCGCCACCGTTGAAGGTGCCACTGTCTGCAGTTGCAGAAACACTGAGCATGTCGTTACCGGAACCACCCGTGACCGTCATGTTCGCGTTATTCGCGGTGTAGGTCAGAACACCGGTCATATCGCTACCATCAACAGTGGTCAGAGGCGCAGCCGCAGCAAATGCAGCTGTGTTCAGGGTCAGGTCACCCGCACCACCGATATCCACAGTCGTTGCAGTCGCAGTCTGCTCTGCAAGGGTCAGGGTAAAGGCCGCGTTGGTGTCGTCGATACCATTGCCACTAGGCGCAGGCAGGAGGTCCACGAAGGTGTCATCAACGGAGATGTTGATGGTTTCGACACCGCTGGTATTGCCAGCGCCAATCGCAGTTGCCGACCCAGAAAGGGTGACCGTTCCAGCATTGAAACCACCAGGAACCAGAGAGTCATCAAGGATGATGTTCAGGCTATCTGCCGCACCAGTGGAGTCAGTCATCTGGACGGTCGTACCGCCGCCACCTGCACCCTGCAGTTCCAACGTACCGTTGTTGGCCATGTTGGTGATAGTCTGCAAGTTGGCAGCACTATTTGCATAACGCACGTGGTTGATATCATCCAGGTTCGCCAGGTTGACCGTATTGGCCGCACCAGCCGCACCGAGTCCTAGAATTTCGAAGCCATCGATGAAGCCTTCGAACGCTGCGCTACCAGAGACGACCTGGGCATCGGCCGATAGCAGTCCGAGGACGTCCATCATGCCTTCGCCACCCGACAGGGTCACACCTGCAGCAATGCCGCCAGCCGTGATCCCGGCACCGGTGAAGTTCAACGTGTCGTTGCCCGCACCCAGCAAGATGTTGTCGCCTGCCGCAATCGTGGTTTGCGTCAGGTTGACCGTATCGTTGCCAGTACCACCGGTGATCTCCACACGGTTGGCTGTACCCAAGGTCACTGTCGTGCCGCCGGAGTTATCCGCTGCATTGAAGGTCTGCAGGGCCGTGGTGTTGGCAAAGCCGTTATTGGTCAGATTAACCCGACCAGCCCCGTTGACATCAACGGAGGTCGCACCGGCAAAGTTGGTCGCAGCACCCGCCGTCAGGTTGGCAGCAGCATTGATGATCACGCTTGTGGCACCGGCCGCAATGATACCACCTGTCGACGCTGTACCTTGAGTGTTGAGCGTCAGGTTGGTGAGAGTGGCAGGCAACGTTACATTACCGTCCACATCATTCAGGACGACATTCAACGTTGTCGATGTCGAGGTCAGCGTTGCATTGCCACCAGCACCCGAGTTCATCAGGCTCAGGTTCTGCAGGGCGTTCAGAGAGCCACCACCACCGAGGGTTGCACCCGCTGAGTAACCATCGACCATGATGTCTGCGATGGACGCTGTGCCGCCGTCATCGATAGTGACAAGACCGTTGGCAACACCTGCCACACCCGTGACTGCAGCCGTTGCAGCGACACCCGTAGTTGTGACCGCAGCTGTCGGAGCGGCTGGTGCAGTGGTGCCGGTGCCTATCGCTGCCGCAGGGGCAAGAGCGGCGTTGGTACCAGCAGTAACCTCGGTATATGTCACTGTGTTCCCAACAGCGGCGCCTGTAGTAAACGTCGCCGCAGTATGCGTACCCGTGTAGAAGCCGTTGGCAGTCGGGCCACCATCGTCCTGACGATCACCAGTGACCGGCACGTTGGTCAGTCCAGCAAAGGCCTGAGCGACTTCCGCAGCCGTGAGGTTTTTGGTTGCAGTGAACGTCAAGCCATTCACAGTAACTGTGTTGCCCGCATTCAATGCGGTGAAGGTAACAGTCTGAGTCTGCTGAACACCGGTAACGCCTGCGACCGCTGCAACAGCAGCCACCTGATCACCGTTGGACACGTTCACGGTTGTGGTGGAGCTGCCACCAGTTGCCGTTACAGCACCGGTCGTGACGACGGTTGCCCCTGTTGCAGTTGTTGCTGCGTTGCCGGAAACGGAGTTCGCATCCTGCGTGATGTTGACGGTTGTACCACCGGTTGTGGTGATCGCACCCATTGCCGTAGCAGCAGCACCCGCGATGGCAGAACCTGTCGAAGACACATCGACCGCACCCGTGACAGGAGTGGTCGCGCCAATACCGATCGTGTTGGCCACACCCGTCGTGTTGGTCAATGTCACATCGACATCTTTACCGGCAAGGATGTTAACCGCCGCACCTACAGCCGTGTCATTCAATGTCACGTCCTGAGTGGCACCCGCCGTCACATTGGTCGCACCCGTTGTGATGTTCGAGATGTTGACGTCGGTCACACCGGCGAAGGCCGAGGTGTTTGCCGTCAGAGCCACTGCAGATGCCAAATCGACAATCTCGACGTTGCTCAAGGTCAGACCATTAAGCGCAGTTTGAGCGATGGTAGCAGCTTCCGAGAGGACCTGTACCTTCAGGGTATCGGTGCCAAGACCGCCATTGAGGTTATCAAGGGCAGAGATCGTGCTGGTGTTGGTTGGGCCTGCACCCGCATCGACTGTACCGATGATGGTATCGTCACCGTCCGTACCCGTGGAACCAGCAGAGCCGATCAGGCCCGGCATGGTGTCCACACCTGTAGTCAAGGTGAAGGTCTGACCCAGACCACCGACCGAAGACGGGTCCTGAACGGTCGTCTGAATGGACGCGATGTCGAAATCTGCAACAGTCGCCGTTGCGGTAAATGTCTCGGGCGTCTCGGTCACTGAATCGTTGGTCGGCGTGATGGTCACTTGGTTGGAGACTGTCTCACCAACGGCGATAGTAACCGGCTGTGTGTTGAACGAGCCGGACCCGAAGTCGGCGAGCGACGCCGTATCACCGGCTGCAATTTCGATCTGAACAGTACCGGACAGTGCCGTCTGCAAAGCTTCCGAAGCCACAACGGTGTATCCCACAACCGATCCTTCCTCGACAGTCGACACAGACTGCTCAAGGCTCAAGGTCAGCGGTGTCGGTGTGACCGTGATGGACAGGGTCTTGGGATCAGAAGCCGCGCCAAGCGCGTCTGTCGCCGTGTAGGTCGCCTCGATGACCAAGGGATCATCGGTGTAGACCAGCGCCGCTGAGGCCGGGTTGGCCGACGGATCAAACGTATAGGAGCCATCCGCATTTACGGTGAGGCCTGCGACCGCTGCGTCCAGCGCGAAGGTCACGTCATCGCCTTCTGCATCCAGTGCAACCAACTGACCTGTGACAGCCGCATCCTCTTCGGACACAGCCAAAGCCGCGTCTTCCGCCGCCGGTGCCGTGTTGTCGAGGCTTGTGTCATTGACAGTAACAGACGCTGTCAGGGTTGTGTTGGGAAGCGAAACTGTCAGCGTCTCTTCGCCTTCGGTTGTGCGATCGGCCGCAAGAGCAACGGTAATTGTCGCATCGCCATTTGCGTCTGTTGTGACACTGCCGGTCAGCAATCCGCCATCGACATCAGCGGCATCAACACCAGAGATGTTGTATGTATAGCTGGTGTTAGCTTCGC
>JBARCL010000179.1:0-4442 GCA_049794055.1 Sulfitobacter sp.
TGGAAAAGCTCAGATGGTGTCAAATCCTGAGGCGTGAAGCCTGTGGAAATATTGTAATTAAGGGTACAAAAACGCCCCAAAATGAGCTGAATCCGCAGAATCTGATTAAATAGGGTACAGTGACACCTGGAGATAGGCCGTCTTCACGAATGCGGCGGGCGGCTTCATACTTGAGCTTGTTAGGCCAGATCTTTCGGCCAGAGGGGCTGACTTCAATCGTAAATCCCCAGATCGCGTGTTTGGACATGCTCGCCTCCTTTATTTAGGCGGCAATGGATATCACTTACAAAGGATCGGGATTAGCCCCGAAAACGGGCCCCAGATGCAGCGCTTACGAAGCAAGCCTATCAGCAAGGACACCAACAATCCGGTCGGCGTGTTGATTTGACCATACAGGTTGTCCAAATTCTCGCACCAGAACTTCGTCACGCTACACTGTTTTCAAGAGACCTCAGTCAGCGCTTTGCAATGCTGGAAGCTCTGCATCTTGTGCCGCGCGACAAACAAGATGAGAATCCAGCGTCAATCAGGATGAGAACGCAGTTTTGGGCGCCCGTAGGGAGGGCGTAGCCCGACCGGAGGGGGGCCAAAACTGCGTTTCGCTCATTTTTGGGCGGGTCTGACGGTTGTGACTGGTTCGGATAGAAGGCGATTTTTCCGTGTTGGAAGGGATCGCTCATGCCGGGCTGCCATGTCACCGATCAACAGATGAGGCGCTATATGACGCTCAAATTGACAAATTCTATCCCGGTCGCTGCGACCAAGGCCGGCTTCAGCCAAGCGACGGGCTACCGGCTGCAGGCCGATCCCACGTTACCTTCGCAGAAGAAGACGCCGCGCAGCAGGCGCCGTTCTGACCCACTTGGGGATATCTTCGAGACCGATGTGCTCCCGCTGCTGAAGTCCGCGCCGGGGTTGCGGCCAGTCGCGATCTTCGAAGAATTGCAGCGCCGCCATGCGGATCTGCGTCCCGGTATTCGCCGCACACTGGAGCGCCGCATCCGCGCGTGGCGCCGAACACGGACCCGAGCGGGAAGTCATGTTCCGACAGGTGCATGAGCCGGGCAAGATGGGCCTGTCGGATTTCACCGACATGGGCAAGCTTGGCGTGAGCATTGCTGGCGAGCCACTGGTGCATCGGTTGTATCATTTCCGGCTGGCCTATTCGGGGTTCCAGCACGCCCATGTTGTCTTGGGTGGCGAGAGTTTTGTTGCGCTGGCGGAAGGTTTGCAAAATGCATTGTGGTCGCTCGGCGGCGTGCCCGCGGAGCATCGCACTGATAGCCTCTCGGCGGCATTCAAAAATCTGGAGCCATCGGCCGAGAAGGATCTAACGGACAGCATGGATGGGCTGTGCTCCCATTACGGCATGACACAGTCACGCAATAATAAAGGCGTAGCCCATGAGAACGGATCAATTGAAAGTCCCAACGGCCATCTGAAGCAGGCGATCAACGATGCCCTGATCATGCGCGGCTCACGCGACTTTACAGACCTGCCCAGCTATCGACGCTTCATTGATGTCGTTGTGGGCCGGATCAATACACGTAATGCAAAGCGGATCGATCTTGAACGCGCATGTCTCAAGCCTTTGCCGTCAAGGCGCGCAACAGATTATCAGGAAGTCACGGTCCGCGTCACCTCAACGGGCGGGTTCCTGCTGCGCAAAGTCTTCTACACCGTCCCATCCCGACTGATCGGCCATCACCTCAGGGGGCGTGTCTATGATGACCGGATCGACCTCTTTCTCGGGGCGAGCTTCCTGCTCACATTGCCGCGCGGGCGGGCAACACGCCATGGGCCGCATCAGCATGTCGTCAGTTACCATCATGTGATCCATTCATTGCGCCAAAAGCCCATGGCCTTGATGGGCCTGACTTACCGTGACCAGCTGTTTCCACGCCAAGCCTTCCGCGATCTCTTCGACATGTTGCTGGTGCAGACATCTGACAAACAGGCCTGTCGCATGCTCGTGGACCTTCTTGCGCTCGCCCATGATCGCGGCTGTGAAGCCGAGATCGCCGCACAAATCGAGGACGATATGCGTCAGAAGCAAATACCCGATATCGCAGTTCTACGTGCGCGCTTCGCACCCTGCGCTGACGGATTGCCCAAAGTCGAGGTACGTCTCGGCACGTTGGCAGCCTACAACAATCTGCTGTCTGCCTCGGCTATGATGCAGGAGGCCGCAGCATGACGCAGACCAATGCCGACACCGCCCGCCTCACCCTGGCGCTGAACGAGCTACGCATGCCCGCCATAAAATCGCTCTGGCCGCACTTTGCCCAGCAGGCCGATAAAGAAGGCTGGCCCGCCGCGCGGTTTCTGACCGCCCTGGTGGAGCATGAATTGGCAGAACGCGACCGCAGACGCATCGAGCGCCACGTCAGCCAGGCCCGCTTGCTCCCCGGCAAGACGATCGACACCTTCGACTTCGCTGCCGTTCCCATGCTGTCCAAGGCTCATGTCAACGCCATCACCGCAGGCGACAGCTGGATTGGAAAAGGGGACAACATTCTGCTCTTCGGTCCACCCGGCGTGGGCAAAAGCCACTTAGGCTCAGCTATCGGACTGGCCTTGGTCGAGAACGGTTACCGTTTGCTGTTTACCCGCACAACCGATCTGGTCCAGAAACTCCAACAGGCGCGACGCGACCTCGCGCTGGAGAGCGCTATCGCAAAGCTAGACAAGTTCGACCTGCTGATCCTCGATGACATCGCATACGTCACAAAGGATCAGGCCGAGACCAGCGTGCTCTTCGAACTGATCAGCGCGAGATATGAACGCCGATCAACGCTGATCACCGCAAACCAACCATTCGGGGCGTGGGACGCGATCTTCCCAGATCCCGCAATGACGCTCGCAGCCGTCGACAGACTTGTCCACCATGCCACCATCTTCGAGATGAATGTCGAAAGCTATCGCCGGAAAGCCGCGCAAAATGCGCTGCCAAAGCAGCGCCCTGAAAGCTGATTGACGCTCCGCGACAATCAAACAAAAAACACCCTTGCCCGCGACAAAACAATCGGCAAATATCAACCCGTCGCGGCCAAGGATTATCATCCCGATTGTCGCGCTACAGCATCTTGGATTGTTCCGTCCCATGCTCGGGGTTGCATTCGCCGTGCGCAATGATCTGACTGCTGGAACAAGACTTCACATTGCCTTTCCATATAAGCGGAAACTTCTGGCTCAAGTGATACGGCTCGCTGGCAGCTTGCCGAACTATCAGAGCCAAGATGCCGAGAAAAAGAGCGATCGATCCCCCGCGTACAAGTCTGCCAGTCCCAACGTCGCAAGGTCCGAATATCTGGCTGCAGCGAAGCAGGCGATTAGCCAACTCGGCGAAACCGCGGACCGAGGGGAACTACTGCGATGCGCAGAAATGATCTTGGAAACCACCCGTCTGCAGTCTGTGGATATCCAGTAATTAAGGGCACAAGAACCTACGGGAATCCCTCGAATGCGTTCGCGTCCAGAAATAAAGGGCACAGTGACAGTCGCCAAAGTCCAGCCGCGTCGGAAGTACGGTGCGAGATCCTCTTTCAGGCACACTGGACAGTATTGCAGGCGATTGAACTGAGCGGTCGATGTGCCAGGATCTCCAGATCCACTGTTGTGCCGCAAACGCAACCGGGCTAGCGGGTCGCGGTTCAAAGCCAGGCCATCAATATCCTCGGTAGGTAACCGCGTTCGCTCGACCAGCACCCGCCGCCAGATCATCGGGCTGATCCCCAAAAGGCGGACTTTCAATTGATAAGTTTCCGGAGCAACTGACATCCAAAACCATTGGCACCATCACTGCCGAAAAACAACTGCCCCACACTTTGCGGTACTCTCCAAGACCGACCGCTCTCCCGCACCGTCATCTGCACGGGATTGCCGAATTGGTCGACGCCGAGCCGCATGGGCCACCATGTGTAGCAGGGACGACCTTTACCGGTTCAGCGCATGAAGTCGCGGAACCGGCGCAGGGCGAAGGCAAACATCGTCGATCCGATCAGTGCAAGCGCCAAGAGTTGCGGCCAGACCACCGAGAGCCCGGCACCGCGGAACAACACTCCTTGTGCTAGCGCGATGAAATGCGTGTTAGGTGCCGCCAGCATGACGTATTGCACCGCGTCGGGCATCGACTCGCGTGGTGTCAATCCGCCCGACAGGATTTCGAGCGGCAGAAGCACCATCAGAAGCAACATGGCGAACTGCGGCATTGAACCCGAGATTGTGGCCAGAAGGATTCCCACCGATGTGGTAGCAAAGAGGTGCAACGCCGTCCCCACGAGGAACAGCCCCACCGATCCCGCCACCGGCACCCCCAGAACCCCCTGCACCATGAAGGTCAGTGACAGCCCCGCTGCCACCAGCACTACACCCCCCATGCTGAGCACCTTGCTGGTCATGATCTCGGCCGCGCTGACCGGCATGACCAGCAAGTGCTCGAC
>JBARCL010000180.1:0-19620 GCA_049794055.1 Sulfitobacter sp.
GTTTGGTGATCATAGCGAGAGCAAAACACCTGGTTCCATCCCGAACCCAGCCGTTAAGTGCCTTAGCGCCGATGGTACTGCGTCTTAAGGCGTGGGAGAGTAGGTCATCGCCAAACCTAATAAAGACTTCAAACCATATGTATCTCTCAACGATACATCCAAAATCCAAAACAAAATAACAACCCGCATAAAAAACGTCGACATGCAACGAGTACACTCGAACGGCGAAGCCTGATATAGTCACAGGACAAAAGCCAAGCGAGACAAGCTTATGACTTCCCAAATCAAGACCGGCGCGATCGTCATTGGACGGAACGAGGGCCAGCGCCTGATCAATTGCTTGGATTCCTTGCAAGATGAAGTTGACCTGATTGTCTATGTCGACAGCGGTTCAACCGACGCATCGCTCGAAAACGCCCGCATTCGGGGCGCCGAGTGTGTGAGCCTGGACCCGACAACCCCTTTTACCGCGGCCCGCGCCAGAAATGCGGGCTATGCGCATATGATGGACCGGCCTGACACATCGGATTTCGTCCAGTTTCTGGACGGGGATTGCAGGCTTGAACCGGGTTATCTTGTTCAAGCCACACAAGAATTTGAAAATGATGAAACCCTTGGGGTTGTTACTGGATGGCGGGCTGAGATTTATCCGAACGCCAGCGTGTATAATCAAATGTGCGACCACGAATGGCACGGGCCCGTGGGCGAGATATCGGCTTGCGGCGGGGACATGATGGTCAGGACCACAGCCTTTGAACAGGTGGGTGGGTTCAACCCCCTGGTTATTGCTGCCGAGGATGATGAATTTTGCACGCGTCTACGCAAGGCGGGTTGGAAATTGCGCCGTCTTCCTTTGCCGATGACCCATCACGATGCGAATATGATGAAGTTCAGCCAATGGTGGCGCCGGGCGGTGCGCGCTGGTCACGGATTTGAGCAAGTGAACGACCTTCATCCGGAATATTTTCGAAAAGAACGCAAACGGGTGTGGTTTTATGGCGGTGCCTTGCCCTTTTTGGGGCTGATTGGTGTGCTGTCTTTCTGGCCATTGCTTGTGGCGGTTCTGGCGGTTTTCGCCTTGTCCTATCTGCGTACAGTGCGTGGGCTTACCAGATCGGGCATGCCCAGATTGCGCGCGCTGCATCATGGTTTCTACTTATTTATGTCGAAGTTCCCAAATATTGTGGGTGCAGCAACCTATCAAAAGCGCAAACGCAAGGGCGCGGATATGGTGATAATCGAATATAAGTGAGCCTGAAATGAGCAAGAGAACACGTGTTGGCATCGTCGGGGCAGGGTATATCTCCGATTGGCACGCGGATGCGCTTGGCGCGACGGATCAAGCCGAGCTGACATGTGTGGTCGACAATAATTTGACCGCTGCCCAGAGCTTTGCGACGGCACGGGGCATCGCCGCTTTCGGCTCTGTTCAGGAGATGCTTTTGGCGGATGCCGCGGATGCGGTGCATGTTTTGACTCCCCCTGAATACCATCGTGCGGTGACCGAGGAATGCATCGCGGGGGGCTTGCATGTCTTGGTGGAAAAGCCTGTTGCCCTGTCCTCATCCGACGTCGAGGCGATGGTCACGGCAGCGCAGGTGCGCGGTGTGCAATTTGCGGCCGGTCATAATTTTCTGGCGTTGCCTTCTTATCTGCGGCTCAAGTCCTTGATCGCTGCTGGTGAATTGGGGCGGGTGTCGACGGCCGAAATTAACTGGTGTTTCCCCTTGGGCCCTTTGCGTTCCGGCCCTTACGGGATCTGGTTGATGCGGGATACACGAAATCTATTGCAGGAACTTGGGCCGCACTTGTTTGCTTTTATGCAGGATTTGTTCGGGGATGCCGAGATAATGCATCTGCAGACATCTCATGAAATCACATTGCCCGGAGGCGGGACGCGACCACAGGGCTGGCGCATTTTGGCGCGGGCAGGGGGGGTGGATGTCACGCTGAACCTTGCTTTGGTTGAAACCTATGACGACCGGTCGGTTATGCTGCGTGGTTCTTCGGCCATGGCACGGTTGGATTATGCCAAGGACACATTGGTTGTATCTGGCGTCAACACCTCAGATCTTGTCATGAACCCGTTGCGCGATGCGCTGGGGCAAAGTTTCGGGCATCTGCGTGAAGGTCTGGTGAATGCAGCACGTCAGTTGACATCGCTTAATCAAAAGTCACCCTATGGGCTTAGCTTTCGTGGCATATGTGACGAGGTCTATAGCGCACTTGCAGCGGGCCGGCTCATAGATCCACGGTTCAATGGTGACAGTGCGATCAAAGTGATGCGTGCGATTGAGGATACTTTGGCGTTGTTGCCCAAGGCAGCGGTTGTTGCAAAACCCAGTGGGACACCGAAGCCTACGGCTTTGGTTATTGGCGGCACCGGTTTTATCGGGCGGGCGTTGACCAGGCGGCTGGCGGAAAACGGGACCCATGTGCGGGTGCTGTCACGGGGCAAAACCGGCCCGTTCGATGATATTGCAGACAAGGTTGAAACTGTTGCGGTTTCCCTTGGTAAGGCAGAGGCACTTGAAGCGGCGATGCAAGGGATCGACCACGTATATCACCTTGCTAAATCCGAAGACAAAACCTGGGCTGCGGCGCTGGAGAATGACGTTGCTGTCACCGATAGAATTGCACAGGCGGCGTTGAATGCCGGTGTGAAACGGCTGATCTATACTGGTACGATTGCATCTTATGATCTGTCCGACCCGCAGGTTACCATCACCGAGGCCACCGGATTTGGTGAAGAGCTTGAAGACCGCAATATATATGCGCGCTCCAAAGCCGAGTGCGAAGCGCGGTTGATGGCGATGTATCGCGACAAGGGTTTACCAGTGACGATTGCACGGCCCGGAATTGTTGTGGGCGCCGGTGGCCCGTTGCAACATTGGGGCATCGGACGCTGGCACGGTGCGGGTGCCGTAAAAATCTGGGGCGACGGACATAATATATTGCCGTTCGTTTTGATAGACGATGTGGCGGACGGGTTGATGCTGATGGCAGACAGTGACGCGGCCCTTGGCGAAAGCTTTAATCTGATTGGCGAACCAATGCTGTCGGCCCGGGGATATTTTGACGCGATCCACGCCACGCTTGGGGCACGGATCAAAGTTTCATCAGGTCAGCTTGGCCTGCTTTATGGTGCCGACGCGATAAAGTTCTTCCTCAAGTCCAAGGTGTTGCGCCGTCGTGGTCTTTCCCGGCCCAGCTTGCGTGACTGGAAAAGCCGCGCGCATTATTCGCCGTTTGACAACAGAAAACCCAAGGAAGTACTTGGTTGGGCACCCGAGGCGCATAAGGACGGTTTTATCAAAGCTGCGATTACCGATGCGGGGCTGCTTGGGTTCTAAAGACCGGCTATATATTTTACATAATTCGGATTACGGGGCTTAGAGCTGCCCATCGGCCAACCAGGCGTCCAATTGCTTGCGGCTTATTTCAAAGTGCATGCTGTCCTCGCGTCGCCATGAGGCGCCCCAGACCCAGCCTTCGGTGCGGAAGAAATCTGCCAAAATGGTCAGGCCCAGCTGGGTTTTCCCATCCCCCAGCGTATCAAGCTTGCCATCTATGTTCAGATCGACCGCCAAGCCAAAAGAATGCGTCGATACACGGTCTCTTGTGCCACGAATACGCCGCACACAAAGCGCACCGGCCGTGTTGATCCGCGCATAAAGATCAGGGTCGGTAACACGCACATTTTCAAACACGCGGGCCAGTGAATCGAGTGCAGGTTGCAGCATCGTTACCCGAATTGGGCCAACCCGCTGGGTTTTAAGTTTGGGCTTCAGCCTCGGGTTCGTCATCGACTCGCATTTGTCGCTCAGCACTTCGCGTGGCATACCCAGTTTCTCGGCAAGGTAGGAAGGCCCGGCAGTTTTTAGCCCCTTGTTCACATTCTTGCGATCCCCGATCACAACCACCTGCGCGTAGGCATCTATAATGTCGTTGGTACCGTTGCGTTCAAACACTTCGGCGCCGTCGTTGGGTGCGATCTGACCATTCAGAGTGCCGCTTGGCATCTGGCGTTGGAAAGCCGGGCGGGTACGCACCTCTTGACCCAAGGCCGACATCCCTTCGCGGATGTCTTCCAGACGGAGACGGATATCCTCAACCTGTTGGTTCAGAACCTCAATCTCGATTCGGGCCTGACTGTCGATGGCAGGCCCCCGACCGCCGCCATCGGTGTCGAGTATCATGGGAATGGTGAACCATAAAATGGGTGCTAGAATGATAGCAACGGCAAGGATGATGGCTGGTATTAACCGCATGAATATGAACTTTCAGAAAAATAAATGTCGTGCACCTGCTAAAGTCTAGGGCAAGGGGGCCGTTGGCGTCAAAACCGTTGTGACCAGTGCTCGTGTCGTATACCTTGGCCATACTACATTTAATGAACCACTTTTTGAAAGGAGGAGATATGTTTTTCCTACGTACCCTCACTGCGGTCTCTATGGCTGCACTGCTGACTTTGGTTGGTCAATCCGCTTTGGCCCAGTCCAGCTTGACTGCGGATGAAATCAAAGACGCCTTCAACAAGCAAAAGACCCGCGGTCTGGTGATTGTGCCAGCGGGCGAGACAGCCAAAAAGCCGGACTCTCAAACAGAAGTTGTCAAAACAGAAGAATATGTAGCGGTCGAAAAGGCCGATCAGGTCAACGTCAAGATCAGCTTTGATTTTGACAGTGCCGCGCTGCGCAATGATGAAAAGCCGAAACTCGCCAGTCTGTGCGAAGCAATGAAAGCTGTCGATGTAGCGGTTTTCCAGATCATTGGGCACACCGACAGTTCCGGTTCGGCCAGCTACAACGAAAACCTGTCGCTGTTGCGCGCGCAAGAGGTCAAGCGCCACATGGTCGCAAGCTGTGGCATTGACGAGAACCGTTTGCAGGCCATCGGGATGGGCGAAAGTGCACCCTTTGATGCTGCTGATCCCCGCAGTGATGCAAACCGCCGGGTTGAGTTTCAGGCGCTTGGATAAGCGCGCATTGCGCCTCTTTGTGCTGACTGGATTGATCTATGACTGACCCCCGCCCTGGCGATGCGTTTCAAATCGGTGACGTGTTGAACAACACCTACCGGATCGAAGCGCTTTTGGGGCGGGGCGGTACGTCTGATGTGTACCGTGCGCGCAACGAAATTTCCGGACGTCTGATTGCCATCAAAGTGCTCAAGGCCGAATTTTCCGGCAATGAGGATTTCCTTGTTCTGATGACCCGCGAAGAGGAAATTCGCGAAATCCGGCATGATGCGATTGTGCGCTATTCCGAAAATCACCGAACGTCCGAAGGTCTTGTCTATTTAGTGATGGACTATATCGAGGGGCCGGGCCTTGACGCCAAACTGAAAGAAGGGCCGATGTCGGCCGAGGATCTGTTGATCCTGTGCAAGCGGGTCAGCGAAGGCCTGAAAGTTGCACATGACCGTTCGATTGTGCACCGTGATCTGTCGCCCGATAACATCATTCTGCGTGGCGGTGATCCGGCCAAGGCTGTGGTCATCGACTTTGGCATCGCCAAGGATACCAACCCCGGTGCAGAAACCATCGTCGGAAATGAATTCGCCGGCAAATATGCCTATGCAGCCCCTGAACAACTAAGCGGGAATACCGATGCACGGTCGGATATCTATTCTCTGGGTGCGCTGCTGCTGGCCAACTTTCGGGGAAAGAAACCAGAGATCGGCAACAATCCGATGGAGGTTGTTAAGAATAAAACGGTTCCGTTGGATACAACGGGTGTGCCGGAACCCCTGAAAAGTTTGCTGGACCGGATGACCGCACCGCAACCGGATGCCCGTTTCCAATCCATGGACGAAGTATTGAATTTCATCGCCGGTGGCAGTGCAGATGACATGCTGTCAGACGAAACGGTGATTGCCGTTCCGTCAAAAGCAGCGGCCAAGGAAGCGTCACCAGAAAAGATGGGCACGACCCCTGCGGCCACACCGCCAAAAGAAAAGAAACCGGATGCTATGACAAGCAAACCGGTGAAAAGCAGCGGTGGATCGGCCGGTTTGATTGCTGCGGTGGCAGCGGTTGTTGTGATTGGTGGCGCTGCGGCAGCGTGGTTTGGCGGGCTGTTTGGCGCGGGCGCCCCTGAATTTCCAAATGCAGACCCTTATGCATTGGTCATCACCGATTCCGAAAACGCGCAAGCATCGGCCAGTGGTTTTGTGCCCAGCACCCAGATGAAAGACGCCCTGTCCACGCGAATGCGCGATTTGGGGGGCGATTCCAGTTTGACCCTTGCGTCGGGTGTTATCGCTGAAAGCTGGGGCACGGACGTGATGAAGGTGCTTGATGATGTAACAGCCTTGGATGAGTGGCAGCTTTCACTCGTGGGTAACGAGGCTGCGATCTCGGGCAGCACCTCTGACACCGAATTGCTGGCGCGCCTCGCTGCTAAATATCCTGCCGAATGGCCCGGCGCGCTAAGTGGTACCTTTGATGTGTCATTGACTTCGCTGTTTCTTGACGCAGTAGAGGTTGAATATCTTTTGGCGCAATACGCCGATTGTGGACCGCTTAAACAGGCGAGTCATCCCGGCCCGGCGGGATATGGCCCCGAGGAAGCGATCCTGATTTCCGGGACCTTGGCAGGTGATGTGACAGTTGATGCCTTGCAAGAAGCGATCGAAGATATTGCTGATGACCGCTTTGTCATTATTGATGCCGAGGTGTTGAACCCGACGCTTTGCCTGGTGGAAAACTATCTGCCTCAAGCCCCGACAAGCGAGATAGAGATTGTGTTCACCGAAGGGAACAGTGGCCAGAATGTTCCAGATGGCCGGTTTTTGGTCGGGCAAAATCCTGTGATTGATTTGCTGATCCCAGAAAGCCTGACCACTGGATATATCTCGGCGTCCATTCTGGACGTCTCCGGCAATGTGTTTCATTTGTTGCCCAATAACGGGCGCCCCGATAATTCGGTGGAAACACTGCGTCAGGGACGCAATGGCAAAGTGCCACTGCGGGTGACGTTCGACATGGACAATCTTGAGCGCAACGAAGGCGAGCTGGCCTTTACGATAGACGCGTCATCACTGGGCAAGAGCAAGATTTTGGTCCTGCATTCCTACGCGCCCTTGTTCCGGCAAATGCGCCCGCGACAGGAATCTGCCGTCGGGTTCACCGAAGCGTTGAGCGAGCGTTCTGCGGATGAGTTGATCCAGTCACTGGATACGTGGATTTTCACAATAGCGGATAAATAGAGCGGGAAATCCCGTGCCTAGATAATATCAATCACCGCAGTGGTGATGTTATCGCCACCGCCGCCTGCAAGTGCAATCTGGATCAGATGGTCGCAGATCACCTCGATTGGCTGGGCGCTGAGAGCCTTGCGGAGCATGGCAAAAGTGGCGTATTTGGTCAGCCCGTCCGAGCAGATCAGAAAACGGTCACCGGGAAGGATATCGCCTCTGATTTTCTCCAGCTCCAACTCTTCACCAACGCCGACTGCGCGGGTAATGGCGTTGGATTGCGGGTGATGCTCCGCTTCGTCCCAGCTCATGTGTCCGGCTTCGACAAGGGCTGCAACGACCGAATGATCGGTGGTCAGCATCTCGATTTCATCGTCACGCAGCCGGTAAAGCCTGCTGTCGCCAGCCCAGACTGCTGCAAAATGTCCCTCTGCCAAGAGCAGAGCAACCACCGTGGCCCCGATCACGTCGATGCCCTGTGCTGCCGCCTCGGCACGGATGATCCGGTGCGCTTCGTTTAAGGTGTCGCGTAGGGCTTGTAAGCGGTCCCCGGGGGCCAGATCCAGTGATATGCCAGCTGCCATGTCAGCGATGAGCCGACTGGCATAATCGCCGGCAGCGTGGCCGCCCATTCCGTCAGAGACCAGCCAGATGTTAAGTTCCGGCAACGCAAGAACGGCGTCTTCGTTTACCTTTCGCTTGAGGCCAACGTGGGTTTGAACAGAGTAGCGGGTTCGCAGGGTCATGTGATGGGCCTCGCTTCGACCCACAACGGGGCATTCAAGTCAAAAAGGGCGCGCGCCTGATGTGCATCGGGCAGCCCGTCACAAACCATAGCGCGGCGTGTGCCATCCACAAGGGTGGACCATAAACAGGGTTTGGCCATACCGGTTCCGATCAGGCCCGCGGCGAATTCCGCTGCAGTGCCTTGCATGTCTGCTTGCGTCAATACCAATGCACTTCCCGCACGGCGTAGCGGGGCATAAGGATGCGCCGCAGGCAGCTCGATCGCTGCCAGTGCCTCTGCCAAACGATCGCGGTCCATCCCGTCATCCAGGCAGGAAAGCGCAAGGTCTTCGAGTTGTTCAAAGGTTTTATCTTGTGTCAGGTGGTCAAGTGCAGACGGGCCTTCCTGTTCGACCTGTGCCATCAGGGCAAGGGGGAAACGGCGCCCTACCCGGTCAACCGAAGGCATCAGAATACCCAGGATCTTGGCAGGGCCTGCCACACCGGGTGCCAGCGTAAAACGCCAGATCGGGGCGGACATATATTGATCATCCCACGCCGCTCCGCCGGACTGCGCAGCGGCCATCATGGCACCCTGCAGCCAGTCATCCCACACTCTGACAAACCCCTGCGGGGCATTCAGGTGAAAGAAATCGCCCAAGGCGGGCATCTTTCCAAAGGCGCCAAATCCCTGCCCCATTAAAATGTCTTGGGGCAGCTGAATTTGGTAAGCGCAGGGAGTGCAAATGGATTGATAACTGATCCTGACTGTAGTTGAAAAATTGCGATACGCCCCGAGACATTAAAGATCACGCGTTTGCGGTCCGACACATTGGTGCGCCGGATTTCGGCGGCATCCAGCAGCCGGAACCACGCCCATGGGCCGTCTTTGGCCAGCTGGCTTTCCCCGTTGCTGAGGGACGGTTGGAAAACGACACCCGCCAGACCAACGGTGCCCGGCCATGTGATGGCGACAGGTGTATTGTTGGGCCGTCTGGTTTCAAACAGAACGTTCTGTGATCCGATGGTCAGTTGCACGGACTGCGCTTTGGGATCCAGTGCTTCAGGGGTGATCTGGAAATTGACCTGCGGATTTGGCGCGCCGGCAAAGAAGGCGTCGCGGATTTCGCCGGCATATTGCATTTGTTGCAACACCGCTGGCGATATCCCAAGATCAACATCATTCACCTTTTTCCACGTCCATGGCCGCGCACTGGTATCGACAAACTTGGCAAGGTTCTCACTAAAGAAGAGGTCGATCATGCCACCGGGTGCAAATATCTTCTGGAAATCCGACATTGCGACATCCGCCCGCGCCCGGCGGTTGAAAGGATAGCGGTCTTCCAATGCCTGAGTACAGAAGGGCAGCACCGTCGATTGCCATTTGGCATTGATCGACGATCGGGTGCCATCAGCGGTGATCCCTGTCGAGCTGCTGGTGATCTGGCTGGCCCAGCGTTCCAGCGGTCCTGGGATACGCGCGGCCATTTGCTGGAATCGCTGTGTCGCGGTGCCACCATCGACAGCAGTGGCCGCAACCCCGCTGAACGACATTTTATTCAGCTCCTGATACACTTCCTGCAATGTGCCGATCAGCAGATCAAGCTGGCTGTTCTGGCCCTCGGCGCGTTCTACCAATGTGTGTAGCCATTCAAAGCGGTCTTCGACGTAGGACCCCGGTGGTTTTGCAGGTGCGCCGTTAGCCTGGGCCTGGGCGGAACTTTGCAAAGCGCTCAGCAAGATCTCGCCTTGGATGCTCAGGTTTGAACGCGCTTCGAGCTGGGCAATTCGCCCCACACCTTCGGCAACCTCATCCCCGCCAAGCACACCACCGCGGGATTCGGTCAGTTTGGTCTCACGGGAGATTTCCGTCAGGATGTTTACGATCGGTGATGTCGGGCCGGACAAGACGTTGGTGACTTCGACGGCATGGCTGAGCGATTCCAGCGGAATAACGTCGATATCGCCCAGAAGTGTGTCATATCGCGCGATGTAGTCGTTGTAGTATAGATCCAGAACATCACGGCTGAGGGCTGTCAGCGCGGCATCTGTTTGCTCTGCCTCGCCGCGTGGCCCCAGCACCCAGCTGTCACCCTGAATGCGTTTCGCCACACCGAGGGCTTCACCCAAGAATACATCGTTGAATCCGTCGTAAGTGAAAATCCCCTCGACGCCGACGTTCAGGGGCTTGCCCGATGAACGGACCAACACACGGGTGACCGCAGGGCCGCCTGCATCGGTGATGCGCCATTCCGGCAGGCTGGTTGCGGAGGGGCTGTTAATGATGCCGTTATACACACGTTGCGCCAGCGGCATTTCTGACAGAATACCCTGTACCTGTTCAACCAACGGGCCGTTCAACGCGATCTTTTCCATCGGCTGGGACAGCATCGCATCAAGGTGGAACGCCAGATCGTCACGCAGACCGGCGCGGCTGGCACCGGCAAAGGTGATCGACCAGTCGATGTCCATCCATTCCTGAACCAACTCGCTGTTCATCGGCCCTTCAAGACCCAGCATCAGATAAATCTTCAACGCTTCATACAGAAGATCGGGGTTGTTTACGTTGCCGGTAATCTGCTCTTCGAGCCGCAACAAGAGGCGCGGCAAAAGGCGTTGATTAAGGGCGGAGCGGTAGGTTTGCGCGGCTTGGGTGCCGATAACCTCGCCCTGATAAAGACCGTACGTCAGACGCCCTTCGGGATCGGGATCGCCAAGCGCGGGGTTGGTTGGCATGTCGCGCAGGATGTTCAACGCGTCTACAACCGGTGGCAGATCTGTGTCGCCCAGCGGGCTGCCTGGTAAGGTTGAACTGACCTGCTGATAGCTGTCGACATAGGTCGCGGCCTGTTCGATCAGTTCCTGATTGCCCAAATAACTGCGGGTGAACAAGGTGCCGGTCAGCAAGGCGACAACGACTGTGGCAGCTATGGCGGCGCGCTTTGTCCAGCGATACCGGCGTTCGACTTTGTCATCAGCAGAGACAAGGCCAGCCTCAGGGAAAATTACCTGCTCGAACAGACGTGTGAGGAAGTAGGACCGCCCCTGCCCCTGCCCCGTTCCAATGGCCTGCCGGCCGATGCCAAAGGTCCGCGCCATGCCCAGCATCAAGCGGTCAATCGGTGTACCTTCCTGGGTGCCCGAGGTGAAGTAGATGCCACGCAGCATGTGGCGTTGTTCATAGCGGTTGTCCTGAAACACCTCGGAAAGAAAGCTGTGCGCGACCGTGCGCATGGCCGCTACCTGACTGGGGAAACCGGCAACAAGGGATCGGCGCTGCGGGTCGATCTCGGTCTGCATGCGTTCCAGTGATTGCGCGTTCAACTGACCGAGCAACAGGCCGAATTCCGCATCAAAGGCGGCCACCGGCGATACCTCGCCCTTGGAACTGTCCAGCGGCAAGGTAAAACCCCAGACCTGTTCGCGGTCTTCCTTGCCTAGATTGTCGTAGAATTCAGAGAAACCGGCAATCAGATCGGCCTTGGTGAACAGGACATAGACGGGAAAACGCACGCCCAGTTTTTCGCGCAGTTCATTTAGACGGCGGCGCACGGCAGTGGCGTGACCAGCCTGCGTTACCTCGTCCTGTTGCAACAGATCGCTTAGCGAAATTGCAATCATCGCACCGTTGATCGGCTGGCGTTTGCGGTATTTCTTGAGCAGGCCCAGAAAACCGATCCAACCGGCATTGTCTGTTTCCTGATCGCTTTCCTGCGTCGTATAGCGCCCGGCTGTATCAATCAGCACCGCGTCATTGGTAAACCACCAGTCGCAGTTGCGCGTGCCGCCCACGCCGCCAATGGCGGTTTTGCCCATGCTTTCGGCCAGCGGAAACTTCAGGCCGGAATTTACAATGGCTGTGGTTTTACCTGCACCGGGGGGACCAATCATCACATACCACGGCAATTCGTTCAGATGTTTGCGCCCGCTGCCCGATTTGCGCAATTCGGCCATGGCGGTCTTTAGCTTGTCGCGCAATTCGCCCAGTTCGGCGGTAGTGACATCATCGCCCGCATTGTCCATCTGTTCGGCAATTTCTTCGGTCATCGCCTTTTCCTTGCGACGGCGCCGCAAGAAGATGAACAGCCCGAGACCAAAGAAGAAGAACCAGATGCCGCTTATGAAAATGACCCGCGACTTGACACTGTCAAAGGGATGCCAGGTTTCGCTGCCGATAAACGGGGCGAGGAACCAGACGCACAGGGACAGGGCGGCGGCCACAAGGATCAGGATCGTGTAGATCGACCTGAACATCATGGTGAAGAAGCGGCGGACGTACATTATTGGGTCTCCTGCACAAGCAACACTTCGATGCGGCGGTTCGTTGCCCGCCCCTCACGTGTGCCATTGTCAGCGATGGGTTCTTTTTCGGCGCGCCCCTCCGCGGTCAAACGGTCGGTGTCCTTGATGGTTTTGGCCATCGACGCCATCACCGATTTGGCCCGTGCAAGGCTGAGGTGCATGTTGGATGGGAACCGTGAGGATTTGATGGGTACATTGTCGGAATGGCCGGTGATGATCACCGGACCCGGTTCGTCATTCAATGCATTTGCAACACGGGCGATGGGGTCGACAAATTTTTCCTCTAATGAGTCCGATCCCGAACCAAACATGTTTGAACCGGCAATGCGGATGACCAACGTGTTGCCTTTTTGAAAGACATTCACGATGCCCTCGTCGATTTCTTTCTGCAGGAAGGTCACAACCTTTTTCAGCCTTACCTCTTCGGAAGAAGCAGGCGGCGCGGGCGGTGGCGGCGGCGCGCGCCGTTGCAGTTCGGCGACAGGGCCGCTGTCGATCACGGAAAGCTGGCCGATCAACCGCTCAGTCTGATTGCTGAGCAGATACGAGAACCCTGTGAATTGTAGAGCAAGAAGGGCGGCTGTCACGCCAAGGGCGATCCAGACCAGACGCCATGCCGACAGCGCTTTGAACGGCTTGTTCTCGCCTTCCCAATGGGGGGAAAGATCGCGTTCAACATCGCCGCGTTGACCGCGAATGATACGCGCAAGACCCTGGCGGATTTGCAGATGCTTGTCTGATCCGCCCTGTTCGACCCGCAGACGCCCCTCGAAACCGAGCGACAGGCACATATAAATGAATTCAAGCACATCAAGGTTTGTACCCGGCTCTTTTTCGAGCCGCGCCAGCAGGTCATAAAACCGGTCACCGCCCACGGTTTCGCGGTGGAATGTACCGACCATGGACTGCAAGCCCCAGCTGGATTGCCCGCCCCAAGGGGTGTTCAACACAACATCGTCCAAAGTTGCACAGAGGGAATACCGTGCAATTTTTACAGTCTGCGCAGGCACGCCTGCTTGCAAGGCACGGTTTTCAAAGGCCCTTACCTCGGCGACCACGGAGGATCGCAGTTTATCTGGATCCATGTGCTGGGCGCGGTTGCGGATACGGCTGATCAGCGAAAACAGCGGCGCCGCACAGGCGGTCAGCTGGTTCATGCCCGTGTGGACCATCTCGGTCTCTTGGGCGCCGTCGCGCTTGGTGGCTTGGGGCGCGGCGGCAGCTGCCGGAATCCCCATGGACCCGACAGGCTGTGCCGGTGCGGCCATCGGCTCGGCCATCACCGACGCGGCGGCCGGTGTTGTAGCAGATGTACGGCGCCCCCCCGGATTGGGGCGGATCACCGTCTTGTCTGTATCCTCGGGTTCTGCAAACGGGTCGTCGGATGACATTGCTTGCCCCTTTTCCTAATTCTACGAGTTACGGATCGCCCAAAGCTCCATGTTCAGGCCGGGGTATTGACCGGAAACATGTACAGCTATGCCGCCCGAGGTGGTCATTTTGCCCCAATACGGGCTGTCAGCGGCAAGTTCAAAATACACAACACCTGCATGGTAGGGAATCTGGCGTGGCGCGACCGGCATCGGGCGCAGGGTAATCCCCGGCAGAGCAGAGTTAACCAACTGCCGGATTTCCTCGACCGGACCGATTTTGGCCTGTCCTGCGAAATGGCGGCGCACATCCTCTGCGGGGATTTCCGCCTGTACCGCAAGGACAAAACCCGCGGTGCTGATCAGCTTGCGATCTGAGATAACACCAACGCTGACACCATATTTGCGCGCTTCCAGCGGGATCGAAATAGCCGTCTGTTCCAGAACCGAGCTGAGATATTGCCGCAGGGTGCGGATCACCGGCGCAAAGGTGGTGGACAGGTTGTCGTGTTGATACGGCGGGAATTCAGGCGGTTGTTTATTGGTGGTCATAAACACCGACAATTCACCGGCCAGCGCCACACAATGGCGATAAGCGTCTTCGGGATGCAGGTTTTCCAGCGTGGTCAGATGGCGAAACACCGGAATCATCCGGTTGATCACGGTCAGCAGCAGGAAGTCAGAGACCTCGGCCACGGCTTTCGCCGCGCCGCCTTCCGACAACCGCCCGGCAAGAGCAGTCATGCGGTGCGACAACAGACCTTCGATTTCTCGAATGAATCCTTCAAGGGGCGGCGCGGCGCGCAGGTCGATGCAGCTGGGAATAAAGCTGCGGTCAAGGATGATTTCCTTGTCCGGGCGCACCTCGATGATGCGGGCAATCGGTATCGCCAGCATGTCAGCCAGTTCATCCACTGCCAGTGCAAATTGCAGACGCATCTTGCCAACGCCGATGGTGACCGGTTTCTGGTCGCGGCCCATAGTGTCGGTGATCTCAAGCTCTGCGGGGCGCAGGCGGCTGACGGATTGTTCCGCGCCGCTCAAGTCCACTTCAACGGCGCCTTGACGGCGCTGCGGCACGGTCAGGTAAACGACGCAATCCTTGATGGTGTCCGGCACTTCCAATGCGGGTGGATGATCTTCGGTTTGTGGTACGCGAAACACCATGCCGTCGTGGGTCAAACCAGAACAGCCCTTTAGCGCGAATTGCCCGATCTTGAGAACCTCTTCGTCAATCTCAAGCGTGTTCAGGCCCCATCCGTAAGGCCGGATGCGCCGCGCCAACCCTGCAATCAGCGCTTCCTTGTGGCGATCGGCCTGTTGGAAATGGTGAGGCTGCAAAAACAACCCCTCCGTCCAAAGCACTTTACTGTCCCAGGACACATAATTCTCCCTGTGTCGTCCGCCCCGTGTCGAGGCCGGATTATTTTAACTTTTCGAGCTGGTCTTTATACGCCCGCGCAAATTCGCGGCTGAACAGTTCGTGAAAATCATTCTCGGCCTGATCTGCGATCTGGCCATACATTTTTTCGTAGACTTCCCAATAGCGGGCCTTTTTACCTTTTAACAGATCAGTAAAGCTGCCGCCGGTTTCGATCTGCGCACCCAGCACTTCGGGGTCAAGTTTGGCAAGGATGCCTTTCAGCGCTGCCTCCATACCGGTAACCATTGCAACCTCATGCGCCTTGATGTCATTCAGCGCCTGCTCTGTTGCGGTTTCAGAGCCAAGATAGCCGCGCGACTTGGGCTTGATCAAAGATTCAATCGCCTGATCCGCGCTGATCGAAAATTTGAGCGGATTGTTCCCGCCCGCGCTGATCATCGTCTGTTCAATTCGAAATTCGGATTTGATCGAGGTGCGCGTCATCAGGATTTCCCGCAGCCCGGTGATCATGGTGCGCATCACCCGTCCCATGCGGCCCATCGAGGTCACCAAATCCTCGTCCGGAATTTCCAGCCCTTCAACATCAAGCGCGTCGAAAAATGCCCGCGCGGCAGACTGATCGCCGGTCGCAATTACCTGTTTTTCAGTCCTGTCCGTGGTTGCACCCTTGTCTTGCGCCGGTGGATTGGTCGGGTCGGGGGCGGTCGTCTTGTCAGTTTTCGCCGGTGCCTTTGGCGCAACGGGCAGAGGTTTTTGTGTTGTAACGGGCTCCGGCTCCGGCTTGGGTTCGGGGGCCGGTTCCGGTTTGGAGGGCGACAGCAGGTCATCATCCCAGTCATCGGGGATCACCGCCGGTCCGCTGGAGTGTGACGGGCGAAAGCTGTCACTGGCACTTGTGTTGTGCATGGACTGGCTTGGTCCCAGATCATCGTTCATACCGTCAGAGGGTTTGGCGAAAAACGGGTCTTCTTCCTCTCCCAGCGGCGGCAACAGGTCATCAATAGGATCTGCTGTGTTAATCTGGCTAGGCCCCTTTGGTCCCTCAGGCGAACCGAGCAAATCATCAAGGAAATCACCCCCCGGCCCCACATCATCCAACAGGTCCATTGGATCGGGGGAATTGCCGGCTTGTCCGTGCGACACCTGATCATGGCCAACTGGATCAGGGATCGGCGCTGCCACCGCTTCCGAGATTTCGACCAGCAATTCATAGCTGCCAACCGACAGGATATCGCCATTATTGATGGGTGTCGGAATACGACCCAGCGGGGTTTTGGAATAGTTAAGAAAGGTGCCGTTGGTGGAAAAATCTACCAACACGACATTGCCGTTGTGATCTTCAAGCACGCAATGGCTCTTGGACAGCTGGCGTTCCGGGTCGGGCAACACGATGTCATTGGCCGGACCGCGACCAATGCTAAGCGACCCGCCCATGGGCATCTGCATCGGGCCGACATCACCCGGCATGGTGCCAGAAGATTGGAAAGATAGTTTAACCGGCATACCTGACGTTAACCTCCGATCAGGACAGTAGGGCAGCACGGCGGTATCATCATGCCACCGCAAGCCACATTATCTGTGACCCGTGCGGCGGGCAGAAAATTGACCAATACCGTGGCGGACCCTTTCACAATGGGATGCGGCACGCCAAGGGGCGACAAATCAGTCATCCGTGCCGCTGGCAAAAAGTTGATCAGAACGGTCGGGCAACAGGGCGTCAAAATGGGCATCGGAACACCGGGTGGCGGCACAGGTGGCGCAGGTGGCGGCGCCGGCATCAGGCACAGATGCATGTCCGTCATGCGGGCGGCGGGAAATGTCATCGGGTCGCCTCCTCCATCTTGTCCTTACTCTCTATCCGGCCGTTTCCACCACGCGCTATATCGACGGCGCGGTCGATCAACATTTGGCCATACTCTTCAAACCTATCAGAGTTTTTGTCTAACGCCACGATATTCATGGCAAATGCACTGGTTTCCGCAGCCCCGGCCGGTGCGGGATATTCCGCCAGATCTGCAGGCCCGAGGGTTCCGTCAGAATACACAACCGACAAGGCGATATTGACAGTATCATCGTCAATATAGGCTTCGTCCATCGACAGACGGGCCCGTTCGCGGTTCTCTTCGGTGGGTTTGAATACCCAGTCTTCGGATGCAACCAGCGATTTCGGATCGTTTTCAGACTTTGGGCCGACATAATCCCGCGCCGCCATGCAGGCCCACCAGACCCGTTCGCGCGGCGGCAGGAGAATGGACAGCAGCCGGATAATATCAATCATCGCGCCTTTCTGGTCCAGTTCGTCCAGCACAACATCAGGCAGGGCTGCCACAGGGGCAGAAATAGGTGTTTCGAGCCGTGTGTTCGCCATGGACAGCAATTTTGCTGCCGGCTCTTTCGGCACTTTCACCATATCTGTGAATCGATTTCCCATCATTCCGCCCTAGTTTATCTTCGTCAATGAACCCTTCAGGGTCAACAACCCTGAAGCTTGCGCGGTGACCAAAGGCGCTTCCATCTTTGCAGTCCCGGTACCCTTGATAGCGACGCCGGCCGGGGTGATTTCGATCGAGCTGCCCCCGACCTTGAGCGTGATTTTTTGCATCGCTTCCAAGGTAATGGTCGTGGCCGCCTTCACGTTGATTTTCCCCTTATCGGCATCGACCTTGATATTGCCGGTCTTGACCTTGACGGATTTATTGCCGGTATCGACAATCTCTGAATAATTGCCGGTCCGCACAGTCTCGGTCATGTTTCCCTCGACAATTAGATCCAGCGTGCCGGTATCGACTGTCTCAAGTTTATTGCCTTCCTGTACCATCTCTGTGACGTCCTGTTTGACCGTTTGCAACAGACTGCCTGCAGCAACCGTATGGCCATCAGGTGACACGTTTACGCCTTCATCACCAATGGTGATCTGTGCGCTGTCCTTGACGACCATCTGATAGTCTTTTTGCGACTGGAAGTGGGTATATTCCTTTCCTGCGTCGTCCTCGAAAACCAGCGCGTTATAGTCGGTTTCCCCACCGTCCGGTGACGACCTTGTCATCAGGCCGGTGCGCGTCGGTTTTTGTGGATCGACGTAGGGTGGCATCTTTTCCTTGTTGTACATCATGCCGGTGACGATAGGCCGATCCGGATCGCCGTCTTCGAACTGGACGACAACCTCTTGTCCGATGCGAGGGATCGATAACAAACCCCAGTTGTTGCCAGACCATTGCGTCACGACCCGGATCCAACATGAGGCCGTGTCGTTGTCTGGGTTCAACCTGTCCCATCTGAACAAGACCTTGATCCGCCCATATTCATCGGTATGGATTTCCTTTCCATCGGGGCCGACGACTTCGCCAATCTGGATGCCAGGAATTTCCGGCCATGGCGTGACAAAAGGCGCGCGGAACTGCTTTACTTTGGCCACCGCCCCAAAGGTGAAGGAATAGTCGTTCTTGATTTCTTCATCGATGTCGATGTTTTGGGGCTGCAGGGCAAGCCAGACTTCTTTTTCACCCTTCTTCATCTCGTCTGAATCAAGGATTGTATGCACCGCTTCGGTGATCAGATAGTCGGTGTTGTTTGCCTCTTCCGGGTGGTCTGACAATTTGAACAGAAAACCGGTGCCGAAATGGCGTACATCGCCTGCGCCACGATACATCAAATGCTGGATCGCGTCGGCTTCAATACGCACACGCGTACGTGTATCGCCCAACTGTTTTTCACCGCGATAGTGACCGGGCAGGTCATAGTACTCTTTCTCTTTGTACTGATGTTTGCCCATCGGCATGCTGGTGGTTTCCATCTGGCGCACCGACGGCTTTTCAAAGTCGTAATCTGCAAGGCTGACCTTGCCGCGCGTCACACTATTTGCCGCAGCCCATTCGTTGATTGTCGGTTGGGTTTTGGTATCCGCGCCATCGCGGGGTTTGAATTTCAGCTCGACATCGTCGTCGATGCTGTTGTGTGCCGATACACCGTCGCAGATGATCAGCTTTTCATTCGTCATATTCGCGTCGGAATGATCAAAGAAGTAATACATCCCCTCTTCTTCCATCAGTCGGGATAGAAAGGCGAAATCGGTTTCACGATACTGGACGCAATATACGCGTTTCATGTAGGTTTCGGATGTTTTGATCTGAAAATCCGAAAATCCGTGTTTTCCCAGTACATCCTCAATGACTTCCTTGACTGACATATCCTGAAAGACACGCGTGTTGCGTTCGATTGTCAGCATCCAGAACCATGGCCGGATCTGCGCGACATAGTGGTCGTCGCCGTCGCGCATGCCCATGGCTTCTACCGAAATGCAGGTTCCTGTGAACATGCGCCCGTTGTCACCAGCACTGTCCTGCTGCACATGCACAGTCATGATCTGGCCCACGAAGTCGTCCAGCTTCACGCTGGTCTTGCGGGCCAGAAACTCGATTGTGGTTTCTGTAAGCGTTGACAGCTTTTCTTTCACCACGGCCTGTTTCAGCCGCAGTTTCTTTGTTGTGTAAGTCCCCGACATCCATGTCGAAGCGTCGTCTCTTGGTTTGCTAATCGTCATCAAATGTTCCTCAAAAATGGCGCGGCCGTTGCAGGGCGTAATTTCCCTTGCTCAAAGATCGGCCAGCAGCGCAGCCAGTTCGGCATCCATGTCCTCAT
>JBARCL010000181.1:0-29464 GCA_049794055.1 Sulfitobacter sp.
ATTGCCAGTACAAGACTGCTTTCGTGCTGGCCCATAAGCTGCGCGAGGCGATGGCGCAGGAAGTCCACACGGGTGAAGTTCTGGAAGGTCACGTAGAAATCGACGGCGCGTTCTTCGGTGGTCACATTCGCCCAGAGAACGCCAAAAAGGACCGCAAGGACCGCCGTTTGAAGCAGCACCAGACAGGCAAGCGCCGCGTTGTTATCGCCATGCGTGAGCGTGAGAGCCGCACGTTGCCATTCGTTGGCATGTCCGAAGGTGAAGGCGTTGCACTGGCAAACGAGAACGTATCTCGCATGTCCACAATGTCAGCGGATGAAGCAAGCCACTGGGATGAGTTACACATGGGTTGGAGCGTTGACCGCGTGAACCATTCCGAGATTTACAGCGACCACGGCAAGCACACCAACATGGTTGAAAGCTTCTTTAGCCGCCTGCGTAACATGGTGCGCGGACAGCACCACCATGTGTCACCGCAGTACCTGCACCAGTACGCAAACCACGCGGCATGGCTGGAAGATAACCGCCGCACCGACAACGGTACGCTGGCGAAGATCGTGGTCAGCAACGCGATGGAAGCGCCTGTGTCGCGCGACTGGAAAGGATATTGGCAGCGGGCGGCTTGATCGGCATCTATACCCATATAGGCCCTGACGCGGCGTATGCCTTGGGCGTGCAGTTCTCATGGTTGTTGACATATTCATGCCTAGATATCATCTTACAAAGTCGGAGCAGGTAACCGCCCGCTCATTTGGGAGAAAAATCATGAACAATCCGCCAGAAGAGATTTTAGTGGACATCATAACCCATGAAAAGACAGGTCTTTTGGTTGCAATGAGCAACAATCTCAAGGGCTTGTATGCTCACGGGCGGACCATGAGTGAACTTGAGGCCAACCTAGAGGTAGCAATCAGCGACATTATTGAGGCCACTTATCGCCAACATGTCGAGGTAACTGTTTCTGACAGACCTAGCGGCACAAAAGGCTTCAAGGTTAACGCCATGAAGTTTAATACATCTGTGGCTGCATAAGATTGACTATTGCCGAATACAATGACTGCCTTCGAGCGTGGGGATTATCTAAACGGAAGGCGTCATATGAAGGGGCGTCCTTGTATGAGGACAGGGACGGCGGATACACCACCATACCAGATGCCGAAGGGCTTAGCCCAGAAGAACGCGTTGACTTTATTGGAATACTCAAGATTAGGCTGGGCATCACTGACAACTAACGGCTGTCCTGTGGGTGCAACTCTTTGCACACCCATTCAGCCAAAGTCACGCCAGCCGCCACAACCCGTACATCTGGCCATCATGTACCACCAGCCCGCGCTTCTTTAGCTTAGTAAGAGCATAGGCGCTGTACTGGTGCGCTCTGGCAAACGTGAGTTCCGGTCTTTGCAGCGCAATGCACTTCGACACGTTACGCGCTGTCTGTGGGCCGCCCTGCAACGCTTGCAATGCCAGATGCGCCATGACGCCCTTGCTTGCTATGTCCTTGCGCTTGGCGGGCAGCACACGCGGCATGTGAACCCCGCGCAACGTCAGCAGCGCCTCAACATGCGCCAGCCCGTCCAGCTTGCCCCGTATGATCTGTTTACGTAGGGCTAACAGCGCCCCGTCTATCGTTCTATCCTGCATATCCCGTATGATGATTCACATTGGGCGCGGATTCAGCTAGATTGTTGGTGCGTTTGATACATAAGGCCGAGTATTTCCGGCCAAATAGAGGCGCGATCAGTCGATCTTGAGGGTTTGGCGCAATGCGCCGGTGAGCCTGTCGTAGATGAGGATTTCATCGTCAGAGGTGACAATTGCATACCAATCGGGGCCTTGGGTGAAGGCGCGCGCGGTTTTCCCGGCCGGCAGGGTGATCTGATCGGGCAAATCGGGGGCCGCGCGGTTCAACCGCGTGACAAGCAGCCCAATCACCACTAGAACCCCCGCAATCATCACCACGGTCAGTACCGTCACCAACCGCCTTAAGAACCGCAGGTTTGCAGGCTCAATCGGATCATCCATGTCAATGCACCGCCGTATTTCATTTATCCTGCGCGAAAGCCCGCCACCCCGTCTTGATAAGGCGCTGGCGCGGGATGTGCCAGAGGATGCGAACCTGTCGCGCACGAGGTTAGGCAAGCTGATTGAACAGGGCGCTGTTATGGTGGCGGGCCAGGTGGTACGGGACCCGCGCGCGCGGGTGGCTGAGGGGCAGGTGGTCGAGATTGGTGTGGAAGAGGCAGAAGAAAGCCATATCCAGGCCGAGGACATTCCGCTTGAGGTGATTTTCGAGGACGGCGATCTGGTGGTCATTAACAAGCCCGCAGGGATGGTGGTGCATCCGGCACCGGGGTCGCCTTCGGGGACATTGGTGAATGCGCTGATGGCGCATTGCGGGGATAACCTTTCAGGGGTCGGGGGGGTGAAACGGCCCGGCATTGTCCATCGGATTGATAAGGAAACCAGTGGTTTGCTGGTAGTTGCGAAATCTGACGCGGCGCATCACGGTCTGGCGAAACAGTTCGAAAAACACACTGTTGAACGCTATTACAAGGCGCTGGTGTACGGAGTGCCCGATGCCAATGACCCGCGGTTGAGGGGCATCAAGGGAGCATCATTTGAACCCGGTAATATTTTGAAGCTGACCACGCAGCTGGCGCGACACAAGACCGACCGGCAGCGGCAAGCGGTGTTGTTTAATGGCGGGCGGCATGCGGTGACCCGCGCCCGCACAGTGGAAAGTTTCGGTACCCCACCGGTGCTGGCCCTGATGGAATGCTGGCTTGAGACCGGACGCACACATCAGATCAGGGTACATATGGCCCATGCAGGGCACGCGCTGGTAGGAGATCCGACCTATGGCGGACGGCGAAAATTGCCCAAGACGGCTTTGCCTGAAATTGCGGCAGAGACTGTGAAAAACTTTCCACGCCAAGCGCTTCATGCGGCTGTCCTTGGATTCGAGCACCCTGTCACAGCGCAGATGATGCAGTTTGAGGCGCAATTGCCCCAAGATATGGCCGACCTGCTGGATGTAGTGCGCCTGGCCCTCTGACATAAGATGCACAGGTGCGTGAGCGGGCCGACAGGTAACTTCCTATTCACTTTTCTTATGTCAATATGAACAAAACCGGCCCAGCGAACCTTGTAAAAGAAACAGGGCCGCCCATATTGATGTTAAGCCCGTAAACATCATTGTTTGAAAAGCGGGTTCGTCAGGGAAAGGGACCAGTTATGGCCAATTACGCAAATCTGCCGGCACCCACACCGGAAGGCGGTCTGAACCGCTATATGCAGGAGATCCGCAAGTTTCCGCTGCTGGAGCCTGAAGAGGAATACATGCTTGCCAAGGCCTGGGTGGAAAAAGAGGATACAGAGGCGGCACATAAAATGGTGACGTCGCATCTGCGCTTGGCAGCCAAAATAGCGATGGGCTATCGCGGCTATGGCCTGCCGCAAGCCGAGGTTATTTCGGAGGCAAATGTCGGGTTGATGCAGGCGGTCAAACGCTTTGACCCCGAAAAGGGATTTCGCCTTGCGACCTATGCGATGTGGTGGATCAGGGCGTCGATCCAGGAATATATCCTGCGCTCGTGGTCGCTGGTAAAGCTTGGCACAACGTCAGGTCAGAAGAAATTGTTCTTTAACCTGCGCAAGGCCAAGAACAAGATTGGTGCGCTGGAAGAGGGCGATCTGCGCCCGGAAAACGTGACAACCATCGCGACCCAGCTGGGTGTGACCGAAGCCGAGGTGATTTCAATGAACCGGCGCATGTCGGGTGGGGATGCTTCGCTGAACGCACAGGTCGGGTCGGAAGGCGAAGGCACGATGCAATGGCAGGACTGGTTGGAGGATGACAACGCCGACCAGGCAGGGGACTATGCCGAGCGCGACGAGCTGGAGACGCGCCGTGAAATGCTTGCGGATGCGATGGAAGTGTTGAACGACCGCGAGCGGGATATCCTGACCGAACGGCGGCTGAGCGACCAGACGATCACGCTGGAGGATTTGAGCAGCAAGTATGACGTCAGCCGTGAACGTATCCGCCAGATCGAAGTGCGGGCTTTTGAAAAGCTGCAAAAGCGGATGCGCGAATTGGCCAAGGAAAAAGGTATGCTGGCCAGCGTCTGACCGCGGCCTGACCTGAAAAAACCCCGTCTGCCAGTGGCAGGCGGGGTTTTTGTTGATTATTGCAACCGTGCGCGCAGCACTCGGATCATGTTTTCCCCCATCACCTTGCGAATCTGCTCCTCGTTCACACCTGCCTCCAGCAGGGCATGGGTGAGGGCAGGCAATTCTGAGGTGTCAAAGGCAGTTGCGACCGATCCGTCGAAATCCGAGCCAAGCGAAACATGATCCTCGCCCACGACCTCAATGGCTTTGACGATCATCTTCGCAATGCCTGACGGGGTTATGTCACCGCAAGCAACCTCGGCCCAGTAACCCATGCCGATCACCCCGCCGGTTGCGGCAATGTCCTGCATCAGATCATCCAGAAAGTTGCGTTTCACGGCGCAATGGCCGTGGATGCCGGAATGGCTGACGATCAGTGGAATATCCGTTATATCAAGCACATCACGCGCCACTTGCGGGCTGGAATGGGCCAGATCCAACAACAAGCCCCGGCTTGCGACTTCGGCCACCACAGCGCGGCCAAACTCTGTCAGGCCTTGATTGCCTTCGCCGTGCAATGATCCGCCCAGCTTGTTGTCAAAGAAGTGCTGCAGCGCAATCAGACGGTGTCCGGCCTCTACCAGCGTGTCCAGATTGGCCAGATCCCCCTCAAGGGGATGCGCCCCTTCGATGCCCAGCAAACCGCCAACCACTTGTATGCCGCTGGCGCGATCGGCCAGCAGTTGATCCAGATCCGCGCGGCTGCGCAGGATGCGGAATTGTTCCGGCACCGCCGCTTCGACACGGTGCAGTTTTTCCGCCTGATACAGTGCCCGTTCCAACAGACTGTTCCATGTGCGTATCGGCCAAAGTTGCCCGATGGCCAGCGGGGTGATGTTGTCAAAGGCCTCGGCCGAGTTTTCATCATAATTCTGCCCGGCAGGGGATTTGGTCACGGCAGTAAACACCTGTACCGCCACGCCGCCTTCGATCAGGCGTGGGATGTCGACCTGCCCATAGCTGCTGCGTTGGCTCAGATCGCGGTTCCACAGCAACGGATCGGCATGCAGATCGCCAACCACCAATGTGTCATGCAAGGTGCGGGCCGCATCCGAGACGGGGTAGGGGTTATGTTCGGCCACCGCATTGCGCGATTTCTCGACATAGGCGGGGGCAAATGTGAAGAAACACACCGCCAGAACCACCAAAAGCGCCAAAAGACGCCCCAACCGTTTTCCGAATGTCCGCATATGCCAGATTCCTTTCCCTTGAATTTCTCGGCAGGCTAGCCGACCTTGGCCTCTGGGCAAGTGTGACGTACCGTAGGCTGCGGAAATGACAGGAGCATGAAATGGCAGGTGGTTGGGCAAAGGACGGCGCAGTGAGCGAACAGATCGAAGCGTCCATCAATGATGAACTGGCCCGACTCAAGGCTCGCAAACAGCCACAAGGCGACAGCCTGACCCATTGCGCGGAATGCGAAGAGCCGATCCCCGAGGCGCGGCGGCGGGCCCTTCCGGGGGTGAAGCTGTGCATTGATTGCGTGCAAGAACGGGATGCGCGTTTCAAAGCGCGGGGTGGCATAAACCGGCGGGGGTCGAAGGACAGTCAGTTGAAGTAGCGCAAAGCCGGTTTTTCTGCTACGATAGGGCATGTTACAAAGGTTCCAGCGCATTTTCTCAAACGATGGCGCTGCATTTCAAGGCGGGACGATGGCCCTCCGACTGCTGCTTTCTGTTGTCTTTTCCTTGGGTTTCGCGGGCATTGCCCACGCGGGGCCAACCTGTGTGGCGCACCCGGGTTTCAGTGTTATTGATGCGTCTCACCCGCTGACCGACATTTTGCCGCGGAACGGCAGGCCTGCGATGGCCGCGATTCGTGATCTCGGGGTGGATACGATCATCCGCTATTATGATAATGTTGCCGAGACCCTGCCGTGCAAGACGCTGGTGCCAGAAGAAACCCGTGCCATTCTCCAGGCGGGGTTCAGCCTGCTGGCCGTATTTCAGCACAATAATGACAACCCGATGACATTTGTCACACCCGGGCGCGGTACGCTGGATGCGCAGCGGGCAATCGAACTGGCGCTGGCCAACGGACAACCCAGCGGTTCGGCGATCTATTTCGGGGTGGACGGTGTGGACGGGGCGTTGCAATCGGCCAATTACGAATTCGCCAAGAGCCAAGGCAAGGAAATTTCGGATGCGCGGCGTACGACGCTCAAGAACAGCATGGGTGAGGGATCATTCCAAAAGCATCAGGCGTTCTACGATATCTACCGCGAAGAGGCGGCCGAACTCTTCGGCGGCACGGTCGGTAAACATGGGCCGCAGGATATCCTGCCTCATATCGATAGGTATTTCCGCGATATTCAGACAATATTCACCAACTTCGGCAATCAGACCGGCATCCGCTATAAGATTGGCGGTTACGGTGGCGGGTTGGTTTGCGACCACCTTTTGTCATCGGGGATGGTCGAATATTGCTGGCTGTCGCAATCCAAGGGACTGGCGGGATACCAAAGCTTTGAGGCCTCACAGAAATGGGTGATGCGACAGGAGTTGACCACCATCTGCAACGGTTGGAAGTTTGGCACCGGTGGGGATTTTCAGTTTGATTTCAATACAGTCAACCCGCGCACCCCTGATTTCGGGCAGTGGAATACCCAGGTCGATTACGCCATCCCCTTCAGCCGCCCCCTGAAAAGGGACGGCGTGGGATGCTATGCGTGGGAGGATTAAGGAAGGACGGTCAGTCCTCCATCGCTTCCAGTTCATCAATGAAGCCGGAAATCATCGACAGGCCCTTGTCCCAAAACGCCGGATCACTTGCATCCAGGCCGAAGGGCGCCAGCAATTCCTTGTGGTGCTTTGATCCACCGGCCTTAAGCATGTCGAAGTATTTCTCTTCAAAACCCTCTTCGCCCTCTGCATAGACCGCATAAAGCGCATTCACGAGGCCATCCCCGAAGGCATAGGCGTAAACGTAGAAGGGGGAATGCACGAAATGCGGGATATAGGCCCAGAAATGTTGGTACCCGTCCATAAATTCAAAGGCTGGCCCAAGGGATTCACCCTGTACGGACATCCACAAGGCGTCAATATCATCGGGGGTCAACTCGCCCCGCTGACGGGCGGCGTGCAGTTTGCACTCAAAGTCATAGAATGCGATCTGGCGCACAACCGTGTTGATCATATCCTCGACCTTACCGGCCAGCAGCACCTTGCGTTCGGCTTGGGTCTTGGCGCCGTCCAGCATCTTGCGGAAGGTGAGCATTTCACCAAAGACCGATGCGGTTTCGGCCAGCGTCAACGGTGTCGAAGACAACATTTCACCTTGTCCCGCGGCCAGTAGCTGATGCACGCCGTGGCCCAACTCATGCGCCAAGGTCATGACATCACGGGGCTTTCCCAGATAGTTCAGCATGACATAGGGATGCACATTGGTGACAGTGGGATGCGCAAAGGCCCCCGGCGCCTTGCCGGGTTTTACCGCCGCATCAATCCAGCCCTTTGAGAAAAACGGCTTTGCCAATTCACCCATGCGCGGATCAAAGGCGCTGTAGGCATCCATCACGGTTTTCTCTGCTGCCGCCCAATCGACAACGCGTGGATCTTCCATCGGCAGGGGGGCGTTTCGGTCCCAGACCTGCATCTTGTCCAGCCCCAGCCATTTGCGTTTAAGATCGTAATAGCGGTGGCTCAGCTTGGGATAGGCCGCGACAACGGCATTGCGCAGCGCCTCGACGACCTCTGGTTCAACCTGGTTGCTCAGGTGGCGACCTGTCTGCGCCGTTTCCATCCCGCGCCACCGGTCGATGATCTCTTTTTCCTTGGCTTGTGTATTGTGAACGCGGGCGAAGGTTTTGATATTGCTGCCCAAAACATCAGCCAGCTCGCGCGCCCCGGCCTCGCGCTTCTCGCGGTCAGGGTCGGTGAGCAGGTTCAGTGTGCCTTCAATGCCCAACTGTTCGCCGTCGACTTCGAACTCCAGACCGGCGATGGTTTCATCAAACATCCGCTCCCAGGCGTCACCGACAACGCCCAGATCATGCATGAACTTCTCAAGCTCGTCTGACAGTTGATAGGGTTTCATCGCGCGAATGCGGTCAAACACCGGTTTGTAGCGTGCCAGATCACCGTTCTGCGCCAGAAGCTTTCCCATATGGTCATCAGGCAGTTTGTTCAATTCAAGCGTGAAAAACACCAGCGGCGTGGTGAAGTTGGTGATCTTTTCCTGCATGTCGGACATGAATTTCGCGCGGCCGGCGTCCGTGGTCAGTTGATAATAACGCAAACCGGCAAAGGACATGATGCGGCCTGCAATCTGGTTGATCTTTTCATTGCGCAATACGCACTCAAGCAGACCAGCAGCATCCAACCCTTCCAGTTTGCCTTCATAATCAGCGGCAAAGCTCGCGCAGGCTTGCTCAAGCCAGTCCAGGTCACGTTTGAGTTCAGGAGCATCTTCGCCGGTATAGAGATCATTCAGATCCCATTCAGGCAGATCGCCCAGGTTTTTATCGCCATGACCGGCGTTTACGTCGCGAACGGGGAAGGGAAGTTGAAACATCGGATACCTCATGTGTTTCAACCTACCTAAGCGCGGCAGGGCAGAGGGACAAGCGCCGCGTCAGCCATAAATGCGCAGCATTTCGTTCAGATCGTCCAGCGTGTTGGCTTCGGCAAGGGGCTTGTCCTTGCGCCAGCGTTTCATGCGGGGAAAGCGCAGGGCGACACCGGATTTGTGGCGGGTGCTGGGTTGAATGCCCTCGAATGCAATTTCAAAAACATGATGTGGCGTAACCTGACGTACGGGGCCGAATTTTTGCAACGTATTTTTACGGACCCAGGCCGTTATTTGGCGAAACTCCGCGTCGGTCAGGCCGGAATACGCCTTTGCAAAAGGAACAAGATCATCGCCATTGCGGACAGCAAAGGTGAAATCTGTAAACAGATTTGCCCGCCGACCTGAACCGGATTGGGCATAAATCATCACCGCGTCAATGGTCAGCGGGTCAAGTTTCCACTTCCACCAATCCCCTTTCTTGCGGCCCGTAAGGTAAGGGCTGGCGGCACGTTTCAACATCAGACCTTCGGCATGAGCGGATCGGGCGTTGCCGCGCAGGGTGGCAAGCGTGCCCCAACTGTCAAATTGATGCTGCGGTGAGAGTTTGACAGGGGCGTCGTGCGGAAGTTCGGCGCAGGCCATCTCAAGCAGGGCGCGGCGTTCGGCAAAGGGCCTGTCGCGGATATCGTGGCCCTGCCACTCCAGAAGGTCATAGGCGTGCAAGACGACGGGCGCCTCGGTTAACAGTTTCTTTGGTACGGTCTTGCGTCCGATACGCGACTGCAGCGCATTGAACGAAGACGGCATTTTCGCTGCCGGTAACCAGACCAGCAGTTCCCCATCCAGCACAGTGCCATATGGCAGATGGTCAATCGCGCGGGACAGTTCCGGAAACCGGTCAGTCATCAGTTCTTCGCCCCGCGACCAGACGAAATATCCCCCATCGCGCAGGATAAGCTGGCCCCGGATGCCGTCCCACTTCCATTCGGCCCGCCAGTCTTTTGGATCTCCCAACGCTTGGGGGGGCTGTTCCAGCCCGTAGGCGAGGTAGAACGGATAGGGGCGCGAGGCATCGGCCGTGGCGTCCTCAGCCTCGGTCAAGCTGTGCCATGTGTCGGTATCGGGGTGCCAGTTTCCCATCAGGCGATGTGCAAGTTCTGTCTCTGGCTTGCCGGTTGCTTCGGCCAAAGCACGGGTCATCAGTTTTTGACTGACGCCCATACGAAAGCCGCCAGTGATAAGCTTGTTAAAGACAAACCTCTCGATGCCGCCCAAACTTTGCCACGCGTTCAGGACAAAGGTTTTTCGCCTTGGCTCATCCACATTAGAAAGATCGCGTAAGGCGTTGATCCAATGAGAAAGTGAAGCGTTTTCGGTTGTGTTGGCGGCGGGCAGAAGCAGCGAAATGGTTTCGGCCAGATCCCCGACAATTGCGTAGCTGTCCTCGAACAGCCAAAGGGGAACATCCGCAATCTCGGCGGCCCATTCACGCAAGCGGGTGGTTGTGACCGCACGTTTCGGCCGGCGCCCCGAGAGCAACGCGACCGTCCAAAGCCGGTCGGTATCGTCAGCCTCGGCAAAATAGGCGGCCAAAGCTGCGACTTTCACCTTGGTTTTGGTGCTTTGATCAATGGCGGTGAAAAGGGTGGCGAAACGCTTCATGTTTCTTCCTTGGCGTCGAGGTTTTCACCTTCGAACTGGGTTGGGACCACCCGCGAATGCCAGCCGTTTTCATTAAGGTATTTGTTGAAGATATCGGTATAACCATGTGTTACATATATATTTTCTGCACCAGTCTGCCTGATCGCGGAAAGAAGGCCCGCCCAGTCTGCATGATCCGAAATGACAAAGCCACGGTCACCGGCCCGGCGTCGCCTTATGCCGCGGATCGCCATCCAACCCGAGGCAAATCCGGTTTCTTGCGGGCCAAACTTTCTCGCCCATGCGCTGCCCATTGCCGAAGGTGGACAGATGACGATCGCGCCGGGATGGTCCCTTGGGTTCAGCTCGGCGTTCGCGAGAATTGTTTCCAGCAGCGTGTACCTTTGCTCGCGCAGGATACGGTTGGTGTTTTCAACAGCGGTGTGTGTGAGGATAGGGCCGATTTTCGGGTCCAGCATCGAGATCAGGCGCTGCGCCTTTCCCAAGGCGTAAGCGCCTAAAAACGCTGTCTTTCCTGCTGCGGCACAGGCGGCCCACCAGTCATTAATCTCGTTGGCTATGGTCTTTTGCTCTGCCCAGCGAAAGACCGGCAGGCCAAAGGTGCTCTCGGTAATGAAGTGGTGGCATTTGACGGGTTCGAATGGTTCCGAAAAGCCATCGTCGGTAACCTTGTAATCGCCGGAAGCCACCCAGATTTCGCCGCCGACATTGATGCGGATCTGCGCAGACCCCGGAACATGCCCCGCAGGGTGGAAAGATATGCGTGCATCACCGATCTGCAGGACTTGTCCATATGCGATACCGGTGGCTGAGATATCCCCAAGCCGGTGGCGCATTATTGGCAATGTGCCATCTGTGGCCAGATATGTCCCCATCCCGGAGCGTGCATGATCAGAATGGGCGTGGGTAATGAGGGCGCGTTGTACCGGCCGCCAAGGGTCAATGTAAAAATCACCGGCGGCGCAATAGATGCCCTTGTCTGTAAAGGTAAGGATCGGTGCGCGTTTCATGCTTCTAACTTAGCGCATGTAATGCGTTTTCAAGACCCCAATTGAAGGTGGGACTAGGTGGTGACGGTGCCAAGGAACAGTTTTTCAATGGTATCCAGCGCCTTGGTCCGGATCTGGGATTGCTCCATCAGGATCTCATGCTCGGCGCCTTCTACCATTTCAAGCCGTCCGCCAACCCAATGATCCATCCGCTCGTGGATGGGGGGCAGGCTGACGATACGTTCATTGCTGCCAAGTAAGGTCACAGCCGGCAAGTTGGGGGCAGCGCGTTCGGCCAGGTGGTGGGTTTCCGCCAGCGCTTCGCGCAGCCAGACATAGCTCGGTCCGCCCAGGGCAAGTTCCGGATGGGCATCGAGCTGGTCACGCATCATATCGTACATTTCTGCGTCTGTGGTCAGCAGGTTGTCTTCAAACGGGGCGCTGATGACGTAGGGATCTACGGTCGAGCCAGGGGGCTGCCTGTGTCCCTTACCAAGGCGGGGCATCACATTGGACAGGAGCTGCGCGATGCCTCGCAAGTGTGGCTTAAGGTAAATACCCCACATCGGGCCAGTGAAGGCGGCCGCCTGAACGCTCATCCCTTCCATGACCGCCCGCAAACCGATGCAGCCCCCCATAGAATGCGCCAGCAGGAAATAAGGACGTGGCAATGCAAGGGCACGTGCCGCCCGCATCAGGGCAGCGACGTCTTTCTGATAGTCGGTGAAACTGTCAACATGGCCCACAAGCGGGTCGTCGAGCAAGCGGTCAGCCAACCCCTGTCCACGCCAGTCAATGCACATGCTGGCCAGACCGCGTGCGGCAAGGTCACGGGCGGTTTGTCCATACTTTTCAATGTATTCAGTGCGGCCAGGAAATAGCAAAACCGTGCCCTTGGCACCTGCCAATGGCCACTGCGCGACCCTGATCCGTCTGCCGTCAGACGTGACAGCCCAATGTGCCCCCCCGCCATCGGGGCCGGGGTACACATCGGTAAACAGGGGCGCGGCAGTCAGCTCCATCAGGCGAGGACGGCCGCCAGTTTCATGGCCATACCCATATCGCCATCCACCTTCAGCTTGCCGGTCATAAAGGCTGAGGTCGGGTTGGTTTCGCCGTCAAGGATTTCCTTGAATGTCTCGGCATCCGCGCTCAGCGTCACATCGGCGTCGTCATCCGCGGCACGCGCGCCGGTGCCGTCGATCATCACCGCGCCTTCGCCCTCAATATCGAACTTGGCTGATCCGTCAAAACCGGCCCCCGCAAGTTTTTCGTTCAGTGCAGTGACAGCTTGGTTCACAATATCGCTCATCGTTAGCCCTTTTTGGCAAAATGGCGCCGTACACGTCTGGATTTGTGGCGGCAGCCTGTTACATTCACTCTTGTTATGCGCAACTTACCCGTCAACCTCAAACGTCACCTTGCGGCACTCAGTGCCTTTGTGTTGCTGTGCAACACAGGTTTTGCGGGGCCGGTATCGCCAGAGCTTTTGGACAGGTTGAAAAGTGCAGGCGAAATCGCCGCGCCGCGCGTGGCCAAGGAAATTGAACTTGAGTGGTCGAAATCCGGCTCTGCAGCGATGGATCTGTTGTTGCGTCGCGGCAGAGAGGCCCTGTCGGAGGGGCAGTTGCCTATGGCGATTGAACATTTGACGGCTCTTACCGACCATGCCCCGGAGTTTGCCGAGGGGTTCCATGCACGTGCAGAGGCCTATTTTCGTGCCAACCTATACGGTCCGGCGCTGGATGATCTGGAAACAACATTGGCTTTGAACCCAATGCACTACGAGGCGATGTTCGGGCTGGCGGTGATGTTGCAGGAATTCGGCGATCTGCGTAAGGCAGCCCGGCTTTATCGTCGCGTCCTTGCGATCTACCCTAGTCATAAGAACTCTATCGAGGCATTAAGCCGGTTGAAACGCGACGGCATTGGCCGCGAACTCTGATCGGATAAGAAGTGTCAGGCAATGGAAAGGTTGTGGCCGTTTTGGGCCCGACCAACACAGGCAAAACCACCTATGCAATCGAGCGGATGCTGGGACATCGTACCGGAATCATCGGATTACCGCTGCGCCTGCTTGCCCGCGAGGTTTACGACCGTATCGTCGCGATACGCGGGCCTTCTGTTGTGGCGCTGGTGACTGGCGAAGAACGGATTGTGCCGCCGCGCACACAATATTGGGTCTGCACCGTCGAGGCGATGCCCGAAGGGATGGGCGCAGATTGCGTGGCGATTGACGAGATTCAACTCTGTGCAGATCCGGAACGCGGACATGTCTTTACCGATCGGTTGTTACGCTATCGCGGCTTGCACGAAACGCTGTTTCTGGGTGCGGATACCATGCGCGGCAGCATCGCGACCTTGGTTCCCGAGGTGCATTTTGTCAAACGGGAGAGGATGTCTCAGCTGACCTATGTAGGTCAGAAAAAGATAAGTCGAATGAAGCCTCGAAGTGCAATTGTCGGGTTTTCGGTTGAGAATGTATATGCCATCGCTGAGCTGATCCGCCGTCAAAAGGGCGGTGCAGCGGTGGTGATGGGGGCTTTGAGCCCGCGCACACGCAATGCGCAGGTCGACATGTACCAGAACGGCGAAGTCGACTATCTGGTGGCGACAGATGCCATCGGGATGGGGTTGAACCTGGATGTGGATCACGTGGCGTTTTCTGCCGTCAGCAAGTTTGACGGGCGGCGGATGCGACCGCTGGCGCCCAACGAGTTGGCACAGATTGCCGGTCGGGCAGGGCGGGGTTTCAAAAGCGGTACCTTCGGGACAACAGGCGATGCGCCGGCATTGGATGATGGTGTCGCGCAGGCCATCATGGACCATAATTTCACGCCGATAAACAAACTGAACTGGCGCAACCATGCCTTGCAATTCGGCTCGATTGACCGTCTGATTTCAACCTTGGAGGCAAAGCCAGAGGCGGAAAGACTGGTCCGTGCCCGCGAGGCGGATGACCTGAAAGCGCTAAAAACACTTGGTCAGGTTGACGAGGTTTTTGCCCGCTGCAGCAACGGCCCTTCGGTTAAACTGCTTTGGGATGTGTGCCGTATTCCTGACTTTCGTGGCATTAGTAGCGCCGAACATGCTGCTCTTTTAGAGAGCATTTTCATTGACTTGCACCAGCGTGGCGAGATTTCTGAAGATTGGCTGGCGCGACAGGTCAAACGCATTGATCGTACCGACGGAGATATTGATGCACTGTCCAAACGACTGGCCTTCATACGCACCTGGACCTATGTGGCGCAGCGCAAAGGCTGGACAAGAGACGAAAGCCATTGGCGCGGGGCCACTCGTGTCGTAGAAGACCGCTTATCGGACGCCCTGCACGAGCGTTTGACCCAAAGATTTGTAGACCGGCGCACATCCGTGCTTTTGCGCCGGCTAGGACAGAAGGAAGCCATGGTGGCCGAAGTTAGCGATACCGGTGAAGTGACCGTCGAAGGCGAATTTGTAGGCAAGCTGGACGGTTTCCGTTTCCGCGCCGACAAAGGGGCAGGCGGCGCCGAGGAAAAGACAATCAAGACCGCAGCGCTTCAGGCGCTGGCCCCGCAGTTTCATCTGCGTGCGGACCGGTTTTATAATGCGCCCGATACAGAAATCGATTTTACCGAACAGGGGGGGCTGATGTGGGGCACCTCTGCGGTGGGCAAGCTGGTTGCGGGGCAAGACGCGCTAAAGCCGCAAGTCGAGGTTTTTGTTGATGACGTGGCTGGGCCCGAGGTGATGCAGAAAGTGCAACGCCGGTTGCAGCACTTTATCGACCGCAAGGTTGCTGCGCTGTTCGAACCACTGTTGTCACTGTCCAAAGACGAGGCCTTGAACGGTTTGGCCCGTGGTTTTGCCTTTCAGATGGTTGAGAATTTCGGCATTTTGCCCCGTGCACAGGTGGCCGAAGACGTTAAATCGCTTGATCAGGACGCCCGTGGCGCATTGCGCAAACACGGCATCCGCTTCGGTCAGTTCACAATTTTCATGCCCTTGTTGCTAAAGCCGGCGCCGACCCGGTTACGTCTGGTATTATGGTCTCTTTCCAAGGGCTTGTCAGAGTTCCCTGAAGCGCCGCCTCCGGGTCTTGTGACGATTCCAGTTGAGGCAGGTGCGCCTCAGGGTGCGGATACCATGTCGGGGTACCGCAACGCGGGCACACGTGCGATCCGCATTGATATGCTGGAGCGGCTCGCCGATATGCTGCGTGGTGAAAATTCGCGCAGCGGCTTCGAGGCCAAGGCAGACATGTTGTCGATAACGGGCATGACACTTGAGCAGTTTGCCGATTTGATGGGGGGGCTGGGGTATCAGGCCGAAAAGGCGGAGCGGGCCAAGGTTAAGCCTGTAACCGAGGTGATATTAGAGGCTGCTGAGGGCAAACCGGATACGCCGGTAATGGATGCGAACGCAACGCCAGAAGGGGACAACGTCCAAGCGCCCACACCTGATGAGACTGGTGAAATTTCTGATGCGGGCGTGGCTCCGATAGTGGAAGCGCCAGTCGAGACCGCCGAAGTCGCGGCGGCCCTCCCCGAAACACCTGCGGAAGAGATTCTACCCGGCACGGCCCCCGATGCGGAAATTGCCGATGTCGAGATGGAAGTTTTCTATACGTTTACATGGGGCCGTCCCGCACGCAGCAATCCGAACCCGCGTCGCGGTAACGACAAACCGCGCGGCAAAGGCAAGCCGCCACAAGGCAAGGGCCGCAAGGGCGCACCCAAAGGTGACAAGGGCAATAAGGCGCAAAACTTCTCTGCCCGCCCGCCCAAGAAGGAAAAGGCGATTGACCCCGACAACCCCTTCGCCGCTGCTTTGATGGGGTTGAAGGACAATAAATAAGTGTCTGAAACGGTTGGGAAACTGCGCGTCGACAAATGGCTGTGGCACGCGCGGTTTTTCAAGACACGTACTTTGGCCGCCGCACAGGTAAAAGCCGGTGCGGTGCGTATCAACGGCAATATTTCAAAGAAACCGGCCAGCACAGTGGCGCCCGCTGACGTGCTGACCTTTGCGCAAGGCGATCATATTCGCGTGATACAGATTGATGCCTTGGGAATGCGGCGCGGACCTGCGCCCGAAGCGCAGGCACTTTACACCGATTTGTCCCCGCCAGAACCCAAAGCACAGAACAAACCACCCGAAAACCCCGGCTTTGACGGGAAGGGACGCCCCAGCAAGAAGGATCGCCGCACCCTTGATCTTTCTAAGGCGCGCTACCTTGAATGATGGCGCGCCCTGATTTACTTGACGCTGAAGCATTCCTGACAGAGATCCTCCCATGACCTACATCGTGAACGACGCCTGCATCGCCTGTAAATACACCGACTGCGTCGAGGTATGTCCGGTAGATTGTTTTTACGAAGGTGAAAACATGCTGGTGATTCACCCCGATGAATGTATCGACTGTGGTGTTTGCGAGCCTGAGTGCCCCGCCGACGCGATCCGCCCGGATACAGAACCGGACATGGACAAATGGGTTGAATTCAACCGCAAGTATTCAGAGCTTTGGCCGGTCATTATCACCAAGAAAGACCAGCTGCCCGAAGCAGAAGAGCGGGACGGCGAAACCGGCAAGCTGGAAAAGTACTTTTCCGAAGCGCCGGGCGAAGGTGGCTGATTCGCAAGCAAAAACCGCTCCCGGGCCGTCTTTGCCATAAATCGTTGATGTTTCGTGGGTTTCAGGGTGAACTTCCGGAAGACGCTTTTTTGTGTTATACTGTTTGAAAGCTGAAACAGACGAACGGTCAAAAATGCACGACGTGAACTTGCAATACTGCTGCCCCGACTGACCGATCTTTCCCGACCTATACGCACCCCGTCGCGGGCCATCAGGCCGCGGTTAGGTGTGTTGTTTTGTGTCTGCCTCAGACCACCATTTTCTGCGGGTCCGCCCGCGCCACAGGAGCTACCAAATGTCTAAATCGAAAAAGCTTGATTTCCGTCCTAATGAATTTGTCGTCTACCCTGCGCATGGCGTCGGGCAGGTCGTATCGGTTGAGGAGCAGGAAGTCGCCGGCATTACGCTGGAGCTCTTTGTGATTGCGTTTGAGAAAGACAAGATGACCTTGCGCGTACCGACGCACAAGGCGACCGAAATCGGCATGCGTGCGCTGTCCTCCCCTGATGTCATTGCCCATGCAATGAAGACACTCAAGGGCAAGGCGAAAGTCAAACGTGCCATGTGGTCGCGCCGTGCGCAGGAATACGAACAAAAGATCAACTCAGGTGACCTGATCGCGATTGCCGAAGTTGTGCGCGATCTGCACCGCACGGATGATCAGCGCGAACAAAGCTATTCCGAGCGTCAGTTGTATGAAGCCGCACTTGAGCGGTTGACCCGCGAAGTCGGCGCCGTTGGCGGCGGTGACGAGGTACTGGCGGCCAAGCAGATCGGGGATGTGCTGGAAAGCCGCATCGCTGCCTAAACGCCCAAGATTAAGATGAAATGCGCCGTCCTTGCAAAGGGGCGGCGTTTTTTATGGCAAGGTGGCAAGAACGGTGAGCAGCACTGCAATTTCGGTGATTTGTTGTGTGGCCCCTAGAACATCACCGGTTTGGCCACCAATCTTGGCGCGCGCGACCAGCGCAACCCCAAGCACTGCGATCAACGCGGGCGTCAAGGCAGAAGGCAGAAACAGGCAGGCCGCAATGATCCCTAGAATAACCGCCGTTGCCATTGCCAGTTTTGGCGGGCGCCCTGTGGTACCGGACAGGCCAGAGGGGCGTGCTGGGGGCAGCGCATACATCACGGCGACCATTGCCGCCCGTGACAACACAGCGGCGCAGACCAGCGCCATAAGGTATCCACCTGATGTCAGCAGTGCCGCAATCGCGACCCATCGAAAGCCAAGACCCAGTACCAGCGCAACCATGCCATATGTCCCGATCTGGCTGTCCTTCATTATTTCGAGACGCCGTTCGCGTGTCCACCCCCCCCAGAAACCGTCGGCGCAATCGGCCAGCCCGTCTTCGTGCATGGCGCCGGTGCTGGCGATGCCCGCCATCAGCACAAACAACGCCGCAGCGGCGGGCGGCAGGTCCAGCGACAGGGCCAGCCAACCGGCAAGGGCGGATAATAAGGCGACGACCAGTCCAACCAAAGGATAGGCCCAGGCCGCATGGGCCGCGGACCGGGCGCGATCGGTCGGGAAAGCGGCCAAAGGGATAGGCAAACGCGTCAGCAAACCGAGGGCGGTCATAAGGTCGGCGGCGCGGGGGCGAAAATTTGCGATGTCGTTTCCGTTCATTTTTGTGCCTCTCAGCCCCTTCCTACGCGGTGTTGTGGTGGCTAGACAGGGGGCACCAGTAATCCAGATCAGAGCATGCCCATGACCAATGATTTTGCAACCCTGTCCGACTTTCGCACACTGCTTGCAGGGCTTGCCCCCGCTGACGCGGATATGCGTGCCGCCGCTGAGGCGCACAACATGCAATTGACAAAACCACCCGGCGCATTGGGGCAGCTAGAAGACCTGGCGTTATGGTATCGCAGTTGGCGCGGCGGCGAGAACGCCGAGATTACCGCGCCACAGGTTATCGTGTTTGCAGGCAACCACGGGGTTGCGGCGCGAGGTGTTTCGGCCTTTCCGGCTGAGGTGACGGCGCAGATGGTGATGAATTTCCAACATGGTGGGGCGGCGATCAACCAGATTGCGCGGGTGAACGGGGCAACACTGGATGTTGTCGCGCTTGACCTTGATCAGCCGACACAGGATTTCACCCAAGGGCCTGCGATGTCCGAGGATGAATTTGTCGCGGCTTTGCAGGCAGGTTGGCAGGCGGTGAAAGCGGACGCCGATTTGCTGGTGGTTGGTGAGATGGGCATCGCCAACACTACCTCGGCTGCCGCACTGGCCTGCGCGTTGCTTGGTGGTGACGCGGCGGATTGGACGGGACGCGGCACCGGTGTGGACGATGCGGGGCTAAGTGTGAAAACGCAGGTGGTGGCCGAAGGCGTGGCGCTGCACAAAGGGCAGGGTGACGGGCTGGAAACCCTGCGCCGCTTGGGCGGGCGGGAATTGGCAGCGATGGCCGGGGCGATGGTGCGCGCGCGTGATCTGCGCATTCCCGTTATTCTGGACGGGTTCATTTGTTCCGCGGCGGCGCTGTGTCTGGCGCAGACCGAAAAGGGCGCGCTGGATCACGTGGTTGCAGGTCATCAAAGCGACGAAGGCGGCCATGCCCGTTTGCTGGAAGCCTTGGATAAAACACCTTTGCTGCGCCTTGGTCTGCGTCTGGGCGAGGCCTCCGGCGCGGCCCTGGCGATTGGGGTGCTGAAAGGTGCGATGGCCTGTCACGCGGGTATGGCGACCTTTGCGCAGGCGGGTGTCACCGACAGTTAAGCGCAAGGGGGGGCGGGACGTCTGCCCGACGAAAGCCGCCTTTGCATAGGTAAGGGGGGCGTGCCCCCCCCCCCCGGATCTCAGGCGCGTTTCTTTTCCGCCTCGTCGCTGCGATTCAAAAACGCGGTCTCCAGATCTTTTTGCAATTCCTTGGCGCGGGCCACGTATTCCTTGTTTGCAGACGGCTCGACATCCGCCTGCCACAGATCTGCCAATTCGCGCATCGACATGCGGTCGTGGGCGTAGAACATGCGCTCTGCCTCATGTGCTTCGAATTCTGACAAGCCCATGTTTTCCAACACGTAACGACCTGCCCGCAGGGAGCTGTCGAACATTTCGCGCACGATATCATTGGCCCCAGCCTGATACTGACGGTAAACCTCGGTCCGATCGCGCGCCCGTGCGATGATGTGCAAATCCGGACGTTCCTTGCGGGCATAGGTGGTCAGCGCCAGCGCCGCTTTGGGATCGTCCAGAGCCACAACCAGTACGCGTGCGTCCTTGATGCCTGCCTTGCGCAGGATGTCGGGGCGGGTGGGATCCCCCAGATAGGCTTTGAAGCCAAAGCGGCGCATTACCGCAATGGCCTCTGGGTTGTGATCCAAAACAACCGTCTGGAATCCGCTGGTCTGCACCAAACGGTTCACAACTTGGCCGAACCGCCCGATGCCGGCGATGATCACGGGGCCGTCGTCTTCGATATCATCGGGTTCGACCGCGCCACCGGATTCTTCCATACGTTTGTGAATCACGTCGTAAAGGATGAACAGGAGTGGCGTGATCAGCATCGACAGGGCAATCACCAGCAACAGGGTTTCTGCGACAACCCTGGGCATGACGCCGGTGGTAACCGAGAAACTGACCAGTACAAAACCGAATTCACCGGCCTGCGCCAGCCCCAGCGCAAATAGCCATTGATCCCGCCCGCGCAGTTTGAACATCCGGCCTAAACCGTAAAGGATCACTCCTTTGACGATGATAACCAGCAGTGCCATGCCAAGGATGATCACGGTGTCGGCAAACAACAACTCGAAATTGATGCCGGCCCCAACGGTGATGAAAAACAGCCCTAGCAACAGCCCCTTGAAGGGTTCGAGGTCGGTTTCCAATTCATGGCGGAATTCGGAGCTGGCCAGAACCACACCCGCCAGAAACGCGCCCAAGGCAGGTGACAGGTCGACCAGCATCATCAGAAGGGAAATTCCGGTAACGATGAGCAAGGCAAGCGCTGTATACATCTCGCGCAGGTTGGCAGAGTGGATAAAGCGGAACACAGGTCGCGTAAAAAACACACCAACGATGATGATCGCGGCAATGGCCCCGATGGTGACAAGGGTGATACCCCAACCGGGCAGGTTCTGAACAAAGGAAAACGCGGCCTCGGCGGCAGCGGGGCCGTGGATGACCTCGGTGGATTTATGGGCCTCGTCTACCTGTTCGATGTCCACCGAGATCGAACCGTCAGGCATCACACCGGCTGCGGTCGAAATTGCCAACAGAGGTAGAAAGGCAAGGATGGGGATCACCGCGATATCCTGCGTCAGCAGCACCGAAAACACCGAACGTCCGCCGCTGGTGCGCATCAGGTTCTTTTCCGACAGGGTTTGCAGCACAATCGCAGTTGAAGAGAGTGCCAGCGTCAAACCGATTGCCAGCGCGACGTTCCACGGTTGGTCATAGGCCATGGCGATTCCCATAAGCGCTGCGGTCGAAATAACCACTTGCAGCCCGCCAAGACCCAACAGCCGGTGGCGCATGTCCCAAAGCGAGCGCGGCTCAAGCTCAAGACCGATCAGGAACAGCATCATTACCACGCCAAATTCGGCAAAATGCTGGAGATCCTTGGTTTCCGACCCGACGAACCCCAGCACAGGACCAATCAGGATACCTGCCGCCAGATACCCGAGCACAGAGCCAAGCCCGAGGCGCGACGCAATCGGTACCGCGATCACAGCTGCGGCAAGATAGATGGTTGCTTGAAACAGGAAACCTTCCATGTCGATCCTTTCAAAGGAATAAGAGGCTTGAGCGAAGAGGTGTCACAGAGAGGATCGAAGTGGACGCGATCTTAGGTGGGCAACGGTCCGTCGCGTTTCAATTGGTCCATTACAATCTGGCTGTGTACACGCGAAACCGCGGGATGGGGCAACAACACTTCGTGAATAAGCCGGTTAAGGCTGGGCAGATCGGCGCAATAGACCCGTAACAGATAATCAGCATCTCCGGTCATTGTCCATGCGCTCACGATTTCGGCACGTGCCGCCATCAGTTGTCCAAAACTGCGGGAATGCTCCGGCCCGTGGGTGCGCAGATGGACCTGCACAAAGCCTTGCACATTCAAACCCAGCCGCAAGGGATCAAGCCGCGCTGTATAGCCTTGGATAAAGCCCTCTGCCTCAAGCCTTTGGCGCCGCCGTCCCGCCTGCGAGGCAGACAGGTTCAACCTTTCGCTCAACTCTTGGGCGGTGAGATGCGCGTCCTTTTGCAAGGCGGCCAGAAGGCGGGTGTCGATGTCATCAAGCATGGTGCGGGTTTCTCGCATGGTTTCCGCCATTCCTGCGGGAGTTGGCCGGTAATGAACAGACCAAAGCGACAGAATGCGGAATATTGGCGGATCGTTGCTTATATAACCGCTGGAAACGCAACTTTGACTATTCAAGGAGACATCTCATGGGCCCTTTCCCGCATGACGCCCCGAAATCCATCATCTCGCAGGAGAACCCCGCTGGCACGGATGGATTCGAATTTGTCGAATTTGCCAGCCCGGAGCCACAAGAGTTACGCGATCTGTTTACCCGGATGGGCTATGCCCATGTTGCAAACCACAAGACCAAGAAGATCGAGCTTTGGCAGCAGGGCGACATCACCTATGTGCTGAACGCCGAACCATCCGGTTTCGCCGCGGACTTCGTGCAAGAACATGGTCCCTGCGCGCCTTCGATGGGGTGGCGCGTCGTGGATGCGCAAAAGGCACTGGCCCATGCCATTTCGAAAGGGGCCGAGGAATACACCGGCGAAGGCAAGGTTCTGGACGTGCCTGCAATCATGGGGATTGGCGGATCGCTGATCTATTTCGTGGATCAGTACTACGACACGTCGCCCTACAATTGGGAATATGACTGGATTGCCCAGTCCAAGCCGGAAGGTGTGGGTTTCTACTACCTCGATCACCTGACCCATAATGTCTTTAAGGGGAACATGGACATCTGGTTCCGCTTTTATGGCGATCTGTTTAATTTCCGCGAGATCCGCTTCTTTGACATTGCGGGCAAATTTACCGGGCTGACATCCCGTGCGCTGACCTCGCCTTGTGGCCGCATTCGCATCCCGATCAACGAGGATCGCGACGAGAAGGGCCAAATCGTGGCGTATCTCAAGAAATACAAGGGCGAGGGCATCCAGCATATTGCAGTAGGTGCACGCGATATCTATGCGGCGACGGACAAGATTGCGGATATGGGCGTTACCTTTATGCCAGGGCCGCCTGCAACCTATTACGACATGAGCAAGGCGCGCGTCAAAGGCCATGAAGAGCCGCTTGACCGGATGCGGAAACACGGCATTCTGATTGATGGCGAAGGCGTTGTCGACGGCGGCGAAACGCGGATTTTGTTGCAGATCTTCTCAAAAACCGTCATCGGGCCGATCTTTTTCGAATTCATCGAACGTAAAGGCGATGATGGCTTTGGCGAGGGTAATTTCAAAGCCTTGTTCGAAAGCATCGAACAGGAGCAGATTGAAAACGGTGAGTTTAAAGACGCGTCCTAGGGGGCAAGTCGCGGGACAGGGCGGCCTTGGGCTGCCCTATCTTGGCATCTTCAGGATCAGATCGCGGCCCCGTTTCTTGTAACGCAGTTCGCTTTCGCCGATCGCGGACACCCGGCCGCCGTCAATCTTGTCACCGACCACAACTTTTTGGTACCGCCCGTTGCTCAACCGGACCAACGCACGGCGGCTGGAAGGCTTGCCATAAACACCGATCAAATTGACGCTACGCAGGTTCAGGGCATTTTTGACAGTGGCTTGCTTCGCCACCGATGCGCTTGACGGAATCTTGGGCGTTACGCTGCGCGGGGCGACGCTTGCGGCACTGGCGACACGCACTTCGTCTTTTGGTTTTGCCCGCTCTGCGCGTTTCACGATGCGTGAAAAGTTGCGGGGGCGCACGTCGGGGCGCACAGAGGCCCGCACAGCCAGCCTTGTCGCATTCTCGATCGGATTGGGCGTTGCAAGGGCAAGGGCGACAGCGCCGTCGTTCACCATAGGCTGGTCGGCCGGTACGGCATCAAGCGCGGCCTGCGCTTCGGCTTTTTGTTGCAAGGATGCAGGCCGTAAGGCAGGGCGATAATCGGCAAGCTCGCTGCGGGTCAATCCGTCAAGCTGGGCGCGTTCGTTGTTTTCCGCCAGATCGGTAGGGCGCGGTTTGGGGCGCGCCGCGCCAAGTACACTGCGCACTTCGGTGTCTTCGGGTGCGGACTGAAACCGGGTGGGCGTGGCCGGCGGCACCAGCGGCGGGCGGCCCAGAAAAACGGTATACCCGTCCGGACTTAATGCTCCTGCGGCGGCGGGAACAACCAATCCTCTGTCATCCAGCGTAAAGGCGGTGCCTGCCGCTGCGGGCGAAGCGAGGGCGGCCAGAACAATATCGGTGCCAAAGCTTTCAACATCTGGCAGGGCAACCGCGTCTGTTGTGGTGCTGACAGGGTCAATGCTGGTCAGATAGAGGTCTTCGATATTGATCAAACCGGCAGGTTCGGGCGGCACTTGTGGCGCAATAGGCCAGATGCCGGTGGTGGCATAGCGGGTTTCGATTTCGGCCTCGGTCGGGGGCACAGGGGCGACGGGTTCGACCTGCTCACGCAGTGCATCCAGTACGGCGGCATCTTCTTCGCTTAGGCCGGTATCCAGAGCAGCCAGCTGAACGCCTGTATCTGTATCTGCCGGCGGCTCTTCCACAACCGCGGGGGCGGTCACGATTTGTGGTTCTGAGCGGTCACCAAACAGGCGTGACAGGCCCAATCCGTTATCCAGAAATACCGAAGCCCATGCCGCAACACCGGCCAGCAACACCAGCAGAGCAGCGGTCAGGATCAGGCCCAGAAAACGTGGCTTGCCGCGCACCTGCGATTTGCGGGCCCCGAATATGGTCAACCGCTCGGATTCCGACGGTTCTTGCGTGTCGGAACGTTTTGGGCGCGCAGTGGTTTTCGCGTCCCGGGCCTTGGGCGAGCGCCGGCTTAGGAAGCCTGTCTTGGTTTCGGCAGCAGGGGGAGTTAAAACGTCAGCTGGTTGGTCGACAACAGGCGGAACGACGTCGGGTTCGATATCGATATGCCCGGCGGTGATTGTGCCTTCGGGAGCAGAAATACCGTCCCGATGAACACCGTCCAGCTTTGGCGTCGCCGCAGCTTCGGGCGCGCGGCGGCTGGCAAAGCCGATAGAGGGCAGGGCAGGTTTTTCAGGTGGGGCAGGCTTTTGGGGCGGGGCGGCCTTTTCAGGTGCAGCGAGGACAGGCTTTTGTGTCCTGCTTTCGGCGGCAGGGGGATCTGGCACAACAGACGGGCTGTTCGGGGATCGATCCACTTTCGGTGTAGTTACCGCGGCGTCCGTTTCAGGTTTCGCTGCCGGTTTGGCCGTTTCAACCACGGCAGGCCGGGCGGGAGGCAAATCAGGTTCAACGTCTTGCTTGGCCGCTGCTACCGGGCCGGAAGGAACGCTGATTTTGCCGCTGATTTTCACGGCTGTGCTGTCTGGCGTGACAGTCTCGTCAGCATCCAGAAGCGTTGCTGCATCTGATGTCAGTCCGAAGAACGGTTCACCCACAAAGGGCTGATCACCGGGAATGGCGGCGAAACTTACCGGCTGAAAGCGGTGATCGCGGGCAAAACTCTCCGCCTCTACCAGCGTTTCCTTGGCCACGGCGGCAATATGTGTCCGGTCGCCGTCCAGGCTGCAATCGAACACCAGTTCGTCAACCGCATAAGGTGTCGCGCCGTCCAGTGCCAGCGCCGCTGCCGCGCGGCGGGCGGAAGGGTCAAAGCCGGGGGTGTCGATCGTCAGGTATTTGATTTGTTCGTTCGGCAGCAAGATTTTGCTGTGTAGCGCACCGGGTTCAAGGTCACTGGCGGTCTTGCGCAGCACCGCCAGCTCGGCGGCCATATCCTCTGCATCCAGTTCCACGTCTCCGACAATGCGCCATCCTCCCGCGGCACGGTGCAGCAGGCGAATACCTTGGACAGAAAGGGAAAGAGCAAAACTGGGCTTCATCACTACAGACTTTTACACAAGGAATGACGGCAGGTGCGTGGCCGCGACATGAACCGAGAATAGCCTGTAGGGGAGCGTATGAAAAGGCCTGCGGCAGGTCTGGTCCTGCCGCAGGCTCTCGAGGTTGGTGTCATACCGCCCATGGGGCGATATTTTTCTAGCTTGAGGCTTTGCTCAATGCCTGATCAAGGTCTGCAATCAGGTCATTGGCATCCTCTGTCCCGATAGAAATGCGCACCACGTTCTGACCTGCACCGGCGGCTTCCTGCTGCTCTGGCGAGAGTTGGCGGTGGGTCGTAGAGGCCGAATGGATAACAAGGCTGCGCGTGTCACCCAAGTTGGCAACATGGCTGAAGATTTCCAACGCATTGACGAGTTTGATACAGGCGTCATAGCCGCCCTTGACCGAGATCGTGAACAGGGCACCCGCGCCCTTGGGGCAGACAGCTTTGGAACGCTCGAAATAGGGTGATGATTCCAGACCAGCATAGGTAACTTTTTCGATGCGGTCATCTTGCTCCAGCCAATTCGCAACCTTGATCGCGTTTTCCACATGACGCTCCATGCGCAGCGACAGGGTTTCCGTGCCCATCAGGGTGTAATGCGCCGCCTGCGGATTCATCGTCATGCCCAGATCGCGCAGGCCGATGGCAATGCCGTGGAAGGTAAAGGCCAGATTGCCGAACGTCTCGTGGAACTTCAGGCCGTGATAGGCTGGTTCGGGCGCGCTGAGCGAGGGGAATTTGTCATTCGCAGACCAGTCAAATTTGCCGGAATCAACGACGCAACCGCCGGTGACGGTGCCGTTGCCAGTAAGGTATTTTGTGGTGGAATGCACGACCAAGGTTGCGCCAAGTTCGATGGGGCGGCACAGGTAGGGCGTGGCTGTGGTATTGTCGATGATCAGCGGGATCTCGGCCGCATCGGCGATGTCCGCAATAGCGCGCACATCCATGATGTAGCCGCCGGGGTTCGCGATGGCCTCGCCAAAGATTGCACGGGTGTTGTCATCCACGGCCGCTTTCACCGCATCCAGATCGTCGAAATCGACAAACTTGCATTCCCAACCGAAGCGTTTGATCGTGTGGCTGAACTGGGTGACCGTGCCGCCGTAAAGACGTGTGGAGGCGATGATGTTCTTGCCCGGCCCCATCAAAGGGAACAGCGCCATGATCTGTGCCGCGTGGCCCGACGAACAGCAAACCGCGCCAACGCCACCTTCAAGCGTGGCAATACGTTCTTGCAAAACCGCAACCGTCGGGTTGGTCAGGCGCGAATAGATGTATCCGACCTCTTGCAGGTTAAACAGCGCCGCTGCGTGGTCCGCATCGCGGAACACATAGGCCGTTGTCTGGTAGATCGGTGTTTGGCGTGCACCGGTGGCAGGATCGGGCCGCGCGCCTGCGTGAATTTGCAGGGTGTCGAAGCCGTAGGTTGGGTCAGACATGGGGATCTCCTTGTGGGGTTTAGCAAATGGTTAGCGGATGGGCATTGCCCGCACAAGAGAGCCGCCGTTTGAAGGAACGGGCGTTCTGCAAAGGGGTGGCGCGGCGAAACGGATGTTTGGCAAACGGCTTGGCCGCTATCTGATCCAGAAGCCGTTCTTTTTGATCCGGTTGCGGATCATCTGTTCACGGCCCGGCAGGTTGTCTTGATCAAACAAGGCCCGCACCTTGTGGCCGCGTCCCTGATAGATGGTGCGTTTGATCGCGTCCGATCCTTTCAGCACCTTTTTCAGCTTGTTGGGGGCGGTGACGGTTTCCAATACCTCGATCACACGTTCGCTTTCACGGGCATAAAGCAGCGGCAGGAACCGGTAATGACAGCTGACATCGCCATCGAGATACCCCTCGGTCAGAGTGTCCCGCCCGCCGCCAAGCGCGTGAATGACCAAGGGCAGGGCGACCTGATCCAGCCACGGATCAAAGGTCTGCGCACAAAGCTCAACCGGAGGTGTGTCGCGGATCGCCAGCGCGTAATGCAAGAACTTGGCCCCGAATTCGCGTGGACACCGATAGTAAAAGAATCCGGCGTTAAAATAGAGGTAGCGGCGCCAGTATTCATCCGGCTGGCTTAGATCGAGGCTGCTGTCAAAATCCAGATCGAATTTGTCGTAGAGGGATTTCCAAAGACCAGTGTAGCCGGGACCGTAAATCTGTGGGATCGGCCATGTGCCTTCTCGCCGCATCGAGGCGCTGGGGCGATCAAAATCGAACGGTACGGACATCAGATCACCGGTGATCAATGTGTCGGTATCAAAGAACACAAAAGGCTCACCCTTGGGCAGCACCTTGAGCATCTCGATCTTGTTTCCGTTGGGGTATTCTTCGCCGAAGTGTTTGTTCTCGAACGGGATAATCTCGGCGCCCAACCCTTCAAGCGCGGCACGTACCTCAGCGTTCTTGATGCTGGGGTCGTTATTCCAGCGTACGCCGGCCTGCGGTTCCGCAACAAAAAACCGGCCTTTGAAGTTCGGGCTGGAATGGCGCAGGGATGCGGCAAAGATGAGCGCCTCATAGGCCAGCCGCCCGTGTTGACCAACAATCACAACGTTGAAGGGTTGATCAGATGTTTGCGGGCTTGCCTGTTCACGTGCCATAGTTCTGCTGTGCCTTGTTTTTTGCGAACTATAGGCGCGAATGGGTTTGCACAAAAGACGGCAATTTCGCTGTGGACAAGGAGACAGACCATGTTGGAGATTTTCTTTGCGATGATGGCGGCGACGATGAACGGCGCGGCGCCGGTACAACCGCCGTCACAAGTGGGAGCAACCGTTCAGGCCGATACTAATTCTGTCGCAATTGGGCAGAGCGCAGTGATCGAGGGAACGCCGGTACCAGCCGCGCCAACAGCCGTCCCGGACAAAGGGGAGCAGGGGGTCAATATGGCTGTTGTGCCCACAGGGCTGGTGGCCGATCCGCAAACGCCCAGCGGCAAGTTTACGACAGCCGCCGAGGTGAAGCCGATCCTGAACGCCACCAAAGGCAATTGGGTTGCGGTACGAGAGTTTGACGGACAAGACTTGTTATATGTGACGCATTTGTGGGCGTGGCGGTGCGGGCTCAAGGCGATGGCAATCTCGGTTAACGGCGAGACTATGCAAAATTGGCCACTGCCGCCTTGTCACGATCAGTTTGCCACGCCCAATGCGGTTTTACCGGAAGATGGCGCACCTTACCTGACGCTGCGCCTTGGTTCGGTACAAAGCATCACCATCCAAGTTGTCTATGACGATCTGAGTATGGATGTGGCGCGTTTTGCACGAGGTGATGTGTTGATCCCGTAAGGCGAAGCAGGGTTCGACTGGTTTTGCATAGACGTTGCTGCAAAAACAACGGGGCGTTAACGGGCATGAGGGCATGCCCTGCCTTACGTACTTTGAAAAATTTTGAGTGTTCAAAATGGTGGGCGACCCTGGAATCGAACCAGGCGTGCGTCTCCGCGAGGGAGTTACAGTCCCCTGCCACACCTTGCGGCCTGTCGCCCACTACGTCCTTCGCATTGCGCTGAACGTGAGGGCGTGAT
>JBARCL010000182.1:0-1781 GCA_049794055.1 Sulfitobacter sp.
GCCATGATTTATGTGAATTAGTCTTGATGTGATCTGACACCGCCCCCTTCCCAGCAAGCTGGAATGGGGACGGCACATCTCTTGAAGGAGATGATGGTTATCCGTTTTGATGGTGGTGCAAACCCAACCACAAAACAAGGAAACCACGATGTTGAATACTTCTGAAAAAATCATCAAGCACAAGACCGGGCTGCTGAACCTGGCCGAGGAACTGGGCAACGTGTCGAAAGCTTGCCAGGTCATGGGCATGTCGCGTGACACGTTCTACCGCTACAAGTCGGCGGTCGAGGAGGGCGGCGTCGAAGCCCTTTTCGAACGCACCCGGCGCAAGCCCAATCTGGCGAACCGGGTGGATCAGGTGACTGAGGACGCAGTGATCCAGTCCGCCACGGACTTCCCGGCCTATGGCCAAGCTCGGACGTCCAATGAGCTGCGCAAGCTGGGCGTCTTTGTCTCACCGTCCGGAGTGCGATCAATCTGGCTGCGGCACGATCTGGCCAACTTCAAAACCCGGCTGAAAGCGCTGGAAGCCAAGGTTGCTGAAGACGGCGGGATTCTGACCGAAGCTCAGGTGCAGGCCCTTGAGAAGAAAAAGCATGATGACGAGGCCTGCGGCGAGATCGAGACGGCCCACCCAGGTTATCTTGGCTCTCAGGACACGTTTTACGTCGGCACGCTCAAGGGCGTCGGGCGCGTCTACCAGCAGACCTATGTGGACACTTATTCTAAGGTCGCGCATGCCAAACTCTATACCACCAAGACGCCAATCACGGCGGCTGATCTTCTCAACGACAAAGTGCTGCCGTTCCACGAGGAAAACGACCTGCCAGTGCTGCGTATCCTAACCGATCGTGGCACGGAATATTGCGGGCGCGTCGACAAACACGACTTCCAGCTCTTCTTGGCGATCAACGACATCGATCATACGAAGACCAAAGTGAAGTCACCGCAAACGAACGGCATTTGCGAGCGGTTCCACAAGACGATCTTGCAAGAGTTTTACCAGATCACATTCCGCAAAAAGCTCTACGACAGCATCGACGCGTTGCAGGCCGATCTGGATGAATGGCTGCATCACTACAACCACGAGCGCACGCATCAGGGCAAAATGTGTTGCGGCAGAACACCCATCGAAACTATGATCGAGGGGAAAGAAATCTGGAAGGAAAAGTTCGTGAACTGAACTTAGCCTGACAGACGCCGCCAGAAAAACGGCCAACTGTCAGATCACATCTGAACCACTACAATTTATGCCGGGGCAGAAAGCTGTGTTTTGCTCCGGTTTGTTATCAGCAGGGCCTTAGCCCTCCCTCCCAAGACAGAACGGTGCTCAACCATTCATCCCAAGACAGAATGGCGATTAACCCTCCGTCCACAGACAAGCAGTCCTTTCGCAGCGAAACCAAGAAGACCGGAATGCCCGATGCCTCAAGTTAGAGGTGTTCCTGCGTTCCGCCTTCCTCCATTTGCCGTGGAGTGGAGGTCGATCAAGTGTTTGTTTTATATGAAAATAAACCACCTGACCTGAAAGAGAGTTATTGAGAGATATACCGGATAATCCCGGTGTCTCAAGCGATCTCAAATCCCTGATGTGTCTGAATAGGGCTAATCCCAGCCCAACAAGCCCCAACGGGGCCAATCCATCGGCTAGCTTAGAGGTGGTCCTGCTTTTTCGACCAGTTTGCAGCCTTGTTAAGATGGATCAGAGTTTCATTTAGGCTGCCAATCTCATTGGTTCTGTTTTGCTGACATAGGCCTCATCGGGGGTCAATATGCCGTGG
>JBARCL010000183.1:0-2313 GCA_049794055.1 Sulfitobacter sp.
GAAATTTCCATTCGTGAGTTCAAAACCGTGACGGGAATCGTGTCTTTTCTGACCGACTGCGGTTTCACCAAAATTTCCTTCCCCGTGATTGAGGGCGACACCGTGAGACTACCGCTGGATACTTAAACCCAGGCAGACATAGCGCCATTTTGCTGCGGCTGCCCCACTGACCGCGAGGGGGGCATCGTGGCATCACCGATCAACATCGAGGGCGGAAAGTTCCTATTGCATCGTAGATACAGTAGAGCACTTTTTCTCCTAGATAATAAGCTGCACCATTCCAGCAACGCTTGCAGCGACCACTCCGTCCTGAATGATCTTTTGTTTCGCTTCTGTTGAAAGAGCGTCACCCTTCAACATGGACTTAGCATTGGTCGCAAGTGCCACCATCGCAGCGACGCCCATACTGTGAACAATGTCCACGTCTGCCTCGTGCCCGAGCTTCTGCAACGCCGAGGACGTATCAGCTGTAAGGTCAGCATTGCTGAATTCAGACGAAGACCAATCTGGCGACGATCCAGCTACCTCACTGGTCACAAGCACGTCGATGTTTTCGTATTTTTCGTTGTGTTCACGTACATAAGACGCGTAATTCGTCGCCTTGAGTTGAACCTCGGAAACGTCGCCGGTCTCGACATTAATAATCCGGACATCTGCGCCGGCATGGTTCGTGTCGCCGAAAAGCTCGACGATGTACTCGTCGCCATCCAGGTTCTCTTGCCGCTGAAACGCGAGTTCGTGGTAGATTCCCTTTACGTTGTTTTTGAGCCCGGAAATTTGCTCAACGGATAGAGATTGCACGTATTCAGACAGCTCAAGTTCACTGGCATCAGCAAGACTGTTATTCGATCGACGTAGCGCTTGAAGGACCAACTCCTCATCTTCCGTAAACGAAGGCGAGGTGTCAGACATCAATTTCAATATCGTGGCGGATACGACACCTGTAACAACAGGGGCAGCAGCTGTGGATTTTCTTCTGATCGACGGGTTTTGAACGTGAGCCATTGGTAAGGCATCGAGTAACTCGACCAGATCTACTTTACGATCTTCAAGCCGCATCAACGGAAGATCCGGCCAGTCGCTGACTTTGGCGATGCAGACATCCAACTGTTCGAGGAGGTCATGTTTTAAGTTCTGCTGCAAGGTTTCAGCAGTGAGAGGGTCCAAAACGGCATTTTGATTGGCCCGTTCACGAAAAGCCGTTGCCAACATCAAACACGTTTCGACAAAGCGCATTTCTTGCGGGTCCAAGGACTTTTTCTTGCGTCTTACACCGGTCCATTTCCCGACAAGCTTGCGAGACCCGAAATATGCGGCCGCCCCTCCAGCGGCCGCTACGCCCAAGACAATCCACACCCGCCAGTTACAACGCTTCCACCAATCCACGCCAACGCGGCACTGTTGAAAGCCGCGCCTGAAAGTGAAGATATGGCCGTTCCCGTACTGGCCGTGCCAAGAATGGATGCGATGGAAAATAGACTTGCTGTCGTACCTGCCGCAGCCAACTTCCCAGAAAGTGCTGTAACGATCCTTGCCGACGTGCCGCGCTTCTCAATTAATAGCGCATCGACGAGGTCTTCCAAAGAGATCGCTCCTTTTTCAAAGAAGTTCTCCGGCGTATATTTGGTATGCCTCAGTTCAAATTCCGCGAACTTAACAGCCGCGTGATCTTTGACCGCTTTACCCCCTTTTGCGGCGAGTTTGCCTGTCTGCCGCCCGACAGGCTTGGCAATTGCCCAACCAGCTTTCCCAGCGACCTTAGCCAAAAACAGCGCCGAACGACCGGTCGCGCTTGCCGCCCGCGCTGATAGCGGAGGCCTTTTCTGGTTTCCATTATCCAATTTTACGCGCTCCAAGTGGTCTTTTAAATCGGGTACGGGATAGCCTATCGCTTATGGTTAGCCCGGTGAAACCGCATCGCGACGCCCGACACTTTCGCAGGGGTACGCAAAAGCCCCCCTATAATGATAAAAAACAGCAAGGTGCGCTTGTCACCTGCCTACTCCGCCGCGCGACCTAGAACTTCTTCGGCCCATTGGTTCAGGCTTTTGCCAGATAGCTCTGCCGCGAGTGCCGCCTTGCGGTGCACCTCGGGATCGACCCGGAACATCACTTGACCAGAGAACGCCTTTTGCGGTTCCTTACCGACCTTTGCGCAGGTCTCAACGTAGTCTTCAACTGCCTCCTGAAAGGCATCCCGCAACGCTTCAACCGTGTCAGCATGAAATCCGACACCATCGCTGATACCGGCAAGGCGGCCAGTGAAAATGCCATCTTCATCATCATACTCGATGCGGGCTGAGTAGCCTTTGT
>JBARCL010000184.1:0-2058 GCA_049794055.1 Sulfitobacter sp.
TGTTTGGGGCGTTTGAAGGTTGGCGGCGTATCTGGTTGATTTGTTGTTGGAAGACAGCAGCCCAACCGAAGGAGATACACCACCATGGAAACGACTAACATTGTTGATTTTGCGCGTCGAGACGGGATCACGGACGCGCTGACGGATTTGCTGAGAACGGGGGCGCAGCAATTGATCGCAACAGCAGTTGAAGCTGAACTTGCCGGTTATCTGGCTCAATTTTCCGACTTGCGCACTGAAGCAGGTCACGCGGCTGTCGTGCGCAACGGACATCATCCGGCCCGGCCCTTCCAAACCGGCATTGGCCCTGTGAGCGTACGCATTCCGAAGGTTCGATCCATGGACGGCACACCGGTGACATTCCGGTCTGCCTTGGTGCCACCCTACGTGCGCAGAACCAAGACGTTGGAAGCAGCTTTGCCCTGGCTCTACCTCAAAGGGATCTCTAGTGGCGAAATGGGAGCAGCACTCAAGGTACTTCTGGGCCCTGATGCGGCGGGATTGTCGGCGAATACGGTCTCACGCCTTAAGCGCGATTGGGCCAAAGAATACGACGGCTGGAGAGACGCGGATCTGGACGACGAACCAATCGTCTATATCTGGGCTGACGGTGTTCACAGCGGCCTTCGGGGCGAGAACGACAAGCTCTGTGCGCTTGTAATTGTTGGCGTCACGGCCCATGGCAAGAAGCGCTTCCTGGCAATCGAAGATGGGGTGCGCGAGTCTACGCAGAGCTGGCGTGAGGTTCTGCTCAGCCTCAAAAGCCGGGGAATGAATGCCCCCAAACTGGCCATCGGAGACGGTGCCATGGGGTTCTGGGCCGCGGTCGACGAAGTGTATCCTGAAGCCCGCCAGCAGCGGTGCTGGCAACACAAAACGATGAACGTGCTCAATTGCTTGCCGAAGCTGTCTCAGCCAAAGGCCAAAGCCGCGATACACAACATTTGGCAGGCCGAGAACAAGGTGGATGCGCAGAAGGCGTTCAATCTGTTCATCGAAACCTATGAGCCAAAATACCCCAAGGCGGCGCTGTGCCTACAAAAAGACCGCGAAGAACTCATGGCATTCTTCGACTTCCCAGCCCAACTTTGGCAAAGCATCCGCACCAGCAACCCAATTGAATCCACCTTTGCCACGATCCGGCACCGCACCAAGCGCTCAAAAGGCTGCCTGTCACGCGATGGAATGCTGCACATGATGTTCAAGCTGGGACAATGCGCCGAGCAAAACTGGCGGAAGCTACGCGGCTTTGACTACCTCGCCAAAGTCATCAAAGGCGTTACGTTCAGAGACGGAATTGAAACTACCAAACCCAGCCAGATCGCCGCATGACCCAAAACCCTCAAACACCAGACTCGACAATAACTCGTCTGTGACCGATGGACGCCAGAACGACAGGCAAGACTACTGACGCGTCTATGGTCCGTAAGCGCGACCAAGATCTGCTAGCCAAGCAAGCAGTCCGAGAGGGGTGACGTCAGGTCTAGCATGGTGGGTTGTAACACAATCAAGGTCAGGCGCGGCTTTTCGGGACGCCTAAGTAATTGATTCATATGGATGCTGGTGCTGCTGGAGAGAATCGAACTCTCGACCTCTCCCTTACCAAGGGAGTGCTCTACCTCTGAGCTACAGCAGCCCGCTGTGGGCGGCTGAGTAGACCCAAATTGACACTCGCGCAAGCGCAATCTGGACGGTCTGAGTGAGCTAGGTTACAGAAGGTCCATGGCAGAGCGAAACGACCCTAAAAAACAGCGTTCAGAGCAGGCTTCTCGCGAAGATCGGCTCAAAGCGGCGTTGAAAGCAAACCTAGGGCGGCGTAAGGCGCAAGCGAAAGTGCGGACACGCGCTGGGCAAGAACAATCGCCAATGGAAAAAACGCCCAAGGGCGATACATAAAGAGTAGGTCAGGCACATGGATTCAATTCTCGTCAGAGGTAACGGCGCGCTGAACGGGCAGATCCCGATTGCAGGTGCGAAAAACACAGTTCTTAAACTTATGTGCGCGGCTTTGCTGACGGACGAGCCTTTGACGCTGACAAATGTACCGCGTCTGGCGGA
>JBARCL010000185.1:0-2843 GCA_049794055.1 Sulfitobacter sp.
GTCTCTGCTAGCCCAACCCTTGACGGCGCTCCTCCGTCCAACTCATTAGCTTTTATCGAAGCTCTGATAGACGCTATCTTGCCGGCTTCTCAAACATGAAGCTGTTGAATGTCACTGAGAACTGACCCGGTTGCCCCATAAATTGTCACTGAGAATTGACCCATGTGAACACATTGCCCTGACGGATTTGATCAGGGAGATATGGAGTGATCGACATGGGATTTTTAAGTGTTATTCGACGTTGGGCATTACGTGACAAAATGCCAATTCGCGAGATTGCGCGCCGGACTGGGCTTTCTCGCAATACCATCAAAAAATACCTTCGCGAGGGTGCGGTAGAACCCAATTTCAAGACGCCATCGCGTCCAAGCAAGTTGGATCCTTACGCGGATCGTTTGTCTGCGTGGCTTTTGGCGCAGACGCGGAAGTCTCGTAAAGAGCGACGCACTGTGAAGCTGATGCATGAGGACTTGGTCAAGCTCGGCTACGAAGGGTCTTATGAGCGGGTTGCAGCCTTTGCCCGCGCGTGGCGGGCTGACCGACATCGCACGGAGCAAACAACAGGGCGCGGGACGTTTGTGCCTTTGGCGTTCCAGCCCGGTGAAGCGTTCCAATTTGATTGGAGCGAAGACTGGGCCACGATTGGTGGCGAACGCGTTAAACTGCAAGTTGCACATACCAAACTCTCACACAGTCGGGCTTTCATTGTCCGAGCCTATCCTCTTCAAACGCATGAGATGCTGTTTGATGCCCACTGGCACGCCTTCCGTGTGTTTGGCGGTGTTCCCGGGCGTGGGATTTACGACAACATGAAGACGGCCGTGGATCGTGTCGGGCGTGGCAAGCAACGCGATATCAATGCACGATTCCAATCCATGGCCAGCCACTATGTTTTTGAGCCTGAGTTTTGCAATCCAGCGGCGGGCTGGGAGAAGGGCCAGGTTGAGAAGAACGTTCGGGATGCACGCAACCGATTGTGGCAGGTCATGCCTGTCTTCAAGGATCTGGACGAGTTGAACCAGTGGCTTGAGGATCGTTGCATCGTGCTTTGGTCGGAAACAGCGCATCGGGAATTGGCGGGTTCAGTCGCTGATGCTTGGGAGGCTGAGAAGCCTATGCTGATGGTTCTGCCACCAGTCTTCGACGGATTTGTCGAGCACAGCAAACGCGTGTCCCCAACGTGCTTGATCACCTTTGAACGCAACCGGTACAGCGTCCCCGCTAGTTTTGCGAACCGCCCTGTTAGCCTTCGCGTCTATCCAGAACGGTTGGTCATTGTTGCTGAAGGGCAAATTGTCTGCACGCATGAGCGCATCATTGATCGTTCGCACCGTAAACCTGGCAGGGTCATCTATGACTGGCGCCATTATCTGGCGGTTATTCAGCGCAAACCGGGGGCACTACGCAACGGCGCACCGTTTACAGAGATGCCTGACATCTTCCGTCGGCTGCAGGATCACATGTTGCGCAAAGAAGGGGGAGATCGCGAGATGGTCGACATCTTGTCCCTCGTTTTACACCACAACGAAGACGCTGTTCTACGGGCCGTGGAATTATCATTGGAAGCTGGTGTGCCAACCAAGACGCATATTCTGAACCTCCTGCACAGGCTGGTCGATCCAAAGCGGACAGATCATCCAGAGATCGATCCACCCGATGCCTTGGCTTTGGAAACGGCACCAAAGGCAAATGTGGATCGCTATGATGATCTCAGACAGACAAGGGAGAAGCGCAATGCGTCATGATCCAGCAGGAGCCTCCATCGTCATTATGCTGCGCAGTCTTAAACTGCATGGCATGGCACATGCCGTTGATGATCTGGTTACACAAGGTGCGCCCGCGTTTGAGGCAGCCACGCCCATGTTGTCTCAACTGCTCAAGGCGGAGATGGCGGAACGAGAAGTCCGGTCGATCGCCTACCACACGAAGGTTGCGCGCTTCCCATCATACAAAGATCTCGCCGGTTTTGACTTCGCGTCGAGCGACATCAATGAGGCCACAGTTCGGCAACTCCATCGCGGTGAGTTCATAGAAAACGCAGAAAATGTCGTTCTTATTGGCGGGCCTGGAACTGGCAAAAGCCATGTCGCCACGGCTATCGGCATTCAGGCCATAGAGCATCACAGACGCAAAGTGCGCTTCTACTCGACCGTCGAACTAGTCAACGCATTGGAGCAAGAAAAGGCCCTTGGAAAGGCGGGGAAGATGGCCGAGTTGCTCACAAAGATCGACTTGGTCATTTTGGACGAACTTGGCTATCTGCCGTTTAGCCCGTCCGGCGGCGCATTGCTGTTCCACCTTCTCAGCAAACTCTATGAGCGCACAAGTGTTATCATCACAACCAATCTCAGCTTCAAGGAATGGGCGCAGGTCTTTGGAGACGCAAAGATGACAACAGCGCTGCTCGACCGGCTTACGCATCGTTGTCACATCCTTGAAACAGGCAACGACAGCTACCGCTTCAAGGCCAGCTCAGAAGCCGCAAAGAAAATCACAAAGGAGGCAGCCACATTGACCAAAGCATAACCGCCGATACATAACTAAGAGCGGGTCAATTCTCGGTGAAAATACCGGGTCAGTTCTCAATGACATTCAACAGATACTTCTTCATAAGTGGTGAAGATGATTGGGGTGGTAGCGGGCCCTTTGATATGAAGCTGGATGAAGTGCTTGAACGGGCAAAAGGCGCTGCTGTGAATAATGGCTTGGATACTGTCATCGTTACTCGGAGAAAATAGCTTGAGAACTGAGACGATAGTAGGTGCTGCCGCAGTTGCGCTCATAGAAGAACAAATTGCCGCGCATAGTGGAGGTATCGAAAAGGTCCTCGCACCACTGGAGGT
>JBARCL010000186.1:0-1837 GCA_049794055.1 Sulfitobacter sp.
TCAATGGTAGCGGATCTTCATACTTAAGCGCGTCATAGATCGTACCGTTCTCGGCGAACTCGATTTCAGGACGGTATCCGAACATTGTGGTCAAGCTGGCTTGCGGATCCATGTCGATTGCAAGAACGCGATAGCCTCGCAAGGCGTAGCGTTGGGCCAAGTGGATCGCAGTTGTCGTTTTGCTGGACCCGCCTTTGAAGTTGACGATGGAAATGATCTGAAGAGCGTCGTTATCACGACGTCCAGGAAGGTATGCCTCACCATTTCGACCAGTTTTCGCCATGACATGACGGATTTGATCAATCTCCTGTGCAGTGTATAGCCTGCGACCTCTGGAATCAGTCTCTACGTCAGGGAAATCGCCTTCTTGATGACGTGTCCTAAGATTAGACATGCTGATACCTGTCAGCTCAGAAACTTCAGCAGGATGAAACTTGCGCAGCGCTTTTCGACTATCGGGCTGGAAGCTGTTGCGCATATGATGATTCAACGCTTCCGACAGGCGGGCGGCATTCGCTGCAATCGATGCGGCGATTGTGCTGGTTTGTGCGTTATTAGAGTCTGAATTCATGTTGCCCTCACGACCTCTTACCGGGTCATTTCTGTTTCGTCGCTAAATAACGTGATTTGCGTTGGTTAGCGACAATTGAACTCATGACACGCAAGTTATCCCCAGGCAACATTTTTTTGCGCATTGCTTGTTTCTGGAGCTTTCCGAACATTGCCCAAAAAAGGCAGATTTTGCGCATAACAATCTGATAATACTTAAGATATTTCATCTAGTGGCTGGTTTTGCAAGATCTGGTGGTGTTTGCCTCGCCAAGCCCAACCAATAGCATCGGCATCCATATTTCGAATCGGGTGGCTTTCCGATTTTGTGGTGACGGATGAAATAGGGCATCGCAATACTGCTGATTAAAGGCTCGGAATCCGAACTGCAAAAAGGACGATTTTTCACAACCGGCAAGAGAGTGGCGAGGTCAACCATCTTGGGACTTGCATGCGCAAGCAGGGTGCCATACGCCGTTGACATATAAGTCATTGAAGCATATATGTATTGAAATGATGAAACGATTGCAGACTGTTGTTGAGCTTCCAGAATTTCAGAGGCGCGCCAAGGCAATCATGTCTGACCATGAACGCGAGGCTGCAATAAACTTTGTCGCGGCCAATCCTGAGGCGGGTGTATCCCTCGGAGGTGGTCTGCGCAAAGTACGTATCCCTCGGGACGGCAGCGGTAAGAGCGGTGGATTCAGGACGATTTATGTATTTGGTGGAACTCAGATGCCTATTTTTCTGATTACGGTTTTTGCCAAGAATGAGAAGGCCAATCTGTCAAAGACAGAACAAGCTGCGGCTGTCGAGATGAGCAAAGCGATTATCTCAAGATATGGAGATGGAACATGAGTGCATTTGAGAGCGTAAAAAATGGCCTTGGAGAGGCTCTGGCCTTTGCCAACGGTGATGCCACTGATGCGATGGTGCATGAGGTTACTGTAACCAGCGTCAATGTCGCAGAAGTCCGACAGCAAACCGGCTTATCACAGGCCGCATTCGCCAAAAGCATCGGTGTGGCAAAAGGAACTTTGCTAAATTGGGAACACGGACGTCGGCATCCGACAGGACCGGCACAGGTCCTGTTAGCACTCATCGCCAAAAAACCGTCAGTCGTTCAGGACTTGTTGCGCGGCGCGTGAACCGGGGCTTACACCCCAACCCTCTTCACGCGGATCCCGAGCTTGCGCGCTTTGTCTACGATATTCTCGGTGATCCCTGACCCTGGCGTTGCAATCAATCCCTGAGGCAGGATTTCCAACATCTTGTCGTTGCGCTTGAA
>JBARCL010000187.1:0-10219 GCA_049794055.1 Sulfitobacter sp.
CGTATCTGTCATTTGATGCGTTTCAGCCGCGTATCTATTGCTTTCCCTTATCGCAGGCAAGGTGTAGTTACCGCGACCAATCGCCCGAGGGGTGCTTTAATACCAAGGATTGCACAGATGTCTGACAACAGCACGCCACGTATCGCATTTCAAGGCGCTTTGGGAGCCTATAGCCACGAGGCTTGTTTGCAAGCGCGGCCAGAGATGATTCCCGTGCCTTGCACAACCTTCGAAGGGGTGATCCGCGCGGTCCGCGAAGGGCGTGCCGACCTCGCGATGCTTCCGGTGGAAAACACCACCTACGGGCGCGTTGCCGATATTCACCGTCTGCTGCCGCAAAGCGGACTGCATATCATCGCCGAAGCTTTTGTGCGTGTCCGCATCGCGCTGATGGCCCGGCCAGGCGTAACGCTGGATCAGGTCAAACATGTCCGCGCTCATATGGTATTGCTGCCTCAGGCCCGCAGCTATCTGGACGCACAAGGCATAACCTATGAAGCCGCAGCCGACAGTGCCGGTGCGGCAGCCGATCTGGCATTGGCCGAGGGGTCCGTCGAGGGCGTGCTGGCCGGTGAGGTCGCGGCCGATATCCACGGCTTGAACGTGCTGGCCCGTGACATCGAGGATCTGGATCACAATACCACTCGGTTTTTGCTGATGGCCCCCGACATCGATCTTAACCGGCGTGGCGATAAGATGCTGACCACCTTTGTATTTGAGGTCCGCAACATTCCCGCCGCCCTTTACAAGGCGATGGGCGGATTTGCGACCAATGGGATCAACATGACCAAACTGGAAAGCTACATGGTCGATGGTTCGTTTACCGCCACACAATTTTATGCCGATATCGAAGGGCACCCCGACGATGAGAATGTAAAACTGGCGCTCGAAGAATTGGGGTACTTCACGAAAATGCTCGATATATTGGGCGTCTATCCTGCACACCCGGTGCGCGGATGACTCCCCTTTGATCAAGGCGGTCCGGACCCATTAGGGTGAGGACCCTAGGTATTTCTCGCTAGCAAGGCCACCTTCGTGCTACAGATCGGTCATTGAAAAATGATTTTATTTGAAGGACGAGCCCAAATGGCCAAAGACAAACTAGCGGAGATACTGGAAAAAACCAACGGGAAACGCGCCAAAACCAAAGCTTTGAACAAAGTGCCGACAGATACCAAATCCCAAAAACTTCCCTCTGAAGTGATCAAGGCTATGGGCGATAAATTTCCCAAAGCCAAACTGTCTACTGTCAGGGTTCATGTCGGAGCCGAGGCCACAGAGGCGTGCAAATCACTCGGGGCAAAAGCTTTTGTCAACGGGTCTGATATTTTCCTGGCGAAATCGGGTGATGCCAAGGACAGCAAGCTTCTGGCGCATGAATTGTCCCATGTCTTGCAGCAGACCAACGGCAAGGTGCCATCCGCCAAAAAAGGCAAGGTCCTGACGTCAAAATAGGGAAACGGCGCGGAATATGCCGGTGGCGCCTCTGTCACGCCAGTCGTGAATGCTTCTCTTCCATAGACTTGGCATATTCCGACACACGCAGTTTGAACTTCTTGGTCAGCGAGCCTTTCGCCAGCTTCAGCGATTGCACAAGAAGCCGTGCCGACAGGTTCAACGGCTTGATCTCCATTTGAACCTTAACCCGCGTACTTCCGCGCGATAGGGCGATCAATTCAAAACCGGTGGTGGCCAGTAACCCCGGAGAGGTGCTTTCGAGGACGATCTCGTTGGGGCGGTCAAAGGTCACCATCTCGATTTCCATTTCACGCTGTTTGCCACGCAGCGAGAATGCCGCACGCCACGTCATGCCAACGCCGGGCGCCCTTAACTGGTCAATCCGTTGCACTTCGGCCCCGCGTCGCATGGCAGAGCGTTCAAAGCCTTCAAAGTCGCACAACATCTCGAACACTGCATCTGCCGGTGCCTCAATGTCCTCGTTGGTGGAAAATTTCATGCGTTTGCCCTACCGATCCCGCCGACTTATTTCTGTCATCTTGGCAACGTTAACCATATGTTAACCAACTCTCGCGTCATTCAAGCCGATCTGCAAGCCAGTTTTCCAATAGAAAATGAGCGATCGCCCCTTTCCGCGCAGGCAGGATTACCGGATGAGTCCCTGCAAAAACCTCCATCATTTCCTCGCGGCTTACCCACATGGCAGACTCTATCTCAACCGGATCTATGGTGATTTCCTCGCTCAGCGCCTCTCCCTGACACCCAAACATCAAAGAGGCAGGGAAGGGCCATGGCTGACTGGAAAGATAGTTAACAGCACCAACTTGCACGCCCGCTTCTTCAAACACTTCGCGCCGCACAGCGGCTTCCAGCGTTTCACCGGGTTCAACGAACCCTGCAAGCAGCGAAAACATTCCGCGCGGCCACCCCGGTGAACGGCCCATCAACACTGAATTGCCACGGGTGATCAGCATTATCACAACAGGGTCCGTGCGGGGAAAATGGCCGGTCTTGCACGCCGGGCACAGGCGCTGCCAACCAGCCTGCGTGATATGGGATTCAACGCCGCAGGTGGCGCAGAACCCGTGGCTGTCATGCCAGCTCAGAATCGCCTTTCCGGTAGCGGCCAGTTCGGCATCACGCGCATTCAGCCATGTCATCACACGGCGCAACTCGGCAAAAACCATGTCGTCGGGCAAGGCCGGATGGCGTTGTTCCGTAGGGTCAAGGAAGCCGCCCAAACTGGCTTCGTCCACTTCGTCGGGCTGCCACGGAGACAAATCAAAGGCGAAACGTGCAGCGCCGTCTTCACGGCCCAGCAAGATCGGTTCGGCTTTGGCGTCTGCCAGAACCGGATGGTCCATCGGCAACCGCACCAGCGATGCGGGACGCGCAGGCGAAATCAGAGGCTTGCCGCGCCAGAACAGAATGGCACGGCTGTCCGCGGCAGCGCGGGCAAACCTCACCACTTCGGGGTTGTTACGAATCTCTCCCGCGCGATCCAGCGCGGACCCCCCAAAAGTTACGTCTTCCGCGTGGCGCATAAATTCATCCCTAAAAGATTTCCCGGCCCCTTTGTGTGACATCTGGTCTACAGACACAATCCGGCCAATGATCAGGGCGGAGGTTGACTGCCCGTTTTAGCGCCAAGCCCGAAAATGCGATGCTTGCACACGGCCGCCTGCGGTCCTATATGGGGCTTGAGAGGTTGGTGCGGGCAGGCGCCTCGCCAACCTGGTCAGAGCCGGAAGGCAGCAGCCACAACGAGTCCCGCTTGGGTCGTTATCAATCTCTCACCCAAGCCTTTTTGCTGTGCAAAAAGGCGTAGATGCGTCAGTCGTACCCTTGATAACGTAAGCGCATTCAAGATTTCCTAATGGCATTCATGACCAAGCTGACAGGCATAGCCCACCCAAAACGCCGATGCGCCTTGCCGCACCAACGCCGCCCCTCACAAGTCTTCCCATTTGCTCAGCTTGTGCCGCCGCCGCGCCCGTGCGTAATAGGCCGCCATCAGAACCCCAAACAGGATCCCGGCAAATGCGGCTGCTCCGACAGCACTCGCCAGCGAGAACCCCTGCCCGTGCCAGCTAGCAAACCACATCAACACCCCCCAGACCGGCCCAAACCACAGCGCATAACCGACTGCCATCCGCCAGAACCGCGCATAATGCGGCGGGCGCATCTTCCACCCCAACCGCCGCTGCAGTTTCATCATCAGCGGATTGTAATTGCCGCGCCAGATCTCCGTCGCTTCCAGCTCGGCCATGGCTGCTGCAAATCGACGGTCGTATTCCGTCACAGCTGACGCGCGGCAAAAGTATCGCACTGCCCCACGGCACCGGTTTCAAAACCGCGGGCAAACCATCGCGCCCGCTGTTCTGACGTACCATGGGTAAAGGTATGCGGCTGTGGCACGCGGCCTGCCTGACGCTGCAAGTGGTCATCACCAATCTTGCGGGCCGCGTTCAGCGCCTCTTGCAGATCGCCCTTTTCCATAATGCCTTGTACGTTTGCCGCCCAAATCCCCGACAGGCAATCCGCCATCAGCTCCAGTTTCACGGTCAACAGATTGGCCTCGGTTTCGCTTGAACGCTGCCGTGCGGCATTCACCTTGGGCAAAATGCCCAACTGGTTCTGTACGTGATGCGCAACTTCATGGGCAATCACATATGCTGCCGCAAAATCACCGCCCGCGCCCATCCGCTGGCTCAGCAGGTTAAAAAAGCTGGTGTCGAGATAGGCCTTGCTGTCAGCCGGGCAGTAGAACGGTCCGGTTGCCCCTGACGCGCCGCCACAGGGGCTTTGTGTAACGCCGGCAAACACCACCAGCTTTGGCGGCACATAGGACCGGTCCAGCTGCTCGGCGAACACTTTGCTCCAGACGTCTTCGGTCGTGGCAAGCACCTGCGCCGAAAACGCCGTTGCGGGGCTGTCACCTTGACCGACCGGCGCGCTTTGCTGTGGCTGCGCCCCCCCTTGCAACAGCGGGCTGACGTCAATACCGGTGAAATAACCGATGGCAAGCACGGCAAGAACCCCGACAACGCCGAGGCCTCCTGCCTTGCCGCCGCCCCTGCGCCCGCCGCTGCGCACCTCCACATTTCGACTACGTCTGATCCCTTTGAGCCGCATCTGTGCCCCCTTTTCTGAATTGCCCCATTGTCAGTCGAACCCGCTGCCCACACAATAGTTCAATGACCCGAAGTAATAAATTGGCCGAAGATCGCACCGATTGGGCCGAAGATCGTACAATCCTTGCCAACGAACGCACCTTTGCAGGCTGGATGCGTACCGGCATGGCATCGCTGGCGGTGGCCATCGGCCTGCGCGCGGTTTTTGGTGCGTTCGAACCGACCTGGGCTGCCAAGGCCGTCGCCTCGATCTTTGTGCTTGCTGCTGTCTATATCTTCTGGGCTGCCCATGATGCCGCCACCAAAACCCTTGACCGGCTCAATGATCATCACGCCAATGCCCAACCCAACTGGCGCATGAAGTTACTGGCAATCATATTCAGCGTGGCATCGCTGGCTGTCGGTGCCATCCTCTGGACACTCTGAGGCGGTTTACCCTGCCCCGCGCAGGGCCTACCCTGACGGCCTGACCGAATCCTTTCTTGCCGGAGCTTACATGACAAACGCCCCCGCCTACCGCGTATTGGCCCGCAAATACCGGCCCGAGACCTTTGTCGATCTGGTGGGGCAGGATGCCATGGTGCGCACCCTGCGTAACGCCTTTGAGGCGGATCGCATCGCGCAGGCCTTTGTCATGACCGGGATCCGGGGCACCGGCAAAACCACCACTGCGCGGATCATCGCCAAAGGCATGAATTGTATCGGGCCGGACGGGAACGGCAAACCGACCACCGATCCCTGCGGCGTGTGCGAGCATTGCACCGCAATCATGGAAGGACGGCACGTCGATGTGATGGAGATGGACGCCGCCTCAAACACCGGCGTCGCCAATATTCGCGAAATTATCGATTCCGTCCACTATCGCGCCGCCTCGGCCCGCTACAAAGTCTATATCATCGACGAAGTGCATATGCTGTCGACAGGGGCCTTCAACGCGCTGCTAAAAACGCTGGAAGAGCCACCCGAGCACGTCAAATTCATCTTTGCCACCACGGAGATCCGCAAGGTGCCGGTCACCGTCCTGTCGCGCTGTCAACGCTTTGATCTGCGCCGGATCGAACCCGAAGTGATGATTGCCCTGATGCGCAAGATCGCCACGGCAGAAGGTGCCGACATCGCGGATGACGCCTTGGCCCTGATCACCCGCTCCGCCGAAGGATCGGTGCGCGACGCCACATCCCTGCTGGATCAGGCGATCAGCCATGGTGCCGGTGAAACCACCGCTGACCAGGTACGCGCCATGCTGGGTCTCGCCGACCGTGGCCGGGTGCTTGACCTGTTTGACATGATCCTACGCGGCGACGCGGCGGGCGCCTTGACGGAACTCAGCGGGCAATATGCTGATGGGGCTGACCCGATGGCGGTGCTGCGCGATCTGGCCGAAATCACCCATTGGGTCTCGGTGGTAAAAATCACACCGGAAGCCGCCGAAGACCCCACCATCTCGCCCGAAGAGCGCAGCCGTGGCACGCAAATGGCCGAAACCCTGCCGATGCGCGTGCTGACCCGCCTGTGGCAAATGCTGCTCAAGGCACTGGACGAGGTTGCATCCGCCCCCAACGCCATGATGGCCGCCGAAATGGCGATCATCCGCCTGACCCATGTGGCCGACCTGCCCAGCCCGGAAGAACTGGTGCGCAAGCTCAACAACGCTACCCCGCCACCCGCCGCCTCTGCGCCGTCTGCCGGTGGCGGCGCGTCTGGACCCGCAAATGGCGCGCAAGCGGTGAGCCATGCCCAGACCCGCATGGCCGCCAACCCAACCGCAGCCGGGCAAACAACCGCCCTTGCGCAAGATATCGATGTCGCCCTCGCCCGTTTTCCAAGCTTTGACCATGTGGTCGAACTGATCCGTGCCAACCGCGACGTTAAACTGCTGGTCGAGGTGGAAACCACCCTGCGTCTTGCTGCCTATCAACCTGGCCGCATCGAATTTGTCCCCACCGACCGTGCCCCCCGCGATCTCGCCCAGCGCCTTGGCGCAAAGCTGCAACTCTGGACCGGCAACCGCTGGGCCGTGACAATCGTGAACGAAGGTGGCGGCGAAACCATTGCAGAGGTCAAGGACGCCAAACAGAACGCGCTGGTCGCCGAAGTCAAAGCCCATCCTTTGTGGCAGGCGGTGATCACCTCTTTCCCCAAAGCCAGCATCGGCGGCATCCGCACCCCCGAACAGATTGCCGCAGAGGCGGTCAGCGAAGCCTTGCCAGAGGTCGAGGATGAATGGGATCCCTTCGAGGACGGTTGAACCCGCTGCACGCGCGCCGCATATAGAGACAAACACAGATCAGGAGAAAACGATGCTCAAAGGACTAGGCGCGCTGGGTGATATGGCCGGCATGATGAAAAAAGCGCAAGAAATGCAAGGCAAGATGGCCCAATTGCAAGACGACATGGCTAACATCATGGTCACCGGCGAAAGCGGCGCTGGTCTTGTCAAGGCAACCTGCACCGCCAAGGGTGAACTGAAAAGTCTCGACATTGATCCGTCCATTTTCAATGGTGATGACAAGGAAGTTGTTGAAGACCTGATCCTTGCCGCCATCAAAGACGCACAATCCAAAGCCACCGAACGGGCGCAAGCCGAGATGGCCAAACTGACCGAAGGTATGGGCCTGCCCGCAGACATGAAGCTGCCGTTCTAATTTCCACGCTTTCGGCTTCATCTTGCCCCTAAACTCAATCCCGCCCTCACAAAAGGCACATCAAGTTGAGTTCAACCCAAGACATAGACGCGCTGATCGACATGATGGCCAAGCTCCCCGGGCTTGGCCCACGCTCGGCGCGCCGCGCCGTGTTGCATCTCATTCGCAAACGCGCCCTGCTGCTGACCCCTTTGGCGGACATCATGCAAACCGTCGCGGCCACGGCCCGCGAATGTCTGAACTGCGGCAATGTCGGCACCGCCGATATCTGCGATATCTGCACCGCCAATAAACGCGCCAACGGCGAGCTGTGCGTGGTCGAAGATGTCGCCGACCTCTGGGCGATGGAACGCTCCGGCGTCTTCAAGGGACGGTATCATGTACTGGGCGGCACGCTTTCTGCGCTTGATGCCATCGGCCCGCAGGAACTACGCATCCCGCGTCTGATTGACCGGGTGGCAACCGAGGGCATCACCGAAGTCATCCTTGCCCTAAACGCCACAATCGACGGACAAACCACCGCCCATTACATCGCGGATCAACTTGAAGGACAGGTGCAACTGACCTCGCTCGCGCAGGGTGTACCGATTGGCGGAGAACTGGACTATCTGGATGACGGCACCATTACGGCCGCCATGTTGGCCCGCAAAAAACTGTAACCCGTTTCCCGCGGTGAACCGCCCTTACACCAAAGAAGAAAATGGCCGCCTGCCCCTCCCAAAGCAGACGGCCTTTCCGGTCGCGACATGTCCGTTAAAAAACGGTCACATCCAGCGGCGGAAAACCATTCAACCCGACATAGCTGTAAGAAATGGTATGGGGACCACAGCAGCGGATCATCGCGTTGTCGCCGTCCCGCAAGGAAACCGGCAGTTGAACAGGGCGCTTTTCATTGAGGACGTCGGCACTGTCAAAGGGCGGTCCCGCCAACACACAGGGACCGGTTTCGCCCCCGTCATGCGGGGTTATCAGTTGATAGCGGATCGCCTCGCCCGCGGTAAGTCCCGCGTCGGCAACCATCCCGCGTCCGGGTTCAACCGTCAGATGCGGCACTGTGCCAAAACGCACCTCGATAGCACGGACGACCGACGCGGCATAGCGGCCCGGATCCTCGATTTTTTGCCCGTAATAGGCCGGAAAACCACCGCCGACGTTTAGCAGTTGCAGGTCATGTCCCGCCGCATGGGCCGCGTGCCACAAGGCCGCAACCTGATCCAACACCGGATTCCAGAACGCGGGTTTCTGTGTTTGTGGTCCCACGTGGAAGGACAAGCCATAAGCGACCAACCCCAAGTCACGGGCGCAATCCAACAAACCGGGCAGCAGGGAGCCAGCACAGCCGAACTTGCGGCTTTGCCCCCAATCGGCAGGCGCGTTTTCGACGATCAGGCGCATATAGACACGCGCACCGGGGGCGTGACGCGCAATTTTTTCCAATTCAGCTTCGGAGTCTGCGGCGAACAACTTGATGCCGGCACCATGGGCAAAGGCCACATCCGCCGCACGCTTGATTGTATTACCAAAAGAAATGCCGGACGGTCTGGCCCCTTGCGACAGGCACAGTTCAATCTCGCCGCGCGACGCGCACTCGAATCCGGAGCCTTTGCGCACCAATGTGCGGATCACTTCGGCCGCAGGGTTCGCCTTAACAGCGTACTGAATATCGGCGTATCCAAGGCCCACCTTAAGCGCGTCATATTGCGCGGCAACCTTGTCGCGGGACCTGACCATCGTTGACCGGTCAAAGTTGTTCGCGGCGATAAAAGCCGCAGCAGGCGCCGTCACATGTGAAAACACGTTGGGGGCCGCGCTCAGAGCGCCCGGGACAGAAACGTTCATGGTCATCTCCAAAGAGCAGAAGGGGCCGGAGCACCCCACGTGTCATTTCAAGAGACGTTACCGTCGCTGCATAAAGGCGGATAAGCCAGGATGTCCTGACCGGCCATAGGCGCGTGCGTTGGCGTCTGTAGCGCGCATCTAAACCTGTTTCAGATTCGTGCAAGCCGGAAAATACACGGCCAGATTTTTTGCCCCACGCCATTGTCGCATCAAAAAGGGCACGAGGTTTCCCTCGCACCCTTTCACCTGTGCTCCGTTTCTTCGGCCACAAAGATCAGTTGCCTTAGGACTTTGCTTCGTCTTCGTCCTCATCCTTGTCTGCATCAGCTTCAGGCAAGGAAAAAAAGCTGTCCGCATCCAGATAGTTGCTGTCGTCCTTTTCATCCTCGTCCGCAGCGTCATCACCAGAAAGGGTGAATGTCTCCAGCCCTTCGATCGCCGTAGGTATCTTGGGTTCCGCATCCATGCCAAGGCTCTGCTCGGTGCTGACCAGCTTGCGACGCTCGTCATCGTTCATCACTTCACCCGCAGCAGCCTTTTTGGCGGCAGCTTTTTGAACAACCGCGTCCAGCTCGGACTGCTTGCACAGGCCCAGCGCAACCGGATCAATCGGCTGGATGTTGGCAATATTCCAATGGGTCCGTTCGCGGATCGCCTGAATGGTCGGCTTGGTTGTGCCCACCAGTTTGCCCACCTGACCGTCCGTCAGTTCGGGATGAAACTTGACGAGCCACAAGATGGATGCCGGACGGTCCTGCCGTTTGGACAAAGGTGTATAGCGCGGACCACGGCGTTTTTCCTCGCCCTGTGCAGCGGCATTGAACTTGAGCGTCAACTTGTGCAGCGGATTGGCTTGCGCGGCATCGATCTCTTCCTGCGTCAGCTGGTTGTTCGCCACGGGGTCAAACCCCTTGACGCCGGCAGCCACGTCGCCATCGGCGATGCCCTGAACTTCCAACTCGTGCATGCCGACAAAATCGGCAATCTGCTTGAAATTGATGGTGGTGTTGTCGACGAGCCAAACGGCGGTCGCCTTGGCCATAATCGGTTTTGCCATGATGGTCTCTCCTCTCAAAACGCAACTTTCCCGTCGCCTGAAAAGGCTGTCTCGGTGGATTGAGACGGTTTCCATTGTCGGGGAAC
>JBARCL010000188.1:0-36767 GCA_049794055.1 Sulfitobacter sp.
GGGTTCTAGTGTTAGCCGCCGAGACCCGCAACCCCTTTTTTCCAGAAACACAAAGTTTTTGTGACAAATCCACTTTCTAACATAAAATCAAACCCTTAACCTAAATCTATTGCGCATTACCGCGCTGAACGGTCACCTTCTCGCGCTGACCATAGGTTAATCTGGCACCTTCGATCACTACATCTTGTGGCATCCGCAGGCTTATCAACAACCCAAACCAAGACTCACCCTGTTTACGCAAACATTTCAGACCAGCGTCAGGGCGGATTCGGCACATCGTCCGAATCCGATGCGCTGATGGAGGCCACAAATATTGATAAAGAGGAGAAAATCCGAGAGCGTCCGGGCGCAGCACGCGATTCTGGTGCTGACGACCCTTCTTCGGCGGAACAGTTTTTTCCGCTTGTATGTATATAGTGTCGGTAGAGAGGTGACTGCTTAGCGCCAGTCAAAGAATCCGGCACCGGCGCGTTGCAAAAGGTTCTGCGCCATCTCGCGGCCGGCATTTGCACCGTCTTCGATCGGACAGCGCAGGGCCTCGTTCAACGCTTGCGATCCATCCGGCCGCAGGACCTCACCGCGTAAAAACAGGTTTCCGCCTTCCAATTCGGCCAGCCCGGCGATGGGAGTTTCGCAGGAGCCGTCCAAAGCCGCAAGAAAAGCCCGTTCCGCCGCCAACCGTTGACCGGTGGGCACATCGTGGATCGATTCCAGCATTTCGGCCATGCGCATATCATCAATGCGCCGTTCAATCCCGATCGCCCCCTGCGCCACGGCAGGCAGCATGGTATCAGCGTCAATCGCCGTCTTCGGCACGTTATCCATCGACAGGCGGTTCAAGCCGGCCATCGCCAGAAATGTCGCTTCGGCCACGCCATCATCCAGCTTGCGAAGCCGGGTTTGCATGTTGCCGCGAAACTCGACCACCTGGAGGTCGGGACGGCGCAGCTTGAGCTGAGCCTTGCGCCGCAAGCTGGACGTGCCGACAACCGCAGCTTCCGGCAGATCATCAAAGCAATTCACGCGGGGCGAGATAAACGCATCGCGCACATCTTCACGCGGCAGATAGGTGTCGAGCACAAGGCCCTCGGGCTGAAGCGTCGGCATATCCTTCATCGAATGCACCGCAATGTCGATCTTGCCGGCCAGCATGTCTTCTTCGATTTCACGGGTGAACAAACCCTTACCGCCGATTTCCTTTAACGGGCGGTCCTGCACCTTGTCGCCTGTCGTCTTGATGACAACAATCTCGAAGGCCTCGAACGGCAGGTCAAAGGCGCGGCCCAGACGCTCCCGGGTTTCATAGGCCTGCGCCAGAGCGAGCGGAGACCCACGTGTGCCAATCTTGAGGGGGTTCTGCGGAGTTGGTAAATTCTGTATCATGACGCTTGGTACATTTCTGGCCTTCGGGTGACAACGCTTGTATCACCTTTCAGGCCAAACCACGATCCGCGCAACATCTTAAGCCACGAAAGCACCCCGATATGAGCAAAGACAAAACCATCCTGCGCGCACTTGCGGGCGAGACCCTGCCCACACCGCCCATCTGGATGATGCGACAAGCAGGGCGATACCTGCCCGAGTATAAAGCAACGCGGGCAGAGGCCGGTGATTTCCTGTCGCTCTGCTATAATCCGGAGCTGGCAGCCGAGGTAACATTCCAGCCGATCCGCCGTTACGGGTTTGATGCAGCGATCTTGTTCGCCGACATCCTCTTGATCCCGCAAGCCCTTGGGGCCGATCTGTGGTTTGTCACCGGCGAGGGGCCACGCCTGTCAACAATTACGACACAAGCCGAGGTCGATGCGTTGAAACCGGTCGAGGCGATCCATGATACGTTAAGCCCTATTTACGAAACGGTGAAGATCCTGTCCAAAGGATTGCCAAAGGAAACCACCCTGATCGGATTTGCCGGCGCCCCATGGACCGTCGCAACCTATATGATCGCCGGACAAGGCACGCCGGACCAAGGGCCGGCGCATGCGCTCAAGGCCGAAAACCGCGCGGTGTTCGATGCCCTGATGGCGCGTATCACCGACGCCACCGTTTTATACCTGTCCGAACAGATCAAGGCGGGCGCCGAAGTGGTGAAGCTGTTCGACAGCTGGGCCGGCTCATTGCAAGGGCCCGATTTCGAACACTACTCTCTTAAGCCGATGCAGCGGATCACGTCTGCACTCAAGGCGCTGCATCCTGATGTGCCGGTCATTGCGTTTCCGCGCGGGGCCGGTGAACGCTATATCGGGGCACATGCGGCGATCGGGGCGGATTGTGTGGCGGTTGATGATGGCGTCAGCGCCGAATGGGTTGCGACCAATGTCCAACCAGCGGGTTGTGTTCAGGGTAACCTTAAGTCGTCGCATATGGTGACCGGTGGCGATGCACTGGTTTCCGAAACCCGGCGCATTGTTGATGCCCTGTCGAACGGGCCGCATATCTTTAACCTCGGTCACGGGATCACGCCGGACGCCGATCCTGAAAATGTGCAGCTGATGATCGACACTGTGCGGGGCCGTTAATCGACGATCTCGATTGTACTGACATCCTCGTCCACCGATTGGCAGGCGCGCAGCAGAACGCCTGCCAAATGGGTCTGCACATATGCGGCGTGAAACCGGCTGGGCGCCTTAAGGGTCAAACGCCCCCCTGCTCTGCCCGCCCGCTGAAGCGCCTGAACCCATGCGCCGAAACGGCCCGCATCCTCGGTATACAAAACTGCGCGGGCCAATCCCCATTCGGTCGCGTCGTTGATATCAGGGGCGGCAACCTGCCCCTTGACCGGAAACGGCACAACAGTTTCAGTCGGTGCGCCTTCAAGGCGCACAACAAAATCCGGGCCGATCTCGGGCCAGATCGCCTTGGTTGCTGCCATGACTGTGTCTCCATCAAAGCCATAGGTCGTGACACGTCCCCGCGCCCCTTGACGTTTGACAACCAGCCAACCCATCGCCCGCAACTTGGCCATCTCGCGTTTTACGGTTCTTTCATCACAGGACCACAGCCGCGCGATTTCGCGTTGGCCAATCGACAGCTCGTCCCGGCCCCAGTTGTAGCGTGCTGTCAGCAGCGTGATCAGCCGGAGGATCAGACGTTGATCATGTTTGCCCAACGACAAGGCATGGGCACCCAAGGCGGTGATCAAATCGTATTTCCGTGCAGCGGCCCCCGGCCCTGCAAGCTTTTGATGGAGCATGTCCTTGCCTGTCCAATAACGCATCGCCGCCGGCGTGCTGTGCCTCATGATCCGAAATCTATGTTTCGGTTTTACGGTCGCTTGGCGAACTCAACGCTTTTCGACGACCATGCCTGATTTGCGTCCATAGTGACGATTCTGTCAAGCGAAACCGTGGTGCAGAGGCGCGTTGTCCCTCAAACTGATAAAGAAATCTAGGTATAATAGGTATAGGGGGACATTCAAGCCGTCCCCTATTAGGGTCACATTGTCCCCTATTAGGGTTGGAACGCTGAAATGCTGTCCCCTTATTGCGCCCATCCTTTACCGGCCTTCCGAGGGTGTGCCGATTCGCAGATAAGCCTTACGGAAATGGCTTTTCGCAGTATTATCCGGATTTACATCCTTGGCAAATTCAGCGTAAATCCGGATGTGCACTGATTTAGCGTCCTGTTGGCGTTGTGGTCGGGCGACCATTCAATGTCCCCGCGGGGACATACGGAAATAACTGAATAAAAAGAGGCATATAGCAGTATGTTCACCCATCAAGACCTCGCGCGCCTGCAGGCGCAGTCCCTGAAGATGCAGGGGTTTATTCGCCAGCAGACCTTTTCACCGGAGAACGAAAAGACGCTGCGCCGGTTCTCAAGCTGGGAGGTGGCCGAGCTGATCTTCAAGGTGAACCAGTCCACCCTGCGCGGACGTTTGGCAGCTGATCCATCGTTGCCGCAGGGCCAGACAGAAGAGGAAGGACGCCAGCACTGGTATACGTTGGAAGAGATAAACGAACTGCGCCGCCGTCTGAAGGTGAATCGCAAGTCCCTGATGCCAGAGCGCCCCAAGGGGAAGCGGGCCATTCGGGCGGCGATTGCAAACTTCAAGGGCGGTGCGGGTAAATCGACTGTCGCTTTGCATTTCGCTCATGCCGCCGCGCTTGATGGGTACCGGGTGCTGGTTGTCGATTTCGACCCGCAGGCGACGCTGAGCCACTCCATGGGGTTGAACGATGTAAGTGAGGAATACACTGTCTGGGGTGTCATGGCCCGTGATCTGATCCGCGAGACAGAGCGGATGAACGCCGCGACCAGCGGTGCCGAAAGCGGTGCCGCCCTGCCCCAACGCAAGCTGCCGTCAGCGATCACCGAAATGGGTCTTAGTGATCTGCGCGTGACGGATTTCATCAAGTCCACGAACTGGCCGACCATTGATGCCCTGCCCTCCTGTGCCAATGCCGCATTTGTCGAGTTCGCCAGTGCGCAGTACCGGCATCTCAATCCGGAATGGTCGTTTTTTGCTGCCGTATCCCGCTACCTCGATTCGCTGCCCGATGACGCCTATGACATGATCATTTTCGATTGCCCGCCTGCTATCGGGTACCAATCGATGAATGCGGTTTTTGCGGCGGATGTGCTCTATATTCCGTCTGGTCCGGGCTATTGGGAGTATGATTCAACGACGTCTTTCATCGGGCAGTTGGCTGAGGCGCTGGAGGATCTCGAGCGGTTTGGCGGTGCTGTCCCCGCGGGGACACTGACCTTGCCCAAAGTATTTGCCGATGTCCGATTCTTGATCACGCGGTTTGAATCCAACAATGAATTGCACCGCGCGATGCAGCAGGCATTTGGCAAGGTTTTCGGCGATAGGTTGGCCGAACATCCAATCGAAATGACGCGCGCTGTTGAGCAATCAGGCCGGTTCCTCAGTTCGATTTACGAAACAGATTACCGCGACATGACCCGCGAAACCTGGCGCCGCGCACGGGCGTCGTTCGATCAGGCCTATGATGAGTTCAAGGGCCATCTGATCGGCGCATGGGACACTTTGTAAGGTTTAGGATAGAGACATGAGCAAGAAAAAACGTATTTTCGACATCAACTTTGACGATGCAGAAGTCACATCATTAGCGCCTGTCCCCGCGGGGACGGAACGGCGCGGGCCAATGGCGGCGGCGATCACCGAAAACGCCGAAGCCCTGACAGAGCGCCAGAGTGCAGAAGCGGCTATACGGCAGGAAAACGATGCCTTGGCGCATGAGCATGTGCGGATGAAAAAGGCGGGGTTGATCACCGATCTGGTTCCGCTGGAGGCGATCCGTACCGACAAGCTGACGCGGGATCGTGCGCCGGGACGCGATGCCGAGATTGATGAGTTGAAGCGTTCAATTCAAGAGATCGGGTTGTCGAACCCCATTCGCGTCGAGCAGGTGGGTGACAATTTTGAACTGATCCAGGGTTTCCGCCGGTTCACGGCCTATCGCGAATTGTTCGACGAAACCGGTGATGAGAGATTTGCGCGAATCCCTGCGGGGATCAATGCCAAGGGGGAAAACCTGCTGCGCCTGTACCGGCAGATGGTGGACGAGAACCTTGTGCGGCGCGGCGTATCCTTTGGTGAGATGGCGCAGCTAGCCATCAATTATCGCAAGCAGGCTGCCGATGTTGAAGGCTATGACCATGCCGTTGAATTGCTGTTTGCCTCATCGGGCCGCCAGAAACGCAGTTACATCAAGCATTTTGTCAGGCTGTTGTCGGCGACCGAGGGGCGGATGAAGCATATAGAAAGCGTACCACGTGCGCTGGGGCTGGCAGTTGTGCGCAGGCTGGACGAGGGCTCAGACGCGCAATCTGCCTTGAACCAGTTGCTGTCGGGTGATGCAGACCGGACCGCAGAGCAGGAACAATCCCTTTTGACGGCGTTCGTGGCTCAGGCAGCGGCCGCGCCAACGAAAAAGGTAAAGCTGGGGTCTGTCGCGCAACAGGCCAAGACCACATTCCGTCTGGCGCGTCCCGAAGGGGATGCCAAATGCACTGTGGCGGACGGCCGGATTGAATTGAAGCTGGCGCAGGATTTCAGCGGTATCGAACGCAAGCGGATCGAGGCGGCGGTAGAGGCTTTTCTAGATGCTTTGGCGAAGTAGGGTGGGGTGTCCCCGCGGGGACAAATCCAGATCGTGCTCCGAAATTCGTCTCTAAACTATCGTTTAGGGTCGAAAATACTACCCGCCTAGAATCATGTCCGCGTGTTTTTCGAGGTAGATCCGTAACCAGGGAGTAAACCGCGCGGGATCCTGCGCTATTTCTTGTGACAGCTTCTCGGGGGAAATCCACCGGGTCGCCATTACCTCTTCAGGATTGGGGGCCAGCGGCATTGTGGGGCTGGCCGGCGCAAGAAAAACGTCGACCACTTCATTTTCGATCATGCCGTTGCCCACTGCGGCGCGGTATTCGACCTGACCTCGGTGCGTCAGCGTCAATCCTGTGATCCCCAACTCCTCGTTCAAGCGGCGATGGGCGCAGTGCAGGGGGCGTTCGCCCCATGCAGGATGGGTGCAACAGGTGTTGGCCCAAAGGCCCGGCGTGTGATATTTTTCTATGGCCCGCTGCTGGATAAGGATTGCCCCGTCGCGAATGACAAAAACCGAGACGGCGAGGTGACGTAATCCGCGCTGATGGACCTCTAGTTTTTCAACCGGCGTCAGGCTGCCATCGATCCATGCGGGAATCATGATGTCGGTGGGAAGCATCGCGCGGTCCGTCGTCCTTTTCAGTTGCCGCAGGGTAGTCGCATGAAACCTGCAGGATGTGCAAGATTGACGATGCAGGAGGGCGATTGGTCGCAGCGATACCGAAAAATTGACGGTCACATGGGGTTTGTCTTTCGCGAAAATACATTAGGTTAGGGGCAGGCAAAGAAGAGCTATAGGAGTTCACAGATGAATATTTTTAGAACGGCTGCACTTGGTTTGGTTATGATGGCGGGGCCTGCCTTTGCGGATGGTCACGCGACCGGCGATGCGGCGGCGGGCGAGGGCGTTTTCAAGAAATGCAAGTCGTGTCACGGCATCGTAAATGCTGACGGTGAAGAGATCGCAAAGGGAGGCCGGAGTGGCCCAAACCTTTACGGTATTTTCGGCAGTGTTGCAGGCTCTAACGAGGAGTTCGGCAAGAAGTTCGGCAGCTCCATTGTCGATGCCGGCGAAGCGGGGCTTAAGTGGAACGAAGCCGACTTCGTAGCTTATGTGGCTGATCCTCGCGGTTTTTTGCGGACCTACAACGATGACAAGAAAGCCAAATCGAAGATGTCTTTCAAGCTGGGTAAAGAGGAAGACGCCAAGAACGTTTGGGCGTATTTGGTTTCTGTGGGGCCCGAGGCTGCCAGCAATTAACGGCCGCCTTTTATCAAGACGGACTTAGACCAAAAGCGGCGCTGATTCCTTCGGCGCCGTTTTTTACATCTGCGTCCATTGCGTCCATACGGTGTTAGCACCCGTCAAATTGATCCGTTCAGGCTCAAATATTTTAGGCTTGAAATATAATCGGACCCAGAGTAGCGTTTTTCTCACAAGTCATTTCAATTGACGAAACCACGGCACAAAGTGCCGACAAAAGGTGCACCAAACGCACCAATTTACCCAGGGAGAACGTAAATGAACTCAACACACCTTAAACAAACACTCAAAGCATTTGGCGCCGCCAGTGCCGTTGCCATCGGACTGGCATTACCCGCGCTCGCAGACGGCCACGGCGGCAAGGTCAAGGTCGGCCTGATCACAACCCTGACCGGCGGCGGTTCCGGTCTGGGCGTCGATATTCGCGATGGTTTCCTGCTTGGCGTCAAGCAGTCCGGCAATGACGGCATCGAGGTTGTTGTCGAGGATGACCAGCGCAAACCGGACATCGCCGTACAGGTGGCGGACAAGATGATCCAATCTGAAAAGGTGGATATCATGACCGGTCTGGTCTTTTCCAACCTCGCGCTCGCAGTGGCGCCGGCCACCACGGCGCAGGGCAAATTCTATATCTCGCCCAACGCCGGTCCTGCACAACTTGCCGGCAGTGGCTGTCATGAGAACTATTTTAACGTCGCCTGGCAGAATGACGGCCCTCACGAGGCCGCGGGCGCAACCGCGAACAAGATGGGGATGAAAAAGGCGTTTATCTTTGCGCCAAACTATCCTGCGGGACAGGATGCTTTGACCGGCTTCAAACGGATGTTTGAAGGTGAGATCGAAACAGAACTGTTCACCAAACTGGGCCAGACAGATTACGCCGCCGAGATAGCGCAGATCCGCGCATCGGGTGCGGATGGCGTCTTTTTCTTCGCGCCCGGTGGCATGGGGATTTCCTTCCTCAAGCAATATGCCGACAGCGGGATCGACCTGCCGCTTGTGGGCCCTGCGTTCAGCTTTGACCAGACGATCCTGCCTGCCGTTGGCGCCGCCGCCGAAGGTGTCTTGAACACGGCGCAATGGGCACCGGATATGGACAACGACGCCAGCCGTGCTTTCGTCGAGAGCTTCAAAGCCGAATATGGGCGCATTCCTTCAATCTATGCACAGCAGGGTTTTGATACGGCGCTTCTGATCGCCTCTGCCGCTGCCAAGGCCGATGTGAAGGACGCTGATGCATTCCGCGCAGCACTGCGGGAAGCTGATTTCGTTTCCACGCGTGGCAAGTTCCGCTTTGGCAACAACCAGCACCCTATTCAGGACTTCTGGGTCCGTAAGGTCATCAAAGTAGGTGACATTTACACAAATACCGCGGTTGAAGTGGCGCTTGCCGATCGTCAGGATGTTTACGCCGCCGAGTGTCCGTTGAAGTGGTAAAATAGCGATTTTCCGGCGGGGCTTACCCCGCCGGAAATTCTCGGCAAGGAATTCCCATGAACATGCTTTTACTGATCGAGCAGGTCCTGAACGGTCTGCAATTCGGCGTTATGCTTTTTTTGATGGCGGCGGGGCTGACTCTTATATTTGGTGTGATGGGGCTGATCAATCTTGCCCATGGCTCCCTCTATATGATTGGTGCTTTTGCGGCCGCAGCGGTTGCAAGCTGGACCGGTAACTTTCTGCTGGCGCTGGTCGCCAGTATGGGGGCTGCCGCGATGGTGGGGGCACTGGTTGAACTCACGGTAATCCGTCGATTGTACCACCGAGACCATTTGGAACAGGTGTTGGCAACTTTTGCCATGATCCTGATCTTTTCCGAAGGGACCCGCTGGATCTTTGGGCCATTCCCGTTGTTTTTGAACATTCCCGACTACCTGAAGGGGTCGATCGCACTGCCCGGTGGAATTGAATATTCGGTTTACCGTTTGGCAATCATCGGGATCGGTCTGGCTGTTGCGGCGGGACTGTTTCTGCTGATCTCCAAAACCCGTGTCGGCATGCGCATTCGTGCGGGTGAAAACGACCGCGAGATGATTGGCGCATTGGGGGTCGATATTTCGGTGCTTTATACATTGGTATTTGCACTGGGTGCCGCGTTGGCAGGCCTGTCCGGGGCGCTTGTCGGGGCAATCCAGTCGGTCGAGGTTGGCATGGGAGAACCGGTGCTGATCCTCGCCTTTGTAGTGATTGTGATCGGCGGGATCGGATCAATCAAAGGGGCGCTGGCCGGTGCCGTTCTGGTCGGGCTGACCGATACATTGGGCCGTACGATGCTGCCGGTGATTTTCGGTACATTCATGGACGTCTCAGCCGCCACAACTCTCGGATCAGCGCTGGCATCTATGTTGATCTACATTTTGATGGCGGGTGTGCTGATTTTCAAGCCAACCGGCCTGTTTGGGAGCGCCTGATATGTTGCGTGAACGCACACTGAATATGATCGTACTGCTGCTTCTGGTCGTTGTGCCGCTTTATGCGCTGATGACGGACGAGCCGTTTACCATCACGCTGGCAACGCGCGCGGTGATCTTTGCATTGGCAGGTGTCGGTTTGAACCTCGCGCTGGGGCAGGGGGGGCTGGTCAGCTTTGGCCATGCCGCGTTTTTCGGGATGGGCGGTTATGCCATGGGCATTCTGGCCAGCCATGCACAGAATTACATGCCAATATTGGAAAGCCCGTTCTTGATAGAAGGCACCAATTCGATGCCGGTGATCTGGCTGGTTGCGATCATTTCAAGCGCATTGCTGGCGCTGCTGATCGGGGCATTGTCGCTGCGCACCAGCGGCGTCTACTTTATCATGGTGACGCTCGCCTTTGGGCAGATGTTCTATTATTTTACAATATCCTGGCCGGCTTATGGCGGGGAAGACGGATTGTCGATCTATGTGCGCAACCAGTTTCCGGGGCTGAACACGCTGGACCCGATACAGTTCTATGCCATCTGTTTTGTGCTGCTTTGCGTCGTGCTGTTTCTGGTGGACCGGTTGAATAAATCGCCATTCGGTCTGGCCTTGAACGGTGCGCACCAGAACGAGGAACGCGCGCAGACGGTAGGCATCAATGTTTATCGTCTGCGGCTGGTGGCCTTTGTCATATCGGGCGCAATCACTGGTCTGGCGGGGGCACTGTTTGCCGACCTGAACCGTTTTGTCAGCCCTACGATGTTTTCATGGCAGATCTCGGGTGAGATCATGATTTTCATTATTCTGGGCGGTGTTGCACGGTTGTACGGTCCGGTCGTTGGCGCGGCGCTCTATATCTTGCTGGAACACTTCCTTGGCGGGCTGTCAGAGTATTGGTTTATCTACTTGGGCGCGATCCTGCTGTGCGTGGTGTTGTTTGCCAAAGGTGGCATCATCGGCAAACTGGCGAAACGGGAGGTCGGCCATGGATACTAACATCCTGAACATCCGCGATATTCGCAAAAGCTTTGGCGCCTTGGCGGCAAGTGACGGCATATCGCTGGACTTGCGCGCAGGCGAGATTCACGCGTTGATCGGGCCGAATGGCGCGGGCAAATCGACGCTGATCAAGCAGATTGCCGGCGGGTTGAAGCCGGACAGTGGCGCCGTCGAGTTTTTGGGGCAGGACGTGACCGGCATGACAGCTGCGCAGCGGGCGCGGCTTGGACTGGGGCGGACGTTTCAAATTTCGGCGTTGGCGATGGAGTATACCGTGTTGGAAAATGCGGTGCTTGGCGCGGTGGGTCAAAGCGGTGCGGTCTTTCGGTTCTTCAAACCGGCGATGAAAGAACCGGCGCTGTTGACGCGGGCACGGGCTGCTTTGACGCGGGTCGGGCTGGAGAAGCAGGAGAATATGATTACTGCCGAGTTATCGCATGGCCAACGTCGCCAGCTGGAAGTCGCCGTGGCACTGACACTGGCGCCCAAGGCGTTCCTGATGGATGAACCGATGGCGGGCATGGGTGCGGAGGGCTCCAAACGGTTGACCGGGTTTTTACAGGAACTGAAAAAAGAGGCGCCAATCCTGTTGGTTGAACATGACATGGACGCGGTATTTGCCTGTGCCGACCGGATTTCGGTACTGGTCTATGGCAAGATCATCGCAACCGGCACCGTTGACGAGATTCGCACAAACCCGGAAGTGCGCATCGCTTATCTGGGCGAGGAGGACGCGGCATGAGTCTGTTGGAATTGCAAGCGATCACGGCGTCATATGGTGCGTCGCAAGCCCTGTTTGGTGTTGATCTGGCCATCGAGGATGGGCAGGTTACCGCGTTGATGGGGCGCAACGGCATGGGCAAATCGACCACGATCAAAGTGATCTGCCGTTTATTGAAAAACTCGGACGGGCGCGTTCATTTTGGGGGTCAGGATATCGCGGGCTTGCCTGCACATAAGGCGGCGCGGCTTGGGCTGGGTCTGGTCCCCGAGGGGCGGCGGTGTTTCACCAATCTCACGGTTTACGAAAACCTCTATGCCTCTGCGCGTCCTGGCGCCTGGGATTTTGCAGCGGTGCATAATCTGTTTCCACGGCTGGCGGAACGGGGTGACCAGCTTGCCGGATCGCTGTCGGGCGGCGAACAACAGATGCTGGCGATTGGCCGTGCGCTGATGACAAACCCGCGTCTGCTGATTCTGGACGAGGCGACCGAAGGGTTGGCCCCCGTGGTGCGCCAGGAAATCTGGAGCGCCATTGCACGTTTGAAACAAACCGGGGATCTTTCGATTCTTGTGGTGGATAAAACCCTCAGTGAATTGCGGCAAGTCGCTGATAAGGTTGTGATTTTGGAACGCGGTGCCTCTGTTTGGCACGGCAGTATGGACACATTGACAGCCGAGGTACGTGACAAGTATCTGGGCGTCTAAGCAAGAGTTTTGAAGGAGAGTGAAGATGGCACATGAGGTGATACAACCCGCGGGTTGGGCCAAGGCCAAAGGCTATGCCAATGGTATGAAAACAGCAGACAACCAGCTGTTTATCGGTGGTCAGATCGGGTGGAACGGTGATCAGGTATTCGAAAGCCACGATTTCATCGGTCAAATGGAACAAGCCCTGAGCAATATCGTCGCGGTGCTGGAAGCTGCGGGTGGCAAGATCGAAGATCTGGTCCGCCTGACGTGGTTTGTCATTGATAAAAAAGAATATGTCGCGCGACAGGCCGAGGTTGGCGCGGTCTATCGCAAGGTTCTGGGCCGCCACTTTCCAGCGATGACCATGGTTGTGGTTGCCGGTCTGGTCGAGGACGATGCGCTGCTTGAGATCGAGGCGACGGCGGTTCTGTAATCAGCCGCAGGCCCTGATTGCCTTCAGGGTGGCCTGAACCAGTTTTGCGTTCGGGTCGGCCAAGGTGCCGGTGATGTCGAAGTGATTGTATTCTGCCATTTCGACTTCGCTCACCGCGTGGCCCTTGGCCCGCCAAGCCGCATGAAATTTCTGTGTTTCACGCAGGAACCCGTCCCGTTCGCGCCCGCCCACGGACAGCACCAGCTGAGTTTGTGACTGTTCAGGGATGTGCCGGATCGGTGACAGGGCCGCAACGGTGCCCATGTCCATATCCATCCAGGCATTCACCTGCGTCGACAGCAGTGGTTCCAGATCGTAAATACCACTGAGCGCCAAAGCGGCACCGATGATGTTTTCGGGCAGCTGATAATCACTCTGCCATCCACCAGCGATTACCGCACCTGTCAGATGCCCGCCGGCGGATGATCCCCCGACGTGGATTTTGCCGGTGTCGAGGCCCATGGCAGGCCCCTCGCGGTGCAACCATGCAACGGCGCTGCGCACTTCGTGAACGATTTTTTCAAGGCTGGCATCTGGCGCCAATGAATAGTCCATGACGGCAACAGCAATTCCGTTTGCCACCAGACCGGGGGCGGCAAATGCGTTGCCTTCCTTGTTGCCAAGTCGCCAATAGCCGCCGTGAATCCACAGAAAAACGGGGCGGCCTTTCGCGACACCGTAAAGGTCGAGGGCGGCACCGCTTTCGGTGTCAAAGACAAGATCCGCCTGACGTGGCAGTTCAGCCATGGCGCGTTCACTGAGCGTCACCAGTTTGCCGAATTCATCGTCAAACGACGCAACGCTTTCGCGGGCGTTAAAGTCAAAGTCAATCTGCGGATCTATGGCGAAGCTCATGTAAACTTTGTCGCGTTGATGACGGGATTGCGGATTGTGCCGATGCCTTCAACATGGGCTTCGATCACGTCCCCGGGCCACAGCCACTCTTGTGGGTCACGGCCCGCGCCGACGCCTTCGGGTGTGCCCGAGGCGATGATGTCACCGGGCTCCAAGGTGATGCCACGCGACAGATCAGAGATAAGCTCATCGACCTTGAACAACATCTTTGCGGTGTTCGACCGTTGCTTTTCAACGCCATTCACCGTCAGCCACAGGTCCAGTTGCTGCGGATCCGGGATTTCGTCGGCGGTCACGATGCAAGGGCCGAAGGGGGCGTAACTGTCCATCCCTTTTGAGAAAATCCATTGTCCGGCACGCCGGTTGTCGCGGGCGGAGATATCGACCATCACAGAATAGCCGAACACATGCCTTAGCGCATCCTCGCGGGGTGTATCGCGTGCGGTGGTGCCGATGATCACGGCCAGTTCGACTTCCCAATCCAGTTGTTGCGTCATACCTGAATCGTGGCGAACAGGGCCGTTCGGGCCGACAACGGAGGTGGGCGGTTTGGAAAAAACAACCGGTTCTTTGGGCAGGGCATTATCGGTATCCAGCGCCTTGGCGCTTTCGGTGATGTGATCAAGATAGTTCAGACCGATGCCAAAGATATTCTTGCGCGGGCGGGGGATCGGGGCAAGCAGGGTCACCGTTTCAACGGGCAGGGCCAGCGCGTTGCCCCAATCGCCGTCCGCCAGGTGTAAGGCATCGCGCAACTGGCGCACGGCGACAGGGCCAAGGTCGATGAAGTCAAGCATGCGGGACGGCAGATCAAGGCCCGATGCCTCGCCAAAGCCGGCGACATCTACAACAATGCCGTCTTCGATAACGCCAAGGCGCGCGCCCGCTTCGACGTCGGTTTTATAGGTGACAAGTTTCATGTTGGTCCTGACTTATGTAGGCTGGTGACCGCCGTTTTCACCCAGTGCTTCTTCGCGGTAGAGGCCAAGTGCACGGATAACCGGCAGATCGTTAAGACAAAAGAGAACGGCGTCGTCGCTGGCGGATGCATTCGCATGTTCATGCCACGCCCAAGAGGGGACGCAGAAAATGTCACGCTCGGACCAGTCGAACCTCTGGCCGTTGATCACGGAGTGGCCTGATCCTTTGGCAACCTGATACAGGTAACTGCCAGTATGGCGGTGGGCCTTGGTACGTTCGGCAGGGGCAAGTCGCTGCATGCTGGCCCCCAGCGTTTGCATCACCGGCCCGTTTGTTGTGGGGTTCACATATTCCATCAAGCTGCCGTCAAAGGGCGAGGGGTCGGACACGCTGGCATAGGCGTTCAGGGCCTCATAGGTGCGGTCCCATTCGTATTTGAACATCGGTGAATAGCCTTTGTCCCACGCGCCGCCACCCGGTGTCAGCCCCGCGTTGCCCCATGTCTTTGTCATGTCATTGACGGGGTAGGCGACGGGTTCGGACAGGTCGGGATGCACCTCAAAAAAATTCGCCTCCATCGCGTTGACGAAAGGAATATCCAGCCCGTCTTGCCAGATGCAGGGGCTGCCGGATTCTTCGACCGCATGTTCGTGCCAAGTGCCGTTCGGAGTCAGCACAAAATCGTTCCTGCCCAGTGTCATCTTGTGGCCATCGACAACCGTATAGGCCCCGCTGCCCTCCATGATAAAGCGGACGGCGGAGGCGGAGTGACGGTGTGCCGTGGCCTTTTCACCCGGATGCATGACTTGCAGACCGGCGTAGATCCAGCCGACCGCGGCAGAGACGTCCGTTCGGCCTGGATTGTTGAAATAGATCACGCGACGGCCGGCTTTTTCCGGTGTCACGAGGTCGACAGAGCGTAGCACTTTTTCGCGCAGATCGGCATAGCGCCACAAGACCGGAACAGAGGCCGATTTCGGCTCCCATGGTTCGATCTTGTTGGCAACAGTCCAGAGCGCACCGGCGTGATGGCCGTCTAGCTCGTCGTAGTATGCCAGCAGTTCCGGCGTATCTTCGACATTGGCGCGGCCCGCCACGTCCTCGCGGTGATTATCACGTATCGACGCCATAAGATCCCCCTACTTTAAGCTTAAAGTATATCGTAGCCATTGGGGAAGACAAGGCAACCCATTGCGTCACATCGGGGGATTATTCGACCAGGACGTCGGGCTCAAACCCGCCATTGCGCCATGTTTCCAGGGCGGCAGCAAAGTTGGGGCCGCCGCGCCCGTCGATGGTGCTGGTGTAAAAACCTGCGGCTTTCAGGCGTTCTTGTACGGCTTTGATGGTGTCACGAGACCAGTCTTCGGTGCTTTGGGTCAGTTGCTGGATGCTTTCGCCTGAATCCTCGGCCGCGCCACGCAGCAACATATTCGCAGCGGCGTCAGGGTCGCGCGGGGTGATGCGCCCTTCGTCCAGAAGGATGGCGCTGGCGACGTAAGCGCGGGGCTCGCCGGCCTTGATCGCACGTTTGAAATATCCCAGCGCCTCGGCAGGATCACCCGCGGCACCGTCACGGGCCAGAACGCCAAGGTTGAATGTCGCAATGGCAGAGCCCAGATCGGCGGCCTCTTTCAGCAGTTTGACAGCGCGGTCGGCGTCTTTTTCCAGCCCGTGCCCCTCGAACAATGCAACGGCAAGGTTAATCTTGGCGTCAGGGCTGCCGAGGCTTGCGGCACGTTCATAAAGCCGCAGCGCTTCGACCTGACTGGCGGGCACGCCGCGGCCTGTCTCGGTGATCAAGCCAAGGCTGACCATGGCCCGCAGATCACCGCGGGTTGCGGCCTCGCGATACAGGCGGATCGCCTGATCCATATCGCCGGCTGCAACAGTGGCCCGTGCAAGCAGGGCGGTGTAATGTGGCAGTTCGGGGTTTTCATGCGAGGCGGCAAGGCAGGCCTGCATCGCGGCAAGCGCGTTATCCTGCAATTTGCTGAACGGTACGCCGGAAGTGGTGGCGGTCGCATCGCGCGGGTGGGTAGCAAGGCGTTCACATAAACGGCCAGACCCTGCCTCGCTATCGGAGGGCAGAGTGGCGATCAGGCGGCTGGCATCCGCGAGGTATTTGCCGTCGGAATATTTGGCGATGTAGAATTCAACCAAGGGCCGCATCCGACTGCGCCGTGCCAATTGCCACAACCGCTCTTCCTGTGCATCGCGTTCCAGCGGTGAATAATCGCGCGACAGGGGGGCGGCGGGGTTGGCCGGATCGAGAAAGGCCATCACTTCGGCGACATGGGTGCCTTGGGGATAGCGCTCTGCGTAGAGTTCCATCAGTTGCGGATCCCCGGCGTTTGCGGCGACTTGCCAGAGAAGTGTTTCAGCAGAACCGGCGTCGGGACGCGGATCAAACCGGAACTGGCGGGTCAGCGAAGAGTTTTCCCACGGTATCTGGCGCCCGCCCGTTGCGGCCAGCACGTCCTTGCGGACATTGATCATCATGTCCGAAACATCAAGGCCAGGCGTATAAATGTGGCTGAGAAGGGCAGAAGTGAAGAAACTGTTTCGCCCGGAACCGTCATAGGCGACATTGTCGGGCTGCGTGGCGAATGAGATCAAAAAGTCACGCGCATTGCCGATCCGCGCCAGTCCTTCAGAGACTGCGGCAACGGCACCTTCAAACGGATCATTGCGGCAGGCGTCAAGAATGACAAACTTGATACCCGGTGCCTGCTCCATCTTGCCAAGAATATCGGTCAATCTGATGGTTTGTTCCTGCACGTCCTGTGGCGTCTGGATTTCGGCGTCGACCGGCACCAGATAGTTCTGCCCGCCTACCTGAAATCCGTGACCGGCATAGTAGAACAGTGCCACATCGGCCGTTTCGATCGCCTTGGCGAATGTATCGGTAATCCCTGTCATTGCCGCGCCGGTGGTGTTCAAACCAAGGAAAACTTCGAACCCCAACCCCTCGAGGGCGACATGCAGGTCCGTGGCATCATTGCCGGGATTATCCAGGGGCGTGACACGTTCGTAATCGGAATTCCCGATGATCAGGGCGACCCTGCGGTCCTGCGCCTGCGCCTGCAGCGGCAAAAGCAAAGCACATGCCAGAAAAACCACTGTGCGGATCAGAACCCTGCCCATTTGGCCCCCGGTGTTACAGTTCAACGGCGCGGACCAAGGAGGTTTCTACCGTGTCAAATGCCTGCACGATTCGGGCACCAGTACCGCGCTGAACGGCCGTCACTTCCGGATCATCCGCGCGGATCAGCGAAATCGCCTTGCGGATCTCCGACTTGGCCGTGTTGATCGCGCCAATCGCCTCGTTGACGGCATCACGCTGAATGGCGCGACGCTGCGCATCTGTCGTGGCGCCGGCCAAACGACGCTGGGCGCGGGCGGCGGCGGCTTTGATCTCGTCGCTGGCTGTGCGGATTGTGGCAGAAACCGTTTCAAGCCCTTTGGGCAGGTCATTGACAATCTCGTCCAGCGCGTTGGAATAGGTATCTAGCGAGGCGCTGAGGCAGGTCATGTAATTGTCAAAGTCCTGATCCGCCGAACCGCAGGATTTCACTTGCTGCTCGAGTTCGGTTGAAATTTCGTCAACGAACTCGGCTGTTTCTTCAGCCTGTTGCAGGGTTTGTGTCGGCCCGCCGGTGCCGCGGTCCGTCTGGATGCCACGGGTCCGGTTCTCATCCGGGAAAGAAATGGTGATTGTATCGCGCGGGTTGAAGATGGTTCTGCTGCTTCCCGGGGGCGGTGTCACGGAGGGTGGCGCAATCAGGTTCTGAATGACAAAGCTGCCGTTCACTGTGCTGATTTCGTAATTGTCCAACCCGTTGCCTGTTACGTCGTCCACAAGGATGACAAAGGGGCTGTCCTCTATCGCGGCCTCGGGGTCAGCCCCGTCGCTGGTCAAGGTGACGGAGGTCACCGCGTCATCGTTAAGCAGACCGGTTGTGGTAAACTCGGTTCCGTTAAAGGTGAACGGCTGGTCCGGTTGTTTGAACTGATCCAACGCAGTGACAGTCAACGGGGCAGGAGTCACGGTAAAGCTGCCGTCGGCAAAGACCAGCGTGTATTTATCAAGACCGGTGCCCGTCGCATCGCTAGCGGTTATTGTGAAAGGCCCGTCAGCAACCTGCGCGTCGGCGGTGGCGCCTGCGCTGGTCAAGGTGACGCTGTCGACGCTGTCACCTTCGGACAGGCCGGAAACAGAGAATTCGTTACCATTGAAGGTGAATACACTGCCATAAACCTTGGTTTGGTCCAGCGCGGTGATGACCAGATTGCCGGGCGCCACGATAAAGATGCCATTCACAAAGGTGATTTCGTAGTTCTCAAGTCCGGTTCCCAGCGGATCGGAGATAAAGATCGCGGTGCCCGGGCCATCGCCGGTCAAAGGGGTATCCGCCCCGGCCGCGGCGCTGGTCAAGGTCGCCTGGGTCAGGGTGTCGGCGTTCAACAATCCCTCAACGGTGAATTCAGTGCCGGTAAAGGTAAAGGCGACACCGAAAGGTTTGGTTTGATCGTCAGCTGTCACGGTCAGCGGCGCAGGGGTGACTTCGAGGCTGCCGGGTGTGATTGTCAGGTCGTAATTCGCCAGCCCTGTGCCGGTCAGGTTTGCAACCGTCAATGCATAAGACGAAACGCCCGCATCCGCCGGAGCCCCTTCGCTGATGATTTCCGCGCCAGTAATGACGTCCGTGCCAAGCAGCGTGTCCGCTGTGAAATCGATCCCTTCAAGGATCAACTCTTCGCCATAGGTTTTGGTGGTTGCATTGACTGTCACAGCCAACGGTGCAGGCGTGACTGTTGCGTCTTTGGGAAGTGATCGCACGTCAAAAACCTGCCCTAGATCACTGGTGTAGGTTGTCGGAAAGGTAAAGGTGACATCGCCGACATTGGCATCGGAAAGGATAATCTCGTCGATCATCACCGTTAGATCGCCGGTGTCGCCCAAGGGACCAAAGCGATAGTCAGAGGGGCCCCCGAAAAACAGTCCGTCATCCGCGGAAAAGCCGGTTGTCGTGCCGTTGTATTCAAACTCCGGGACCGTTTCAGAAGGATCAATAGCGGTTATGACGGGATCAATGGAATAGAGTCGCGCCATATCTATGCCATCTTGCGGGATCGCCCAATCAACATCAAAGTTCCAGCCGCCGAACAGCGCAGCCTGTCTGAACAGTTCAGCGTCTCGCAGGCTGGCGGTGGTTTCGCCATAGGCACCCTCAAACTGGCCGAATCCATTGGTGTTCCCGGTTATTTCGCCGGATTGGCCGCTCAGGCTTTGGCCGGTGGTTTCGATGTTCCAGAAAGACGACAGAATGCTTTGGTTAGAGGTGTCATCCTCACCGACAAGCCCGCCTGCAAGCCCAAAGCCGCCACAACAGCCCGATGTCAAGGTAACCGCACCTGTGGCAATGGCATTTTCGATCGTGCCGCCGAAGCGGTTGTCGCCTACAAGCCCCCCGATGGTTGCCTCGGCAAATGCGGCGGTGTTGGCCGCCGTGACAGAGGCTTCGGAATAGACATCCCGGATGATGTCCTCGCTTTGGCCGACCAGACCGCCGGCAAAACCTTCCTCACCGAAACGCAGGGTAACGCTGCCTGCGCTGCTTGCGTTGAGGATGTCGCCATCACTGATTCCGACAAGGCCGCCCAAGCTGACGACGCCTGCGGCATTGCCACCTATATCGGACGGGTCGATCGCATCGGTCACCGTCACGTTGGCAGAGCTGTCCTGTAAAACGCCGAAAGGCATGTAGCCGTTGATGCCGCCACCCGCTTCGCCATAGGATACGACCGTGCCCGTCACGTGAACACCCTGTGTGAAACTGCCGTTGCTTCCGGCAAGAATGCCAACACGGCCACCCGCGACATCGGCATTCAGAATGCTGAAATCTGTGATCGACGGGTTATCTCCAAGCGAACCGAACAGACCCGTGTCGCCGCCACCTGCTGACGGATATTGACGGATAAAGAGGTCTGTAATTGCATTGCGGTTCCCCTCGAAATCGCCAAAAAACGATAGTGGAACAAAGCCGGAATTGCGTACGCCGTTTGTGAGGGGGCCGACCGATTCCCAACCGGAGGTGACAGAAGCATCAATGTCATTGGCCAAGGCAAAATTGAAAGAGCCGTGGACCCCTTGCAACCCGTAGATATCTGTCAGCAGATAAGGGCTTCCTACACCGTTCCCACTGAGGGCGCGTAGGAAAACAGCTTCTTGGAGGACAAAGTTGTCAGCCGCGAAGGAAGGCAGGTCGGCACCCGGGAAATCCGTGCCCAACTGGAGCCAGTCACCGGTTACGATCTGAAAGTGGCCCACATCAATGTCACCATTCGCGCCGGTTTCGATGATTTGAGGGCTGGGGAAAGATGCCCCCGCGGTTTCGACTGCTGTCAGCCGAAGTTGTCCATTGGGCGCGGTAATGGGGGCGTTGATTTCAATGGCGTTGGGCACAAAAGCACCAAAAGCTGTTTCTGCATTTAGCGACAGGATGGAGCCGGAAGACCAACTGAGCGGTGCATTGATTTCAATCCGGCCATCGTCAGGGCCTGCCCCGGCTGTCGAAAGGAAAACGTTACCGCTGGCGAGGTTGCTCTGAACTGTTGATGCGAGAATGTCACCGTCGTTTCCGGTGCTGTCTGCGACAACAAAGATATCGTTAGGATCAAGTAGCAGGGTACCCCATGCGCCATTGTCCGCACGGGTATCGGTGAAACCGCTATAGCGCAGGGTCTGTTTGCCAGAAACCTCGACAAAACCGCCATCGCCACTTAGCGCACCACCCTGTGCAGAGATGTTTCCTGCGAATTCGGTCCGGTTATCCGACCACAAAACGATGCGCCCGCCGTTGCCTTGCGTTTGGGCATCTGCGCGCACCACTGTGCCGACGTCCCCGCTGAGCTGCGTGGCGGTCAACAAACCGGAAAGGCCGCGTTCGTTTCCGCCGATGTGAATTGTGCCGCCGCCCTCTGTACCGCTGGCGTCGATCGTGGCCCCTTCAAGCGTGATGTCACGGCCGGTGATTGTGATGTCGCCACCACGTTCAGGGCGCAGGGCAGGGCGGGCGGACTGGGTGACCTGAATGGCAGGGCGCTGGGTGGTTGTGCGTACTGTGCCGGTGACTTTTACCTGTCCGCCGGCACCGCCACCCAATGTGATGCGTCCGTTGCGGCCGGATACACTGCGGGCCTCGACCACGCCGCTCATGTTGATGGCTTGTCGCGCTGCATTACGGGCGGTCGCCGCAGAAATCTGGACGGTGCCGCCATTGGCCTGAATGGTGCCGGAGTTTTCGATCAGGGCCTCAAGCCCGTCATCGTCCGAATGGGTTGGGATCGCGACTTGCAAGAAACCGTCGCCTGCCAGATCAAGGGTGATCCGTTCGCCGGAACCCAGTCCGACAAAGCCCAACGGCGCCTGAATGGTGCCGGAGTTCTTGACCTTGCCGCCGATCAGTGCGGCATAGCCGCCGGTGACAACCTGAATGCTGCCTTCGTTGACAACCATGGCTGAAGACCCGTCGCCTTCAAAAACGGTCTGTCCTGTCACAAAGTCATCCGTGCGGATGCCCAGTGTCGAGGCGACAAAGCTGCCGGTGTTCACAGATCCCGTGGCCCCGATGAAAATACCGTTGGGGTTAACAACAAAGACGCGGCCGTTGGCGTTGATCTGCCCGTGAATCTGGCTGGTTGTCTCGCCCGTTACCCGGTTGAGGATGGCGGAATTCGCGTTCGGCTGGTTGATGTCCACACGGTTGCCCGCCCCGACGGAAAACCCGTCCCAGTTTACCACAGCACGGTCGCTGCCCTGATGGATTACCATGGTATTGGCGTTGGGTGTGGCGATGGTTGCGGTGCCATGCACAACCGTCCCGCCGGTTGGCAGGTCCTGGGCGGCAGCCCAAACCGGTGTCAGCGCCGTGGCAAATGCCAAAGCGTTGCGGATAAACCGGCGGCTGGCCTGCGCCTTAGAAGCGGAAGGAGCCTTGGATGCTAAAGCGGTTGTTGTCCGGCAGGTCATCATCACGCGTTCCTCTTGCGTATTCGATCCGCACGGTTGCGGTCGAGAAATTGGATTTGGTCAAAGTGTTCAGCTCGACACCTATGCCAATAGAGGTGGCAGACAGGTTCGCGGCTTCTTGTGCTGTGGGGGCCTCTAGCGACACGTCGCCGTAAGCCCCGAAAATATACGGGCTGATCAATAGCGGCGTTGCGCCATAGTTTACCTGTTGCGGCATTGAAATTTCCGCACGGGCGACGAATCCGCTGTCTCCTTTGATGGATCCCGCGTCAAAGGCCGATAGCTCCTGACTACCTGCAATGCCGAATTGTTCGCCGGTCAAAAGCGGATCTCCAAAGGAACTTTGTAGCCGGCCCGCCAGCGAGAAATTGAATTTTTCATTGATTGAACGACGCAAGCGGCCGGACAGTACCAATTTGGTAAACTCTGCATCCGCCCCCTGACGTGACAGTGGCGTGCCCGTACCGATATCGGCCAGACTGCGTGCGCCCAAGGCATCAATGCCGCGTGACAGGGAAGCGCCGGCTTCGATCGCCGTGCCGCTTTCGGTCAACCAGAAACCGTCAAGAGCAGCCCGCAAGACGGTTGTCTTATCCTGATAGATCGGCGTGCGCACGTTGCCGGCGCCGACAAGAAATTGTTCGTCCGATTGACGGTCCAACGTCAACTGGCCGGAAATATTGCGATTGCGACTGCGGATGAAAGGGTAAAACAGTCGGATCGAGGTGCGATCAAAGCGGCTGGTTGTCGGCAGGTCCAGCGGATCGGGTGCCGTCCGGCTGTCGGTCGCTTCGATGTTAAGCGTGAGCCCGTCATACCCCAAAGGAACAACGCCCCCGACCGAAAGCGTGCGCAGCCGTGGATCGCTGCCCAAGAAAGCGCCAAGTCCGTTATCGTTGTTGCTGGCCGGTGAACCGGAGATGCGGGCATAGAAGGTTTCGCCCAGATTGAAAGGCGAGTTGAATTCAACGCCGGCGCTCAGGCTGACAGGCCCGAGAGAGCTGGCGTTGGCATTGTCAAAGGCGAAGAAACCGGTGACGGACTGGAATTCCGGTTGCAGGATCAGGGATGTCCCGCCAGGCGTGGCCCCTGCGGCCAAAGCCGAGCCGAGCGATACGCCGTAAGTATCCCCCGCCAACAGCAACTGGCGCTCGATCTCGGGCAGTCGCAAACTGCGCTTGCCCACAAGGGGATCGGTGATCCGGCTGATCCGGTCGCGCACTTGCGGTGGTACATTTGCGGTATCCACCGCTTCGACAAACCCGTCGATGACCACGATGTTGAGCCGTCCGCCATCCCGCAATTCCTGGGCGGGCAAGACGACGCGCGCCAGTACAAAACCGGCTTGTGCATAGGCGGTTTCCAGGTCCGAAGCGGCGTTAAATATTTCGGCCACGGTGATGGTTTTACCTGACAACCGGGCTTTGGTCGCTGCGTTGACTTCGGCCATCTGGGGCAGGCCGTCGGTCAAGGTTACGCCCGACAGGTTGATCAGCAGTTTCTCGGCACCCGCCGGGGGCTTTGTGCCGCGCGCACCTGAGAAGACCACCGCACCTTTCAGGCGTTGCGCATCGGGAGCGAAGGACGACGGTGTGATTTCACTTGCGGTCTGGGCAAGGCCCGCGCCGGGCAATGTGCCAATGCTTAGGGTGCACCCGAGCAGCAGGGCGAAAAGCACCCTACCGTGTTTTGGTGCTTGCCCAACATCAAATGTGTTACGCATTGTAAAAATGGGTCCCGACACAACAGAACTCCCAGATAAAATAAAGATAAGAAAACAGTTTCGAAATATTGCCGTTAAGTCAACTTAGCATCCTTGGCAGGGGTCTGCAAACAGTGGTATTTGGCCAAAGGATGGTCAACCAGAGGCTATTTGGCAATCCGCGCCTTGTCGAAAATTACTTGCAATGCGGCGAATGCTGGTTTTGACTTGGCACCAAGACTGCCACACAATTTTTTTAAATGACATTTTTTTCGGCAGTATTCAGACGTTCTTTTGGAGGACCGCGCAATGGCAATCGAAGGATTGACCCAGCAGCAGAGTAATTTCATCGAGCGCTTTTTGAAAGTGCCCAAGGTGTTCAACCGCAAGGCCAAAAAGCAGGCGCGGCGCGATGCGACGGAACAGTTTCGTCTGTTTAATGCCGAACATGATCTGCTGCGCGAAGAGATTGCGGGTCTTGATGACCCAGAACTGCGTTCGGTGTTTATGGCCCAGTTGCGCGCCGCAGAAGGGATCATCGAGAGCGATCCCAAGGCGCTGAATTTCGAAGGCGGGCATCAGCAGATTGATGATGTGCGTACGGCCTTGCTGGTACATATCAAAAAAGACGACGCGACCAAGGCCCATGCGCAGCTTGAGAAAGCCATGGCGCGGCTGGACGCCGAAAACCCCTCTGTTGCCAAAGACCGCGGCTTTGATGGACAGAGTGACATTGCGCTGACCTGGGCCTTTATCGAAGAGAAATTTGCCAGCGGGAAGGCAACGAACGATCCCAAGGACCTGGATGCGGCGCTCAAGGCGATGGGCCGACTTGAAGTTATGATGCGCGACGCGGAGAAGGGTGGACAGAACCCTTTCGAGCAACGTGTTGATGCGCTTGCCGGTGTGAAGGCCTCTGCCCAAAAGGGCCTGTCGCCAGAGGTCTTGGCGGCGCGCAGCAGGCTGAGCGATACGCATAACCAGCTGGATGCGCTGCGCCAGAAACTCGCCGCGCAGTTCGGTGCCGACAATGTGCCGCTGGCGCTGCGCATGGGCTGTCAATCGGTGCAGTCGAAACTGGACGAAGCGGTCAAGGCGGATACATCTGATCTGGCGGATCTCGCCGATGATGCTGAAGCGGCGCATCTGGTTGTAAATCGGGACTCGCTAAAGCTGATCGCCCAGGCGCAAGAATGGGTTAAGGATAACGCCGCCTTTCAGGTGCGCTATCAGGTGATGCTGGCGCATCCCTACGCAAGAAACAAATTTGTGAAACCCAAGTTCGACGAGATCACGACAGCATACACAGCCGCAGCCGACAAGGCCAAAACACATGAGTATACGCAGGCCAGCCAACAAATCGCGGTTGTGCGCAATGATCTGAAAGACACGCTTGATTTCGCGGATGATTTTGCGAATTACGCTACTGTTTTCAACGCCCGCAAAACGCTGTTGGCCGGCCTGCCTGCGCCGAACAGCTATCCGGTTGCCGCGCTGCGTGAGGAGCATGTTGCGGCGAAACAGATTCTGCTGCGCGCCGAAGCGGCGCGTAAAGCGGGCCAGATGAGTGCCGCTTTAACGCTTCTCAACAGCATACCCAAAGCCGTTGATGACCTGCTTGAGACAAACCGTTTTGCCGCCAACTACAAAGAAATGAAGAAGAACTGGGAAGACTGGCATGCCCATGTTCTGGCCAATGTGCCGGTGGCGGCGCAGGCGCTGCTGGCCACAGATCTGGCTTATGCGGTGAAGACGGCGGCTCAGGCCAATGACGATGCGGCCGCGGGTAATTATAGAAAAGCCTCGGGTGCCTTGCGCGCGCTCTGCGCCTTTGCCAAGCAAAACCTGTTCGATAAGGGTAAACTGATTGCGCAATACCAGACAGAAAGCAGCGAATTCAAATCGCGCAGAAGGGCCATTCGGGCAACCAAAGGTGCCGAGGGTCGTGTTGCAATCGAAAGCTATTATCAAGGTCTGGTCGGTGATGACATCAAGCGCAAGGCGGCTGAAGACAGCGGTGATTTCAAGCTGGCCCTCGCGATGTGTCTGCGCGGCAAGGACGCGCACGAGGCAAAGCTGAAACTGGCGGGATTGGCCAAAGCCTATATTGCTGAAGATGCCAAATTCCAGCAGGAACTGGCCAAGCTGAAATCTGCGACCTCGCCCGATGCAGTGGAGGCAAAACGGAACGCCAATGAGATGAGAAGCAACGCCTTCGCCGCGACCGAACGGGGCAATTGGCTGGCTGGTAGCAACCTGCTGGAAAACGCGAATCTGGAATTGAAACGCGCGCTTGACGACTTTGAAACAGCGGCTTTGATTGATGGCGCGCAGTCTGGTGCGGACAAGATGGAGCTGACATCCGACAGCGAGTTCGCGACCGTTTATGCCGCTTTCGCCAAGATCCTGACCCATGTGCAATCCCTTGATAAAGAAGGTATTTTTGCGGATGATCTAAATAGGGCGGATGCGTCGGCCAAATCAGTCGAGGCGCTGATGGGCAAAGATTTGTCCCGCGCGGAAAACACCCTTAATGACGCAATTGCCACTTGCCAGCGGATCGGGAAAACCTGCACGGCTTCGGTTGGGTTTGCAGCGCAGAAAACCGCAGCTGAGGCGGTGATCAATGAAGCCAGGAGCGCAAATGCCGAAAGCATCATTGATGCCGAAGTGAAAGAAGCCAATGACAGCTTCGATGCGGCGCAAGAGGCGGCAAACCCGCCGGGACACGATTTTGCCGGTGCAATCAAATCATTGGGAACAGCACAGGCCGCAGCGCGTAAAGGGTTGGACGCGATGCAGCTTTATACGGATACGATCAAGGATGCGCGTGTCAAAATGTCTGCTGCAATCGCGGCGTATTCGGCATCCGACGTAACGCCACATCTTGACGGGCATGCAGCCCGTATTCAGACTATTCTGGATGAAATGAACGCTGATTTTGATCAGCGCAAACTGCCTGACGCCCAGAGCAAGGCCGCCAAAGGCGTTGAACTGGCCAGCTTTTACACAGAGACCTGTGACGCTTGCAAGAAAGCTGTTGGTGTTATGCTGAATTTTCTGCCCGCTCATCTGGGGGTTGAAGTCGGCCATGCCACGACCACACAGGAAGAAGCCAACAAGGCAAATCTGCTCGCATCGGCACAAGAGGCGATAGGCAAGGGCAATTTCGGCGCAGCCTACTTGATCGCATCACAGGCATATTGGGTGATGATGGGCGCGCGCAAAAAGGCCGAAGCTTTTGATCAATATCTACCTGTCAAAATAGATTACGAACAAAAGCTGGAAGACCTTGAGGACCGATCTGTTGTGGCCGCAGGGCCGTGCCATGATGCCGTACTCGCGCTGCGGGCAAGATATGATACAGCCATGGTTCAGGCAAAACTGGAGAATTTTGGCGGTGCTTTGAAGCGGCTCGACGGTTTTGACAAAGAGCTGACAGAGGCTTCTTCCTTGTTGGATGTCTATGACCGCTACGTATTGCGCAAAACGCAGGCGGGGCAGGCGCTTGACGGCGTTCGGGCAATGAACTCTCCGGCCATCGAAACACTGCTGACCCGGTTGGAAGGCAAGGAGCGCAATGCAGAGCGCAAGGGCCAAGGCTTTGATTTCGAGATCGCAATCGCGCTTTTTGAAGAGCTGAAGGACGATTGTGATAATGCCAAGGGGACGGCGGATGCCGTTGAAGATCTGGCTGCCATGACAGCAGACATAAAAAACCTTCCGACAGAGGACGCCGAAGGTTTGATGGCGGCGATTGCAAAAACCCGCCAGACACTTGACGGGTTCAAAGGGCAGATGTCAGCGATGTACGCACATGTTGAAATACTGGAGAACGAGGCAAAGCTGAAAGGCGCTGAAACACTTGCAGCTACCAATTTCGATGCTGCCCGCGCCGACCTTGAAGCAGTTGTAGATGCCTGCACAGCAATCACGATCCTGCTGGCGCAATATGACCAGTTGAACGATTCTGCTGCCGTTGCACGGGGGCTGGCCGACAAGCAGCTGAAACGCGGCGCCGAGGCGGATTTTGCCCGCGAGGAAATCACCGGCCGGATTGCCGCGCTGGATTTGGCAATGTCTGCCGCGCGTCTGTCAAAGTCGAACCGTGCGCAGACCCAGATCGACGTGGAAGAAGCCATCGCGGCATTGCGCGAGCTGCGCAAGGTGATTGATGCACATGCAAGCTATCTTAAAAACCGCGCACCCATCGAATTGGCGATGACAACGCTGGAGAAAAGCAAGCAGCGCCATTTGATCCGCGAAGACATGACTTTGGTGCGAAAACTGCTCGACACCGCGGCGACGCGGGCGGCGGATCGCAAACACGGGTCTGCAGAAGGTGAGCTGAAAAAAGCGGTGATCCGGATTGATATGGCCAAGTTGCGCGCGAAACTGGCCACCAACCGCAAGCCGAAACCAGAAGACCTTGCCGCGATACTGGATGCGCCCGGCGGTATTGATAACCTTGATAGCATTGTGGAAAACCTGGAGGCATCTGTGCAGCGGCGCGTGATGGCGGTTGCCTTTGAGGCGCGTTTCGGTTGCAAGCTGGAACTGAAAGAAGCGGATCAAAACAAGGTTGTTTCTGATGTGGATGGGGAGGGGCAGAAATTACCGGCCGCCAATATCCGCAGGTTCTATGACGAGATGTCCAAGCTGCCGGAAAGCAATACGCTGGATAACGACAGCTTGCTGACTTTTGAACAGGTTGGCGGCAAGGGCTTGGGTTCGGAATATAATACCCAGGAGAAAAGGGTGTTGATGCGTGACGGTGACGAAGCCGAATCCCGCGTATACGGCATTTCGATCGAACATGAGATCGGCGAGATCGACGAAGATGCCATTCCCAAACCGGGGCAGGCGCGCACCGGTTTTTCATGGAACACGTTACACGAGGTTGGTCATGCGGTAGATGACAAACTGGGCTATATGAAAAAGCACGGTGAACGATTGGCAGGCTGGAAGGTTTATGGCGCGGACGTCAAGGAACCGGCCAAGGCCATCGCAGACCAGTTCAAGTTTGATGCCGATTACGTGGCTGAATATATGATCGGATCCGCGGGACGCAAAATGCCGATGCCGGACCCCGTGGGCTGCGACGCCGAAGAATGGCGTCGCCGGATGGAGGAATGCCGCAACTTTGTCGACCGCGCGCGCGAGGGTAACAAGCCGTGGCAATCCGCCAGTGTGGCTGCGGCCTGCGCTATTGGCAATTATACCTACGTCGAAAGCTACGCAGGCAACTGGTCAAGATACAGCACGGACCAGCGCAAATATGCAGTCTCGGGGTATCAATTCCGCGCACCGGGGGAATGGTTCTCGGAAATCTATGCTGCTGTTGCTTCCGACCGGTTGAATGACAATCATCCGCACCGGGACGAGATTGCCAAACTTTGCCTGAAGGAAGATGCCTGATGTCCCTGTTCGAGACCACGTCGATCCAGTGCCCGGTCTGTGATACGATCACCGATTTTCAAGCTGCCGGCAGCGTGAATGCCGACCGCCGTCCTGATCTGCGCGAAGAAATTCTGGACAACACATTCCAGAATGTCACCTGCCCGTCTTGCAACGAGGCGATGCGGCTGGAGCCTGTGGTGAACTACCTTGATGTTGAATTGGGTCTTTGGCTGGCCGCCTATCCACCCCGCGAGATCGGTGAATATCTGGCGCTGGAGGACGAGGTGCAGACCTTGTTCGATGAAAGCTACGGTGTGGCTTCATCGACAAGTGCGCAGGAGGTCGGGGCGTCCTTGTTACCGCGTCTGACCTTTGGCTGGCCTGCCACTCGTGAAAAACTATTCCTGCGCAAGGAAGGGCTTGATGATGTCGTGATTGAAATGCTCAAGCTTGATTTACTGCGCCGCTTGCCCCAAGCGCCGCTGCGCCCGGGAGTGGAGCTGCGGGTGACCAGTACGACCGAAAACGCACTGGGTTTTGTCTGGATTGAAACCGCGAGCGAAGAGGTCTTGCAGGCGTTCGAGTGTAACAAGGCATTGCTGGCAGAAATCGAAGGTAATCTGGATGCTTGGGCGCCAATCCGTGCCAGTCTTACCAACGGGCTCTTTGTGGATATGCAAAAACTGTATCTGGGAGAAGGGCGCAACGCTGCCTAATCAGCGGCCGTTGTCACAAAGAAATAGACCCATTCCCCTTTGAAATCAGCATGTTTTTCGCGGGCTTGTGTTACACGATCCTTGAGCCAGCTGAGGTAAGCGCCGGCTGGTTCAACCAAGGGGCGCGTGCCGTCATATAGCGGGGCAGAGGCCGCGAATGCGGCTGCAATCTCTTGACCGTAGGGCGGCCCGATGGTGACGAAAAGCCCCGGTTCATCGGCGCTGGCTGCCCCGATTTGCAAGGCGGTTTTTGGCTTTACGGCTTGTAACGGGGCACGGTCGTTGGGCGACAGGTGGATCACGTTTCCATCGGCATCAAAATAATCAACATAGACATAGGCCGGATAATCCGGCGCACTCAGCGACATGACCAGCGGATCGCCCGCAACATAGCGAAAGGCACGGGCGTGGGTATCGTCGCCGACAATCATCCTGTTGGTAATTTGATCGGTCGATTGTGGCAGGCCGACATTTGCAATTCCCGCGAGCGCCCCACATTGCGGGGCCGGCAGCACCAGAAGGTTTTCTGCGACTGCGATATCTGCGCCCATCTGTGCCTGCAGCGCGGCAAGTACGGGTGCGCGTTGGGCGGCGTCGGGGACATGACCGGTGACATTGAGCGTGGTCGTTTCGGGATCAAATGTCACTTGCATCCGCGAACAGGGTAGGGAAAGCGCGGCGCTCAGGCTGTCACGCACATCGGCACCGGCGGCCGCACTGGGCTGCATAAAACTCTGGAACGCCGCAAAGGAAACCGGATCAACCGGGCCGGACGTTGGAAAGGCCAGCATTGCCGTGCCGCTGGTCACCTCGGGCACCTGCGGCGCTGTAGGGATGTTTGCCGGCGGTTGTTGCGCTGCGGGGGTGCTGGCGGGCGTTTGTGACAAACCTGCCAAAAGGATGGGCGCGCTTGGCGCAACGCTGTCTGACTGTGCGGTTTGAAGGCCGGTTGTTGAAACCACGATGGTGGCGGGTTTTGCAATGAAAGCATGAGGTTGCAGCGCAACTGCCACCCACGCGGATAACCGTTTCACATCCGCCTGCACGGTGTCAGGTGTCTGAACGGCGACGTCCGGCGCAGGGGGGGGCAGGATCGTTGCAACCGCGTTCGGTGGGTTCTGAACCGGTGCCTTCTTGGATGAGGGGGGCCTTGGTTTCGCCACGGATTGGGTGATCGCGCCGCCGTCCAGCTTGGCACCATCGGTTGCGGTTTCGTCAGCACTTTGGCTTTCCGGGGCTTGTTCACGTGCATCGCTGCGGGCGACTTTTTGAGCTTCGACGTTCAGCCGGCTTTCCGGGACGGTTTGATCGGGCACGGGCTGCGGTTGCATCGCGGCCATGAGGCCCGCCACAATGCCAAGGTTCAGGGCGACGGAGATTGTGCCAGCTGACAGCCATATGCCCGCCGGTTTCCTCATGGGCCGGCCGGTGTGACAACCAGCGCCACATCCTGCGCACCTGCAGCTTCCAGCGCGCCGATCAGCGGCAGGATGTGACGCAGTTCAGCCGCATGATGAGCGTTGATGCGCACCAGTGTTTCGGGGGTCTGCGCAATTTGGGCAAGCAACAATTCAAGCGGGGCATCCGTCGGCGTTCCGTCAACCGCCATGTCGCCTGTCGCGCTGACCGATAGGGTGATGCCGCCGGCTGGCATGTCTGATCCTGTGGCGGCGACGGGCGGTGAAACCTCGAAGGGGGCGGTTGCGTCCATCCGGCCAATCAACATGAAGAAAACCAGTAAAAAGAACACCACGTCGATCAGGGCGATAATCGTTTCGGGGGTTTGCCTTGTGGCACGGCGCGTCAATCTCATGGGCGGGCCTCAAGCCGGATCACGCGCACCTGCCGCGCCCCGGCTTTGGTGGCCACATCCATCACTGAAACCAAAGCCTGCGTTTGCGCGACACCGGTCGGCAGGATCATCACCGGCAGCGTCGGCTCAGCTGTCAACCGTGTGCGGATCAGCGCGTCGAACTGTTCAAGCGATACCGGTTGCCCCTGGATTACCGGTGTCCCATCCGCGCCTATCCGCACCAAAAGCGGCTGCGCCTTTTCCTGCTGTGCGGTCTGCCCTGGCCCGTCATTTTGTGAAACTGCCGGGATCATGTCGAGATCCAGATAAGTGGAGGTGACCATGAAAAACACCAGCAATATCAACAGAACATCTATCATTGCTACCAGCGAAATCAGCGCGCGGGTCGGGGTGGGGCGTTTAAGCGTCAGGGTGGGGGCGTCGGTCATCATCATGCTCCGATCCGGGTCAGGCGGCGTTGGGGTTTTCCTCGACCAACATCAAACGGCCCACCGAATTTTCAATCATCTGGGCGGCGCTTTCGGCACGGGCCGACAACAATGTCGCGCCGACAGCTGCCGGAATAGCGACCAGCAGGCCCACCGCGGTGGTCAAAAGCGCCTGCCAGATGCCACCGGCAAGGATAGAGGCATTGGCAGCCCCTTGCGCCATTTCCAGCGCTTGAAATGACTGGATCATACCCATCACTGTGCCAAGCAACCCCAGCAACGGGCTGATCATCGCGATCAGTTCAAGCACGCGGATCATGCTGTTCATCCTGGCAAATTCTTCGTTGCCCCGGCGCAGTAGTTCCCCGTTCAGGGGTGATCCGCTAAATCCGCTGGCCAATGACTTCATGGCATAAGCCATGACGCGGTCAGCCGGGCTTTTCCCTTCCTTTACAGCAGCTTGAGCCTGATCTTTTTCACCTGATGCCCAAAAGAATATCGCTGTTTCCCGCCGTGCGACACCGGAACGCGCAGGCAGGAGCTGGATAATTTTAAAAATTATCACCGTGAGGGATAGGGCCGATAGACAACCCAGAACCACAATGATGATGCCGCCCGCACCCAAAGATCCAAGATCAAAAGACACGGCTATTTAACCAGCGCCGCGGCGGCGCGACTGCGCAGCGTAAGGATGGGAAAGCAATCCATTTCCTCGCCATTTTGTGGCCGACAAGAGGTCAGATCGTGCAGCAGAATTTCAGAGATGTTTTCACAAGTGATTTCGGGAATTTCAAACAGTTTCAGGGTTGTACGGCTGACCGGTAGGGGCGCGGCGTCGATCGACAGCAACCGGTCGATCACGCCTTGAGTGTCCAGAATGGCCAGTGACATTTCAAAACCGTCAAAGCTGTTGTCCGTTTCGTTGCGAAACAGAAAAAACGCGCTGCATCCACCGGTTCCCGACGGCTCGATCTTGTTCAACTCAACAGTCAGTCCGCCGGTTTGGGCCGATGCGGCGATCGGTGACAGCAGCCCGATGGCCAGACATAAACCTTTGAATATTCTTGAAAAAATCATGGCGTATCCTTTGAAGGTTCAAGCGGCAAGGGCGGTCTCGACGCCAAACAGGGCGGTCAGAGCCGTGTTGCGGATGGCGGTATTGGTAAAGCCATTGTCATCCACGGATTTGAAGAATTCATTGTCCAAAGTCGTGCGATAGGTTCCGATGATCTTGATCGCCTCGTCCTTTAGTTTTTCACGCTCCGGGCCGACCGGTGTGCCAAGCAGGGCATCAAGTGCGGTTTCCAAAGAAGCGTCAATTTCATCGACATAGTCGAACAAGACGGCGGTGTTCTGCGCGATTCCTTCAAGCCCTTCGATGCCCCTGGTCTGGGCATCAATCGCCATCTTGAGTTTGGTCAATTCGGCCTGCAGACCTGTGCGCGTCTTGCTCCAGTCGATGCGTGATTTCCGATAGGCGATAACGTTGTCGGGGATACCGTCCGAAGCGTCTTGGACACGGGCGTTGACCGGCGACAGGGCGGCAGCTTTCAATAGTTTGACGGTATTGGTGGCAGCCGCAATCGCGCTTTCGTATTCTCCGGCATCCGCTTGGGATTTGGCAAAGTTGAAGGCACGGTTGATGCCGTCCAGATCACCGCGTTTGGCCTGCATTGCGGCGTCTACACTGGCTTGAACCTGCCCTGACATGGCCTCCCATTTCTTTTTCGATTGGGCAGCAATTTTGCCATCGTCCTGTGCCGGTGCCTCTGTGGCTTCCGCTGGCTGTTCGTTGGCTCCGGCATCTTTTGCGTCTGTAGCATTCTGCGCATTCTCATCGGTTTCAGCGGTGTCTTGTTCCGGTGTTTGGGGCAGCGCCCTTAATGTGGTTTCTGCTTCGGTTAAAAACTTTTCTGCGGCAGCGACGTCTTGTGCCTTTATTGCTTCAAGTGCCTGAACCAACGTCTTTTTAACAGGTGAAGTATCTGCGCCTTGGGTCTGTTCGACGGCCTTTCGCAGGGCGGCGGCACGGGCTGAAACTTGGGTGGTGTCGACCGCTGGTTTGGCCTCTTGTTCCGGCTGCACTGCATCCGCAGCATTATTACCATCGTCAACGGCTGCAGTGCGCGCTTGTGCCTTGGCAAGGCCGGCCTCGATCTTGGTCAAAGTGGCGTCGGCGGTATCCAGTGACCCTGCCTTGATTTGGGCCACCACGGCCGCTGCCGCCTTGCCCAAGGGGACACCGGGTTTCCCCAATTCGGCGATGGGGGCTTGCAGGGCGCGCAAGCGTTCGCTCAACGCGGCGCGTTGGGCTGAAGTATCCGGTTCATGCTGCGCTTCAGCATCCTGGGTTTCGGTTTGCGGCGGGGCCTGTTCGGGGTCTGGTCTGTTCGCTTCGGGCTGCTTGCCATCCTGAACCTGAGTCAACCGCCCGTCAGTTTCCGCTGTGGCGTCATCCGCCATCGCCTGAGGCTGCTTGGGCGCGGTTTCCTGGGTCGGGGCGGCGACTTTTTGATCTTGTTCTTGCTGATCCTCGTCGGTCAAATCCGCCTCAAGCACGGCGCCGTTCAGATCAAGCACTTCGATGCTGAACGAGAAATCCAGTGTCTTGAGATATTTGCGCAGTTTTTTCGCGAGCCCCGGTAATTCTTTCGGTACCTTTATCGAAAATTTCTTGCCTTCCAGTTCGAATGTACCAGCTGCCACCTTGGTACCTTTACCCTCTTTTTTCGCGAGCCGGCCCAGAACATCGGGCTGTTTGATTCGGTCGATGATCATCAGATCCTCGTCTTTTGGACCCGGATTATAGGCAAAGTTCATCGGACGTTTTTTGCCCATCATCACCATTTTTTTGAGCTCTTCGGTCTTCATCGGGACATAGGCCAATTTAGATTCCTCGCGATTTTTGGTGGAAAGCCATTGACATAGAATTGACGATAAGGCTGTCTATAGGTCAAGCTTGCATTTGCCTTCATGCTATTTCGATGAGGGTCAGAGTGTTATTTTATTTATTGTTTTGAACCGTTTGCGATTTAGTGATCTATGAACTCGGACTGCACCGCTGCCACCGATCACAAGAAATCCAGCTTTTGGGGGGGCTAGAAATGGACGTTGCTAAGTTGCTTGAACCCCATGGGGATGATGAGCCGAGCGGTGAAAACCTTGAGTATGACCCCGGCTTTGTTGACATGGAACTGGCCGCACAGCCGGGAGAGGAACGTCAAGAAGGCGACAAGATTCTTGAAGCTGAAGACCCGGATTTTGGCGACGTTGTCAAAAAGTCCGTGGCGGTTCTGGAGCGCAGCCATGATATACGTGCGGCGGTGTTTTTTGCCGAAGCAGTGTTGCACACCAAGGGGCTGACAGGCTTTGCCGAAGCGACTGCTTTTGTGCGGGGTTGCCTTGAGACATATTGGGCCAGTTGCCATCCCGAACTGGACGAAGACGACAATGACGACCCCACGATGCGGATCAACGCGGTGCAGGGGTTAAACGGAAGTGACACAGTGATCCGCGCTTTGCGCAAGGCGCCGCTGACTGAAAGCCGGATGTTTGGCAATCTGGGCTTGCGGATGATCGAAATTGCCGAGGGGCTGTCGGCAGCACCCGCAGGCATGACCGACGTGCCCGACAGCGCAGCGGTCAGTGCGGCGTTTAAAGACACCGATTCACAGGTCTTGTCTGACTTTCTTGCTGCTGCATTAAGCGCGCAGGCCGACCTAAAGGCGATTGACGCTATTTTTGTTGAGAATACGCCAGGCCAGGGACCGGACCTTGAAGCGGTCCAAAAAGTCCTTAACCAGGTGGTGAGGCGTCTTTCCGAAGCGGTGGGCGGTGATGCGGTTATCACCGATGGCGGCGGTGAAGCTGCTGCCGGTGAGGCCCCTGCAGAAGGCGGGGCACCTGCCGCTGGCGGCGGTGGCGGTGGTATTCAATCACCCTCGGATGTGTCGAATGCGTTGGACCGGATCATCAGCTACTATCAACGCCAAGAACCATCGAGCCCGATGCCGATCCTGCTGGAGCGCGCGAAAAAGCTGGTGGGTGCCGATTTCCTGACGATCATGAAAGAAATCGCACCTCAGGGTCTGGAGCAGGCAAAAAATGTCGGAGGGATCAAAAGTGATTAACCTCTCCGCTGAAGCACAATTGTTTTTCACCGCAGGCTTACCCCTGCATTTCATTTTTCAAGACCAAGGAGCCCTTCATGGCCGGTAGTTCCCAGAAATTCATTGCTCGCAACAGGGCACCCCGCGTCCAAATCGAATACGATGTGGAGCTGTATGGCGCCGAGAAAAAGGTGCAACTG
>JBARCL010000189.1:0-1573 GCA_049794055.1 Sulfitobacter sp.
CTTCTGTCAACACTTATACTTACGTCTCTCATTAAGGAGTGCTCGGTTTCATTTTATCCTTTTGAAACAATGGCCCTCACTAAGATATTTCATTTCTGAGCATAAAGTTTTTCACCATTGCGCAGCACATGAGGGGGCGTCTCCATTCAACTGATCCACTTTTCATGCCGAAGCAACGCACCTAGACCAGTCTCGAGCAGAGCCAGAACAGGGCAGGATCAAAGAGTTATCAGTGGGAAAATTTCCGAGCAGGAATGCGTTGGTGCTGAGGAGTTTTCTTGTTGAAGCGGGGGCTGCTCCGCGTCCAGCACGCCTGCCCGCTTATGTTCGGCAAACAGAAGCACGGCGTTGAGGGTCCAAACTTGGCAACTGCACCTAACCTCAATGCAAAGCCCTGCTGAAGACGGAAGAAGTGAGAGCCCTACAATTTAGGAGACGTCTCCAAATATGATTTACCCGCCATAAACTCCATTTATGGTCTACAGATCATATGCAGAAGCCCGTGCGAGAAGCGAACGATTCCTAATGGGGGAACCGCCGCTCACGACGGCTTATAGCAATTCCATGAACTCATGCAGCGTCTCGGCAGTTTGAAATAGTTTTCGCGCCTTGATCCGCTGCAGCAATGCTTCGGCATCCATGTCGGGATTTTTGAACCGCTCGCGCATTTTCCGCAGGGCAGCGACAGCTGCGAGTGGGTCAAGTTCGATCGCATCAGAAATAAACTCATCGGCGGAAATTGCATCGATATCAAATGGGGCGAGCGCTTCGCTTGGGAAATCCTTAAGGTTTTCCGTCACAATCACCTGAGCGGATGTCGTGATCGCCGCAGCAAGAACATGGCGGTCATCCGGGTCAGGCAACTCCAGCCCTGCTTCAAGTCCAGCATACCCAGTGACGCATGCCTCCGGAAAGGCGCGTTCCATGGCAGAACGTTGCTTGATGGTGTCAGCACCGCCCTTCGTGATCTTGGCGATAACACCGGCGGTCTCATCCATAATTCTGTCGCTCCAGCGGGGCCGAAGAAGCCCAGCCTCGGCCAGCGACAAGATGATGTTTCTACGCATCGCACACGCCAGAACATTTGCGTCGATCAGCGCCGTGAAACGGTCGGCATAGTCACTCATAAAAGATCGCTCTCCATATCCATTGCAGCGAGATCAGACAGTGCGTCAGAGCGATCAGTGTCGCGTTTCTTTTTGTATTCAAACAGATCTGCTGCTTTCACACGGCGATGTCGACCTGTTTTGAAGAAGGCGATTTCCCCATCTTCTAAAAGCTTCACGAGATGTGGGCGTGACACATTCAACAAATCGGCCGCTTGCTGGGTCGTCAGCTCTGCATCCACAGGGATCATCCGGAACCCTCTACCGCTTGAAACCAACCGCAACAACTCCATCAACGATGCAGCCAGAGCTGGGGCCAAAGTCACAGGCTCGATCTGCTTCTCGCCAAGTGCCAGACTCAGCTCAACCGCCTCATCACCGTTCACTTGCGAGGCAAGGATTCGGCGAAGACTGTCAGCATTTTCAATTTCGACCTGATCGGGCAAACGTTCTGCGAACGCTTCTTT
>JBARCL010000190.1:0-22739 GCA_049794055.1 Sulfitobacter sp.
CACATACAGAAGCGCTGCATGCAGCGATCAAGGACACACCGCGCATTTCCGGAATTGTCGAGATGAACGAAAACCGGCGCTCGTTTGAAGACACTATTGAACAAAATATCGTCGTAATGAACTCGATCTACATCGTAGTGGCGATACTGATCACCATCGGGGTGACATATAATGCCGCACGTATCCAACTGTCGGAGCGCGCTCGCGAGCTGGCCAGCTTGCGCATTCTGGGGTTTGGACGCGGCGAGGTCTCTTATATTCTGGTGGGGGAAATGATGCTGATCGCGCTGATCGCCCAGCCTATTGGCTGGCTTATCGGTGCCGGAATCGCACAATTGATGACCAATGCCTTCACCAGTGATCTTTACGCAATTCCGCTGGTGCTCAAACCGGCAACCTTCACGCTGGCCAGCCTTGTCGTGCTTAGTTCCGCACTGGTTTCGGTGATGATCGTGCGCAGGCGGTTGGATCGGCTTGATCTGGTCTCCGTCATGAAAACAAGGGAGTAAAACGATGGCTTATTCAACACGTACACTTGTATTAATCGGCATCGGAACAGCACTGGTTGCGGGACTGTCATATGTCAGCTTTCGAACCGATCCCATTGCTGTCGATCTGGCACAGGTGATCCAAGGACCGTTGGAAGTGACCATCAATGCGGATGGCAAGACGCAGGTCCGTGAACTGTACGAAGTCGCGTCACCTATCGCTGGTATGGCCTTGCGCTCACCTGTGGCCGAAGGAGATGTCGTGCGCGCGCATGATACAGTTGTTGCCATTGTTCGGCCTTCCTTGACCGGATTGCTGGACGCACGTGCGCAGCTTCAGGCAGAAGCGGCCTTGCAAGAGGCAATGGCTGCTCGACATGTCGCTCAAGCAGATCTGAAGCAAGCTCGGGAAACCCAGCATTTTGCGCAGTCGCAGTTTGACAGAACGCAGGCGCTTGCCACGCGTGGTGTGGCATCGATCACCCGATTGGAAGACGACACGCAAAGGCTGGCCGTCGCGAATGCCACAATAGATGCAGCACAAGCCCGACTGGAAATGGCGGATGGCGCAATCGAAAGGGCACGAGCCACTTTACTTTCACCCAATGATCAAGAAGCATCACTAGAGAGTTGTTGTGTTCAACTGACCGCGCCAGCTGACGGTGTCGTCCTGTCTGTTGGCGCGATCAGCGAACGGCCCGTTGCCATCGGGACACCATTGGTCAGCATCGGTGATCCAGACAAACTTGAATTGGTTGCCGACCTCTTGTCCAACGATGCCGTACGCCTGACTCCGGGTGCCTTAACCCATGTAGAGCGCTGGGGCGGCGATGACGTCCTGGAAGCACGGTTGGAACGGATCGACCCAAAGGCCCGCACTAAAATTTCAGCCCTTGGGATCGAGGAACAGCGGGTAGATGCCTATTTCAGCCTGATCAGTCCCACCGGCACGCCCCTGAAACTTGGGGACGGCTTCTCTGTCTTTCTCAGGATCGTCGAATGGCGCGCAGAGGACGTGCTACAGATCCCGCTTAGTGCGGCGTTCAGAGATGAGGGGGAGTGGACCGTTTTTGTCGCCACCGAAGGGATCGCGGAAAAGCGGGCCGTGACCTTGGGCCGACGCAATAACCGTATGGTAGAAGTGAGAAAAGGGTTGGAGCGTGCCGAACAGGTCGTCACCCACCCCAGTGATGCAATCGCTGCTGGTGTAGCACTGGTGGAGAGGTCACAGTTATGAGGGCGGTGCCGGGGCTGCGTACGGAACGATCGCCCAGCGGGAAGTTATCAAGTGAGTACCGCCGCCGCGTTTGGAAGAACGGCGTGGGTGGACTGGCAAACGGGCTAGGTGCATTCAGCTAAAACAACACCGCCGACCAAGCTGGAAATTGCGATGCAACAGATAGCACAGTCACCTCAGAGCCTTGGTTTCCCGCCCCTTCTGTGGCGCTTTTTAGGGCTTGTTCCCATGGCAAAAGGCACATGAAGGGCCCCGCCCTTCACGTCCTTTTACGCATTTACGTCATCATTACATCCGTGTTGCAAAATTTAGCAGCTACTGCCCCTAGTCTTTGCTGTCCTTAATGTTGAATGCGTTGTTTCCCATTTCGACCAGTTTGCCGGTCTCGGCCTGGTATTGATCCATCGCTTTTTGCATGAACTGCGCCTGGATATGCTGAAGATCGGCAGCATTCTTGCAATGCAGTATTTCTTGCTGTGTCTTCACGTCTTCTTTGATGCGCTCGGCAACAAAACCAACCACCTCGGCACTCATTTCGCTGAACGCTTCGATCCACGCTGTGCCCATACTCATCATACTGCCAAAGCCAGCATCCTGAAGCTGTGCCATTACGTTTTCGGTCCCTGCGTTTGCTGTGGTACTGGAATCTTGGGATTGCGATTTTTCGGCCATTTCAGGTCCTCCGGTTCATGAAGTTGCGCGTGTGAAGCTAACGCATAATTCTCCCGCTGCTTTGATATGGCTCAATCAACCAAGTCCTTTTGTGCCGGATAGCTGAGCCGCTAACTTGGCAATGAGGCGGATCAATGCAAAATAACGGGCGAACAATCGGTTTGACGGACCAACAGGTTCTCGCCGCACGGCGAATTCATGGTTGGAATGAGTTGCCCGTAGTGGCACAAGCTGGACCCTTTCGGGTATTGCTGCGCCAATTCTCCAGTTTCCTTGTCCTCATCCTGATCGTCGCAGCAGGCGTTGCTCTCGCGTTGGGCGAACGCGTGGACGCGATTACCATTGGTCTGGTTGTCTTGCTCAACGCCGGTTTGGGATTTGTTCAGGAATGGAAAGCAGAAAATGCGCTGGCGTCACTGCGCAAGATGCTCTCCCCCCAAGCGATGGTGCTACGGGGTGGACAGGAACAAATGATCCCCGCCAGAGAAATCGTACCAGAAGATATTCTTGTGTTGGCACCCGGTGCTAAGGTGGCGGCCGACGGGGTGATCCTTCAGGCTGCGGAACTGCGCGTGGATGAAAGCATCCTGACCGGAGAATCCATATCGGTTTCCAAGAATGAGACAAGCACCAACCATACGGTATTTGCGGGAACCTCTGTCACCGCCGGACGGGCAGAAGCACGGGTCATCGCGACAGGTGCCAATACTGAATTCGGCAAGATCGCGCATCTGACTGGATCAGTTGGGCCAAAGTCGACAAACCTGCAAAACAAGCTGGGGCATCTGGCACGCCAGCTTGGGATTGCAGCCTTGCTGGTTGCTGCCGGTGTTACCAGCATGGGACTATGGCTTGGTCGCGACCTCACCGAGATGGTGATGACCGGATTGTCCCTTTCTGTCGCAATGGTTCCCGAAGGCTTGCCTGCAGTGGTGACAATTACTCTGGCGCTTGGGGCCACAGCGATGGTGCGCCAGAACGCTTTGGCACGCCGTTTGCAAGCGGTCGAAACGCTGGGTGCGGCCTCGGTTATCTGCACGGATAAGACAGGGACCCTTACTGAAAACAAGATGACGGCTACGCAGGTGTGGACCATGGATCTCAGCTACGATGTAACGGGAACAGGCTACGATCCGGCGGGGCACATCGAAGCGGATGGCGCGCGCCTGCGTGCAGCGGATGATCCTGTTTTGGCAGCACTCTTGCAGGTTGGGCTCTGTTGCAGTCACGCGGGCCTGAACCGTGACAACCGGGGCTGGCAAATGATCGGGACGCCAACCGAAGGGGCACTGATCACGCTGGCTTACAAGGGGTGGTGTGATCTGCCGACTGACCACGGTGTACAAGCCGAAATACCGTTCAGCAGCACACGCAAGCGGATGTCTGTTCTATACCAATCTGAGGCAGATACATCAGTGCTGACCAAGGGCGCGCCTGAGCAAGTGCTTGAGGTTTGCACCCAGGTGATGACCCACACCGGTGAGCGCCCGCTGCTTCCCACTGATCATGCGGCCATCCTTACGGCTTACGCACATCTCGCAGAAAAGGGTTTGCGGGTGCTAGGTTTTGCCCGCCGGACCGGTGCTGGTCAACAACTCACCGAGGAAGGGCTTGTTTTCCTTGGTCTGGTCGGGCTGATCGATCCACCAAGATCTGAAGTACGTGACGCAATTGCCCTTGCCCGCGCGGCAGGGATCAAAGTTGTCATGATCACAGGTGACAGCCCTATTACCGCAAGCGCAATCGCGGACCAGTTGAAGCTGAAAGTCACACAGCATCTGACCGGCTCTGATCTGGATAAACTCGATGAGGGAGCCCTAAATGAAATCTTGAAGGGTGACGTCCTTTTTGCCCGCACAAAACCAGAGCAAAAGATGCGGATCGTATCGTGCCTGCAAGCGCAGGGACAGATCGTTGCCATGACGGGCGATGGTGTGAATGACGCCCCCGCCCTGAAACAGGCCGACATTGGTGTGTCGATGGGCATCAGAGGCACGGATGTGGCGCGCGATGCTTCTGATTTGGTCCTCCTGGACGACAATTTCGCCACCATCGTTCGCGCCATTGGTGAAGGCCGACGGCAGTTCGCAAATGTCCAGAAATTTGTCCGTTACCTATTGTCCTCAAACGCGGGCGAAGTCATCGCCTTGGTGGTGAACATCGCCATCGGGGGTCCACTCGTATTCCTCGCCACTCAGATCTTGTGGATGAACCTTGTTACTGATGGTGTCACAGCGGTCGCCTTGGGGCTGGAAAAATCCGAACCCGACCAGATGCGTCAAGGACCGCGTCGAAAGGATGCGCCTATTCTGGGCACAGGCGGCATCGCAACAATCATCGTACTGGGGACATATACAGGTCTGTCAAGCCTTTGGATTTTCTTTGAATTAATGGGTAACGGTGTGGAACTGGCGCGCACAACCGCCTTCACGGCAATGGTTGTTTTTGAGAAGGTAAGCGTTTTTGCCTTCCGTTCCCTGCGCCTGCCAAGCTGGCAGATCGGATGGTTCAGCAATCCGTTTCTACTGGCAGCACTTGCCGTAACCCTGAGCGCCCAGGTGCTGGCCGTATATTGGTCGCCCTTGCAGACTCTACTGCACACGGTCCCCATGGGCATCGGAGAATGGCAATTGGTTGGCATCTTTGCCCTCCCCATTCTGGTGGTGCCTGAGGTTCTAAAGGCATTGGGTCTTCGTACTCAGCGCACATAATAATATGCCGCAAGGCTGGCAAGAAATGTCAGCATCACAAGAATGGAATCCAGCCCGAAGACGCCGATGCGTGGTTTCCGCCGAACGATCAAGCCGATCAGATAGATCGCCGTCACCGTCAGCCCGAAACCCAATGCAAGGCTGACCATACGCGACGTGTTCTGCAGAATCGGACCCGCGCGAAAAAGGATGTCAGCCGGGAAAACCAGCACCAGCATGATCAGGTTACTGCCAAAGATGTTCGAGATCGCCATAGTGTAAGCGCCGATACGCACTGCAGCAATGCTTGTGCTAAGTTCTGGCAGGGACGTTGCAGCGGCAAGCAGGGTGACACCGATAAAGCCAGTACCAAGACCAGATTGCGCGGCAATACGCTCTGCGAACAAGACCAGCAGCAACCCAAAGATCAAAATGACGGCACAGGACGCAACGGCTTGCCAGATCAGGCTGGTATTGCCCGCCTGCGCCAAGCCTGTGGGTGCAGGAAAGGAAAGCGGATCAGGGTCTGGCAGATCAACTGGCACCCAATCGCTGCTGTCGTCATACCGGCGCAACAACCAGATCGCACCAACATAGATCGCCGCGATGCAAAGGCTGCCAATACCCACACCGGCAAATACCAGGGTTTCGCCCAGATTGGTGACGGTCAAGGTGACTGCCAGCAGCAACACCAGCAAGGTAGCCTCAAGAGCGTGGTTCGCCTTGCGGGGGTAGTTTGTGATGGGACCGCGTGCCCAGAAATCCGCCATCGCCAGAATGGCTGTCTGTAACGCGATACCGCCAAACAGGTTGTTCAGCACCAAATCACGCGATTGCTGGAGCGCCGCCGTCAGCGTAGTCGCCACCTCTGGCAGCGAGGTGGCCAATGACAAGAGTAACAGACCCACAAGCGACTTCGCGAGTCTGAACCGATCGGCCAGGGCATCAGCCAAATAGGCCAGCCGTGCGCCTGCGATCCAGACAAAGGCCGCACTTATAGAAAAAAGCCCCAAGCTTTGGATCAGAGATGTGGCAGGAACCTGCATGCCTTCGATCTAGCGCACAAAAGTGTGCAGTCTTTGATCTGCCTCAATCAAAAAACAGGCGTAAGCAGCGATATTCGCTCTATGATACAAGATCACGGACACAGCCCCCAAGAAATCACCGCCCGTCTGGCAGCAGGCCAACATCACAGCAACCTCAAAGACATGATCTATGGCGGAATCGACGGTGCAATAACAACTTTTGCAATCGTAGCCGGGGTTGCTGGCGCGGGCCTGCCCCACGGCATTATTGTGGCTCTTGGGCTTGCTAATATCCTTGCCGACGGCTTTTCAATGGCGGCAAGCAATTATTCCGGCACCAAGGCCGAGCTGGATGACCGCAAGCGGATCATCCAAACCGAAGAACGTCATATCGACCTGCATCCCGAGGGAGAAATGGAAGAATTACGCCAAATTTTGAGCATGCGGGGCCTGTCCGGTGACGTCCTCACTCTGGCGACCCAGGAAATTGCCGAAAACCGCGAAAACTGGATTGGTCTAATGTTGACGGACGAATACGGTTTGGCACGCGACGGTCCTGAACCGATGCGCGCTGCCATAGCGACCTTCGTGGCGTTTTTGATTGCGGGTTCTGTACCGCTTATCCCGTTCATTTTCAACTTTCCCAACGCCTTTGACACATCAATCCTCGCGACCCTGTTTATCTTTTTCGCAATCGGCGCGGCAAAAAGCCGGTGGTCCCTTGCAAAATGGTGGCGGTCCGGCACGGAAACCCTCTTGATCGGCGGTGTCGCAGCACTTCTTGCGTACTTTGTCGGGGGACTTTTCCATCCTTAAGACCCAGATTTGAGCGATATCAATCGGCTGGCGCAAGATGGCGTTAGGCTTATGGTAAATGCGGAGCCAACTATGTTCTCAAATGCCGTAAAACTCTTTTCCATCAACGGTTTCGAAATCAGGGTCGATCCGAGTTGGCTGATCATTGCGTCATTGGTAACTTGGAGCCTTTCGCAACAATACTTTCCGGACGTTTTACCCGAAGTGACCAGCACAACGCATCTTGCGATGGCATTGGTGGGGATGTTGGGGTTGTTTGCGTCGCTCGTACTTCATGAGCTGGCACATTCGATTGTCGCACGGCATTTGGGCGTCCCTATCGAAAAAATCACATTGTTCATCTTTGGCGGGATAGCCGAACTTAAGGCAGAACCGTCATCCGCACGAGACGAGTTCTGGATTGCCGTGGCGGGCCCTGCCATGTCGTTCTGCCTGTCCTTCGCCTGCTGGAGCTTCGCGCAAGCCGCTTGGATTTCATCCGGTAATCAACCCCTTTTCGAAGTGTTGTCCTATCTGGCCTTGGTCAACCTGATATTAGCAATTTTCAACTTGGTACCCGCTTTTCCACTGGATGGCGGACGCGTGTTGCGGGCCTATCTGTGGCACCGCAACGGCGATGTGCTTGCGGCAACGAAAATCGCCGCCAAATCAGGGCGGATTTTTGGGTATTTCCTCATGGCACTTGGTGTTTTGACATTGTTCCAAGGCGCATTTGTTGCGGGCCTATGGCAATTGATGATCGGGGGGTTTGTTCTGATCGCAGCACAGGCGGTTTATACAACACAACTGACCCGGTCAGCATTTCAGGACAAGACTGTAAGTACCCTGATGGCACCGCATCCCGTCACTGCCGAACCCGGCATGACCCTGTCGGAATTCGTCAACCAAATCATGTTGCGCTATGGTGTCAGTTTTGTCCCGGTGGTCGAGGAAAACGTCCTTCTCGGGCACATTGATCAATCCGTTCTGGCTGGCATCGATCGGGAGAACTGGGGCAATACGCGCGTTGGCGATGTATTTGTCGGTCTGGACCAAAGCGTCATGGTCCGCCCGGAATTGGCGATCTCCGAACTGCTGGAAATGATCATAAGAACCGGCCATCGCAAGTTTCTGGTTGTGTCTGATCACCAATTGTTTGGCGTCATTACCTTAGCGGACCTGACAGAATTCCTGAGCCATGGTGGTGAAAAGAAACATGGGAACAAAGCTGCAAGAAGGAACTAAAAAGCGGCCTCGCTTGGCGAGGCCGCTTGGTCGCTTCAACTTCCGTGACTAGACTAGGGAAAGTGTTGCACATTTGGCCAGATGGTTGATGCGCTGCGTCGTACTGCCCAGAACCAGACTGGAGATGCCGCTTAGCCCCCGTCGGCCTGTCACAATCAAGTCCGCTTCGATCTCGTCAGCATATGCAAGAATTTCGGAGGCTGCATCACCATGCGGCATATACGTTTTGACGTCCTTAAAACGAACATCTGCCGCGATGATAAGTGCTTCATCGAGAATATGCTGCCCCGCTTTTTCGATGTCTTCAAACGACGGTTTCGTAATCGCCGCGTGATACCCAGATACGGCACCGACGACAAAGGCGGCGGTTTCTGCATGTGGCACATGCACCAACGTCACCGTGCCTGAATATAGCTTTGCCAGATCGAAGCCCACACGGGCTGCCTTTTTGGATTTTTCTGACCCATCTAAGCCAACGATAATTTGTCTGAACATATGATTTCTCCGGTTTGCGGGTCGGTATCTTTGACCCAGGGTGTTTTGATCCCAACTTGTTGTGGGTCGAAATTAAAGCGATCTACTTGGCATTACTGTGTTCCTCTGCGGCATTCCGCAGCGAGTTCGTTTTGCCTGAACCGTCACCGTCAGGACTGTTTTCAGCCCCGCGGCCATGATTGTGTCCAGCATTAAACTGGCAGATCAAATCCGCACACCTTTGATGCAAGTCAATTCAGGCTTGCTCCTGTCGCGCACCATTTGGCAGGGTGGTCAAAAGGAACGTCACACATGAGCAATGCCAACGAAGACAGCGCCGTACTAAAAGCCATTCTTGATGCCGCAGTAGACGCTATCATTGTTTCTGATGAGCACGGGAATATCCTGCGGGCCAATCCGGCCGCGGCTCTGATGTTTGGCTACGATATCGCCGAAATGGTCGGGAAAACCGTAAACATCCTGATGCCGCAAGCTTTGGCGCAGCTCCATGACGGCTTTATGTCGCATCACATTGAAACCGGGGAAAAACGGATCATCGGGATCGGGCGCGATGTGGAGGGGCAGCGTAAAGACCGCACTGTGTTTCCGCTACATCTGTCAGTGGGCCATTCAGAGGTCGCAGGCCAACGCATCTTTATCGGTATTTTGCACGATCTGACACATCGCAAAGCGACAGAAGACGCACTTGCCCGCTCGCAGCGACTGGATGCAATAGGTCAAATGACGGGCGGCATTGCCCATGATTTTAACAATTTACTGACGGTGATCATTGGCAATCTTGAGCTGCTTGAAATGAGGGGGTCCGACCCTCGGCAAATACCGCTGATAAAGGACGCGCTTGATTCCGCTGAACTTGGCGCAGCCTTGACATCACGGCTGATGATTTTCGCCCGCAAAGGCAATCTTAACCCTGAAAGAGCGGACCTGCGCAAGCTTTGCGCAGATACGCTCACTCTGCTTAGACGGACAATGGGTGCGAATTATCATATCAGAACCGATTTTGCCGATCACCTGGATGATGTCATGATAGACCCCGTCCAGTTGCAATCTGCCCTGATGAACCTCGCGCTGAATGCACGTGATGCGATGGGTACGGGCGGAGAATTGTTGGTTTCAATCCATAATGTGACCATCGACGACACTTACATGGCGCAGGAAACGGACATTGCCGTCGGAAATTATGTTCGTCTGTCCGTCAGCGATGATGGCGCTGGCATGAATTTAGAAGCGCAGCGCCGGGCATTTGAGCCGTTTTTTACCACGAAGTCTGACAGTGGTGGTACGGGTTTGGGACTTGCCATGGTCTATGGCTTTGTACGGCAATCCGGGGGGCACGTAACTCTCTATAGTGAGCTGGGTCTTGGAACCAGTTTTGGTCTCTACTTCCCAGCAATGCCTCGACAGGCGAAAAATGAGGGCGATTATCCTCATCTTGGCCGTGCGTTGGCACCAGCCAAGGGACATGGCGAAACCATCCTGATCGTTGAAGATAATCCAAAAGTGCGCAACCTGTCGGTAGAACGTATCCGGGATCTGGGGTTTAAGGTTTTGGCGGCGGAAAGCGGGGATCAGGCCTACCAGATGCTGAAAGACGGTGCCAAAGTAGAACTGGTCTTCTCTGACCTGGTCATGCCGGGCACTCTGAACGGGTATGAGCTTGCTGCAAAAGTTTCACAGGAATTCCCGAATCTAAAGGTACTATTGACCTCTGGTTATGCCAGCGATGTGATTGCGCTTGGACTGGACCATGATCGGCCCTACGAAGTTCTGCATAAACCCTACCGGCAATCCGAATTGGCATCGCGACTTCAGGCGCTTTTCGCCGATGCCCCAGACGGCTGAGTAATGCGCACCTCGCAAGCAAAGGTATAGCCCACACCGCGCACTGTCTTGATCAGCTTCGGCTCTGATGGGTCACGCTCAATTTTCTTGCGCAGACGGGCAATCTGATTGTCGATGGCACGATCCAAAGGATTCCACTCGGTGCCACCTGTCTGGTCCATTAGTTGATCCCGCGACAACACACGCTTGGGCTGGTTAAGGAAAACATCCAGCAATTTAAAGTCGCCACTCGTCAGCCCACACTCTGCACCCGAGCGGTCCAACAGTCTCATCTGGTCAGGGATCGCGATCAAACCATCAAACGAAAATTGCGCACTCTCTGATGCTTGGATCTGAGTGCCTACCACAGTGTCTGCGACATCCTGCACCACCACCGATGTGGCCTCCGACCGGCGCAGTACGCTTCTGATCCGGGCAAGCACTTCGCGCACATGAAAGGGTTTGGTGATGTAGTCGTCCGCTCCAACCTCAAGCCCGACAACGCGGTCGATCACGTCTTCTTTTCCCGTCACCATAATGATCGGAACGTTAGATGACCGTCTGATCCGACGCGCCAGTTCAATGCCGTTGTCCGAACCCAGATTGAGATCCAAGGTGATCAAGCTGACGGCAGAAGCCTCGATTCTCTGCATCACTTCCGTCGCGGTCTCTGCCTCGGTCACACTGAACCCGTCATCCTCAAGCACATTGCGCAGAAGGGTCCTGATCTTGGGATCGTCATCGACGACAAGGATTGTCTGGTCCGTCATGAGGCACCTCTGAGTTCCATTGCGATCTGGAACCCTTCAGATTTCATATGGGTCTCAAGGCTACGCAAAGGCATGGCTGTTACAAAATAATACAAAAAAGCACTTCATTAGAATAATCCCGATTACATGCATCAAGCAAGGTGACTTCAACCCATAATGGAGAGGCTTGCCACAATGTATGTCACGATCCCTACCGAAAACGCTGTCAAATCTGCATTTGAACCTCTTGCTACAACCCTTCCACAAACCGCCGAGGCCCGTCTGAAACCCGGTGCTTATTTGTACTATGAAGGTGACGAAGTGGAGTGGCTCTATCAGGTTACCAGCGGTGTTTTGCGGCTGACACGACTGCTTGCTGATGGCCGGCGCCAGGTCATCGCATTTGGTTATCCCGGTGATATCGTTGGATTTCCCTCTGCAGACATCCATCATACAGATTGTGAGGCGTTGACAGATGTACGCCTGCAACCCTTCCGTCGCACTGCCCTTGAAAGTGGCGAAGGTGATCCCGAACTTCACACGGCATTATTGAAGGCCGCGTTACGCGAAATCAGTGGCATGCAAGATCACTTTATGATGCTTGGGCGGAAATCGGCCAGTGAGAAACTTGCATCGTTCCTGTGCGTTCTGGTTGAACGCGTCGGAACCGATTTGGGGGCCTATCAGAGCGTGACTTTGCCAATGAGCCGTTCTGATATCGCAGACTTTCTCGGCTTGACCACTGAAACCGTCAGCAGGACATTCACGCAATTGCGCAAAAGCAAGATCATTGCCATCGAGAACATTCATACGATTATCATTCAACGCCCAACAGCTTTGTTGGGGTTGTCACTAGGAGACCGAGACTGACATCACGGACGGATTGCAGGTGGCCGGAAATTCTGCACCGGGCTCTCGCTGCCAAGGATTCCGATGAGTTAAGTTTGTACTTTGGGACCTTTCTGAAGGGGACGACCGAACGGCCCGGTCGTCTTTTTATTGTCGCTGGGACATATCGTGCCACGCGGTTGAAACGCCCCCCGTGGGGAACGTTCCTTGATGCACTGCAATACCTAGTGATGGATGCTATAGATTGCCAAGGTAACGGTCCCGCTCGACGTCGGTCACCTGGTTCTCGACAAATGCGATCTCGCGGCGGGCTTGTTCGATCAGGATGTCATAACATCCGTCTCCCAAAACGCTGCGCACAAATCCGTCCTTTTCGGCGGCATCGATTGCCTCGCGCAAGCTGAGCGGCAGCGCAGGATCATCAGATTCCGCATAGGCATCGCCCTCTGTTGCAGGTCCCGGTTTCATGCCTTGTTCAATCCCGTCGAGGCCGGCGGCAATATCACATGCCAACAGGTAGTAGGGATTACAATCCGCAGCAGCGTCCCGTTTTTCAACGCGCACCGCCTTGTCCGAACCGTCAATAATGCGCAAGGCAACGGTGCGGTTGTCATGCCCCCAACTCGCGTTAACGGGGCAGAATGTATAGGGTTTGCGGCGGCGATACGCGTTCGGCGTGGTGGACGACACAAGCGAAGTCGACCCGATGCGTTTTTGCAACCCTGCGAGGAATGCCAGCCCTGTTTCGTTGATTTTACCATCTTTGGCAAAAGCGTTCTTACCATTTTGCCAAAGCGAATAATGGGTGTGAAATCCGCTCCCGGCCTCATCAATGAACGGTTTCGCCATAAATGTCGCAACATAACCGTGTTTCTGGGCGATCTCTTTGACCAAGGTACGGAACAACACTACGTTATCAGCGCTGGAAAGAGCTTCTGAGTAGCGTACGTTCACCTCGGCTTGGCCGGCGGCATATTCGGGGTTCGACTGTTCAATCGGTATGCCCATCTCGATCAAGTCATCACGGATCGGGCCAAGGACATGTTCCATTTCGGACTGGCGATTGATGCCGTAGACTTGAATGCCCTGCTGCCTGGGAAGTTTGGTTTCCGGATCAAGAAGATAAAACTCCAACTCGGACCCGACCTGAATCTCAAAACCCATTTCTTTGGCACGATCCAACTGGTTGATCAGCACTTGGCGCGGGTCGATTGGCACAGGATTGTGATCCAGCCCTTCGGTATAGCCCAAACACATGGCCACGCCGGGTTCCCACGGACAGGGCACCGGTGTGGTGCCGGGGTACAGATGCATATCCACATATCCATTGTCGAAACTGCAATAGGGTGTATCCCAGATGTCGCAGGTCATATCCATCGCGTAAATCGCAGCAATGATTGCACAGCCGTCTTCGCAAATGGTATTCCAATGGGCCGCAGGAATGCGTTTGCCACGCATCACACCGTTGATATCGCCCGTGCCAAGCACAACAGTTTTTATGCCTTCGGGAAGTTGGATGATCGGTTTCGTCATTTATCAGTCCTTGTTGGGATTTGTACCTCTACGGGTACTAATTCTGGTGGTGTAAAAACGGTGATGGGAGGAAGCGGGCTGTCAAAGCGGGCCACATCGACAAGCGTCGAATGGGCCGTAGGCCCCTGCCCTAATGTCGAGGTTCCAACATCGCGGGTCAGGACATTGGGGTTTCCATGCTTGCACATTGAGGCCGGATCCCCAGGCGTTTCGGGATCATACCAAGCACCTGTGGAGAGTTGTATCACGCCGGATTTTACGTCGTCCGAGACAACTGCACCGGCAAGGCAGGATCCTCGGGCGTTGAACAATCGCACCACATCCCCATCCGATATGCCGCGTGCGGCCGCATCTGCGGGGTTTAACATGGCCGGTTCGCGCCCTTGGATTTTCGACGCAATGCTGACGGCACCGCAATCCATCTGGCTGTGCAGTCGGGTTTTGGGCTGGTTGCTGATCAAATGAAACGGATAGGTTTTGGCCATGTGGCTCCCGTGCCACTCATGACTGCCCAGCCACATCGGATGACCCGCGCAATCAGGATCGTTCCAGCCGGCAATTACATCACTAAAGATTTCGATTTTTCCCGAAGGGGTTTGTAAGGGATGGATGTCCGGATTGGCGCGAAAATCTGATAGCAGGATCTTTGCTTTGTCCGAGATCGGCCGCGTATGCGTGCCGGTTCTGGCAAGACTGGCAAGGCCGGGCAATTCGAGACCAACCGCGGTTCCGGCGCACTTTGCTTCGTTCCAAAGGTGCGAAACCCAATCATCGGCGCTGCGCCCTTCGGTAAAGGCATCTTCAAACCCCAGCCGCCGGGCCAATCCGCTGAAGATCGCATAGTCGTCGCGGGCCTCACCCTGTGGGGGCACAACCGCATCCATGTGCGTAATCAACGGATCCCAGCGTACCATGGAAATGTCGCGACGTTCGAAACTGGATGTCGCAGGAAAGACGATATCAGCATGACGGGCTGTGGCAGTCCACCAGACCTCGTTGACGATGATGGTTTCGGGTTGCTGAAAGGCACGCACCAATTTGCCGAGATCCATCTGATGATGGAATGGATTGCCGCCCGTCCAATAAACAAGACGAAGATCAGGATAGGTGCGGTCTTGTCCGTTGAACTGATAGGGTTCTCCGGGTGAAAGCAGTGCATCGCTGATACGTGCAACCGGGATTGGGTCAGGGATCGGATTTGTGCCCTGCGCAAAGGCGGGAAACCGGATTGCGCTGGTTGGATTTCCGATCCCGTTGGCGCAACCATAGCCAATGCCGAAGCCCCCACCTGCAAGGCCGATCTGCCCTAACATGGCTGCCAAGACAACGGCCATCCAGCAGGGTTGTTCGCCGTGATCAGCCCGCTGCAAGGCCCATGCCACGGTGATCATCGTTCGGCCTTTGGCCATGCGTTGCGCCAGATCCGTGATCGTCTGCGCGTCGACACCACAGATCGTTTCAGCCCAACCCGGTGACTTTGGCGTGCCATCCGCCTGCCCCAACAAATAAGGCAGGAAACGCGCGTAGCCGGTGGTGTAGCGGTCCAGAAATCCCTGATCCGCCAGTCCTTGAGTATGCAGCACATATGCCAGCCCCAGCATCAGCGCCGTATCGCTGTTGGGGTGCGGGGCAATCCAATCCGCTTCACAGACGTCCGGCGCATCCGTACGGATAGGGCTTATGTTCACAAACTCCGTTCCGCCCGCGCGCGCTTGAGCCAGCCATTCAGCCAGCGTATGCCTGCCCACCCCGCCTGCATTGATCTGTGCGTTTTTTAACGCCATGCCGCCAAACATTACGACCAGATCAGCATGGCCGGCGATGGCATCCCAGGAAGTGGCATCGTTCAGCACCGTCTTTGAAAATGGCCCGACAATATGCGGCATCAAGGCACTGACCGCCGCATAGCTGTAGGTATCCTTGGAGGCCGTATAGCCACCAAAACCATTTAGAAACCTGTGCACCTGACTTTGCGCGTGATGAAAACGCCCCGCACTGGCCCATCCGTAGGAACCCCCGAAAATCGACGCGTTACCATGTGTGTCGCGTACACGTTTGAGTTCCGACGCCGCAAGATCAAGCGCTTCGTCCCAGGGCACTTCGACAAAAGGTTCTGTGCCACGTGCACAGCCGTCCGCCTTGGCGGGGTTTTTCAGAAAGCTGGCGCGAACGGAAGGCCGCCGAACACGTGTTTCATGGTGAAGCGCGTCGACCATATTGCCGCCGATGTCGGCAGGCGCAGGATCCCCTTCGAAAGACCTCACGGAACGCAGCCTACCGTCCTCCGCGTGAACGGTATAGGTGCCCCAATGTGTCGCTGTGGTATAGGTGTGTGACATGATACCTCTTTGATCGTTCAGCCACACTGAACGATTTCAGAGATCAATTATATTGGGGTCAATTGCGAGTTTGCTCCGTATAAATACGGAGGGGTCAAACGCGGATCAAACCCTTCCGGATCGCATAGCGGACCAACTCTGAACTTGATGAGATGTGTAGTTTTTCGCGCACGTTGGCACGGTAAGTATCAACGGTGCGTTTGGAAATCCCGAGCTGCTCTCCTATTTGCAGGCTGGAATACCCTTCGACAACCAAGGTCACGACCTGAAGTTCCCGTGGCGTGAGATTGTCATTTTCACCGTCGTCATCATTGGCATATGCCAGATCGGAGGCGAGAGACGGACTGATGAATTTTCTCCCGTCTGCGACCAAACGTACCGCGCGAACCAACTCGTCAAAGGCATCAAGTTTCAGGACATACCCATCAACCTGCGCCTCCTTCCGGGCCGTTTGGAAAAAGCTCGGGTCTGTTTCCATGGTGACAATCAACAATCGAAATTCCATCCCTTCCGATTTCAGCGCCTTGCTCAGCTGGATACCATTTTGAGCGCCAAGAGAGATGTCCATAATTACGACATCGGGTTTCTGCTCGTTAATCGTCCTACGGGCCTCACTGGGCAAACCGGCTTGACCGACGACCTGCATGTCATCAGATGCGTTAAGCAAGGTAATCACACCTTCACGAAACATCTGGTGGTCATCTACGACGACAATCCTAATCATCTAATTTGACCTCTATTTCAATTTTCGTGCCACGCCCCACGACACTATCAATGATGTAAACTGCATTAGCCAGCGACGCGCGTTCGCGCATTGTGCTAAGGCCCAGCCCAAGTCCACGTTTCTCGGCGACGTTAAAACCCTTTCCATCATCGGAAATCGAGAGGGTAAGTCGGCGGCCTGCCATGCGCATTTCTACGCTGATCGTTGTACACTGGGCATGTTTGATCGCGTTGTTGAGGCTCTCTTGATAGATCCTAAACAACTGCTCCTTGAGATCGAAAGGCAGACACCTCTTCTTGTCCACCGCACAATCGTATTTGATATTTGTCACAGCCAGGGTGCGTTCCAAATGCCGTTCTATGACCGCTCCGAGGGTTTTGTCATGCAAAATGGATGGGCGGAGGTTTTCGATAATCTCTGCGACGCCAACGTTGAGATCATCAATGGATTGGGTCAAGTCTCCGTAACGCGCATCCGTCTTGTCCGAAGCGAGAATTTTAAGGTGTAATCCCACGGCAGCAATCCCTTGGCCAAGGCCGTCGTGCATGTCCCGCGCCATGCGTGCCCGCTCCAGATCGCGAACGGAGACAAGCCGCTCTGACAATGTTCCAAGATGATGTGACATATCCTGAAACCGCTGCGCGATCAGAAACAAGAACGTAAACGTTGTCAAAAGATAGCTCACCTGCACCGTGCTAAGCGCATGCCAAGGCGACGGTGCAATAAGTTGATAGAGATAGGCCACAAGAAAGGCGACCGTCAGTGCAATCATCAATATAACCTGAAAGGTGAACCCGACCTGCGCCCTCCATGTCCGTAAAAGGGTATTTGCAATCAACACAATGGCGATACCGTCCATCAGCAAATCCAAAATAGGCAAGGGGACAAGCGGAAGGCTTACCAGCACAAGGCCAGCAGCCCCCAAACCTGCCGCCAAGAGCGGCGACAGGCGCCGACTGGATATGCCAAGCAATTCGGCCTGCACAAGGCGACAAAACAGCACCGCGCAGCTTAGTTTACCAACTGCCAGAATCCGTTCTGTCAAAGCATACCTGCCCCCGACATCATAAAAGATAAGAGAATCCAGAGAGATCAGGATCGCAGAGACAAGAACGAACAAACCAAAGCGAATGTTTGATGGCCCCCGGAAACCGGAAACAAACAGGAAACTGCAAAACAATGCAATGAGAAGCAGGATGCTGATCGCCGCACCCTGCAGGATCTTGATCAATGCCTCGGCGCTACGAGCTTCCAGAATCAACCGATCCCTGTCGTCGATTTGCAAAGCATCAATAGCAAAGCTTGACGGTTCGGTCAGACCTTCAACCGCGACCACAAGCGAATTGCTGCGGGTGAGATTCATAAAGCTGTACCACATGCCAAGTTGGGGCAATTCGGCCAGCGAAGGTTTTCCTGCGGCATCTATGGCGTAAGGTGACATCCGTCCTTCGGCGCCTATCAACCGACCGTTGAGATAAACTTCGTGGGCCTGTTCCAGCGAGCCCAGGTAAACGCCGATATCGCGGGACCGAAAATGCCAGCCGACGGTAAAATCGATGCGATACCAGGTGATCTGGTTTTGCGACGCGCTAACCAGTTTCCCAGATATGTCACGCCACTGCGTATCATCGAGATCATCCAGTTTCGGGTTTGGTTCCTCGCCCACATAGACCATCCACGAATCGAATGCCAAAAGTTGGGGGTCGTAGAAGTCATCTGGTAAGACAACGCTTTGGGCCTGTGCCGCATGCACCCAAAGGAACATGAACGCACACAGAGCCAAAACAGATTTACAAAGGCGACGTATCACGGCATTGGCCATCGTTTTTCATTGACCTGTCCTAATTGTGCGTCACTGCCTGGGTTCGTGCCAACGCGCGGCGGCGCAGACTTTCGGCAACAACGATCAACAAAAGCCCGGCGGCAAAAGTTACCGTTGCCAAAGCAGGATAGAGCGGTGTCGATCCCAAAGCCATCCCAGAGAAAACAAAGGTCGGCAGTGATCGCTCAGTGCCTGACAGGCTGTAGGTAATGTAGAAATTTCCCCATGACAGCAAGAATGCGAAAATCGACGCGGAAAAGATACCAGGCCAGAGGATTGGAAAGGTCACCTCGCGAAAAACCTCCCATGGGGTTGCGCCAAAATCCTGTGCGGCCTGTTCCAATGTCGGATCAAAAGTAGCAGCCTGAACCGAAATGATGATCGTGGTAAAAGGCACGAGATAAACACAGTGACCGATGATTGCGGTGATCAGGTTGTTGGAGAAATCAAACGTGTTGCCCAAGACAGAGAACCACAAAAGCAGAACAACGCCCAGCAACAACTGCGGAAAGACGAAGGGCGCCATTGCGAAGATCTGGAACAGGGTCTTGCCCCGGAAATCGAACCGTACCAGTGATTGCGCGGCACCCAGTCCGATCGCGGTTGAGATCAACATCGAAGCGACCGCGATGATCAGGGAGTTTAGTGTTGCGTCACGGACAGCGCGGTTGGTGAACAATTCATAGTACCAACCCAACGACCAGCCATCAAAGGGCAGATTCAGGAACCGGCCTTCTTTGAATGAGAACAAGATCAGTGTGAAAATCGGGATGTAGAAAAAAATCAGTACCGCAAGAACAGATCCGATCAGTCCAGCGTTAATGAAGCGTGCTTCTAAGGTCTGTTTCATGGCTGTCCCTTTTGACGAATGTCCAAAAGCCGCGAGGCAAGAAGGATTGTAAAGACGGTAATCGCAATTACGACGATGGTGAGCGCAGACCCAAGTGGCCAGTTGATACGTGTTTCAAAGGTCTGCCGGATAAGTTCGGCGGCCATCGGGTTTTTGCCCCCGCCCAATACCTTGGGTTCAAGGAACGATCCAAGGGACAAAACAAAAACCAACAAGGCACCTGCCATCAAACCGTTTTTGCACAGCGGTAAAGTGACCTCCCAAAAGGCGCGGAATTTTCCAGCCCCACAGTCATAGGCAGCGCGCAGCAGGTTTCGATCAATCATGTCGACGGACAGAAATATCGTGAAGATCGAAAACGGCAAAAGAGTATAGACCATGCCAAGAAGCGCCGAGAACTTGGAATACAAAACCCAATCCGGCAGATCAGGCAGACCCAGAAAATTCAGCATGAAATTCGCAGGGCCGGTTTGATCCAAGAAGACAACCCAACCGAATGTCTTGAGAACTGCGTCGGTAAGGAACGCAAAAACCAGAAGGATTTTGATCGTCGTTTGCCATTTTTTGAACCGTGTGACCAAAGCATAGGCTATCGGAAACCCGATTACAGCGCAGAGGAACACACAGGCAAAGGCCATCAGGATGGTATTCCAGATGATTGACCAGAAGTAACCTGTTGTAAAAACTTCGGACCACGTCTCCAGCGTCCAGACCCACTGCACCTGATAGTATTCAGTTTCTTGAAACGACAGGGCGATGGTCATGCACAGCGGAACAACAAAGAAGGCGGATTGTAGCAACACGCTTGGCATGGCGTGCAGCGCCACCATCATACGGCTGGGTTCTAGGGAATGGCTCATGCGGCGGCCCGATCGTTTGAGGATGTACGTTCGAACAGATGGGTATCCGCATCGCGCCAACCGACCTGGATTTCGGCACCCACCACAATGCGTTCATCGATGTGGCCCTGGATTTCCAGAGTCATCACGTAGCCGCCGATCTTCGTGACCGCTTTGACCTGCGTGGTAGATCCACGATTGAACGTTTCGGAAATGATGACATCAAGTGTGACGTCCAGATTTTCATCGGCCCCCACAAGATGCACAAACTCGGGGCGAACCATCAGATAAGCATTCCGGGTCCTTGGCAGCTCTGGTCCAAAACTTGAATGGCCCGCCACCCCAGCGATCCCGTCAACGGTGTACGTTCCACTTTCGAAGGTGGCGGGAAACAGGTTTGTCTGGCCGATGAATTCAGCGACGAATTTATGGGTCGGGCGGTAGTATATGTCGTCGGGCGAGCCGACTTGCAGCAACAGCCCGTCTTTCATCACGCAAATATGGTCAGCCAGCATCATCGCCTCTTCCAGATCATGGGTGACATGAATAAATGTCACACCAAGGCTGCGATGCAGTCGTTTCAGTTCAGCTTGCAGTACCTTCTTCAACTTGACGTCCAGGGCACTCAGCGGCTCATCAAGCAAAAGCAGTTTCGGGTGCGAGATCATCGAGCGGGCCAGCGCCACACGTTGCTGTTCGCCCCCTGATAATTGCGCCGGGTATCGGGTGAGGTATTCCGGCTTAAGCTCCATCAGTGCGATTATCTCAAGCGTGCGTCGTTCAATCTCGGGCTTTGCCACCTTACGCAGCTTTAGTGGAAAGCCGATGTTTTCCGCGATGGTTTTATGGGGGAACAGGGCAAGCTTTTGGAATACCATCGAAGTGGGCCGGTCTGCTGGCGCCACATTTGTCATGTCTTCGCCATCAATCGTCAGCGTGCCTTCAGTTGCCGCCTCAAAACCGGAAATCACCTGTAACAGTGTGGATTTGCCGCTTCCGGATGGGCCAACAAGAGCAATGAATTCGCCTTCCTCTACGGTCAGGTTGATGCCATGCAGCGCCCTGAAGTTCCCGTAGTTCTTGATGACGCCGTCAATGGTGCAAATTTTCTTCGTCGAATTTTCAGCAGACACGTGTGTTCCTCTCACGCAGGAGTAATCCTGCCGCTACAAGGCGGCAGAACCATCCGTCTTTGATGTGTAGGGTTAGTTGGCGTTGGCGAGTTCTTCTTGCCAAATGACCAGCATATCATCGATGTTGGGCGCCACATTGTGCAGCACAGAATTTTCCCAAACCGTATCTACATAATCGAGTTGCAGCACAGAACGCTCTTCTGCTGTGTACAGGGCTTCGACGTCTTTATTCGGCGACGGATTGGATGTGAAATCATTCAAGGTCAACGCATAGGCGGCTTCGTCATCGGTCACGTGACGCAACATCGCTTTAGACAGCTCAACATCGGCTGGTGTCTTGACGATCGCGGTGGCCTCAAGCCAGATGATCCCCTTTTTTATGCCACCAGACGCTTCGGGGACGACGGCAACGATATTGTCATAGCCCGCTTTACGCAGACCAGATGTGGAATAGGTGCCGGTGCCAACAAGCGTCTTAACGGACCCGTCCAAAAGCGCTTTTTGCGACAGGCTAAGGTCAGAGAAAAGCGCACGTGAGTTTGCAAACAATGCGCGCAGGACCTTTCGGATTTCGTCCAACTCCGCTTTGCCCAGTTCCTGATAGGGGTCGACACCTGCATGTAGCGCCATTGGCATAATCGGCCAATCGCCCCAGTCCATGATCCCGATCTTGTCCTTGTTCCGGCTGTCAAACGCGGCATCCCAGCTGCGCCATTCATCAGGATCGCTGGTGTCGGTGTTTACGCACGGCCCAACCCAGCCCCAACGTGTGGGCAAACCGGTTGTCTTGCCATTGAACTGCAAAGGCTCAAACGGTGGTTGAAACTGCGGATAGAACTTGTCGTAGACGTCTTTAAATTCGGCAGGATCGATGAATTCGCAAAGATCGGCAGGCCCCATGCGTTGTACCCAAGGACTATCTGTAGACACCACGTCGAAATCGCGATGCCCGCCGGCGGCCAGTTTTGCAAACCCACCCGGGCTATCCACGATCAAGTCGAAGTTAAGCGTCAGGTCATGTTCAGCCTCAAAAGGCGCGACGATGCGTGGATCATTGTAGCCTTCCCAGCACATGTAGTTCATTGAGGTCGCGGCACGTGCTTGGCTGGCACCTAACCCGCCAAGACCAGCGGCCAGTGCGGTTGCTCCCATGCCCTTTAATACATTCCGGCGTGACGGATCAGGAGCCCAAGCAGACGGTGATCGTCCAGCCAACGCGCGGCGTTTTTCAATTTCGTCTTTGGTCATTTTTGTTTCCCTATTGTTTTTTTATCCGCGCTTATGTGTCGCGGTGGGTAGAACTTTAAGGGCTGCGAAATGCGGCTCAATCAGTGTCGAATGAGTCTCGCCTCCGTATCAGTACGGAGGCGCAGACCGGTCACCGGTGATATTTCACCTCAGGATTGTACTCCAGAGACGTCCCGCCACATGGT
>JBARCL010000191.1:0-24119 GCA_049794055.1 Sulfitobacter sp.
ACGGCATATTGACCCCCGATGAGGCCTATGTCAGCAAAACAGAACCAATGAGATTGGCAGCCTAAATGAAACCCTGATCCATCTTAACAAGGCTGCAAACTGGTCGAAAAACTAGGACCACCTCTAACCATGCGCACATCGCCATGACCCGACTCTCCAGGCGCGTATCCATAGACCATTACATTTGTGGTGCCGGGTTGTGCTATCTGACTTCCTGAACCTGAGACAAACCGCATCCGCAGGCCAAATTCAGCGCGCGGTCGCTGATATTTCCCCTGGAACACCCCAAACCTTACAGTTCCAATTGACGCCACTGGAACGCTTATGTTTGCAGTCCCGGTCCCTCCAGAAAAATGTCGGGCGCTATCCTTGTTCAAGCGAACGACCAAACCAGTTGCACCCCCCGGTAGTGTGGAGCCTGTCAGGGCGGCAGTACCTGATGTTGGCGCCACTGCTCCTGGTGCGAACAGTATATAGGGCGGAAAAGGACTCAACGGAGCCGAAGGCAATGCAACTGCCGCAGGAGCCACCGGGGCGGCCGGAGCGGTCCCTGGGCTTTTTGTTGAGACCGGCGTTGCTGGCGAACCCGGGGCAGTAGCAGTCGATTTACTTGGCAAAGGCGGAAACTTTACCAGGGGCTTAAGGCCGATCCCTGCTGCGCCGCCACCCGAGCCACTAGACGCAGGACGCGGTTGACGAGGTGCAGGAGGAACCCCCAGTACTCCTTTGGCAACTAGTGGCGGAATATCCGTTAAGCTTCGAACTGTTTCCACGTTTGGCCGAGTTCCATCAAACCAAGAATCGATAGACGCGGAAATTTCATCCAGTGGCGGGACAGGATCTCCGTCATGCGTGTCTAAGATCACACCGGCTTCGACATTTAGTCCTGTGACGCCGGCCAAAGTCAGATTGGCGGAACCGACATATGCCGTCCGACTGCCGTCTTGGCGGGTAACATGATACACTTTCGGATGAAATAAGCCGCTTGTGTAACTGAGAATGCCAATTCTTGCATCTGCTCTAGGGCACCCAATTAGGTCCACCAAGACTTCAATATCTTTCTGGCCAGTTTCTCCACCATTTGAACCCAAAACGCAGCTGATTGGCAAACCCTGTGATGCCAGCCTCTGAATAAGCGGCAGCATGGGTGCCAAGCCATCTGAGCCGAAGTATCCAGACTGCCACCTTAGATGCCTGATATCCTCGGGCTTTAGGCTGGCCATCCAATCGCCTAGGGCGTGCGTCGCGTTTCGCGCTCCAGTATCGATGTATCTCACTCTGTAACTCCATGATCCTCAACGATGCTTAAGCTACAGGTTGAATATCTGGGAACAAGAGCGCTTTCTCAGGATTCAGACATCGGCATCACTTACTACTCACGTGTCGCAACTCCGGAAACGTTCGAACTCGGTTCCGCCCGGTAGCGAGATGAACTTGCAAAATCACCTAAAGTTACCAGTCGACAAAAGATCGCAAAAGCAATGCATTAAAGCTGTTCACCGAAACAGCCGCGGTTAACAGGTCGAGAGAAAGTTGCGCTGAAGAGAAGGCTTTCACGCGTCTGGTCACAAGTGACGGTGTACAGCCCCTCCCGCATAACCCTATGAAACAACGGAAAAATCCGGCTGCGGCTGGATCGGGAGAACAGTTTCTCAAGGGCAAGTGGCGGATCGACAGTCCGCTTTAAAATCACCGCAACGCCATGATTTAGTTAATATTTAATTAAAATCACCAAGCAAAATACCACATTTCATACCCCACGCCGTTATCCTGTGCCATGGCTGAAAATCCATCAATAATCCCTGTGGATGTTTTAGAAGGTTCGCCATCGGACCTCATTCAAAAGGATCAACACTACCCGCCCCATTCGAAGAGAAAGGATCTCCGCCATCTGACGTGCTAAACATAGCCCTTTGACACGAAAACACCTCTTCCATGGCACCATAGGTACCCCTCAAAGATAAATGTGCAATTTGCCTGTCCTCGTATTTCACCTTCACTGACGTCATCTTCATGAACTCGTCAATAAAATTTGATGCCCGATCTTCCTTAAAAGGTATGCTCAGTATCAGTGATGGGGCACCCTCGCCAAAGAAAAAGCCCCGCCCATTCCCAGTCCACGGTCCAAGGTTCCCGAACTGCACGGACATAGGATAGAGTTTCCCTTTCTCCAGCGATCGCCACTTAGTGTCACCAATGATAAACTCTGCATCGCCAGAGGTTGGGTTAAACTGCATACGTAGATAGGTGCCCTTTTCGTACTTCGTGTACATGAAGCAACCGTTGCCGATGGTGCGATCTACCAATATTTCCCACCCGTTGACGTCGGGTTTCCACGTAACAACATCGTCCTCTGCAAGTCCTGCCGAAGTGAAAGAAACCAAAAATAAGACGACAAATAACAAAAAGGATTTCACTTCGTTAACCATTTCAATGAATAACCCGTCGCTATGTGTTGATTGGATTTTAGGATAACTTGGTCCGTCGGAAATGCAAAATGAATCTCAAGAGTCAATCAAGAAACTCAGCTGACCAACGAGTTAAGGCCCGTCGAAACAGATCGGACATTAGTCGACTTTCTCTTAGCTGGATTGTTCTCAAACCGTGCCGAAAGTTTGGATGCGCTTGCCCCCGTGGCGCGCCACCTCCAGCGCCGTGAAGGCGGCAGACGTTCCAACCTTGCTTAGAAGGGCATTGGCATCTGACGCCAGTGGATTTCGCCTTCGCAGAGCATCTGGGCGCGTTTCTGAGTCTTTGGACAGGGTCTATGGGGTTATCGTCGCTTTTCATCATCAGCGCCCCCCAGTGTGGCTGACATCGCCAACAATCGCTTGCCCGCCTTCGTTCACTGTCACCCGCTCGACACGCACCAATTGCTGCGCCTTGGCACGGTACCTTTTCAACGCATCCATCTGCGCAAGATAGGTGCGGCTCAACCGTGTCATGGATCGCTCATAGCTTTCACGAATTTGATAGGACGACTGGTAGGTTAGCTTCTCTGAGATATGGGCCATCATCACATGGGTCGCTGTCATCTGGGCAATCAACATCGCTTCAATCGCGTCCTGAGGCTCTAGCTCTGCAAACATCGCAGATGCGAGTGAACCGCATTTCTCCGATGATTTACCAAGCGCGCCCAATGCAGTCAGATAGACGCCCTTGGCGGCATCGGCGGTTTGCATCCCCATCAATTCTTCAAGCCGCATCCCGTCCGGTACTTCTGCGGTGTAGGTTTCATCTCCTGTCTTTTTCAGCTTGGGATAGGCGCGCAACGTCTTGCCCTCCGGTTTGGTTTTCGCCGTCTTAGTCATCTAAAGTCCCTTCTATGAAATGCCCAAATTGTGGATGCGCGCTTTGATCGCCTCAATCCGGTCCCGATCCTACTGCCGTCAGAGTTCTTCCCACCCCCCTCCTACAGGTTATCATCAGCGACACATCGGGGCTTGCTTGTACCACCATCGCTTGCCTTCCCCTTGCATGGGAGTGGTTACTATTAGTGTTCCGTTCCAGAACCCTACGAACCCCGCATTTTTGCCCTGACGGGTTCTACGTTGGAACCAAGCGCGGCCCTTGGGTTCTCAGGCGGTACCAGTGCAAGGTGCGACGGTTCCATTTCAGAACCGCGTTTTGCTTTTGGTGCCCGATAACTACGCCAATCTTGCGTCGCCGGAGCCTTGCCCCTGCCCCTCTGCATCGACTTCGTCGTGAGCCGCCATTCATGGGCGCGCCTGCTGTACCAATTACCTTCCCGCTCCAGCACCAGAAAGCCCTTGGTCACAAGCTCCGCGTAGGCCCGTTGCACAGTCGCCTTGCCCATGCCAAGCAACTCGCCCGCCTCTGCATAGGAAAGCGTCAGAGCACCGTTGTTGCCGCCGTTGTATCGCGTGTGAATCTCCAGCCAGAGCCGAACCGCAGGCCCGGACAAGCTGCGCCAAGCATCGCTTTTCAGTTGCGTGTAAGGGAGGGGCAAATACTGCCCCTCCGCTGTCCTCTTGCTCTTACCCATTGTCGGGACCACCATCGACATCAGACGCGCCGCCCTGCCCTATCTCTTTTCCTGCATTCAGGAATTGCGGGACAGACATAGCAGAACGCGGAAACTCTAAAGCGCGCCAATCGGTGCGTTTCGACAAGCGATAGTGCGCGATGCGTTCCGGCCCTTTGTACTCTGTCTCAATCGGCCAGTGATAGTTGCGGCGCAGATTGTGGATAATAGCGCCAAGTCGCCATCCACGCCGTTCGCCAATCTCGTCCATGTGGTTAATCGTGCGACCCTGCGCCAGAGCCTTGCAGGCCCAAAAAACTTGTGTGGGTTTGCTGTGCCAGTTGTCAGACATAGTCGATGCATCCTTTGCGAAGTGTCAGAGGTTGAACGGAGTTACTTTGTCCGCACCAGCGAAACCGACGTTCAATTTGTGTTGCAGGATAGGGGCATCTTGTGGCATCAACTGGACTTGTCACGGTGGCAGTTGATGTCATCCGAAAAGCCCTAACCCCGCGTGCGGAGTTGGGGTTTTTCATTATGCGGCCTCTGCGTTGGGATCGACGCGCTGTGCGTTCAGGTAGGCGTTCAGGTCAGAGCCGAAATATCCGATGCGCCTCCCAATGCGCACAAAGGCTGGCCCTGTATTTCGGTGCCGCCATTGCGCGCGTTTTTCGCGACTTCCGATAACTTCAAGCTCGGGGTCTTCCGAAAAATAGATTCGGTCGTCGTCATAAATATTTGCCATCGTATGTACCCTTTGGGTTGGTTTCGATGACTTACAATGCCTCTGTATCAGCAATCCAGAAAGGCATAGCCGTGGAAGAAATTGGACGGAACTATTTGCTCTTTATTTCCTTCGCGTAGTTCAAAATTTGACGTCCTGAAATAGGAAATCCAGCTTCTGTCAACTCTGCTGCGATAGCATCAGCGCTCAATTCGTCTGGCTTGCCGTCAGGGTACAGGCGGAAAAACTCTTCTTTCGCACCAGTTGGCTTCGCTCCCCGTTTTACATTCGGTCGGCGTCCAGCCGAACTGGAACCTGAAGCCTGAGGGGCATCCCAACGTTCTGGCAAGGCACCAATATTCTCTAGAAATGCTGCAAAATCATCTGGGAAGTCTTCTTCGCTCCAGACCACTGAGCACGCAATAAACGGTTCAACATGCGCTTTTACATATCGCTTCGAATGTCTGTCATCATAGTGATGCGAGCACCTTTGAAATCCTACTAGTGAATTATTCTTTAGTCCAATTATCCCTAAAGAAACGTCTAGAAAACAGAACCGTTCTGATAAACTGTGAATATTGAACTTTCCCGCGTCGTAGTATTCTATGATTGTTGCAAATTCGGTCGTCTCTCTGAGCGGCCAACTTGGATAGACCCAATCAAGTCTATCCATGTGCAAGAAAATAGCTTCATCTGGTTGCATAACTTTTCCGTCTGACGACGCAATAAGTGTTTCAAGTGAAAGAAGTGCCTTTGATAAAAGGCAATAATATATGATACCGACATAAAACGCGTCATCCCTTATCATCCGTAGATGACGTGACCAATCCTTGTCATCTTTGGAAGGTGTAAGATCTGGAGCCGTCTGTTTTAGCCTGACATGCCTCAGTTGAGACAACATTGAGTAAGCATCTTTGTCCAAATTTTTCTCGGAAAACACCCTCTTGGGGTCCCCGCCTTCATCCTCAATTAGGTGGGCTAGATATATTCTGTGCGCCCAATCACTAAGGAATTGGACCATCGTACTAAAGTTAATATATCCTTCAGGCGCAAACATAGTCAGACCCTAAAACCTTCATTTCGAGTTCCGCAAGAAACTCGACCAATCAGCATTAAGCAAACGCCTGCGCTCCAACAAATCAGAACGCGCATAGGCCCGTTCAACATCAGAACCAACTTGGTGCGCCAGCGCCGCCTCTGCCAACTCACGTGGTGCGTTTGCGGCCTCTGAGGCCCAATCCCTGAACGAACTGCGAAACCCATGCACGGTGAAGCCATCGCGCCCCATACGCCGCAACAACATCAGCATCGACATATTGGACAACGGCTTGTGTCGCTTCTGCCCCTCAAAGACGTAATCCGACGCCATCGCCTTCAATGGCTCCAGTATCGCCAGCATTTCGTCTGTGAGTGGGACGCGGTGTTCCTTGCCGCCTTTCATCCGAGCGGCTGGCACAGTCCAGAGGCGTGTTTCAAAATCAACTTCTGGCCACGTCATGTCCAGCACCTCAGAGGTGCGGCTGGCCGTCAAGATTGTGAATTGCAGCGCCTTAGCCGCCGTCGCGCTGCGCCCGTCCAGTTCCGCATAGAACGCTGGCACATCGCGCCACGGCATCGCGTCATGGTGCTGCACCTTGGCTTTGACGGTCGGCAATACCTTGGCCTCGCGGATCGCGGTCACAGGGTTTTCACCAGAGCGAAAGCCTTTAGACTTGGCCACGTCCAGCACAGTCTTGATACGTTGCGACAATCGCTTGGCCGTTTCGTGCTTGTCCGTCCAGATAGGCGACAGGCACATCAAGATTTCAGGCTGGCCAATGCTATCAATCGGCATCCGGCCAATCTTGGGGAAAGCGTAATCCCGCAAGGTGTTGAGCCATTGCTGGCCGTGCTTGGGGTTTTTCCATGTCGGCAGACGGTCGATGTGAACTTGGCGGCTGATTTCTTCAAACGTCGGGATTTCGCGCTGTGCGTTGAAACGCGGGTTCAGACCTGTCTTGGCCATCCTGCGATATTCAAGCGCCCGCTCTCGTGCTTGATTAAGCGTGACGATGTCCGCGCCACCTAATCCGAAGTCGGTACGCAGCGGCGCGCCCTTGCGGTTCTTTTGGCCCTTTACGGTCACTCGCACAATCCAGCGCCGCGCCCCAGAGGGATCGACCACCAGATATAGGCCCGCGCCGTCACCGTGACGCCCTGCCCCTAGATTCTCGACCAGCTTCTTTGTCAGTTTGCCGCCTAGCGCCGCCATCCGAAATACCACCATTGATACCACACAAGGAAAGTATACCGATGTAATCGAGTAAAAGCCAACGAAACGTCAAACAGCCATTCTAGCCATATAAAACAGGCGTCAAAGCAACTTCACTAAATCAGATGAAATGTACGAAAAGGGGGTAATGGCGGATCGACAGGGATTCGAACCCTGGAGACGATCTCTCGCCTACACACTTTCCAGGCGTGCGCCTTCGACCACTCGGCCACCGATCCATTGGGCGGGGTTTAGTATGACCGCCCCCCCCTTTGCAAGAGCGAAAACGCACCCTTCGGTGCATTCGCCCAAACGCAGGTTTTAACTGTCCAAATGCAGATAAACGCGGCGGTTCATACGGCCCTTCTTTTCCATTTTCCCCAGACGCAATGCGCCGATTTCACCGGTGCGTGCCACGTGGGTGCCCCCGCAGGGCTGCAGATCAATCCAGCCATCATCTTCGCCAATGCGAATAAGGCGCACATCTCCGACGCCTTTCGGCGGCCTGACCGCCATCGTCTTGACCAGATGCAGGTTTGCTTCCAGTTCCGCCTGGGTCATCCAGCCCTGGCTGACCCGTGCATCCAGATCGACAAGTTCGTTCAACGCTTCTTCGATCTCGTCGCGATCATGTGGCGCGTCGGGCATATCGAAATCAAGCCGTCCATGGGTGGCAGAAATCTGCCCTCCGGTCACGGCAAACGGCATGACCACGGACAAAAGATGAAGCGCGGTGTGCACACGCATGTGTTTGTGACGCCTGTCCCAATCCAGTTCATGCGTCACATGCGCCCCTAAGGGCGGTAAAGCAGAGGCTTCGGCGGGAACCAACACAATTGCCTCCCCCTCGCCTTTTACGGTGGTGGCAATCGGCATGCGCTGGCCATCCCAACTGATCCAGCCTGAATCACCCGGTTGCCCCCCGCCGGTTGGATAGAACAAGGTTTCATTCAACACGATCCCCCCTTCAGGCGTGATATCCTGAACCACGGCTGGGGCCTCACGCCGGTAACTGTCTTCGCGAAACAACATGCGCGTCATGTCTTGGCTCCTTTTGGCGCAGTCACCTCTGTTGGCACATGCGCATCGTGACGCAGGACCTCGGGGTTGCGCAGCCAGACATCACGTTGGGCAAAGGGAATTTCAATACCTGCTGCTGTAAAACGGGCAACGATTTCATGGTTGATGTCGTTCTTGACGACCATCATGAAGTTCACGTCACGCAAGACGCAGCGCACTTCAAACTCCAAAGCATCCGCGCCGAAATTCAACAACAACACAGAAGGCGGCGGGGTCAGCAGGACCATCGGATGTGCCTCTGCGATCTCGCGCAGGATACCTTCGACCTGTCTGGTGTCGGTACCATAAGCCACGCCTACCGGCACAATGACGCGCCCCACTGTATTGCCACGGGTAAAATTGGTAACTGTGCCGCTGACCAGATCGGCATTCGGCACAATAACATCCGTCTTGTCGAAAGTTTCGATCCGGGTCGAGCGCACGGAGATATCGCGCACATAGCCCATCTGGCCGCCTACCTCGATCCAGTCGCCTTCGGAAATGGGCCGTTCAATCAGAAGAATGATGCCGGATACAAAATTGCTGACGATGTTTTGCAGCCCGAAACCAATACCCACGGACAGCGCGCCGGCAACAATGGCAAGAGAGCTGAGGTCAATGCCCGCGCCGGTAATTGCCGCCAGCGCCGCCAAAAAGATCCCGACATAGCCCAGCCCCGAGACAATCGCATTCTGCCCGCCGATGTCGATCCTGGTCTTGGGCAGCACATTGTTGCGCAGCGCCGATTGCACCAGCCGGGTCAGGATATAGCCAATGACAAAGATGATCGCGAAGACCAGAAAATCCGACGGTGAAATGCGCGTATCGCCAATGGCAAAACCGCGCCCGATGGTATCCCAAAGCTCGGTCAGGTCAGTGACCCGCGCGCCCCAAGCCAGCGCCAGAAATGGCGCCACCAGGATTAGCAGGACCATGCCCATCAGTACCGGCAACAGCGCCTCGCGCGCCGCGCTGCCCTGGCCGGTGATTGCGCCATAAACATCGGCCAGGAACCGCTGCAGCACCAAAACCAGACCCAGCAGCACCAGCGTGACGATATAGGGCGGCAGCAGCGCCTCAGCCGCGTTGAAATACCCCGCCGCCATCAGCAGCGGCGACAGCGCGCCCACCACCCGCGCACCGGTGCCCAGCCAGCGCACAACTCGGCTCATTGAGGTGGCGCGCGGCTCTTCCTCGCCGGTCTGGGTCCATTCCTCATACCCGCGCATCATGCCGCCAATCCGATAAAGCGACAGGCTGGAGACCAGCAGGAAGGGGAAGATCAGCACATTTTCGCTGGCTTCGGGATAGGTGCCGATCTCAAAGACCAGCAGCACCAGCTCGCCCATCATGATCATCGTTGTGATCATCGCCACGTAAAAACGCATCTTGCTGCGCTGGTCCTCGGGCAGCGCAATCAGCGCCTCTTCCTGATCGGCCGAGAACACCCGCTCAGACACCCAGCGCACCGCCATCAGGATCCCACCCATCAGCGCCAGGCTCAGCAGGATCTCATGGCCCTTGGTGCCGAAAAGCTGGGTGGAAATGGCGGCCAGTGCCAAAAGCAGCATGCCAATAAAGGGCAGGATGATCCGCAGCAGCGACAGCACAAACCCCCAAAGGCCAATGCCCCGCTCGCCATATTTGCGCAGCTGCCCGACAATCGCCCGCGCCCAGGCCCGCCCGCGCAGGATCAGCACCCCGCCCAGCACCAGCAAAAGCAGAACAACCGGCCCGGTTGTGCGCAATTCTTGCAGGCTGCGGGCCTGGACGGTTCTGGGGTTCTCGTTCCAGATCCCCCAAAGCGCATCCAGGCAATCACCCGCCGCCGGTTTCCAATGCACCGGGTTCAGCGGCGAGGGCGAAAGTGACAGCAGCTGCCGCGCCTGACGGTCGCGCAGGATCTGATCAATCTCGCCGACCAGATGATTTGCCCGTACATAGGCCGCCTCGGCCCTTTGCACTGGCAACAGCAGCGTGTTCAGTTGATCATTCAGATCCGCCCGCTTGGCCGTCACATCCACCGATTCCGGCGCGGCGCCTTCGCCTTCGGGCTGCTGGCCCAGGGCGGCGATTTGTTTGCGCAGCGTCGAAATGCGCGCGTTGTTTGCGCCGCGCGCATTGTCAAACCGGGCACGAAAATCCGCCAGATCCCCGCGCAGCACCTCAAAGGCGGAATCCGAAGCGCGCGCGGCATCCACGCTTTGCTCGGCGCGCTTGGCCAGGACTTCCCAACTGGCAAAGTCCTCGGTGCTTAGCTCCTGCGCGGCCAGCGCCGACAGGCTGAACCACAGTGCCAGAAAGGCAAGCGATATAACTCGGAGCAGCGCCGGCATCACAAGTCTTCAAAAACCTCGGGCAAGACCACAGGATCGCGGTCAAGCCAGCTTGGCACCGGGAGGCCTTTTTCCCGCAGGAATGTCGGATTGAACAGTTTCGACTGATAGCGGGTGCCGAAGTCGCACAGGATTGTCACGATCCTGTGCCCCGGGCCCAGTTCGCGGGCCAGCCGCATGGCACCTGCCACGTTCACACCCGAAGATGCGCCCAGACACAGCCCCTCGTGCTGCAAGAGGTCAAACACAACGGGCAAGGCTTCGGCATCGGGGATGTTATAGCTGAAATCGGGTTTCAACCCTTCAAGGTTCTTGGTGATGCGCACCTGCCCGATCCCTTCGGCGATCGAGCCCCCTTCCGAGGCCAGCTCTCCGGTGGTGTAATAGCTGTGCAGCGCCGCGCCGTCCGGATCGGCCAGAGCAATCTTTACCCCTTTGGGCTGCAAGACATGGGCAATGCCTGCCAAGGTTCCTCCGGATCCAACCGCACAGCAGAAACCGTCCACCTTGCCGTCGGTCTGTTCCCAGATTTCAGGGCCGGTGGTCTCGATATGAGCTTGGCGGTTTGCCACGTTGTCAAACTGGTTGGCCCAGATCACCCCCTCATTCGTCGTACGTGCCAGTGCATGCGCCAGCCGTTCGGAATAGCGGATAAAATTGTTGGGGTTGCGGTAGGGTGCGGCAGGCACCTGCACCAGTTCAGCACCGGCAAGCCGCAGCATGTCTTTCTTTTCTTCGGATTGCGTTTCAGGAATCACGATGACGGTCTTGAACCCCATCGACGATCCGACCAGCGCCAGACCAATGCCCGTGTTGCCCGCTGTACCCTCGACAATGGTGCCGCCCGGTTTCAGCGTGCCCTTGGCAATCGCATCCTGAATGATGAACAAGGCGGCGCGGTCCTTGACCGACTGGCCTGGGTTCATGAACTCGGCTTTGCCCAAGATTTCGCATCCCGTCGCCTCGGACGGCCCGCGCAGTTTGATAAGTGGAGTTTTGCCAATGGCCTTGGCCAGATCAGATGCGACGTGCATGGGTGCCCCCCTGAGTTTCGGTTATTCGTCTTCAGGTCTATCCCCCGCCCCCTCGGACCTCAAGCGGTCCCTGTGGCGGGCCAAATAATAAACCCCCAGCACCAGCGGCGCATTGCCCAGATCAAACCGCTCCGTACGTGCCATCAAATCGTCAAACGACATCAAATGCGACCGGATATCCTCGTTTTCGTGCGCCAATCCACCGGCCCCGGAAACAGCATCCGGCAAATCTGCAAGTCCAAGATATATATAGTAAAATTCGCTTGAGGTGCCGGGTGATGGGTAGGCTTCGGCAACCTTCTCCAAACGGCCAAGGCGCAGCCCCGCTTCCTCTATCGCCTCGCGGCGGACGGCCTCTTCGGGTGTTTCGCCGGGATCAATGCGGCCCGCAATGGGTTCAAGCTGCCATTGCGTACGATCGCCGCGTCCTATCGGCCCCAAGCGCACCTGTTCGACCAGAAGAACCCGGTCACGGACCGGATCATAAGGCAACACAAGGGCCGCATCCGACCCCACCAGAACCGCCCGGTCCAGTGTTTCCGACATCGTGCCGTCAAATCGTGCATGTCGCAGCTTCAGATCGTCAAGCGCGTAAAATTCGGAATAGGGCCGTGAACGCGCCTCGATTTCGATGCGCCCGTGAAAGCAGTCGCTGCCGTGCAAGGATTGCGCCGCACGCATTTGCGAGGCGGCTCTTGCCCGGATCACCGGAAACATCGCCGCCACCGTATCGCGGTCCCGTTCACCGAGATAGCTCATAACCTCACGCGCGGCGATGACGCTCATCTGGCCAGACCGCCTTGTCCATTCTTCCAGTGACCAGGGCCCGTCCGGCGTCCACAGACCCGGATGCGGCACATAGACCTCTGCCCGCTGCCCCTGCGCCAGCGTAACCTCGCACAGGTCATAGGCAAAGCTACCCTCATAGAAATCCAGCCGTGCTATATCATGCGAGGTCAGTCCACACACCAGAATCCCCGTGGCACTGTCACCGCGCCATGGTTCGATCATCGGAAACGGCCCTTCAGCCACCGCACTGACACGGTAGTCTCGCAATGTGGCTTCGGCCACATCCGTCCCGTCAAAGCGACGGCCCAGCACCACCTCTAACAAAGGCAGGTGCCGCAAAGTACCGTAAAAGAAGAGGTTTCTCATGACCCTAAGGCCACCTGCTGCCTGCTGCTTCAACCAGCAACCCACACACGACTGTGGCCACCAACAGGGCAATGCCAATTGGCACTGTCGCGACGATCATAGCGTATTCGGCGCCGATCTGAAAAACCGCCACAATCGCTTCAAAGGGGCCATCGTAACGATTGCGCATCGCCAACCGGACCATTTCATTGATCGCCTGTATGCCAATTCCCCACAGCATCAACAGAAACATGCCGGTCAGCCCGTTATTGATAGCTGCCGTTGTGCCGCGCCCGGCCCGGGGCCCCATAGCCACCCAACCGACACCAAGACCGATGCAGATGTTCACCGGAATGAAGTTACCGAAATCCGTACTTTCTGGCATCAAGGGCATGACCATCAGCGATATGACGATTGCGGCCACAGCCATACAGATAGCAGCGGCCAGTCGCGCGGCGGTAGGCATGATCGTGCTCCTGTTGCATACCCATCAGCTGGGCTTGCGTATGGTAATCTGTGTTACGTCGCAATTTCCACTGTCAAATGTCGCGGCGCAAGAAGTGAGGTAAAAATTCCACATCCGCCGGAATCGTTCATCAAACCCCAATGCCTTGATCTGATCCCATTTGGCGTTGAAGGTTTCATGCCATCGCCGCAGCGTGATGTCATAGCTTTTGCCAAACTCGATAGAGGTATCAACGACCAGCCCTGCCCGCTCGATCTGCTCGTGTAACACTTTAGGAGAAGGCAGCATCCCACCGGGAAATATATATTTTTGTATAAAATCCACACCACGTTTATAGACCGTCCAGCGGGCGTGATCGACGGTTATGATTTGCAAGGTTGCCAGCTTGCCCGGCTTCAGCCGGTCCCGGACCGCGTCGAAATAAGCAGGCCAGTATTGCTCTCCTACGGCTTCAAACATTTCGATACTGGCAATACCATCGTAATGACCCCGTTCATCACGGTAGTCTTGAAGTTTAAAATCAATAACATCAGAAAGTCCAGCATTTTCAATGCGCTGAATTGCATAGTTAAACTGCTCCTCACTGATGGTTAACCCCGTCACCTTCAGGCCGCGTTCCTTGGCGGCATATTCGGCAAAACCGCCCCACCCGCAGCCGATTTCAAGCACATGATCGCCCGCTTTCACGCCCATCTGGTCGACCATGCTTTTGTATTTGGCGATTTGTGCGGCCTCCAGCGAATGCTGTGCGTCCTGTTCGAACAAGGCCGAGGAATAGGTCATCGTACCATCCAGCCACAAACCATAGAAATCATTGCCCAGATCGTAGTGATAGCTGATGTTCTTTCGGGCCTGCGTTTTGGAATTGCGTTGCAACCAGAATCGCAACTGCTCGAACCGGCGCACCAGCCCCATGCCCGGAAATCCGTCGTACATGTTTTCATTGCCATGATGCACCAAATCCATGAAAGCCTGCAGGTCGGGCGTAGACCAATCTCCGTCCAGATATGCATCACAGAACCCTAGATCCCCTTCACGAAACAAACGGGCGAACAGGTCGGCGCTGTGCACATGCAATTCGGCCACATACCCCGGGTTGGCCCCTTCCGCCCGGAAGACCCGCCCGTCAGGCAGCACAAAATCCACGCGACCATTGCGCATCGCCTGCGCCATACCGAAAACCCGCGAAAAATACCTTGGCAGGTTCGCCTGCCCGTCTGTACTTGTTAAAATCATGGCCACTCCCTGTGGTGTGGTTCGGGCGCCATCACCCTTTGAACCATCTTGTATCACATTTAAAAGTTTCTGTTCTTGTAGGCCTGCAGTGCACGTTCGCGCCCTTCGGCCAACGGTACAACGGGGTCAGGGTAAGACGCGTCAGCTGACATGTTCCAGCTGCGCGGCACCGCCTCAAAAAAGGCCTGCGCATCGCGGTGCGGGTGTCCACGGGCTTCGGCGATCCAACGTGACGTATAGGCGCGATCGGGGTCGAATTTATCGCGTTGGGTTTCGGGGTTGAACACCCTAAAAAAGGGCGACGCGTCCGGGCCGGACCCGGCCGTCCATTGCCATCCCATTGCGTTGCTCGCCGGATCCCAATCGATTAGTGTATCTTCGAACCAGGCCATCCCGATGCGCCAGTCCGTCATCAGATGTTTGGTCAGATAGCTGGCTGCAATCATCCGTGCCCGATTGTGCATCCGGCCTGTGACATAAAGTTCGCGCATGGCTGCATCTACAAAAGGCACCCCTGTGCGGCCCTGTTTCCACGCCATAACTTCGGCGCTGTCATCGGCGGTTTGCCACGGAAAACCATCCCATTCCTCGCGCCAGCTGCTGCTAAGGATACGGGGCGTGTGGTGCATCAGATGATAGGCAAATTCCCGCCAGACCAGCTCTTTCAGAAAGGTTTCCGCCCCTTGCTTTCCTTCCTCCAGCGCCCGTTCGCCGGCCTGCCAACATTGGTGCGGGCTGATCTCGCCAAGGGCCAGGTTTTCGGAAAGATTCGAGGTGCCATCGACCCCAGGCAGATTACGGGTATCTTTGTAACCAGCGATGATATCCGCCGTGAAGCGGGCCAACCGCTCCTGCGCGGCCTGCTGTCCCAAGCGTACAAACGGGCGCACCACATCCGCCCCGCGGTTCATCGCCGCCCCCATTTTCCAGTCATCCAACAGCTCACTGTCCGGCCATAACCTTGGGGCCTGAACAGCTTTGGGTGCCGAACGCGGCACATCCACGCCGGTTTTCTTCACCGCGTTCCAGAACGGGGTATATACCTTGTAATACCCGCCGGTCTTGGTTTCCACACTCCAGGGTTCAAACATCAAATGCCCGCCGAAAGAACGTGCGTCTATCCCCTGTTCCTTCAGGGTTTTCTTGACCGCTTTGTCCCGTGTAACGCTTTGCGGATCGTAGAGGCGCGACCAATAGACGGCCTGCGCACCAGTCTGCGCAATCAAATCCTGAAGGATCGACAAGGCACTGGCCCCCCGACGCAGGATCAGACGGCTCTGCTGTGCTTCTAGGGCCTCGGATAGCGCGCCAAGGCCAAGGCCAAGACGCCACGTTGGCGCGGCGCCCAGTTTGCCAACCAAATCGTCATGGATGAAAAGCGGGATCACCGGATGCCCCGATGCACAGGCGGCCGACAGCGCCGCATGGTCGCTAAGCCGCAAGTCACGGCGGAACCACATCAGGATCGGTGTCTTTTCTGTCATTGTCTGCGCCGTATTACCTTTGTTCTTAAAGGAGCTAGGGCAGACACGTTATAGTCAAGAGAATGGTTTCACAAAACAGCGTCAAGTGCCGACAAAAGCTGATCAATCTCTGATTTGGTGGTGTAATGCGTGAAGCTGAGCCTCAAGACCCCCTTGTTCTTATCCACCCCCATCGCTGACAACGCCCGCCCGGCATAGAAATCCCCGCCGCCCGCCATGACACCGTGTTTCGTCAGCTCTGCCGCGACTGCCCTGCCAGAACGGTTCAGGGCAAGGGACACGGTCGGTGCACGCTGTGTTGCGTCAGTCGGCCCAATAAGCCGCACAGAGTTGCGCGATTTCACCGCATCCAGCAAGGGTTGCAGAAGAGTGGTTTCATGCGCCCGCATCAGGTCATGTACCGCTGCGGCACGCTTGGCCGGTGATGTTTCCTCTTCAAAGTGATGCGCATGGAGCGCGTCAATGTAATCGGCCATGCCCGCAGAAGCGGCAATCTGCGCATGATCCGGCCCCGCAGGTGTAAACCGTTTATAAAGCGTATCGCCGTTGAACACATGTCCCTGATTGGGCAACAATTGCCCCAACGGCCGACGGATCACCATCAAGCCCTGATGCGGGCCAAACGTCTTGTAAGCGGAAAACAAATAGATATCCGGCCCCAACCCGCCGACATCCGCAAAACCGTGCGGTGCATAGGAAACACCATCTACACAGACAAAGGCTCCCGCCGCATGGGCCAGTGCGGTGATCTCGACCACCGGATTGATCTGCCCCACCACGTTGGAGCAATGCGGGAAACAGACCAGGCGCACCTTTTCATCCAGCAGGCTTTCCAAATCAGCAGGGTCCAGTGCCCCTGTTTCGGGATCGACACACCATTCTCGGATTTCTATGCCTCTATCGGCCAATCTGCGCCACGGGCCGGTGTTGGCCTCGTGGTCCTGATTGGTTACGACAATCGCCTCGCCTTGCTCCAGCATCTGCCCGAAGGCCTGTGCCAGAACATAGGTATTTTGCGTCGTGGAGGGACCGAAACTCAACTCGTCACTGTCCACACCGAGGATCGCCGCCATACGGCTGCGGGCCTCGTCCATTTCCTGACCGCCAAGACGGCTGGCTTCGTAATCCGCGTAAGGCTGCACCTTGCGTTGCGTGTAGAACCGGAACAACCGGTCGATCACCGGCTTGCAGGTGTAAGACCCGCCTGCGTTTTCAAAGAAAGCCTGCCCTTGCAAGGACGGCTCGGAGAAGGCGGGGAATTGGGCGCGAACCCATGCGGTATCTAATGTCATAAGCGGACGGTATCCAACTTGCGGCGCAGGTCAAGCCGACAATCTCGCAGACCGAAGCGATCCAGGCCAAACAGGGCCAAAGCTTTATCTGCGTCATTCTGTCGCTTCTGTTGGCCAAGTGTCGTGATGCGACTGCCACGCCCTATGCAATCCCGTCAGGATTGGCACATCAAAGGGGAACGTATCTGCGGGGATGATACACGACAGGCGCAATCGCCTGACGTTCATCCCTGAAGCCTGCTCTCTTTGCCCAAGCATCGGCCGCATCAGACGGCCGTCATAAAACAGGGACACTTAGTTTATGTCAGTCAAACCACCGTTTACGGATCTGGACATCAATACACAGGATGACGGGTTCTACGAAGGCTACAGCCTTCCCATCGCGCTCATATCAAAGATCAGCATGGTTTTGCTGGTGCTTTGGGCGCTCATCTTTCCGCTGAACGCAGGTGCAATGCTTTCAACGATCAACTCTACGCTATTGTTGACGTTCAATACGTTCTACATCCTCGCTGTCGGCTTTTTCGCATTCTTCCTGTTTATCGTCGCGATCTTGCCATCAACCGGCACGCGGGTTTTGGGAATGGACGGCCAAAAACCGGAATTTTCCAATTTTTCGTGGTTCTCGATGATGTTTGGTGCCGGTCTGGGTGTGGGCCTGATGACGTTTGCGACCGCCGAGCCGATTGGACTTTGGGGGTCAAACCCCGTCTTGTTGTCCACTGAGATTGCACCCAACAGCGCAGAGGCCCTGCAATCCGGTTACCGCTACACCTTTGCACATTACGGCTTTCACGCTTGGGCAATCTACGTCGTAACAGGGCTGAGCCTTGCATATTACGCCTATACACGCGGAATGCCGTTGACGATCCGCTCGGCACTGACACCGCTGATCGGGCGGTTTGCCAATGGTATGTTCGGTCACGTAATCGACGTTCTGGGCGTTGTGGCCACGATCCTCGGCGTGTCGGTGACGATTGGTTTTGGCGTCAGTCAGCTTGTCGATGGCGCCTATGCGATAACAGGTGCCGAGTGGATGATGGACACCAGCGGCGAAACACCAACCGCCACCAAAGCGGGGCTTATCGCAGCTCTGGTGATGATCATGGGTCTGTCGATCCTGTCGGCGGTTTCCGGTGTCGGACGTGGCGTGAAATGGCTTTCCAACATCAACTTGGTGTTGTCATTCATCCTCTTGCTGACTTTCGTGGTCGCAGGGTCGATCGGCTTTGCGCTGACGACCTATGCCACAGCCTTTGTGGACTACATCATTAACTTCATCTCGATCAGTTTTGTTGCCTATACGCCGGTCTCGGCCGAAGCATTTGCGGCGACCGTGCCGGCATCGATCGCAAGCCTGCCTGCGGATGCGCTTGCGACAGTCTACGGCGGGGCAACAAACGCATGGGGGTCGGCAGCAGGTTTTGCCAGCAGCCTTACCGATGCTGGAATCACCCTGTCAGAAGCAGACGTTGCAGCAGCCTATGCCGCCGGTACCGAGGGACGCCTGTTCAACTGGCAAGCCGGCTGGACCACATTCTACTGGGCATGGTGGATTGCTTTCTCACCTTTCGTGGGCCTGTTCCTCGCGCGTATCTCGCGGGGCCGTACGGTGCGCGAATTTGTACTCGGTGCAGTGATCGCGCCTGCACTGGTATGCTTTGCGTGGATGGCCATCCTTGGCGGCACCGCGATTGATCTTGAGCTGTCTGGCACGGCGAACGGAGCAATCGTTGCGGCATCAAACTCGGCCAAGCTTTTTGTTACGCTCGAGCAGATGTTGTCCGGTGGTCTCCTTCAGGCTCTGATCGTGATGTGTGTTGTCTTGATCATGACCTTCCTCGTCACCTCTGCCGACTCTGGCATCCTGGTGATGAACACCATCATGTCCGGCGGTTCCGAGGAAACCGGCATCAAGCACCGCATCATCTGGGGTGTGATCCTGACGTTGGTCATCGGCACCTTGCTGTTGGCAGGCGGCGGTGGTTTGTCGGCATTGCAGAACGCCATGATCATCGGGGCACTGCCCTTTACGATCGTTATGGTGGGCATGGTACTGTCATTGATCAAAGCGATGTATAACGACGGTCGCCGCGACCGTGCCGGTGCCAGCGCGGGCAGTGCATCGACACAGCCTGCCGAATAAGCGCAGACTACGGATGAAAGAAAAGCGGCGCCCGGTTGACCGGGCGCCACTTTTTCCTTTCAGCAAACGTTCAACCGTTTGAGCCTTAGGGGCAGGACCCTAGCCAAGTGCCGCGATAATCCGCTCTGCGTTGGCTTTGATCACATCCATATCCCCCATCGTCCCGGGCGGTCGGATCGCCATTCCGTCATGGCGCGGATGAATATGGAAATGCAGGTGGAACACCTCTTGCCCCCCCGCCGCTTCGTTGAACTGGAACAGGGTGATGCCATCCGCCGCAAAGGCTGTTTTGGCCGCATTCGCAACCTTATTTACCGTCTTCAAACAAGCGGCAAGCTGTTCTGGTGTCGCGTCCAGCATGTTGCGGCAAGGCGACTTGGGGATCACCAGACAATGCCCTTCGGTGCGGGGCATGATATCCATGAAGCACAGGGTTTCTTCATCCTCAAAAATTTTGAAACAGGGGATTTCCCCGCGCAGTATTTTGGCAAAAATATTCTGGTTATCATAAGTATCGGACATGCGTTTCTCCTTGGCTTTCTCTTGTTCTAAGCACGCAGCACTGCAAGCTCAACCACGGCCCAGCCTACGTGCAGCCAGCTGCAACAACGCTTTGGAATAGAACCGGTGCAAGGGCGTTGTCACACGGACCAGAAGCGGCAGTTTACCTTTGTTGCGGCCTAACACGGCAGAACCAAAGATCAGCCGCGTCATACCATCGGCGTATGCAGTAACCGCAAGATAAGACCGTGTCGCTCCGGTGATGTCACAGAGCAGGATTTGCCCAGTGCCACGCGCCTCAACGGTCCATACGGCGAAACATTCGGCGCGCCCGTCGGCCAGAGCAGCCACATCACTGTCGCGGATCCTTTTGCGCAAGGCCACGCTCAGCACCGCCCGCTCAAGCCGGAACAACCATGTCGTGTAAAACGCCGTCACGAAGGCGGGTAACGCCGCCTCCGCTCCAACAGCAACTTCAAAGCAATCGGTATAGGTCCCTTCCCGTGCCACATAGGCCGCCAGCAAGGCACCCTCGGGCAGGTCACAGGCCCTCACCGTCATGCGTTTACGTCGACGACAACGCGCCCTTGAACCTGACCTTTCAGGATATCAGCCCCCAGAGCAGGCAGATCAGACAGGGTCGCCGGGCGCACCATTGCTTCCAGTTTGTCCATCGGCAAATCACGGGCAATTCGCTCCCAGGCCCGAAGGCGATTGTCGTAGGGTTGCATTACGCTGTCGATCCCCAACAGGTTCACGCCGCGCAACAGGAACGGAATGACCGTCGCAGGCAAAGCGGCACCACCCGCCAACCCGACAGCCGCGACGCTGGCTCCATATTGCATCTGGCCCAGAACCCGTGCCAGCATTGTGCCGCCCACAGCGTCCACACAGCCACCCCATGTCTCGCCTTCCAACGGGCGTTTCACCGTCTCGTTGATCTCCTCGCGCGCAACAATCCGTGTGGCCCCCAGCGATTTCAGGTAATCTCCTGTTTCAGGACGCCCCGTCACGCCGGCAACTTCATGCCCCAGATGCGCCAGAATTGCGGTGGCAACAGATCCAACACCGCCCGCGGCACCGGTGACAAGCACAGGTCCCGACTTGATGCCATGGTCCTCAAGTGCCATGACAGACAACATTGCCGTAAACCCCGCGGTGCCGACCGCCATCGCCTGCCGCGTGTCCAGACCACTTGGCAAAGGTACCAGCCAATCGGCCTTCACCCGCGCTTTTTGGGAATACCCGCCCCAATGCGCTTCACCAACACGCCAGCCGGTCAGCACGACCTTGTCGCCCGCCTTGTAGCGCGGATCATCAGAGGCTTCGACGGTCCCCGCAAAATCAATGCCCGGAATATGGGGGTAATTGCGCACCAGCCCGCCACCCGGTCCAATGCACAATCCGTCCTTATAGTTCACCGTGGAATACTCCACCGAAACCGTCACATCCCCTGCTGGCAGTTGCTCCAGCGAGACCTCTGTCACCGCGGCCGAGGTTTTCCCCTCATCATCCTTATTCACAACCAGCGCATTAAACATCAACTTCTCCTTTTGCAGGGCTTGCGCCCATTTTCATCTTGCCAATAAACTCAAATTCCCGATGGGGGCCATCGCAGCCCATCGGTCGAGCATGTTGGCAACGTCCAGTATGTCGCGCTATTTTAAAGGCATTTATGCCCAAAACTTCTCATGCACCAAGGCATCACGCCGCCCTTCATGCGTCACGACCTGCACCGCTGTGCCATCATCCCAATGGGTCATCCGCACCATGCCAATCGCAACATTCGTCTTATGATCCGGCGACCACGCTGCCGAGGTCACCTGCCCCACGCGCTTGTCCCCTGCCATCAAGGGCCAGACCCGGTCACAACCCGGCACTCTGTCGCCGGCAATTTCGATGGCACGTATCTGCTGGATCGGCCCTTCCTTGGCGACCCGCAACAAAGCGTCCCGCCCCATGCACCCGATCGCCGTTTGGGTATCGCAGAACCGCCCGAGTCCACATTCATGCGGCGTGTTGTCATCGTTCATATCATTGCCATAAGACAGCAGCCCGCCCTCGACCCGTTCGATCCCGTTGGGGCAGCCTGCGCGCACGTCAAGGTCTTTGCCCGCCTCCATCAATGCGTGCCACATCGGCATTCCCTGATCCGAGCCTTCGACATAAATTTCGTACCCGCCCTGCTTGGAATAACCCGAGCGGGCGACCAGCTGCTGACGGCCCTGAAACTCGAACATGCCGAAACGAAAGAATTTCACATCCCGCACCGCATCGCCAAAAACCCGCGCCATCAACGCGTCTGCCTTGGGTCCCTGGACAGCCAGCGGGCTGACATCGGGTTCGTCCACCAACACATCAAGGCGATACCCATTGGCGATACCCTTGACCCAATACAATAGATCACTGTCGGCAATTGATATCCACCACCGATCCTCGGCCAGTTTCACCGCCACCGGATCATTTAGCATCCCGCCGGTTTCATCGACGATGGGCACATAAAAACACCGCCCCGCCTCAATGCCGCGCAGATCGCGCGGCGTCAGCATCTGCATCAGGCGGGCCGCATCCGGTCCACGCAGTTCGACCTGCCGTTCGCAAGCCACATCCCAAACCTGCACCGCCTCTTTCAAGTGGTGATAGTCCTCTTCCACAGAGCGGAACACCGTGGGCAGCAACATGTGGTTATAAACCGTATAGGCTTTGACGCCCGCAGCTTCGACCCCATCGGAAAAAGCAGTGCGGCGCAACCGGCGCGAAGGGGAAATAAGAGCCATCAAGCATCCTCTGGCATAAAAACAATATCAGTTGTAGGGGCCGGATGACCCCCGGTTGTCAGCATCGCATGCACCTGACCGCGGTGGTGGGTCTGGTGGTTGAACATGTGGGCGACGCAAAGCGCCACAGCCTGGGTAAAATCCCTGTTCATGCCGCCCGAATGCCAGGTCATTTCTCCGGCCAGATCAAGGTTCGACAGGGTCTCGCCCCAAATCCGCATTCGGCCGTCCATGTGGAACCGCTCTGCCTGCCATTCGCCCCGTGTCGCCATATAACTGACACTCTCGGCCCCCGGCACGCCGGGTATATCAACATCGCTGCAAAAACGGCTCATCCAAAGTGTATCGCCCCAGAGAATATGGTTCAGCGTGTTCATGATAGAACCAAAGAAAGCACCATGGTCACGGCGCAGGTCTTCTTCATCCATCACCTTAACAATATCCATGATCTGCTTGTTTTGCCACGAATTATATCGCGCCATCATCAGAATATAGCCGGTATTGATCATGCTTTTAGCCCCTTTCCAGTCAATCCGTAGGATTTCAGCAGATTTACCGCCAAAGCCCCAGACGCGACCATAATCGCGCCAGTAGACGGAGCAGCCGACGTCAATCAGCCTCCCCGATACGTCATCTTGCCTTTTTAATGTCAGACAATTAAACACCTCGCAAACATTAAATGTAAGACATATGAAAATTGACCCTCAAAAACCCGCTGACCTGTCGGCGCAGATCGCCGGTGCCATCCGCGACGCCATTGTCTCGGGCGAATTGATCGTCGATCAACGCCTCCCCTCCGAGGCAGAGCTTTCGGAGCATTTCAAGGTGTCGCGACCGACCGTGCGCGAGGCATTGAAAAGACTGGCCGCCCAATCGCTTATCCGCACCCAGAGGGGGGCAACGGGGGGCGCTTTCGTCAACCGGATCAGCTTTGAAGAGGCCTATAGCCAGCAAATCACCACCTCGACCTTGCTGTTGTCGATGAACGCCGTCAGTTTCGAGACCGCCTGTGAAGCACGCTATGCGCTGGAACGTGCCTGCGCCCCGCTAAGTGCGCAGCGCCGCAGCGCAGATCACCTTGCCACGATGCGGGCCGAATGCCACCGCCAGTCACAACCGGGTCTAACCGACGAAGCCTTCTGTGCCTCTGACGTTGCCTTTCACCGTGCCTTGGTAGATGGCGCAGGTAATCCGGTGATGTCCTACCAGCTTGCCGGTGCTGTCGAAGCGATGCAGCCGCTGATGAATATGATCACCTTCACCGCGCGCTCGCGGGTGGAAATTGTAGCCCTGCATACGCGCCTTGCCGATGCCCTTGCGGGGCAGGATGCGGCTGCCGCAGACGCTGCCCTGTGTGATCTTGAACACTATACCCTGCATCTGGGCCGTGATGTGATGGCCCAACGGGCAAAATCGCGCGAAAGCCTGACCAATACCCATTGATTAGGCGCACCGCCTGCCCTATATCTACCTTGTCCCTCTGGACTATGGACATAAACGCGCTTGTAATAATCGGATCGGACCCGGGGGCGGTACCCGGCGACTCCACCAAACATCCTTCATTTGAGGATCATGGGGTCGAAATAGGATCGACGAACGCCTAAAGAGGTTAGCTTTGTTTCGGCTGGGTGCCACCGTATCGGCCCAAAATGTACAATTGCAAATGACAATCGTGCTCCAATGGCGATGGCTGC
>JBARCL010000192.1:0-2211 GCA_049794055.1 Sulfitobacter sp.
GGTTATTCGATGGTCAAGCCGGTAACTTCAGAGAGATTGTCGTTGAAGGCCGTCTTGCAAAGATCACCGCAGCGTCCAACCCAACCGGGGAGGACCGCTTGCATAAGCGCCTCGCGGCGCAAGGCAAAATCATCATCGGAAGGTTCAACAAGCGTCATGCCAGCGGGATCACCAAAGGGGCAAGGACCAGAGGTGTTGCACTGGGTACCCAGGACGTCCTCTTCCGCATTCATCGCCCACATCTCCTTGGAGAGGGCCTCAATTTCTGTTGTTAGAAAGGTTTGCACAGATGGATCTAGATCCTTCCACCACTCCCCATTGGCCACGATCGCGTTGGCCCCAAAGTTGAGCGGCAGCGTGTAGAGGTAATCTGCGGATTCATGCCACTTGGCGGAATAGCCGCCGAGAGTGCCAGTGATCGCGCAATCCAGCACGCCCTGTTCCAACGCGGGCTGGACTTCGCCGAAAGACATATCGACGGGGATTGCGCCGAAATAGCCGATAAAGTCAGCCTGTGATGCGCCGGAGCCGCGAATCCGGCGGCCGTCGAGATCGCGCAGGTTGCTGATCTCGTCACGGCAGTACAGGACCTGGTCTTGGAAGGACTGCAAAGTGATCAAATGCAGGCCCAGTTCGTCGCGGTAGTATTCGTCGAGAACAGGAAAATAGGCATCGGTAATTTTCTGGAACTTATCGAAAGTCTCTGAAAGACCTGCCAAATCGTTGCCGTCGTTGATCGGGTCCGAACCGGAGTGGTGGCCGAGTTGGGCAGAGGCGATGTTCATAACGCCCTGACCGAGCAGCTTGAACACTTCAGACCCCTTCAGCCCCATCTCGTTCCAGGGGCGGAAATTGGCAGTAATGGCACCGCCTGAGGCTTCGGTTACGCGTTCGGTCCAGAACGGCGCCTCAAGCTTCTTGCTTTGTGTGGTGATTCCGAGATTGCCCACAACATTGATCTGCGTGTCAGGCATGTCGGCGGCCATCAGCGGCGCCGCGAGGGCGAGTTGTGCAGCGATCAGGCCGATTGCGTGTACTTTAGTTTTCATCGGGTGGTCTCCTTGTTGATATAGTTATTGTTTTTGTTGCTTAGGCTCAGGACCCATTAATCCACTTGAGGCTGAGATGGCTGCGTGATTCATAGCCCTCAATCTGGGGGACCTTATGAGCAATCTTTACTGGCTGAACGAAGATCAAATGGCGCGGCTTCGGCCCTATTTTCCAAAGAGCCATGGCGTACCGCGTGTTGATGATCGACGTGTCCTAAGTGGCATTATCTTCATCAATCGCAATGGCTTGCGCTGGTGTGATGCACCCAAAGAATACGGTCCTGCCAAGACGCTCTACAATCGTTGGAAACGGTGGAGTGATATGGGGGTGTTTGCCCGGATCATGGAAGGGCTTGCTGCTGAAGCACCGGACCACAAAACGATTTCAATCGACGCAACTTACCTCAAAGCCCACCGGACAGCTTCCAGCTTGTCGGTTAAAAAGGGGGGCGTGGACGTCTGATAGGGCGCACCAAAGGCGGCATGAATACAAAGTTGCATGCTGTGACTGACACGATGGGGCGACCAATCCGCTTCTTTATGACAGCTGGTCAGGTGAGCGATTATACCGGAGCCAGAGCGCTTGTGAGTAGCCTGCCAGCAGCTGACTGGCTGCTCGGGGATCGTGGCTATGATGCGGATTGGTTCCGTGAAGCCCTTGTGGGTATGGGTATCACGCCTTGCATCCCAGGCCGGAAATCACGAGATAAAGCAATCAAGTATGACAAGCGCCGCTACAAAAGGCGTAACCGGATTGAGATCATGTTTGGCCGGTTGAAAGACTGGCGGCGCGTAGCAACCCGTTACGACAGGTGTCCAAAGGTATTCCTGTCTGCAATCGCACTCGCAGCAACCGTCATATTCTGGTTATGAGTCCTGAGCCTAGAGACTTCAGTGATCAAGTCTATCTCGCCAAAGTGTCCCAATTCCAAAGAATCCTCTCATCGCATTGGATGGGCATCTGACAAAGCGACCGTCCACAATTCTCGCCCAACTTGCACGTGCAATTTGCATTCTAAATCGCCCACTACGTCGCTTTACTGCAATTCGGAAATTTTTCATCCAAAGACAATAGTCTACCATCCGAATGTAGAATATATTGCGTGGTTAAATACTCTACATCTGGGCTCTGCCTTTGGCATGAAGCTACGGATACAACTTG
>JBARCL010000193.1:0-34867 GCA_049794055.1 Sulfitobacter sp.
CGACGCCTTGTGGCAGTGTCTTTTCCCCTTGAGGAAAAGATCACGAGAGCAAGGTGTCGGCTATTCTAGGTGCCGGACACGGTGATCAAAATAAAGAAGGCCGCTCCTGACCGGAGCGGCCTTTTGCCTTGCCGCGTCCCTTGCCCCGCCGGCCGACCCATATTACTGTTCAAGCGACCAAAGAGGGAGGGTGACATGAACAAGACTGTGATCTGAGTATTCTCAACCATCTCGATCAAAGGACTTTTCATGCCTGTTTCCAGCAAGGTGTCGTTTGCGACACCAGATACGTTATATCCAATTTCCAATCCTGACGGTTCACCTCATAGGGGCACTGTCTTTCTGAAGCCCGCGGTAGACCATCAGAGATTTTCAGTTGGCGACTACACTTATGCCAGCGCCTTTCGGCCTCCGGACGATTGGGCCGCGCGCCTAGCCCCTTATCTTTTCGAGTTCAGCCCAGAGATGCTGATCATCGGGAAATTCTGTCAGATAGCGGATGGCGTTATCTTTGTGACCGCTTCGGCAAACCACCGGTACGACGGTATCTCATCATTTCCGTTCGCTATTTTCGGCGGGGGTGACGTGGCGGGGCGACCATCAATGCCGCTGGCCGGTCCAGACACGGTGATCGGAAATGATGTATGGATCGGTCAGGGTGCAAAAATCTTGCCCGGCGCACAGATCGCTGACGGCGTGATTATTGGTGCCGGATCGGTGGTTCATGGCGTTGTCCCGGCATATACGATCGTGGCGGGCAATCCGGCGCGACAGGTCCGTGAACGCTTCCCAAGATCAGGAGCGGCCGAACTGAAGGAAATCGCTTGGTGGGACTGGCCGATTGATCGCATTCTCAAGCACGAGAGCGCCATTATGGGGGGCGACATAGAGGCGCTGAAAGCTGTAGCGACGTCGATCTAGTGTAACATCCCCGGACGATTGGAAAGCCGGTTGTTATGTTGGAAAAGCACTTGCTCCCTTCGTCGCACTGGCCTATACGCGCCAAGACTCACCGGGGTGCGCCATAGCGTGCCCCGTTTGAGTTGTACTATGCGCGATGAGGGTGCCGGATGAGCCGACATCTTCCAATCCGCTGAAGCCCTGATTTAGGGATGATATATACATGGCACAAAGCCAAAATATCCGCATCCGGTTGAAGGCGTTTGACTATCGTGTGCTGGACAGCTCCACACAGGAAATCGTCAATACTGCCAAGCGTACCGGCGCTTCTGTTCGCGGCCCGATTCCGCTGCCGAACAAGATTGAGAAATTCACCGTTCTGCGTGGCCCTCACGTTGACAAGAAATCCCGTGACCAGTTCGAGATCCGCACGCACAAGCGTCTGCTGGATATCGTTGATCCGACTCCCCAGACCGTTGACGCGCTGATGAAGCTCGACCTCGCCGCTGGTGTGGATGTCGAGATCAAGTTGCAGTCGTAAGGAGGGCACCAGTATGTTGCGCTCAGGCGTTATTGCAAAAAAGTTGGGCATGACCCGGCTGTTCATGGAAGACGGTCGTCAGATACCTGTAACCGTACTTCACCTCGATAACCTTCAGGTTGTTGCACAGCGCACAATCGAGCGGGACGGCTATGTTGCTGTTCAGCTTGGTGCCGGTACAGCAAAGGCCAAACGCACGTCTCAGGCGATGCGCGGGCACTTTGCGGCAGCAAAGGTTGAACCCAAGCGCAAGGTTGCGGAATTCCGCATTGATGCGGATGCCATGCTGGACGTTGGCGAAGAGATCATTGCGGACCACTATTTCGCAGGTCAGTACGTCGATGTTGCAGGCACTTCCATCGGTAAGGGCTTTCAGGGCGCGATGAAGCGTCACAACTTTGGCGGTCTGCGGGCGTCACACGGTGTGTCCGTGTCGCACCGTTCGCATGGTTCCACTGGCCAGTGTCAGGATCCCGGCAAGGTTTTCAAAGGCAAGAAAATGGCCGGCCACATGGGTTCTGCCCGTGTGACAACACAGAACCTCGAGATCGTAAAAACCGATACAGCGCGTGGTTTGATCATGGTCAAAGGCGCGGTTCCCGGTTCCAAAGGTGGATGGGTGACTGTCAAGGACGCGGTAAAGAAGCCGTTCCCTGAGAACGCCATCGTTCCAGCCGCATTGGCATCAGCCGCTAAAGAAGTCGCGAAAGCAGCAGAAGCAGCAGCCGCCGCCGCAGAGGCCGAAGCAGAAGCCGCAGCAGCCGAGGCCGCCGCAGCAGAGCAAGCCGCAATGGAAGCAGCCGAAGCAACGCCTACCGATGCGGTAGCTGATGCAGAAAAGAAAGAGGGTGACGCATGAAATTCGATGTCATCAAACTTGACGGCGGAAAAGCCGGATCGGTAGACTTGGATGAGGCCCTGTTCGGTCTTGAGCCACGCGCCGACATCCTGCACCGCGTCGTCCGCTGGCAGCGTAACAACGCACAGGCCGGTACACACAAGGTCAAGACACGCTCGGAAGTGAGTTACTCAACCAAGAAGATCTATCGTCAGAAAGGTACCGGCGGCGCACGTCACGGTGCACGTTCTGCACCGATCTTCCGCGGGGGTGGTGTTTACAAGGGGCCGGTTGTGCGTTCTCATGGTCACGAGCTGACCAAGAAGTTCCGCAAACTGGGTCTGCGCCACGCTTTGTCAGCAAAGATGAAAGCGGGCGAGCTGGTTATTATCGAGGATGCGAATTCCGAAGGTAAGACAGCAGCATTGGCCAAGCAGGTTTCCAACCTTGGTTGGAAGCGGGCATTGATCATTGACGGCGCAACCGTGAATGAGAATTTCCTGCAAGCCGCGCGCAACATTGAAGGTTTGGACATCCTGCCGACAATGGGCGCTAACGTATATGATATCCTCAAGCGTGACACACTCGTGATCACAAAGGCGGGCATCGAAGCATTGGAGGCCCGTTTGAAATGAGCGCCAAGCACAACCACTATGACGTGATCCGCAAGCCGATCATCACTGAAAAAGCAACCATGGCATCCGAATCCAATGCCGTTGTTTTCGAAGTGGCAATCGACAGCAACAAGCCGATGATCAAAGAAGCTGTTGAAGCGCTCTTTGGTGTCAAGGTGAAGGCCGTGAATACGACCATCACCAAAGGCAAGGTCAAACGTTTCCGCGGCCAGATTGGTAAGCGTAAAGACGTGAAAAAGGCCTATGTGACGCTTGAAGAAGGCAACACGATCGACGTATCCACAGGTCTGTAAGCCTGACGTCATCGAAATTAGAAAGGCCCTCCGCGCAAGCGGGGGGCCTTTTGCGTTCGCAGTGTCGACGTCGTTTGGCGCCCGTGCTGGCTGCCTGTTCGCACAGGGCAAGGGGCCCGCTGAAGAGACGCAAGTCTGGTGTTTTGGCTATCAAGGTCGGGCAGATGTTTGCGGGGCAGGATGAGGTGTTCGCGCGGTTTGTCAAAAACCTGTGAGGCGCCCTGCGCCGCTGTATGCTATCCCGCCGGATCACACCTTTTACAGCTTGGTTGGTACTGCAGGGCGCGCGCAGCTTTGGGCCTGATGGTGATGCCGCGTTGCCAACTGGAATGAAACCGCTTGCTATGTAGTAACAAAAGGCGCATGTGGGCGCTGCGACGTTACTACATCTATCGGCATTACTGCTCCTTACGGCTCAGTCATTCGATCTTTTACGGACTTAGCCGACCTGCCGCATCCTGCGGGCAGAAAACTATAAGGAATATGACAATGGCCACTGGTACAGTCAAATGGTTCAACACAACTAAAGGCTTCGGCTTTATCGCTCCCGATGGCGGCAGCAAAGATGTATTCGTGCACATCTCTGCCGTTGAGCAAGCAGGCCTGACAGGTCTTTCCGATGATCAGAAAGTTACTTTCGACATCGAAGCTGGTCGTGACGGCCGCGAAAGCGCAACAAACATCCAGCTGGCGTAAGCCGCACGGCCTTCGGGCCGGTGATGTTGGAATTCTTAAAGGGCGCAGCTGCAAGGCTGCGCCCTTTTCTGTTGCGCGCCCTGTTTTAAGGCCCAAGGATTTTTTCACCGCAAATCTGAATGTTGTTGAAGACATCAATGTCGTCGCTTGTTATCTCTGAGGTCCAACACTTTCTTGTTACGGCGCGGACGGTATGTATCTGACTCAAATGAACAAAACTTCTACGAACTGCCGGTTTTACCGTATTGACCTGCTGCCCGGTCTGTTTGGGGATTGGGCCTTGGTGCGTGAATGGGGACGGGTCGGGAGTGCCGGCCAAACGCGGACAGATTGGTTCAATGACGAAGAAGAGGCAAAAGATGCCCGCTTTGAATTGCACATGAAAAAGGCCAAGGTTGGATACGACTGACAGCGCATAACAACCATGGTTTCACCCGCCGATGCGAAACCCGCGTGACAGATGATTGCGCATCGCAAACAGCAAGACAGCCCCCGGCACCATGGACGCAACCGTCACGGCCATTATCAAGCCGATATCGGTTTGAAAGCCGAACAATGCGTTAAGGGCCATACTGATCGGTTTGCCGTTGGTGGTGGTCAGAATGCGAGCAAATACAACTTCGACCCAAGAGAACATAAAGCAAAAGAACGCGATTACTGCGATGCCCGGTGCGATGTGCGGCAGAAGAATTTTCCAGATGAAACGCGGAGAGGAATAGCCATCAAGAAAGGCGGTTTCGTCCATTTCTTTTGGAACAGCCGAAATAAATCCCTGTAGAACCCAGATCGAAACCGGCAGGTTGAACAGACAATGGGCCAAGGCGATGCCAAAGACCGAATTCACAATGCCGAGGGCCGAGAACAGTTGAAAGACGGGTAAGGTCAGCACCACAGGTGGAGTGATGCGAAAGGCAATGAACGCAAGGAACAGGTGCTTGTCGCCCAAAAATGACATTCGCGAAAAGGCATAGGCGGCGGGGATCGCCACCGGCACTGTTATACAGATATTAATCAGAACATAGGCGATCGAATTAAAGAAGGCGGAACGTAGGTTCGGGTCGCGCCAGATCTCCGCGTAATTGCCCACGGTGAATGTGCCGACTTCTGCCGTTGGTGTGGGGAGCATTACCAAAAAACTGATCAGCGTCATTTGCACCAGCGGCAACAAGGTAACAATGACGAATCCTGTCAAGGCGGCGCCCTTGATCAGGCGCAGGTATCGCGGCGCGCCCCTCATGGCATGCCTGCGCGCGCCAGCCTGTCCTGCGCTTTGCCGAACATCCACGCAACACTCAATATGATTAGGAAATAGATCACCGAACGCGCAGCCGAGGGGCCATAGTTGAACGCTTTGATCTCTTCGCCCAAGTCTACGGCCAGAAACACTGTCGCCCCCTCAGGGCCGCCGGCGTTGATTGGAAAGGCTTCGGTATAGATCATGAAGGAATCCATGAACCGTAGCAGAATGGCCATCAACAGAACATTCAGCAATTTCGGCAACTGGATATGGCGAAACACCTGCCACGGGCCGGCCCCGTCAATGGCGGCTGCTTGATAATGGGCCGCTGGGATTGTGACCAATGCGCTGTAGCACAGGATCACCACAAGATTGGTCCAGTGCCACACATCCATCGCGATGATGACCGCCCAAGTTTGAGGGATCGAAAGCTTCCACTCCGCCGGCCAGCCCAAATTGGGGAGGGTCCGGCCCAATATCCCTGTTTCTGGGTTGAGCAGGCCGAGCCAGAGAGACGGGATCATATTCCACGGCACGAGAAGGGGCAGGGCAACAACTGCAAGTGTCGCGCCAGTCCAGAAAACGCCGCGCGGAATGCACAGGGCGATGGCGATGCCGAGGGGGATCTGGATCACAAGGACGAGCGATGAGAACAGCGTGCTGCGCCCAAAGCTGGCCCAGAAGCGGGGCGAACGGATGATTTCTGCGTACCACTCAAGACCAACCCAGAAGCGCGAATCCAGTATGAAGATTTCAAAGAAGGAATAGTTGAGAACCGTCAGCAGCGGTATCAGGCCGACAAGGCCCATAGTTATCACTGCTGGCGCGGCAAAGACCCAGCCTGATCCGGCGTGCCCCTTCACTTGATCCCCTCCGCTTGTCGGTGGGGAAGGGGGCTCAAGATGTCACGACCTGCGTGCCCCAGCTTTCGCAACTTGCGGTTAGGGCCGGAGATAGCTTGCCATCGGTAAACAGGACATCAACATCACTCAGTGAACAGATGGTGAGCGGTGCCTTGCGCGTAAACTTGAGTTGATCCGCGACAATCATCACCTTGCGCGAACGCCCGATGGCGGTGCTGCTGACCATGACTTCCTGCCCGTCGAAATCCAGCAGATCACCGTCGGCGTCGATGGCCGAACACCCCAGAACGGAATAGTCAAACTTGAATTGCCTGACCATATCGACGGTCAGCCCTCCCACGATCCCGCCATCCGCGCGGCGCAGGACGCCGCCTGCCAGAATGATTTCGCAGCTGTGGTTTTGCGCTAGAATGTTCGCAATATTCAGATTGTTTGTCACCACCAGCAGATTTTCGTGATCGAGCAGTTCGCGTGCTACGGCCTCTGTGCTGGTGCCGATGTTCATAAACACCGAAGCACCGTCCGGTATGGCACGTGCACATGCCAGCGCGATGGATTTCTTGCCGACCTCGTTTAACCGTCGGCGTTCTTCGTAGACAATGTTGACCACGCCCGAAGGGATCACCGCACCGCCGTGCACCCGTTCCAGCCGCCCGCTTTGTGCCAGATCCGACAGATCGCGCCGGATGGTTTGCACGGTGACGTCGTAAAACTCCGCCAGCCCGTCTACCGTGACCTTGCCGTCCTTGCGGGCCAGATCCAGGATCTCTTTCTGCCTGAAATTTGCAACCATTGTCTGCTCCCTGACACTTTGAGCCGCATCCGTAAATCATTGGCGCGCAGCCAGTGTTTTCTGGCGGGTATCAATCAACAGTACTGTCGGATCGTCAAGCCTGTGATTCGGGATTCACCAGTGGGCGTTGATAAACGCGCGGATAATCGAAAGATAAGGCGCTATAAATTCAAGAAGTTATTCAAAAAGGAAAGTAAACGAACATTCGTTGTTGCCATGTGCATTGATGTGGTGTTGGTTGACCGCATGCCGGTCTTGCAACAGAGCGGCGTAAAATGAATGCGGGGGGCTTCATTGGATCAACGTGACAATCACGGCAGCGTCGACCTGTTCGTCATTGGCGGCGGCATCAATGGATGCGGCATTGCGCGTGACGCGGTTGGTCGTGGGCTAAGCGTTGAACTGGCTGAAATGAACGATCTGGCTTCGGCCACCTCCTCAGCATCTACCAAATTGTTTCATGGCGGTTTGCGGTATCTTGAATACTGGGAAATCCGCCTTGTGCGAGAGGCCCTGATCGAACGTGAAACCCTGTTGCGGGCGATGCCGCATATTTCATGGCCCATGCGTTTCGTGCTGCCCTATCACAAGGACATGCGGTTTGAGGGGGATACGCCAACCTCTAAAGTTTTAAGTGTTGTGATGCCTTGGATGCGTGGCCGACGGCCTGCCTGGCTGGTCCGGCTTGGTCTGTTCCTCTATGATAATCTGGGTGGGCGCGAGATCCTCAAAGGGACAACCTCGCTCAAACTGGCTGGCACGGCCGAAGGCGTGCCACTGCAGGACCGGTTTGAAAAAGCCTATGAATACTCTGACTGCTGGATCGAAGACAGCCGTCTGGTCGTATTGAACGCGCGCGACGCAGAGGCACGCGGCGCCAGGATCAATGTGGGCAGTAAGGTCATTTCGGCAGAGCAAGTAAAGGGTGCCTGGCAGATCACACTTGTGGGGAAAGATGGCGGAGAACACCGGACCGTCACAGCCCGCATGCTGGTGAATGCTGGCGGTCCATGGGTCGAAGACGTTATCCGCAACACAGTGCGGATCAATTCGACCGAGGGGGTGCGGCTGGTGCGCGGCAGCCATATCGTGACACGCAAGCTTTACGATCATGATAAGTGTTATTTCTTTCAAGGCACCGACGGGCGGATCATTTTCACAATCCCCTACGAGAATGATTTTACCTTGATCGGTACCACCGATGCCGAACACGAGGATGTTGAAACCAAACCGGTTTGTACGCCCGAGGAGCAGGATTACCTAATTGATTTTGCGTCGAAATACCTGAAAACGCCGGTCAGCAAGGATGACATCATCTGGTCCTATTCCGGCGCGCGGCCGCTTTACGATGACGGGGCAACCACCGCGACAGCAGCAACGCGTGACTATGTTCTCAAGTTGGATCAATCCGCAGGCGCGCCGATCCTGAACGTGTTTGGCGGAAAGATTACGACGTACCGCCGCCTTGCTGAAAGCGCGCTTGAAAAAATTGCGCCGTTTTTTTCACAGATCAAACAACCATGGACTGCTGGCGTGCCGTTGCCCGGCGGGGATTTCCCTGTGGACGGGGTGGCGGCGCTGACGAAGAAACTGCGGAAAGAATACCCGTTTCTGGACGACCGCTGGGCCGCGCGCTTGATCAAGGCTTATGGGACCGAGGCGTTCGCAGTGCTGGGAGATGTGAAAAGTGCGGAAGAGTTAGGCGAGAACTTTGGTGCCAATCTGACGGAATACGAAGTGCTTTGGCTGATAGAGAAAGAATTTGCACGCTGCGCGGAAGACGTCGTCTGGCGACGTTCAAAACTGGGTCTCAGAATGACACCGCAAGAAATCAGCCTGTTGGATGAATGGATGGCGCAGGTCACGGCCATGCCGCGCCATTGTGCAGATCAGACCGGAATTGAGGAAACGTAATGTCACTTGTTCTTGAAGGCGTGTCCACGGTTGTAAATGGCCAAACCCTTATCTACCCCACCGATCTGGAACTGTCTTCGGGCACGATGAACGTGCTGCTGGGGCCAACCTTGTCTGGCAAGACGTCGCTGATGCGCCTGATGGCGGGGCTGGACGTGCCTAACAAAGGCAGGATCCTGTGGGACGGCAAAGATGTAACCGGTATGCGGGTGCAGGACCGTGGCGTGGCCATGGTCTATCAACAGTTCATCAACTATCCATCGATGAGCGTCTATGACAATATCGCCAGCCCGATGCGCCTGCTTGGACAAACGGCAGAACAAATCGACAAGGCGGTGCGCGGTGCCGCCGACCTGATGAAACTAACGCCATTTCTCGACCGCAAACCGCTGGAGCTTTCCGGCGGCCAGCAACAGCGTTGCGCCTTGGCGCGGGCCTTGGTGAAAGACGCGGGGCTGGTGTTGCTGGATGAACCACTGGCCAACCTCGATTATAAGCTGCGCGAAGAGTTACGTGCCGAAATTCCCAAGATTTTCGAGGAAGCCGGTTCGATCTTTGTCTATGCCACCACCGAACCCGAAGAAGCGTTGTTGCTGGGCGGTAATACCGCGACCATGTGGGAAGGGCGGATCACCCAGTTCGACAAGACACCGATTGTCTATCGCCAGCCGGTCAACGCGATCACGGCACGGGTGTTTTCCGACCCGCCGATGAATTTTCTGCAGGTGCGTAAAACGGGCGATACCCTGTCTTTCAGTGAAGGCCAGGCGGCACCCGCCTTGGGTGCATTCGCGGGTTTGGCGGATGGCACCTTCCTCGCGGGTTTTCGCCCTAATCACCTTGAGTTGGATCATGTAGGCGCGGATGTGATGACTTTTAACGCGACATTGCAGGTCACCGAGATTACGGGCTCGGAAACCTTTGTGCATCTTGATCACCATGGTGACAACTGGGTGGGCCTGATTCATGGCGTGAAGAATCTGAAAATCGGGGCCCCGCTAAAGGTCTATCTTGATCCGAAACACGTCTACATCTTTGCACAAGACGGAACATCGGTTGCGCCTGCATCTTATGCGACGGCGGCTTGAGGGAAAACGGTAATGGCAAAAATCACCCTCGAAAACCTGGCGCATTCCTATCTGCCAAATCCGAAAAGCGAAGACGACTTTGCGCTGAAAGAACTTAATCACGACTGGGTTGATGGCGAAGCCTATGCGCTGCTTGGGGCGTCGGGTTGTGGCAAATCCACGCTGCTGAACATCATTTCGGGGCTGCTGCATCCCAGCCAGGGGCGTATCCTGTTTAACGATCGCGACGTGACACTGGCGCCAACCACCGAACGCAATATCGCGCAGGTTTTCCAGTTTCCGGTGGTCTATGACACCATGAGCGTGCGCGACAATCTGGCGTTTCCGTTGCGCAACCGCGGCGCTGATCCCGCGTATATCAAAGAGCGCGTACAGCAGATTGCCGCAATGATCGGCATGGAGGACACCCTGAACCATAAGGCGCGCGGCCTGACGGCGGATGCCAAACAAAAGATATCGCTGGGCCGTGGCATGGTGCGTGAAGACGTGAACGCGCTGCTTTTTGATGAACCGCTGACGGTGATTGACCCCCATATGAAATGGGAATTGCGCACGCAACTGAAATCCCTGCATCACGAATTTGGTCACACGATGATTTATGTGACCCATGACCAGACCGAAGCACTGACTTTCGCTGATAAGGTTGTGGTGATGTACGATGGCCGCGTGGTGCAGATGGGCACTCCGCAAGAGCTGTTCGAGACACCCGAACACACATTCGTTGGCTATTTCATCGGCTCGCCCGGCATGAATGTGCTGGAGGCTGAAGTCAGCGGCGACAAGGCGATTATTGGCGGCACGCAGATTGAATTGGGCAAGGTGTTCGGCACGCCAACGGGTAGGGTTGAACTGGGCGTACGTCCCGAATTCACAACCCTTGAATCAGGTGATCAGGGGCTACCGGTGACGATCAAGCGTGTCGAAGACGTGGGCCGCCACAAGATTGTGCGCGCCGATTTCAACAGCACCGAGGTGAATATCCTTGCGCCTGAAGGTGCCGAAATTTCGCCCGATATGAACCGTGTGGTTTTTGATCCTGCCGGTGTGAACATCTATTCCGACAGCTGGCGTGTTGCGCCAAAGGGGGGCTGATATGAACAAGACCGTCAATCAAAAGGCGTGGTTCCTGATCCTACCCGTCCTCGCACTGGTCGCGTTCTCTGCTGTTATCCCCTTGATGACAGTGGTTAATTATTCGGTGCAGGACACATTTGGCAATAACCAGTTTTTCTGGGCGGGGCTTGAGTGGTTCAAGGAAATGCTGTCATCCGAGCGGATGTGGGACGCGTTAGGGCGCCAGATCACATTTTCCGCGATCATCCTTGCCATTGAAATCCCGCTGGGGATTTTTGTGGCACTGAATATGCCCAAATCCGGCTTCTGGGCCTCCTTGTGTCTGGTACTGATGTCGCTGCCGCTGCTGATCCCTTGGAACGTGGTTGGCACGATCTGGCAGATTTTCGGCCGTGTCGATATTGGCCTTTTGGGGTATACGCTGGCCGCATTAGGCATTGATTATAACTATACCCAAGATTTCTTTGCGGCGTGGATCACCGTCATTGTGATGGACGTCTGGCATTGGACATCACTGGTCGCGTTGCTGGCCTATGCCGGTCTGCAATCCATTCCTGACGCCTATTACCAAGCGGCCAAGATTGATCAGGCCAGCCGCTGGAAAGTGTTCCGTTTCATCGAATTGCCCAAGATCACCGGCGTGCTGATGATCGCGATCCTGTTGCGGTTTATGGATAGCTTCATGATCTATACCGAGCCGTTTGTTGTCACCGGGGGCGGGCCGGGCAACTCGACCACATTCCTGTCGATTGATCTGGTCAAGATGGCGTTGGGACAGTTCGACCTTGGCCCCGCCGCCGCGTTTTCGATCATGTATTATCTGGTGATCCTGCTGGTGTCTTACGTGTTCTACACCGTGATGACGAACCTTGATAAAAGGGATGGCCACTGATGTCAGACACATTCCAAACGCCGCCGCGCCGTTTGCCCCGCATCAAGGGCAATGCCGTGGTGATGGGCCTGTATCTGTTGTTCCTGCTCCTGCCGATCTACTGGCTGGTGATGATGAGCCTGAAAACCAATTCGGAGATCCTGAACACCTTTACCCTGTGGCCGCGCGACCTGACGTTTGACAACTATCTGACGATCCTGACGGATGCGTCTTGGTACACCGGCTATCTGAATTCGATGGCCTATGTTGTGATGAACATGGTGATTTCGCTGCTGGTCGCGCTGCCAGCCGCTTACGCCTTCAGCCGTTATACGTTTATGGGCGATAAACACCTGTTCTTCTGGCTGCTGACCAACCGGATGGCGCCGCCCGCGGTCTTCGCGCTGCCGTTCTTTCAGCTCTACAGCTCGGTTGGTTTGTTCGACACACACATCGCCGTTGCCTTGGCGCATTGTCTGTTCAACGTGCCATTGGCCGTGTGGATTCTGGAAGGGTTCATGCGCGGCGTGCCCAAGGAGATCGACGAAACAGCATACATCGACGGCTATTCCTTTCCGCGCTTTTTCATCAAGATTTTCACGCCTCTTGTGGCATCTGGGATCGGCGTCACCGCGTTCTTTCTTTTCATGTTCTCATGGGTGGAACTGTTGCTGAGCCGCACGCTTACTAGCGTCAACGCCAAACCCATCGCTGCCACCATGACCCGCACCGTCGGGGCCGCCGGTATCGACTGGGGCGTGCTGGCTGCTGCCGGTGTTCTAACAATCGTGCCGGGTGCCTTGGTGATCTATTTTGTTCGCAACTACATCGCCAAGGGCTTTGCCCTGGGGAGGGTCTAATGAGTGCGTCAGACGATCAAGTGCTGATGTGGCGAGAACACATTCAGAACGCAATTGATAATAGGCCTGATGATGGTGATGCCAGCCGCTTCACATTTGAAGAACTCTTTAGCGATGCGGAATGGAGAGATTTCACTCTAGCACTGAAGCTTGCAACATCAGTCACAGAAGCTTTCAAGAGAAGAATAGTTGGCTTTGAGAATGCTAACGATCCTGTTTTTCTCAACATTGAGTGGACCGGGGATATCAATTCACACGGCCGTACCGTGAACTTTAAGAAAATTGCAGGAGCCGCATAATGGACTGGATGGCATGGACTTGGCCGACCGCCGCTTTCTTCGGCATCATCGCGGCCACGCTGGTCACGTTTACGGTGCTGGCGATTAAATACCCCGAGGCACCGCGCGTCGGTATCTTGCGGATCGAAACGACCCGTGGTGACCGTCTTTTCATCACGCTGCTGGGCTCTGCCTTTATCAATCTGGCATGGCTTGGACTGCTCAGTGCGCCGCAATGGGGTGCGCTGATTGTTTGCCTGTTTTACGCCGTTGCGGTGTTCCGCTGGGTGTAATCGAAAAGGCAGTCCGGCACGCAAGAACCGGATCGCCTTCATTACTATCATTTAGGGAGGAACCAAAATGAACTTGCGACTTAAGGGAACAACAGCAATTGCGCTGGCGACATATATGTTCGCCGCACCCGCCTTTGCTGACATGAATGCCGCCAAGGCATTTCTCGACAGTGAAATCGGCGATATGTCGGTGCTGTCACGTGCCGATCAGGAAGCTGAATTGCAGTTTTTTGTCGATGCGGCCAAGCCATATGAGGGCATGTCGATCAATGTCGTGTCCGAGACCATCGGCACACACACGTATGAATCCACCGTTCTGGCCCCTGCATTCGAAGCCATCACCGGCATCAAGGTCACCCATGACCTGATCGGCGAGGGTGACGTTGTTGAAAAACTGCAAACGCAGATGCAGTCGGGCGAAAACATCTATGACGCCTATATCAACGACTCTGATCTGATCGGCACGCACTGGCGCTATCAGCAGGCGCGCAACCTGACCGACTGGATGGCGGGCGAAGGGGCTGCGGTCACCAACCCGAACCTGGATCTGGAAGACTTCATCGGCCTCTCCTTTACCACTGGACCAGATGGCAAAGTCTATCAACTGCCCGACCAGCAGTTCGCGAACCTTTACTGGTTCCGCTATGACTGGTTCAACGACGAGCAGAACAAGACGGATTTCAAAGCGAAATACGGCTACGACCTTGGTGTGCCGGTCAATTGGTCCGCCTACGAGGACATCGCGGAATTCTTCACCGGTCGCGACCTGTCGCGTCTCGGTGTCGAAGGCGAAGTTTTTGGCAACATGGATTACGGCAAAAAAGACCCGTCACTGGGCTGGCGTTATACCGATGCCTGGCTGTCCATGGCCGGTGCCGGCGATGTGGGTGAGCCGAACGGCCTGCCCGTGGACGAATGGGGCATCCGTGTGAACGAGAAATCACAGCCGGTTGGTTCTTGCGTTGCGCGTGGCGGTGCCACCAACGGCCCCGCAGCGGTCTATGCTGTGACCAAGGCGATCGAATGGCTGGAAAAATACTCTCCGCCTGCCGCTGCCGGTATGACATTCTCTGAGGCGGGCCCAATCCCGGCGCAAGGCAATGTTGCACAGCAAATGTTCTGGTACACGGCCTTTACTGCCGCGTCAGTAGAGCCTGATCTGCCTGTGATGAACGAAGATGGCACACCAAAATGGCGCATGGCACCTTCGCCACATGGGTCATACTGGACCGAAGGCACCAAGATCGGTTACCAGGATGCCGGTTCCTGGACCTTGATGAAATCGACACCTGTTGATCGCGCTCAGGCGGCCTGGCTCTATGCGCAGTTCGTGACATCCAAAACCGTCGACGTAAAGAAAAGCCATGTTGGTCTGACGTTCATCCGTGAATCCACGATCCAGCACGAAAGCTTTACCGAGCGTGCGCCCAAACTGGGTGGTCTGGTTGAATTCTATCGTTCACCAGCGCGTGTTCAGTGGTCACCAACCGGAACCAACGTGCCTGACTATCCAAAACTGGCACAGCTCTGGTGGCAGAACATTGGCGACGCCATGTCCGGTGCGAAAACACCTCAGGAAGCACTCGATTCACTTTGTGCAGATCAGGAAAAGGTTCTGATCCGTTTGGAGCGTGCTGGTGTTCAGGGCGACATTGGTCCGGTCATGAACGAAGAGAAAGATCCGGAATACTGGCTGTCACAGCCCGGTTCGCCCAAAGCGAAGCTGGCCAATGAGGACGAAACACCCGTGACGATCGCCTATGACGAGCTGATCAAATCCTGGAAGTAAACGATTGATCCGGGGCCAAGCGATTGGCCCCGGACACCCCCGTTTTCGATAAACTCAACCCTCTCCGAAGGCAGTGAGATATTCACTGACCCGTACGCCGAACCGGCGTTGGAACGCGCGGCGCATGCGTTGCAGATCGCCGAAACCGCTATCCTTGGCGACCTGTTTCAGCGGCAGGTTTTCCTGCAGCAATCCCCTTGCATGATCGACCCGCACCCGTTCGACAAATTGCGCGGGCGTGTCTTGCAAATCCCGTTTGAAATGACGCGATAGGGTGCGTGCATTCATGCCCGCGGTATCGGCCAAAGCGTCAAGAGACCAGTCCGACTGCGGTCGGGTCACGACCTGCTCGATCAGTTTGCTCAAGGTATCATCCGGCGAAAATTGACCGGCCAGATGGATCGCGTACTGGCTTTGACCACCGGTGCGGCGCAATTGCACAACCAGTTCGCGGGCCACTTCAAGCGCAACAGCGGGGCCGCAATCCGCGCGGATGATGGCAAGTGCAAGGTCGATACCCGTGGCCACGCCGGCAGATGTATAAACCCGCCCTTGCGCAGTGCTGATCCGGTCCAGATCCCATGCGACGTCCTTGTATGTCTGTGCATCCGCCACACGGGACCAATGGGTTGTGGCCACTTGCCCGTCCAGAACTCCGGCCGCAGCAAGCAACAACGCACCTGAACAGATCGAAATCAGCCGTCCCTCCGCGCTTCTTGCTGAACGTTCCTGAATGATCTCGCGCAATCTGCTGTTGGGGATCATGGCGTCCACGCCGACGCCCCCCGGTATCAAAAGATCATCACTGGTCGACGTGCTGCAAAGCTGCGCCTCCGCTTCCAGTGTCAGTCCGCAACAGCTGCGCACTGGCTTGCCGTCCAGTGATACAAACCGCATTTCGTACTTTCGGCGGCCGTTGCTGCTGGCGGTCTTGAAAGCCTGTACTGGCCCGGCCACATCCAGCAGATTTACATCATCAAAAAGCATCACGTCGATTGTGCGCAGCGATTTCGTTTTGTCCATATTTGATGCCTATTTGACATATAAGACATTCTTGATCTGATTTACAAACCGTGGAGTCAATCATTTTCGAGAGAGCTTTGCCGATGTCTTCCTTGTCAACCATCCGAAACGGGAACTTTCTGGGGTTGCTTGCAGCGAATACCATACTGGGTGGGGCGATGCCGATGCTGATCATCCTTGGCGGGCTGGCAGGGTTGATGCTGGCTCCAAGTACCGCGCTTGCGACTTTGCCCGCTTCCCTCCAAACTCTTGCGGGTTTGTTTGCGGCGGCACCGTTTTCGCTGGCGATGGGTCGACTTGGTCGCAAGACGGGGTTCATGATCGGCGTAGCCATGGCTGTTGGTGGTGCGCTGCTGGGGCTCTGGGCGATGATCGCCGGCAGTTTTATCCTGTTGTGCATCGCGCATCTGGCGCTTGGGGCCGCGCTCGCCTGTTTCCAGTTTTTCCGTTTTGCTGCGGCTGAGGTGGTCAGCCCGGATTGGCAGCCGGTGGCGATTTCGCTGATGTTGACCTCGGGGTTGGTGGCGGCCTTTGGCGGGCCGCAGGTGTTCATCATGGCCAAAGATGCCTTTGCGCCGGTGCCATTGGCAGGCGGTTATGCGGCGATTGTTGTTATTTCCTTGATCGGGCTGGTGCCGCTCGCCTTTGTCCGGATGCCCGCAATTATAACGCCGGCAAAGCAGACATTTCGGGACAGACTTGCGTCTTTGTCGGTGCTGCGGCGTGGACCTGTGCGCAGAGCTGTCGCAATTGGCGCAGTGTCGCAAGGCATCATGGTGTTCCTGATGATCCCGACACCGCTGGCCATGGTTGGCTGTGGTTTCAGCGAAGCAGTGTCGGGCGATGTCATACGTTGGCATGTGGTTGCCATGTTCGCCCCCAGTTTTTTCACTGGTTTCCTGATCAAACGTTACGGGACGCAGCGCATCGCGCTTGGCGGTCTGGGCCTGCTGATCGCATCAGCTGTGATGGCCCTTAGCGGTCTGTCATCGGTGCATTTCTACGGATCGCTCGTCTTGCTTGGGCTTGGATGGAATTTTGGTTTTATCGGGGCGACGAACATGTTGGCAAATGTGGTGACCGACGCGGAAAAGCCCGTGGTGCAAGGGGCGAATGATACGGTCATCGCACTGGCCTCGACGATCTGCGCCTTTGCGGCGGGTGCCATTGTCGCCGGATACGGCTGGGCGGTACTGGCGGTGGTTGCCTTGATTATACTGGTGATTGCTTTTGCCGCGTTGGTTGTGCCAAAGCAGCATCCCGCCTGAAATCTGCATGCGCGTCACGCTGCCGCTGGTGCTCCATATCGCTTGCTCCGCCACCCTCTTTCCTTCATATTCAAATAATAGAATTAATGGAGGGCGTGATGGCGGTTTCAAGACGTAAGTTTCTTGCTGGGGCGGCAGGGGTTGTGGCGAGCCACGGTTTCGCACTTATGCCCGGTGCGGCTCATGCCCAGATTACCTTGGGGGGCATCCAGCTTGATGTGGTCAGTGACGGATCACTCTCTTTACCCGGCAGCTTCATTTTTGATCCGATGCCCCAGGCGGAACTGTTGCCCCTCCTTGAAACGCTTGGCCAGTCGGCAGAGGTTCTGACCCCGCCCTGCAACGTCACCCTGATGCGCCATGGGGACAGAACGGTACTGTTCGATGTCGGATCAGGGCCGGATTTTGCGCCCACAGCCGGAGAGCTTTTGGCCTCGCTGGAGGGATTGGACGTCTCGCCTGATGATGTGACAGACATCGTTTTTACCCATGCGCACCCTGACCATCTATGGGGGCTGCTGGATGACTTTGGCGACCTTCTGTTTACGCAAGCCAACTATATGATCGGGCAAACGGAGTGGGATTATTGGATGAACCCCAACACCGTGGACGAAATTGGCGATGCACGTACATCCTTTGCGGTGGGGGCCAAGCGGCGGCTTGAGGTTATACAGGACCAGATCGTATTTTTTGGGGATGGCGATGAAATCATGCCCGGCGTTGCCGCCCGCGCCAGCTTTGGCCATACCCCCGGCCATATGGCGTTCGAGGTCCGGCAGGGCAGTGAGGCGGTCATGATACTTGGTGATTGCATCGGCAACGACCATATCGCTTTCGCCAAACCTGAATGGCATTCCGGTTCAGATCAAGACTTCGAAACTGCGGCGGCGACACGGGTGTCTTTGATGGATCAACTGGCCCATGAAAAGACCCGTGTGATCGGTTTCCACCTCGCCGGAAACGGTATCGGCTATGTTGACAAGACATCCGCCGGATATGTATTTGTAAAGGAAAGATAATAATGCGACTGCTCCCCCTCATTTGCGCGTTGCTCGCGGGCCCTGTGTTGGCCAGCGAGGATATTGCGGATCAATATCCAGCTTCGTTGCTTTACTCGAAACCTGTCGAAGTCATTCCGGATGTCTTTTCTGCCATCGGGGCCACTGCGCCGCCGACCTATGAAAATGCAGGCCACAACAACAACCTTAGCTTTATCATTACAGGCGACGGTGTGGTGGTGATAAACGGGGGCGGTTCTTATCTCTTGGCCAAGGCGTTGCACGAGGAAATCAAGGCGGTAACGGACGAACCTGTCAAGCTGGTGCTGAACGAAAACGGGCAGGGCCATGCGATGCTGGGCAATTCCTATTGGGCCGAGCAGGGGGTTGAGATCGTCGCGCATGTCGATGCCGCAGAAGAGTTCAAGGCACATGGCGGCCAGGACCTGCGTGCAACGCAGGCCCGTGTGAAAGAACGGGCAGATCAGACCACGGTTACCTTGCCGACAAAAACGTTTGAAGACGCGTATCTGGTTGAGATGGGCGGCATGCAGATCGAAGCGCGCTATCTTGGAGCGGCGCACAGCCCCGGTGATATTGTGGTCTGGTTGCCGCAAAAGGGCCTTGTCATCTCGGGTGATATGGCATTCCACGAACGGATGCTGCCGATCTTTGAATATACGATGACGGCTGACTGGGTCGAAACATGGAATACTGCATTTGAACCTCTGGGCGCGACCTATGTTATTCCGGGCCATGGCCATCCCACCAATATGGATCAGGTTCGCCGCTATACCCACGATTATCTGGTCTATCTGCGCGAGAAAGTCGGCGCACATCTGGATGAGGGCGGTGATCTGGCCGATGCCTATTATGTCGACCAGACACCCTATACGCATCTTGATACGTTTGAGGAGCTGGCCACCAAAAACGCAGGCCGCGTTTACGAGCAGATGGAATTTGAATAGAGGCGCAGCGCGATGATCCTGCACTCCGCCCCTTTCGGGTGCAGGATGGAAATAAGAATATCGGGTCGCTGCATCGGTATCTGACAGCATGTGGCGGCCTGTCTGAAATACGCTGTGCTGTACGGCGTTGTCGGGATGAGCCGCTGATATTCAGGCGCATGATTGGGCGACAACGTTGATCTGCGTCAAAGTATTTTTTCTACCGAAGCGGTACAAGCTGCCCATATCGAGCGGAGCCTTTTACCCATGGAAAACCTGATCGACACTTTCGGCGAAGGCCGCGTTCTGTTCGGTTTCGCCGTGCTTATCGGTATGGTCTTTGGGGCGGCCGCGCAGCATTCACGATTCTGTCTACGTGCCGCGACGATTGAGTTCTCGCACAATAGCTGGGGCGGGCGCATCGCCATCTGGTTTGTCGCATTCTGCGCAGCGGTGCTGACCGTGCAATCGGGTATCGTTTCGGGCCATCTGGATTTGTCCGATGCACGCCAGATCGCTGCCCAGGGTAGTCTTTCCGGCGCGATACTTGGCGGGTTGTTGTTTGGTTCCGGCATGATCCTGGCCCGCGGCTGTGCCAGCCGTTTGCTGGTCCTCTCGGCCACCGGAAATTTGCGGGCAATCGTAACAGGTTTGGTGCTGACGCTGACGGCGCAGGCGTCCTTGCGCGGCGTCCTGTCCCCCCTACGCGAAAACCTTAGTGCCCTCTGGACAATCGAGGGCGGCCCGTCGCGTGACCTGCTCGTCTATATCGGGATCTCGCCGCTGATGGCAGCGTTGATCGCCGGTTTCTGCCTGCTGCTTTCAATTGCATTTGCGTTCTACCGCGGTAACGCAAAAAGCCGGATAGTCGCAGCCGTACTTGTTGGCACTGCGATCTCTGCGGGTTGGCTGGCCACTTACGCCGTGGCGCAGAACTCTTTCGAAGTGGTCCCGATCTCTTCCATCACCTTTACCGGACCTTCGGCTGATACCTTGATGGGGTTTGTGAACGAACGCCAGTTGCCCATGAGCTTTGGGTCCGGCTTGGTGCCAGGTGTGTTTCTGGGCGCCTTGCTGATGGCCCTATTCACGAAGGAAGCCAAGATACAGCGCTTTGAACCTCACATGCCAATGGAACGTTACCTGTTAGGCGGCATTATGATGGGGTTCGGCAGTATGTTGGCAGGGGGCTGTGCAGTGGGTGCTGGCATGTCGGGGGGGGCAATTTTTGCCCTGACCGCATGGGTCGCGTTGTTGTCAATGTGGATCGGGGCAGTTTTGACCCAGCGCATCGCCGAAGCGGGTCTTGGGGGCGGGATTGCGCGCCCACGCACGCAATCCTGATCGTTTAGTTTCCGACGGCTTCTTGCGCAATTTCATCCAACAGAGCCTGAACTTCTTGCATCGGACCTTGGGGATAATTGCGATACCCGACCATCACACGACCTTGGCGTTCGGCAACGAAAATGCCGTAGGGGCAATGGGCAATGTTCATCGGATTAATCTCCATCACTTTGCGTGACAGAACCGCAGAACAGAAAACAAAGATATCTGCGGCCTCGAACAGGGGTTCCGTGCTGCCGACATCCGCACCCGTGCGGTTCAGCATTTCACCGGTGTGGCTGACATAGTCGATGACCAGCCCCTTGCCGACGATTGCGCTTTCGACGCTGAAGGTCGCGTCCTCAAAGCTGCCGTCAAAATCGTAGACCGTTGATGTGTCGTCTGCCTGTGCAGCAACAGCCACGAAGATGCTTGCGATGCCGCCTAGTAAAAATGATCTCATGTTATTCTCTCCCAAATTTATCTTACCAATATTAAGAGAAAACCGTGGCAGAGACTTTGATTTACCTCAAAGTCCCTGCCGCGAGCTTTAGCCGAACATATCTGCGGTGATACCCGCGTACCAGCCTTCGGATTCTTCGTAAGTAGCACGACGCAAGTCTGCACTTTCGCCGGTGGCCGAAATGAAACCGTCTACCTTGGCGATTTTTTCGTCCGTTGCCTCATAGGTCGCGCCGACTTTGACGCCGTCATCTGTGTCGATCAGCGACCAGCAAGTGTTTGAGAACTTCGCAGGGAAGACCTTGGAACCGGTCAATGCGCCGCGCACGGCATTGGCGCAGACCTTGGCCTGAGAGTTGGCCGAGAAGCCGGATTTCGGCATGTCACCTTGATGCGCGGCATCGCCCAGAACATAGATGTCGCCATCTGCTTTGCTTGACATATCCGCCGCATTCACCGGTGCCCAATTGCCATCGGTCACACCTGCAAGTTCCGCAATCCGTCCGGCTTTCATTGCTGGAATAACGTTGCAGACATCGACATTGGTAACTTCGCCGTCAATCGTCACCGTCATGGCGTTTGGATCAACGGATACATTCCCGCCGCCAAAATCCTCGCCGATCCAGTCGACCATCCCTGCATAGTGATTGGCCCAACCTTCCTGAAACAGTGCCTGCTTGGAAAACTTGGCCTTGGGGTCGGCGACAATGATCTTGGCTGTTGGATTGTTCGCCTTCAGGTAATGCGCAACCATCGATACCCGCTCGTAGGGGCCGGGAGGGCAGCGGTAGGGGTTTGGTGGAGCGACCATCGCAAAAGTGCCACCTTCGGGCATTGCCATCAGCTGTGCCTTTAACAATTCGGTTTGCGATCCACCCTTATAGGCGTGTGGCATCGCATTCTGTGCTGACAGATCCCAGCCCTCAACCGCACCGTCGACAAAATCGATACCGGGCGACAGGATCAGCTTGTCATAGGGCAGGGAACCGCCACCAGCCAACGCCACGGTTTTGGCCTCGCGGTCCACACCTGTGGCCCAGTCATGCACAACGTTCACGCCCCCTGCGGCCAGACCGCCATAGCTGTGGCCCAGATCGTCGAACTCTTTGACGCCGCCCAGATAGAGGTTGGAGAAGAAACAGGTGTAATACATCCGCGTTGGTTCGATCAGCGTGACGTCAATTTCGCCCTTGCTGTCTTTTGCGATGTAACGCGCGGCTGTCGCCCCACCCGCACCGCCGCCAACGACGACAACGCGTGGCTTGCCGTGACCGGCCGCGAAAACGGTTGGCGCAGCAAGCGTTGCCGCCGCCGCCGCGCTGGTGCCCATAAAGACACGTCTGTTGAGTTTCATATTATCTCCTCCGTGAAATGGCCTCTTACTCGAGGTCCTTAAAATACGCGGCGATTGCCGCGATCTCTTCGTCAGACAGTCGCCCCGCCATCATCTGCATCACAGGATGGGGCCTGAGTTTGCGTTTATAGGCGTGCATGGCGACAACAAAATCTTGTGTAGGCCAACCGGTAATCGCTGGTATGCCATCGTTGGCACCGCTGCTTTGATGGCAAGTGGTGCATTCACTGGCGAGGTATTCACCGTATTCCGGATCGCCCTCAAGAGCAAGAATCGCAGGGTCCAAATCATGGTCCGTGGCGGTTGCTGTCGGTTCTGCTTCGGGCAGGTCCGACGGGTTGTCGGAATAGGCCCGTAGAAAAGCCAGTAAATCAGCGCGTTCCGTCACATCGGCGATCCCGCGAAAATTCATGCGTGTTTTCGAGATCAGCGCCTTGGGATTTTCGATATACGCGTCCAGTGTTTGTTCGGTCCAGAGTAACCCGTCATCACCCGCGCGGGCCATACTTTTCGAGTATTTAAAACCCTCAACCGCACCTGCAGCCCGCCCGAAAATACCGTTAAGTTGCGGACCGACGCGGTTCATCGCCCCCGCGCCAATTTGGTGGCAGGACTTACATTCGTTAAAAACCTTGGCGCCCTTTTCAGGATCACCCAGCTCGTTTGACCAAGCAACCCCTGCCGCAAAAATCGCGGCAAGGGTTAGCGAGGCACGTAAACCAATGCGCATGATTACTCCCCGAATGACTTGAGGTATTCGATGACTGCTGCTTGATCGGCTTCCTTTTTCAACCCTGCAAAGGACATTTTTGTGCCCTTCAGATAGGCTTTGGGTTTGGCCAGAAAGGCCGCCAGTTCTGTTTCGTCCCAGACCAGCCCGTCATCCGCGGCGGCTGTGATCGCCTTGGAGTACTTAAAGCCGTCGACACCACCTGCGGGACTTCCGACGATGCCGGTTAAAATCGGGCCGGACCGGTTTTTGGCACCATCGCCGATCTGGTGGCAGGATTTGCACTTCTTGAATACTTTTTCGCCTTCCTCAGCCCGCTGCGCATCAAACGCCGCCACAACGGGTGCGGGTGTTTCTTCTGCTGGTGCTGCCTCAACTGGTGCTGCTTCGGCCGACGCCTCGCTGCCCTGTTCCTTGGGTGTAACATCCAGAACCATCGCCCGCATGGTCACTTTGACCTCGGTCTTGCAGTTCTCCATGCAGGGTTCGCCGGTCCACACACTGTATTCTGTTTCGGCGCGGTCATCGACGATAAAGCCGTCCGCATTGGGCATTTCAACGTCAAGGAAACTCTCGTTCGAGAGTACAAAGTCGTCCTCGATCAAGTCGTTTGAATAGAGGATATAGGCCACGATGGCATAGACATCATCGTCGCTTAGCGTGCCGGCATTGCCATAGGGCATCGAGCGCTGGATGTAGTCAAAGGCGGTAGACAGATAGGGCCAGTAGGAGCCGACAGTTTTCAGCGGGTCCTCGTGATCTAGCGTATCCGCGCCACCGGCCAGTTTGGGCCAGTTGTCGATGCCTTCGGCAAAATCACCGTGACATGCGGCGCATTGCGCGGCAAAAATTTCTTCACCGATCAGCGCATCACCGGAGCCGACCGGCAGGCCAGTCCCGTTTGGCTGGATATCACCATTCCATGCGGCAATTTCTTCGGGCAGGGCTGTGCGCCCAAGGCCGAACTTTTCCGCCAGTGCAGGCGCGGCGGTCAGGGCGAAAGCTGTTGCCAGAGCGGTTGATTTAAGAAACTTCGACATTTTCAGCCTCGCCATTGCTGCGCACCAACCATGTCTGGATGCAGTTGTTGTGATAGATCGAGTTCAACCCGCGCACGTCACGCAACTGGGTTTTGGTAGGTTGGACATAACCGGTGTCATCCATAGCGCGACTTTGCAGCATCATTTCGCTGCCGTCCCAATCCATGTCCAGATAGAAGCGTGTGAGCGCCATTTTCTCACCGGGCTTGGCCAGCCTGGCGGTTTCCCATGTCATGCCGCCATCCTTGGAGACATCCACGCGGGTAATCGCGCCGCGCCCGGACCACGCCAGACCTGTGATGACCAAAGGCCCTGTGCCGTGGGTGATTGGCGCCTGCGGGCTGGGGCTGGTCACGACGGATTTTGCATCCATCGCCCATGTCCATTTGCGCGCGATGCCGTTTGCCAGAACATCAGTGTATTTGCTGGTTTCCTCGCGGCTTTCGACGGGACCATCCATGACCTCGATCCGGCGGATCCACTTGACCCACATATTGCCTTCCCAACCGGGGACAACAAGGCGCACTGGATACCCGTGCTCCTTGCGCAACGCTTCGCCGTTGGCCTTGAAGGCGACAAGAACGTCGTCCAGCGCTTTTTCCATCGGGATAGAGCGCCCGTTTGAAGAGGCATCGGCCCCTTCGACAAAGACCCATTTGTCCGTCAGGTCGCCTGCCGTATCAAGCCCTGCTTCTTCAAGCAGGGTACGCAGCGGCACGCCGGTGTATTCCATGTTGTGGATCATACCGTGAGTGAACTGTGCGCCGTTCAGCTGGGCACCTGCCCACTCCATGCCGGTATTCGCCGCACATTCGCAGAAATACACGTGGTTTTCGCGCGGAAAGCGTTCCAGATCGGCGTAGGAGAAAACCAGAGGTCTGTCCACGAGACCGTTCAACATCAAACGGTAGTCTTCTTTCTTCAGATCAATTGCACCCGAGTGATGGCGTTCAAATGCGCAGCCTTGCGGTGTGATCGTTCCGTCCAGTGCGTGGATCGGCGTAAAGTTGATTGAACTGACCGTATCGGCCGTGAGCCATTCAACATTACGGCGGATCACGTCGCCTTCGTATTCTATTGGCAACCCATAGGGGGTGGCATCAACACCGTCACCGAATCCCTGTGCCCAAGGCTGGACTTCGGTAATCAGCGGATCGGGCGTTTGCGCCGCAGCTGTGCCCGCCGTCAGTGCGCCAGCGCCTGCTGCGGCCGCGCCGCGCAAGAATGCACGCCGCGAAGGGGTTTTTCCTGTTTCATAATCTGACATTACAGATGCCTCCTGTCGATTGGTCCACCTAGAGGCCGACCACTTTTACGCTGTTGTTCGGATCAAGGGAAATCACCCCTTGTTTGGCGATATGCGCCTCGACCACATCCCAGATTGCGGGGCCTTCGGTCCCTTCGTTAACCGAAGCCCATCCGGCGACCTGATAGGTCTTGGAGGGGTCGATTGCCTCGCCGGTTTTTAACAGGGTCATCTCGGTGATACGGTTGCCCTGCGGTTTGGTTACGTCGATCCGATAGCCAAGGCCGCCAACCCGCACCATATCGCCCCCCTGCTGGTAATAGGGGTCGGGGTTGAACAGGTTATCGGCCACGTCTTCCAGCACCACATGCAGGAATTCACCTGTCATTTCGGTGCGATAGGCTTCGCCATAGGTCATCGAGGTGACGTTCCAGATGTCTTCGCGGGTGATGTCCTGCCCGGGCAAGATCGAGGGGCCCCAGCGCACACCGGGCGACAGCGCGATGTCTGCCTCGCGTTCCGAGATCAGTGCGTCGCAGATCAGATCGTCCCATGTGCCGTTAAAATTGCCGCGGCGGTACAGCGTCTGATCTTCGGCGGTTTTACCGATGACTTCAGCCAAGGTATCAGCGAAAGGCGCACGCTGTGCGTCGATAACTGCGGTGACTTCGGGATCAGGCGCGATCACATCCGAAAAGATCGGGATCAGCTTGTGGCGGAAACCCATCATCCGGCCGTCGCGCACATCCAGATCGACGCGGCTGACGAATTTGCCGTTGGAGCCAGAGGCGACGATGATCGTGTCGCCCACCAGTACCGGTTCGGGCAGGGCGTCATGGGTATGACCCGACAGGATCACGTCAATGCCGGTGACTTTACCCGCCATTTGTTTATCCACATCAAAGCCGTTGTGCGACAGGCAGACAACCAGTTCAGCACCGGCTGCGCGCACTTCGTCAACCATTTCCTGCATCCGCTCGTCGCGGATACCGAAAGAGTATTCAGGGAACATCCAGCCCGGGTTGGCGATGGGCATATAGGGAAAGGCCTGACCGATGACGGCGATCTTGACGCCGCCACGTTCGAAGAATTTGTAAGGTGGGAACAGCTCGGTCGGTTCGTCCCATTCTGCGTCAAAAATGTTCTGGCCAAGAGCGGCAAAGGGCAGCCCCTCGACGATTTCATTGACACGATCAGAACCGAGCGTGAATTCCCAATGAAATGTCATCGCATCGGGTTTCAGCGCGTTCATCACATTGACCATGTCCTGCCCCTGCGTCTGATAGCAGGTATAGCTGCCGTGCCATGTGTCGCCGCCGTCCAGCAGCAGGGCATCGGGGCGATCCGCGCGGATCGCATTGATCACGGTTGAGACACGGTCCAGCCCGCCGACTTTGCCGTAGCCCTTGGCCAGCGACGCGAAGTCATCATAGGTCAACGCATAGGCAGAGGCACTGCCATCGTCGATGCCGTAAAGCTTGCGGAAATCGGCACCTGTGACATGGGGCACGGCCCCCTTGTTGGCACCCACGCCGATGTTGACCGAGGGTTCGCGGAAATAGATCGGCTTGAGCTGCGCGTGAATGTCGGTGATGTGGATCAGGGAAACATTGCCGAAGGTATCGAATTCAAGCAGCTTTTCCTGGGTCAGCGACTGCTGCGCGGCAACCCGCGCCCAGTTGCCGAAACCGGAGCCCCCGTAAAGGGCCGCGGCAGCCATGCTAGTCTGCAAAAAATCACGACGAGAAATCATGGCGGGGCTCCCAGTTGCGCATACATATGCGCATTTATGAATTAGTTATATGTAGAAAAGCCCCACACCGATCACTCGGGCGGGGCTTTTGGTTTAGTTACGGATCGACGGGCCTTCGACGCTGAGGCCGTTACCGCGCGATGTGACATAAAGCTCAAGCGCGATGAACTCGGCGCTGCCGGGGTTATAGGTCTCGGCGCGGGTATCGCGAATGCAGCCCTTGAAGCGCGAGTGTGCGCCATTCAACTTGGTATTCTTCAAACGATAGACCGGAAAGCCGTTGATCTGGCCTTGGCTCAGGTGATCCGCGCGGATCATTTTGCCATAGCTGTCTTCGTGGCAGTTGGCGCAGGACAGCTCAAGCTGACCCGTGCGGGTGTAGTACATTTCCTTGCCCATTTCCCACGTGGATTGTGCAGGACCATCGATGGCAACGTTTACAGGCATACCGCGGGAAACCGAAGTCAGCGCCGCTTCCATGTTGATCGCGTCGCCCTTGTCATACTTCCAAGCTTCTGCGCCCATCCGGTTGGTGCGGCAGTCATTCACTTGCATCTGCAAGGTGCGTACTTCGCCCGCCGCTTCATTCCATTTTGGATATGTTGCTTTGACGCCGGCCATGCTTTCGATGTCATTGTGACAGGAAGAACAGGATTTCCCCTCGGAACCATCCGCGGTTTCCCAGGCTTCCCGCGCCTGCTCGACAAAGATCATGCCGGGGTTGTCAAAGTCATCAGCCTGCATTGCGCGGGTCTCTGTGCCGCGGAACAACCAGCCTGACATGATTTCATCCATCGCATCAGACAAATGTGCAGGTGCCGCAGTACGGGTTACGATTTCGATTTCTTCGTTAACTATCAGGTTGTCATCAACGGGGTCGGCCGATGCGATGGACGTCGCCATCAGCGTGGCCAGAAAGGCGCCTGTCAATTTCCGCATGGTTTTCCTCCCAAGGATATTCATTCAGCCGATGGCGATTGATTTTGTTTCTTCATAGACCGAGCCATCGTCGTCGTACCACGTGAACTTGAATTCACCGGCCTCGGGGACCAATGCTTGGAATTCAAAGTACGGGTTGGTCGAAATTGCCGCTTCCATCTTCACGTCAACAACGCTTTCGCCGTTGAACTCACAGGTGAAGCGGTTGATGATCGAGCGTGGAATGGCGTTGCCGTCATCGTCTTTGCGCTGACCGGATTCCATTTTGTGGCTGATCAACGTCTTGATGGTGATTGCCTCACCAGCCGCCGCTTTTTTTGGAACTTTGACGCGGGGTTTTGCATCAGATGCCATGATATCTCTCCTTCGTATCTGATTTAGCCGCCGCAGCCGCCGATTGTTACTTTTACAGTGCTGGATGCCTGAACGAATGATCCGTCTTCCAGCTTGGCAATCGCGACCACATCCTGCGTTCCGGCAAGGCGGATGCGCGTAGAAGCGGAGCGGGATGCGGCCAGCTTGCCGAACTTGAAGGTAGCGACACCGGGCGTCGGGTTGCCCATTGCCAATACCAGAATTTCGACGGCGGTGCCGGACGATACCTCGATTGGCACCGTGTTGCCATTTTCCGCGATTTCCGGTGCGGTCAGCTTGATATCACCGGTGCCAACCTCGGCACCGCCGGTGAACGCCGCAATCGCATCGTCGCTTGCAGCCGCTGACGCACGCATTGGCAACCCTGCAACAAGCAAAGCGCCGGCACCCATTGCAAGTGCATTCCGTCTTGTGAATTCCATATCGTATACTCCTGATTTTCCGAATGATCGGAATGTCCCCAAGGAACGGCCGCGCCTATAAACAGGCGCGACGTCCCGCGACGGGACTGGCTATTCCTTGAGTGTGACCAGATAGGCCACAACATCTTCGATCTGTTGTGCGGTCAAGAGCGGGCCAAATGTATCGTCCGCCGCTTTGCCAGTGTAGGCATTGCCCGGCCGGATGAACCCTTCGGTTTTGTAGAAGGACGGCATCATGCTGTCCTCGAACATGATCTTGGCATTCGCCACGATCCCGCGCAGTTCCGCTTCTGACCAGCGCTCGCCGGCACCGTCGAGCATGGGCCCGATCTCACCTTGAAACGGGACATCGGCCAAATCGCTGACCTGATGGCACGCAACGCAGTTGCCCTGCTTTTTGTCGCCGACAATCATGCGACCGTTTGCAGCATCACCGGCAGTGCCGGACAATGACTGCTCTACCGCTCCGTCGTCGTTAAAGCTCACTGCGGTGGGCAGCACCTCTTCGGCGAAGGCCACGGAAGCCATAAGCCCCATCGCGGCGACTGAAATGACAGAAATCCTCATGCGTCCTCCCAAACGTATTTGTTTCGACCACCGTAGCGTAGGGAAACCGGATGACGCAACAACAAATTCAACTACTTGAATTATTTACTGATGGCCGGCAGGTGGCGGTGCTGTGGCGCTAGTTGCTTTGCTCTGCGAACTTACGCGCATGATATTTCTGGAAAGTTTCGTCGCCATCGTATCCTTTTTCAACAATCCAGTTGAGCATATTGAATGTTGTATGCCGCCCGAACGCACCTGGCATTGTTGCCACTGCAGCCTGTGTTGCCGAACTTTCTGCGCTGACATCTTCGGGGAAAAACAGAATCATCGGAGTGAATAACGCACCCCATTTCTTGACCATGTCTTTCTCGGGCAGGGTGGTCCCGTCAAAATCGGTGACCTCGACATCGCCAAACATGTTGATCTGAACCACAAAGAAGTTTTCTTCCAGATAGGCAGCGATTTCCGGTACCGGAAAAACTTCTTCGTGCATTTTCTGGCAATAGATACACCCGCGTTGTTCGATGATCACCATCAGGCGTTTGCCTTCGTTGTTTGCCTCAGCCAGGTCCTCTGAAAGATCTTTGAAAGTGTCACGCATCCAGGCGGTTTTGTGCAGCCCGTCATCGCCCAGTTCGGCGGCAAAAGCTGTTGCGGTCATAACAAGGGTGATACAGGCGGCGATCAAATGTTTCATTGCGAGGGCTTCCTTTTAACGCAGCACGCCGATGTCAGGCCCAATCGCCAGCATCCATTGTGCGATATAGTTCATTGAATTGGTAGCGATCAGCAGGCCGAAGACAATCAGCATTGCGCCCATGACCTTTTCGATTCGGCCAAGGTGCCGACGAAACCCTGTCATCCAGCGCATAAACGGCCCGATGAAAAAGGCCGCCAGAATAAAGGGGGCAGTCATGCCCAGCCCGTATACAAACAAGAGCCACGCACCCGTAGATGCCGTATCTGCACCCGCTGCCGTGAACAGGATGGCCGCCAGCACCGGGCCCACGCAGGGTGTCCAGCCAAAGGCAAAGGCCAGACCGATCACATAGGCCCCCAGCAAACTGACATTCGAGGTGCTGCCACCATCCGCGCGCAACTGGCGGTACAGAATGCCAATGCGGATCACCCCGAGAAAATGCAGCCCCATTGCGATGATGATGGCCGCTGCAATCCAGCGCAGGATGTCAAAGTATTCGCGCACGACTTGGCCAAACAGCGTCGCCGCCGCGCCGAGCCCCATAAAGATGGTGATGACACCAGCGGCAAAGAAACAGGCCGCCAATACTGCACGGTTGCGGATGCTTGTATCAATCTGCGCATCAGCGGTGATCTGGTTCATCCCGATGCCCGCCAGATAGCTTAGGTAAAACGGCACAATTGGCAAAATGCAGGGCGACAAAAACGACAGAATGCCCGCAAACGCAGCACCGGCAAAGGTGATCTCTAGCATATCGGAGTCCTGCTCTTGTCTAATTCATATATTCATATTACGTTATTTGACTAACCAAGGTCAATTTCGCATGTCGTTACGTTCGTTCATTTTTGGCGCCTTGCTATATGTCACGTCTGCGTTGTCTGCAGGCGCGGATACCCGACTGGTCATGGTCGAGGAACACGGGTGCATGTGGTGTGCCCGCTGGAACGACGAGATCTCGCATATCTATCCCAAGACCGATGTCGGCAAGGCGGCCCCGTTGCGCCGTGTAGACATTCACGCAACGCCGCCTGCCGATCTGACGTTCGCGCGCAAACTGGTTTTTACGCCGACATTCGTGTTGATGGTAGACGGCCACGAGGTCGGGCGGCTTGAAGGTTATCCTGGCGAAGATTTCTTTTGGGGCGTGTTAGAGAAAATGCTTTCGGATGCAAAAATCGATATAACCGGTTAAAACCGGATGGTATGGCCGACATGGTCGAAGGTGCGACAAGAAGTGAGAAGTTGATGGGCTTGCCTGTATTTGACGTGAACATGTGTGTCGATGACATGGATAAGATGGCAGCGAGCGCCATGGAAGCGTCCAACTTCCTTAAGGCAATCAGCCATGAGGGGCGGTTGATGATCCTGTGCCATCTTGCGTCAGGTGAGAAATCTGTAACCGAATTGGAAACCCTTTTGTCTGCCCGTCAGGCTGCCGTGTCCCAACAGTTGTCACGCTTGCGGTTGGAAGGGTTGGTCACCCCGCGCCGAGACGGCAAGACGATCTATTACAGTTTGACCGATGACCGCCCCAAACAGATCATGGAAGTTGTCTATGACCTGTTCTGCCGCGACGCATGAAACCGTCGGTTCGGTGTGAGATCATCATGGGGGTCTGCCCTGATGTATGATGTCATTTCCGAACCCGTACTTGTTGCACTTGTCGGGATGGCAGGCGGTGTGATGTTGGGCCTTGCCGCACGGATCGGACGGTTCTGCACATTGGGTGCCATCGAAGACATGTATTACGGCGAAAATACCCTGCGCTTGCGGATGTGGGGGGTTGCGATTGGCGTCGCTGTGATCGGAACTTTCAGCCTTGCGGCACTTGGCCTGCTGGATCTGAAACAAGCGCTTTATCTGACACGCGCCTGGAACCCTGCTGAAAGCATCTTTGGCGGGCTGATCTTTGGCTATGGCATGGCTTTGGCGGGCAATTGTGGCTACGGCGCATTGGCGCGGCTGGGGGGTGGCGATCTGCGAGCGCTGCTGATTGTACTGGTTATGGGCATATCAGCTTATGTCACCTTGGGCGGCCCGCTATCGGGGTTGCGTATCTGGGCTTTCGGCGGGCCCGAACCGGCGACGGATATACCGACGTTTGCCCATAGCCTTGGCCAGATTACCGGCGCATCAGCAAACGGGATTGGTATACTTCTGGGCGGGATTATACTGTTGTTAACGCTGCTGAACCGTGGCTTGCGACAGTCCTTTAGCCATGTTTTCTGGGGCGCTATCGCAGGGCTTGCCATTGTGTCGGGTTGGGCGGGGACGCAATGGGTCGCACATACCGGCTTTGACGCAACCCCCGTGGTCAGCCATACGTTCTCGGCGCCCATCGGTGAAACAATGCTGTATGCGATGACCGCCTCTGGCAACAGCATCAGCTTTGGCACCGGTTCGGTTATCGGGGTTTTGCTGGGAGCCTTGCTGGGCAGTCTGATCAAAGGGCATTTCCGATGGGAGGCCTGCGACGATCCCCGCGAATTACGCCGTCAAATTCTTGGCGCAGCGCTTATGGGCACTGGCGCGGTAGTCGCCGTCGGATGCAGTGTTGGTCAGGGCCTGTCGGCGTTTTCCGTGCTGTCCTTTAGCGCGCCTGTCACGTTGATATGCATCTTGATAGGCGCAGCGATTGGCCTGCGGCAATTGATCTTGGGATTCGCCCCATCCCGGTGATCCGCCGGAATTCCGCCGATTGAGTGTATAAACCTTAAACCTCGCTTTGCGCCGCGTTTTTCATCAGCTAGACTTCGTGAAAAATAAGAACGGAACAGAGCAGATGACCCTTTCACGCAGATCGATCCTTTTGGGCCTTGGCGCATTCGGCCTGAACGCCTGTGCAACCGGCGGCTCCCTTGCCCCACGCGCAAACGCTGCGGCAGGTGGATTGCCTGCTGACTTGCGCCCCGTGGGCAATGCCGCCTATGACGCTTGGGTTGCCAGTTTTCGGGCTCGTGCTATCGGACAGGGCATTTCAACCGGCACGTTGTCTGCTGCATTTCGCAATACGGGCTACCTTCCCGGAGTGGTCAAGCGCGACCGCAATCAAACCGAGTTTTCCCGCTCCCTCGAAGATTATCTGGCCATCGCGGCCTCTGACGAACGTGTATCAAAGGGCCGCGCGGCCTTTGCCCGCCACCGCAATACACTCGCGGCTGTGGAAGCGCGATATGGTGTCGCCGCAGAGATCGTTGCCGCAATCTGGGGACTCGAAAGTTTTTACGGCGAACGGCGCGGCGATGTGCCAGTCATTTCGTCCACGTCTACGCTGGCCTTTGACGGGCGGCGCGGGGTTTTCTTTGAAAAACAATTGATTGCCGCGCTAAAAATCCTGCAAAGCGGTGATACATCCCCCGCCATGCTGAAAGGGTCATGGGCCGGCGCCATGGGCCACACCCAATTTATCCCGACCTCCTATCAAGCTTTTGCGGTCGATTTCAACGGTGACGGCCGACGCGACATCTGGTCCGATAACCCCGAAGATTCGCTGGCCTCTACCGCCGCCTATCTATCACGCAACGGCTGGACCAAGGGGCGCAAATGGGGTGGCGAAATCGGCAACGATGCGCCGCAAGGCCGTAGTTTGCAACCGCAGGCAGGCGGGCCAAGCTTTGCGGTAACCAGCAACTTCAACGTGATCAAGCGCTATAACAATTCGGACAGCTACGCGATCGGCGTGGGCCATCTGGCCGACCGTATCGCCGGTGGTGGTCCGATCCGCGCCAGTTTTCCACCCGATAAATACGGGTTGACCAAAGACGACCGCGTGCAACTGCAACAACGGCTGACGGCGCGGGGCTTTGATACGGACGGGTCCGACGGTGTGATAGGCCCCAACAGCCGCAAGGCCATCAGCGCCTATCAAGGCAGCATCGGCCAGCAGCCAACAGGGGATCCTTCAATCGCATTGCTGCGCACCTTGGAGTGAGGGAACGTGGGATGACGTCTCTCTCGGCGCGCCTGGACGGTTCAAACCGTCCCGATGGTAGAGTCGCTGATTACCTTGAGCAAAAGCGTTTGTAACAAACCAGCAACCTATATCGAGTTGCCTTCTGTCAGATTCTGATCGCAGGCGTTTATCCGCGGGAATGTCTTGGCCCGTCAGCTTTCAGGGCAGGTGATATCCAAATTGTTCCAGATAATCCTGAAGGCTCTGGGGCCGATTTGCAAAACCGCCGAACCATCGCTGAGCCGCGCTGAAATTCCGCCATACCGCTCTGTCAACAAGACCTCGTACCTTACCCCTCTGGCATCTTCGCAAAAGATACAGTCAATAGGCTTGCCCGCCATAACATCCAATCCCCACAAAATTGAGCATCACCACTCATAAAACCAACATCTAGGATGGTGGCGATTCCAATGTCCCGCAGATGAAGCGGGACTATTGAGAGATGGCAGTTTCATCCCAATGCATTAACGGGAAAAGTTGTGGGTCTTTCCCCATCCTATTTATAAGTGTTTGTATGTAATAGTTTTCCGCTTCATGGCCAAAACGTCGGTGACAGTGCCAGCAATGGCAAGTGCAAGGATTTGGCACATGTGACAGGGGGTGGATGCTCTCAGTCCAGTTTTGCGTGGAAGACTTTGAGCTACATTAGGTTGCGGGAGTTGCCCGCACCGCACGAAAAAGCTGATTTTTGCGTGAAATGGTGCTGTAGGGGAGGATTGAACTCCCGACCTCGTCATTACCAATGACGCGCTCTACCACTGAGCTACTACAGCGCTGATGTGGGCGCTGATTAGCGGCAAACCAAAAACACTGCAACCGAAAT
>JBARCL010000194.1:0-230228 GCA_049794055.1 Sulfitobacter sp.
TCCTCTGATCCTTCGCTGCGCAGATAATGGATGTATTGCGAGGCCTCCGCCTGTGCACCGCCTTTGGCCAACGCCCGTTGGAAGGGCACGGGGTGTACGCCATTCATGATGATCAGTTTTTCCACCAGTTCTGGGCGGAACATCGTCAGACCATAGGCCACTGCCGCACCCCAGTCATGGCCCAATACATGGATTGGCGCTTGGCCAATCAAGGTGGCCATGTCCCCTACCAGTTTCTGTGTCGCATATTGCGAAACTTCGGCAGGGGCCCAGCTTTGACCAAAGCCGCGTTGATCAGGCGCGATGCAGTGAAACCGTTGCGACAACAGCGGCGCAAGCTGGCCCCAGGCACCGCCGTATTCAGGAAATCCGTGTAACATCAGAAGTTTGGGAAGGCTTTCGTCGCCCCAGTGCCGGACGAAGAAAGAGTTGCCATTCAGATCGACCATCTCTGTTCTGGGGGCGTTCATGTTATCATCCTTCTAAAGTTTGCAGATCAGAGCATCGGCGTGGATCCGGCCCGGCAGCGCTGGCTTAAAGCGGTTCATCGCCCCTTATGTCCGGGGCTTGTTGCCTGATCTTCCCCACAACCAAGCATATCGACATCAGAACTGCCAAGGTGGAACCTCACGTAAAAACGTCTTCGCATGTCAGATGTGATCGTCAACGCCAGAAGCGGATTGCCAAATCGGGACATGGCCGGGGGATGACCCATCAGAAGAAAAGGCATCGAAAGACAAGACGTGGATCTTTGTCGCCTCGGACCCTTTCCCTTGGTAGCGCGCGGGCGTATGCCTGACAAATGAGCACTCCCATGACATATCCCGGCCACGTTCGCGCGGTCCTGACCCTTGGCCTGCCGCTGATCGGCGGGCATCTGGGGCAAATTGCCATCACAGTGACCGATACGGTCATGGTGGGGTGGTATTCTGTCGAAGCCTTGGCCGCCGTCACTTTGGCGGGCACCTACTTCTTTGTGTTGTTCATCTTCGGCTCCGGATTCGCCTTTGCCGTGATGCCGATGGTGGCATCCTTTGCCGCCGAGGAAGACGAGGTCGCAATCCGGCGCACCACACGGATGGGGCTGTGGCTGTCATTGGCTTTTGGCGTGCTGGCGCTGCCGTTGTTATTGTTCGCACAGCCCTTGTTGCGCCTTTTGGGGCAGGGTGAAGTGGTTGCACAGCAGGCGGCGGCCTATTTGTCCGTGGCGGGTTGGGGCATTCTTCCGGCCCTTCTGGTGATGGTGTTGAAATCCTATCTGGCCGCCCTTGAGCGCACACAGGTGGTGCTGGGGATCACCTTGGTGGCGGCGGCGGTTAATGCGCTGGCGAATTACGCGTTTATCTTCGGAAACTGGGGCGCACCCGAACTGGGCATCGTCGGGGCGGCCCTGGCGTCGGTCACAACACAGCTTGTCTCCCTTGTCGGGGTGGTGGTCTATATTCTGCTTGTTGTGCCGCAACATCGCTTGTTTGTGCGCTTCTGGCGGGCGGATTGGAACATGCTGGGGCAGGTATTCCGGCTGGGCCTGCCCATCGGGTTGACCACTCTCAGCGAAGTGGGGCTGTTTGCCGCTGCGGCGGTGATGATGGGGTGGTTGGGCACGATCCCGCTCGCGGCGCATGGGATTGTGATGCAACTGGCCTCGATCACCTTCATGGTACATCTGGGGTTCAGCAACGTGGCAACGATCCGTGCGGGCAATGCGCTGGGGCGGCGCGATACCGTGCATATGGCCCGTGGTGCGTCCATTGTGACCGCGATGTCGGTGGCTTTTGCCGCCATCACCATCGCGATGTTCGTGACCTGGCCAGAACCGTTGATCCTTGTCTTCATGCAGGAGAACGAACCGGCGCGGGTGGAAATCCTGGCAGTGGGCGTCGGCCTTTTGGCGATGGCGGCGCTGTTCCAGCTGGTGGACGGGGCGCAGGTGATTGCACTGGGTGTGTTGCGCGGGGTGCAGGATACCAATGTACCCATGTGGATGGCCGCTTTCAGCTATTGGGGGGTCGGCGTGCCTTGTTCTTACCTGCTGGGCTTTGTGCTGGGGTGGGGCGGCGTCGGCGTCTGGGGCGGACTGGTTATCGGGCTGGCTGTTGCCGCGGCCCTGCTCAATATCCGCTTCTGGAAATTCACCATGCCGGCCCTGCGCAAAACCACGCAGCAGGGCTAAAGCACCGCTACTTTTTCTTCAGCAAACGGTCCGCCTTCTTGCGCACCAATGTGCTGCGCAGATCGTGCATGGCCAGCAACAACTGGTCGGTCACCGCCTCAAGCTGTTCGTTGCTGGCCTTGGACTGCGCCCATTGCGTGGTCAGGTTCATGTAATCTACGGCGCGGTAAATATCGTCGATGTCGCGGTGCGCCAAGACCTGCAACCGTTCCGACATCCAGTTCTGGATCGCGCTGCGGTCTTCTTCGGACAGGGTCCGCTCTCCGTGCGGTTTAATCTCGCCGTTCTTGATATTGACGATGGCGATCTGGTCCATCTCGATCCGGCGCTGGCGGTTTTCGGTGTCAACACGGAAGACCGCCGCGCCGTTCTCGCGCACGCGAAAGTAATATTCAGGGAGTTCGGTGCTCATGTCAGAGGGTTCCATTGTCGATGCAATGTGGCGTGCTCGAAACCGGGACTTTCAAGCCAGCAGTCATTGAAACCGATGACTCGTCAGGGCAACGGGTCTCTTCAAAACCCCGATCGGGCAGGTATGCGATGATCCGTTCCGTTGACATGTGCACCCCCTTGTCAGCTAAGTCCCGCACAGAAGTTTTGGATGCGGGTGCAGGCTTCCGTTAAAGCTGCATCTGAAGTAGCGTAACTCACTCTAAAGTTGGGCGAAAGTCCAAAAGCGGCACCAAATACCACCGCAACGCCGGTTTCTTCCAAGAGCGCCGTTGCAAAAACTTCGTCATCGGTAATCAGCGTGCCTGCCGCCGAGGTTTTGCCGATGCAACCGGCAATCGACGGATAGACATAAAACGCCCCGTCCGGCACCGGACAGCGGATACCGGCGGCTTCGTTCAGCATCTTAACCACCAGATCACGGCGCCGTGCGAACATCTCGTTGTTAGGAGCAATGAAATCCTGCGTTCCGTTCAGCGCCTCTACGGCGGCCCATTGGCTGATGGTACAAGGGTTGGATGTGGATTGCGATTGCACCTTGCGCATCGCCCCGATCAGCTTTTCCGGCCCGGCAGCGTAACCGATACGCCAGCCGGTCATCGCATAGGCTTTGGACACGCCATTGACGGTCAATGTCCGCTCATAAAGCCGTGGTTCGACCTGTGCAGGGGTGCAGAATTTGAAATCGTCATAGACCAGATGTTCATACATATCATCGCTCATCACCATGACATGCGGATGACGCATCAAGACATCAGTCAACTGTTTCAACTCGTCCCAGGTATATCCCGCCCCGGTCGGGTTGGAGGGAGAGTTGAAGATCAGCCACTTGGTCTTGTCGGTGATCGCAGCCTCCAGTTGATCAGCGGTCAGTTTGAAACCGGTCTGCAAAGACGCTTCGGCAATCACCGGCGTGCCGCCTGCCAGCAGCACCATGTCGGGATAGCTGACCCAGTAGGGCGCCGGGATCACGACTTCGTCACCCTCGTTCAACGTCGCCATCAGCGCGTTATAAAGGATCTGCTTGCCACCCGTACCCACACTGACCTGTGACGGTTTGTACTCTAACCCGTTGTCGCGCTTGAACTTTGCGCAGATCGCCTGCTTCAGCTCTGGAATTCCGTCAACAGCAGTATATTTGGTCTTACCTGCGGTGATGGCGGCAATGGCTGCGTCCTTGATGTTCTGCGGTGTGTCGAAATCCGGCTCACCTGCGCCCAGACCGATGATATCGCGGCCTGAGGCCTTCAGCTCTGCCGCCTTTGTCGTCACGGCGATGGTGGGGGACGGTTTGACGCGGGCAAGCGTTTTTGAGAGCAGTTCCATTCTGGGCCTCACAGCGTTAAGGGTTCGTATACCCTCATAGGGTCCGCCTCTGTGTCGATCAAGCGCAGAGATTGCGGACGAAAAGGAGAGATGACGTAATGAAAGAAGAAACTGATTGGTATGGTCCTGATGCTGCAACCTTTGGTGACCGTGTCGCGGCCGCACGGGAACGGGCGGGCATGGGGCAGGGCGTTCTGGCCAAACGGCTGGGCGTGAAACTGGCGACGCTGCGGGCCTGGGAAGAAGACCGTTCCGAGCCGCGCGCCAACCGGTTGTCGATATTGGCAGGTCTGCTGAATGTATCGATGATGTGGTTGATCAACGGTGATGGCGAGGGCATCGAAGGGCCGTTAGAGTCCGATGCGGTTGGCGAGGACATGCAGACGATTCTCGGCGATATCCGGTTATTGCGCCGCGAGATGCTGTCAAATGCAGAAAGCTTGGGCCGTTTGGAAAAGCGCCTGCGTCATGCAATCGAGGCGTCGCAACATGTCTGAAGAATTGCGGGCCCATAAAGTCAAACGGTTGTATATGCGCTCCATCCGGCGGGGCATCAAGGAGATGGACCTGATCCTGACCTCCTTTGCCGATCGCCATCTGGCGCAGATGGATGATGCGGCCCTTGATCTTTATGATGCGATGCTCAACGAGAACGACCATGACTTGTATCAATGGGTCACGGGACAACAGCCTGCGCTTGCGCAATACACGGATTTGATTGAAGAAATTACCGCTGATTTTTCCCCGCTGAAGTAGCGGGGATATCAGGTTGGGCACGGTTTAACGAAATATTCTGTTTTATTCTCCAGTTTCTGGCTCAACAATGAGTCGGAGACCTCAGATGAGTATTCAAGACCCCATCGGGCAAATCGCTCGAAACAATGATTTCATGATCGGCTATCTGGAAGCCCTGTCATTGGTCGAACGCCTGCATCGCCTGCTGCTTGACGTGATCAAGGACGAGTTCGAGCGCGTCGGTGCGTTAGAGATTAACGCGGTGCAGGCGCTGTTGCTTTTCAACATCGGTGACAATGAAGTGACAGCCGGTGAATTGAAAAGCCGCGGGTACTATCAGGGCAGTAATGTCAGTTACAACCTGAAAAAACTGGTTGAAATGGGCTATATGCACCATCAGCGTTGCGAGATCGACCGCCGCTCGGTACGGGTGCGCCTGACCGAAAAGGGGCGCAACATACGCAATGTGGTTGCAGATCTGTTTGAACGCCACGCAGACGGGCTGCGTGACAAGGGGGTGCTGGGACAGGACGGCATTGCCGAGATCACCAGCTCGCTCAAACGGATGGAACGGTATTGGACGGACCAGATCCGCTATATCTACTAACACCGCTCAGGCGTAACCAAGGCTTTCCCAATAGGCCTGCGCCTTGGCTATCATCGGGGCTGCGCTTTCATCAAATGCCTTGCCACCTTTTGGCAGGGCAAACAGATACAGTTTACCCTCGAAAATGCGCCAGACCTCCGGGTCACCATCCACCACCTTCTTGAAAGACATCGCACGGGTGCAAAATCCGCCAAATTGCGGTGCAAAGCGAGCAGGGGTCGCGGCAAAGGTTGCTGCCTCGGCAGAGGTGGCAAAATACCATGGCGCACCGTTCCATTCGACCGGATTTGCCGCCCTACCTTTTCGGGCTGCCCCATCGGTCCAATAGGCACGGGTATCGTAGCCCTGAATGGCCACCCCCTGCGAGCCGGTCGAGACAGGGTGCCGGTCAGCGTATGCAGGCCGTACCAAACACAGGCTCGCGGTTGCAGTGATGAATGAACGGCGGGATAAGGGAGGCATTGCGCAGTCCTTTCAGGATCACTTGTCAGATATCATCCTGCGGTTGGGCACCCTATGCACATTTCTGTGACAGTTCCGGCTCAGAGCCTCGACAGCACCAAACCCTCAAGCTCCCGTACCAGCTTTTGTGTCATGGCACGGGCATAGTCGGCATACCCGATGGCTGTCTGCACAAAGGAATCCGGCCCCAGCACCACCTCGGCACGAAAATATGATGATAGCTCTGCGATCTCTGCCTGCCGGATGTCTCCCATGTCAGGGTTGTCCACGCCGATCACCAGCGCATTAACCGTGATCCCACTGTTTTCCAACCGTGTCCGGACATCGCGGGGGCGGGGGCCAAGGTTGGATTTCCCGTCGCCGGACAGGTCCAACGTGCGTTTCCAGCACGCTGTCTGTGACCGCAGATGCCTTTCGCCCTCGTTCATCGCCACGCCCAGCGCGGTGCCGGGGCTGGCATCGCGCCGCCGGGTGGCGCGCAGGGTCGCGATCAGCCCATCCAGCGCTGCCGCACTATCGATCACCGTCCAAGGCACGACGATCATCTGGTCCGCAGGGCCGGACCACTCGAACACCATCAACCGTACCGGCGCGGCCGGCATCGCCATCAGCTTTTCGCGTACTTCGGCGGCATCAAGCGCGCTTGCGACCCCGGCCATCTGCAACCGGTACTCCCGCGCATCCACCGATCCGGAAACATCCAGCCCCAGCGCCAAGGCCTGCCGACACTCGGCCGCGACCGCCGCTGCGCACAGTGACAGGACAGTGGCCAGGGTCAGCGCCCGTATCATCTGCGGCTCTCGCCCAGTTGACCGATCACAATCGGCATCAACTCGCGAACCAGTTTGCGCCGCATCGCGCGTTCGTAATCCGCAAATCCGTTGGCAATTTCCAAAAACGCACCCGGCCCATGCAACACTTCGGCGCGGTAAAACGGGATCAAGCCCAGCTCGCCTTCAAAATCGCCGGCGTTGACCACCAGTCCGTTCACCGTCACGGCTGCAAAAGGATAGGCGTTATAGGCCTCTCGCGGTCCGAACCCCTCGTTGTTTTGCCCGTCGCCCGCCATGTCCAACGTGTGACGCGTGCAGGGCGGCGCCGCTTCAAGCAAACGGGCGCCAAACCCCAAGGCATGTCCCATGGCTGTGGGGTAATCGGCATGTCCGCGTTTTGTGCCAGCCACCGTCTCGGCGGCGTTGACCAAGGCCCTCTGTCCGTCGATCAAGGTCCAGTCCAGCAAAATATCCTGCTGCTGGCGTCCGGACCATTCGTAAACCGCAAGGGCAACCGGTTGATCTGTCGCAAAAAACGCCTCGGCCACCTCGGGTGAAGTCAGGGCAGCGACAACGCCGCCCCGTTGCAAGGCATCTTCGGAAGGGTCAACCGAGCTGGACACATCAAGCGCCAAGACCAGCGCCAAGCGGCAGTCAGCCAGCCCTGCGACTGGCAAGGCGACAACCGTTAAGAAAAGCGCGGCGGCAGCTTTCAACACATCAGACCGCTCACCAGTGACCGGTGTTTTCCATGCTGACCCAAGGTTCGGCCTTTTCCAGCGGATCGCCTTCCTGCAACAGTTCTACCGAAATGTTGTCAGGGCTGCGTACAAAGGCCATACGCCCCTCGCGCGGGGGACGGTTAATCGTCACACCATTGTCCATAAGATGCTGACAGGTCTCGTAAATATTCTCAACCGTATAGGCCAAATGGCCAAAATGGCGGCTGTCCGAGGGCAGCCCGTCATCGCCGTCCCAATTATAGGTCAGCTCCACATCCGCGTGTCCGTCATCCATGCCGGGTGGGCAGAGAAACACCAGCGTAAAACGCCCGCCCTCGTTTTCGATCCGGCGGCGTTCTACCAAACCCAAGAGTTTGTAAAATGCGATCGAGGCATCGAGGTCTTTGACGCGCACCATCGTGTGCAGAAATTTTATTGGCATGTGAAGCTCCTCAGGTTCCGGTTTGCCCAAGCTTACCATAGCCGCGCGCCGTTTCCAGCCGCTCGCAACAAGTTGACCTTAGAACGCCGACTTGATCCCGATATTCAACCCCACACGGTTCACATCATAAAGCCCGACGTTACTGTCGGTCTTAGACGCGGAAAGGGTCACGGCAGGGTTAAAGCCGTAATAATCGATGTCACTGAAGGTTGCTGTGACATCCGCAAAAATCCGCTTGTCCTGCCGCCCGTCACGGGAATCACGCGAGACATCATAGTCACGCCAGCTTGCCCCAAGACCAAACTGTACATGCGCGCCCATCACCGGCTTTCGCAGCGACAAACCCGTGCGAAATGTCACTTCGGAATATTCGATGCTGGCTTCCGCCGATTGCGTTGTCGTCAGATAAAGACCGGCAAATCCCGAGTTGCCCGATGCGAATGCCTGAGTGACGCTGGCGGACAGGCCAAATAGATCGCGGTCAGATGTGGCTTGTCCCCACTGGCGCTCGGCTTCGCCCCCAAAGCGTAACTGCTGGCGCGGCGCAAGATGCAGGGTCTGTTGCACCTGAGCACGCAGGAAACTTGCATAGCGGCTCCCGCCATACCAGCTTTGTCCCGCCTCTACATCCGCAGCAAACTCGCCCTTCTTGTCCAGAACGAACCGGCGATAGCCATAGCCCAGTGAGGTGCTGCCAAATGCGAAATCCGATCCCGTCACGTCTGAAACACCAAGGTCGTCGGTGGTGTTAAAGGTCCGGTAGGATAGCGCAATTTTAGCATCATGCGCGGAAACCGGCGTTTGGTGGAACCTGTAGCGACTGCGTACAGACCCGCCGATTTCGATCCCCGCAATTGCCTGCGCTTCTGCATTCAGATCATATTCGACGGGCTCTCCGAACAGGATTTCGGAAATTGCATAGTTCAGCCGCGACCGGTCCCGCGCGGACCCGTTATTGATGTTGGAGTTGGGGGCAAAGGTAAAAGTGACATCGGTTTTCCACGGGTTCTGCTGCTTTACATAGCCAAAGTCCCGCTCGGCCCGTGCGCGGAGCGCGTCATTGGGCGCATGTTGTACGGCGCGGCGCAGCCACAGCTGGGCGCGGGTGCGTTTGCCTTGCGACGAAAGCACTTGCGCGGTGATCAGTGCGCTGGCGTATTTATCGGCCTCTGAGTCAGACAGCAGCCAGGCGCGGCGCATCATTGTGCGTGCTTCGGACAGGCGGCCAAGGTCGCGCAAGGCGCGCCCCCGGATCAGCAATGCAGTGAGGTCGTTCTTGTCCCGGTCAAGAAGCGCATTGGCCAGCGCTTCGGCTTGCGCGGGGTCGCCCCCCTTAAGGCTCAGCCCTGCGGCCGAACGCATCTGGTCGACGGTCAGTACGGTCTGCGCAACAACGCCCCCGCCCACCGCAAGCAGGCTGGCAAGAGCGGCTGTCGCACCGAGAAGGCGCATTTTTTGCCTGACCATTTTCCAGGCCTAGTCGCGGTAAACGATGAAACCGCTGGTGTCTCGGACTGTGACACTGTCAATCTCGGCGGTGCCTTCTGCCACAATGACCCCGACGATTTCGTTCGAGTTGTCACCGGAAACAATTGCGTAATATTTTCCGGCCTCGAATTCACGAACCCTGCCGTTGTCGTCGACGAAATTACTGAAGACGTCACCGATGATCTCACCGTTTGCGTCCATGACACCCGGTCCGACCTCGAAACGTGCATCCGGAATGCCGGTCAGACTGGCTTCGTTCTTGGTGTTGATACGGGTCACGATGCTATCGGTGATATCAATCCCGTTCACGTCATAAACCCGCCGTTCAGAGAACCTGCCGCGCACCCCATCGCCGCGTGTGCCGGTGGCGCCGTTGAAACCTTCGAAATCAATCGCGATTTCCACATTGGCGGTAGAGTACTCCAGACCGCCACTCCCTTCGAAATCCCGAATGCCTGCACTTTTGCCGTGAAAGACAGCTTGACCACTTGAAGGCAGGTTAACCGCTGCATCGCGCTGGTAGACAAATCCGCCAAATCCATAAGGAATATACGCACCGGTGCGCACAATCGCGAATTGTGTTGTGGGGTTCCCTTCGGAATCGAGGTTCTTGCTGACGCCATAAATCGCCCGGTGGGTGAATTGGTTGATCAGTTCGTCATTCGAGCTGTCAGGAAACTGCTGGAACGCTTCATAAACAGCAAATTCGCCGTCGTTCAGGCTGCTGACGTTCTCGCCCCGCGCATAACGGTTGCCCCCGTCAAAGGCCAATCCGTCGACGGTGAAAACGTCCGTGTCCCCGTTATAGCGGATGCCTGTGGCAAAGCCGTCACCCTGTTTGCCGCCGTCAGCTTCTGTCGGCTCTGATCGCACGATGGTCGAGCTGGGTGTCGGTGAGGCCGTCCCGGGCGGCAATCCTTCCCGCACAATCCCGTTGCCGTCACCTGCGTCACCGCCGGTTCCGACGCCACCGTCCGAACCCGAGTCCGTCTCGGAATCCGTCGCGTCCTCGCCAAAGGGTGCATCACCGCCGCCGCACCCAACTAGAAACATGCAGAGCAAAAGCCCCGCCGCATTGATTTTCATGACTGCCTGCCTATCCGTGTTTTATGCGACATTCCCAAAAACGCCGCCCCTTTGTCAACGGTTGCACTCAAAATTCGCGGAATAACCTCCGGTATGTGTTTTCCAGACACAATACCGCATATGGCTGTTCCTGCTTTGCTTCCTGCCAGATATAGTGGTGGGCGAATCCCAGACCCTTGCCAAGGATGCCGCCCATGCCCCTATCACCCGAACAACAAGCTGAAATCGACGAACTGCGCAGCCAGCCAACGCAGACCCTGCGCGCCACCGTGCCGGGGATGGAGGCGCATCTTTACAAAGCCTATGATGTGCTCGACCACGGTTTTATTCGCGTCATCGACTATATGGGGGACGATTCTGCGATCTGTCAGGCGGCCCGCGTGTCCTACGGCAAAGGCACCAAATCGGTGCAAAACGACGAGGGGTTGATCCGCTATCTGATGCGCCACTGGCATTCGACCCCTTTCGAGATGTGCGAGATCAAGCTGCACGTCAAACTGCCCGTCTTTGTCGCGCGCCAGTGGATCCGCCACCGCACCGCCAACGTCAACGAATACTCCGCCCGCTATTCGATCCTCGACCGCGAATTCTATATTCCCGCGCCTGAACATGTGAACGCGCAAAGTGTCGTGAACAATCAGGGCAGGGGCGGCGTGCTGCAAGGCGAAGAAGCCGCCCGCGTCCTCGAAATCCTGAAATCGGATTCAACCCGTGCCTATGACAACTACGAATCCATGATCTCTCAGGATGGCCAAGACGGCCTTGCCCGCGAACTTGCCCGCATGAACCTGCCTGCGAACATCTATACCCAATGGTATTGGAAAGTGGACCTGCACAACCTGTTCCACTTCCTGCGCCTGCGTGCCGATGCCCATGCCCAATACGAAATCCGCGTTTATGCGGACGCGATTTGCAAAGTCGTCGCCGACTGGGTGCCCGCGGCCTACGGCGCGTTCGAAGACTACCGTCTGGGCGGTGCCACGATGTCCGGCAAAGCGCTCGACTGCGTGCGCCGCATGATTGCGGGGGAAGAGGTGACGCAGGAGACATCGGGAATGTCGAAGGGGGAGTGGCGGGAGTTTCAGGGGGTTATTGGGTAGAAGGGGATTGTTCGAAAAAGGTTCAATGATCGTTCTTATCTTTGGAACATTCTTGCTGCTACTTATCGGCTGGATAGCGGCAGATGTTTGGCGGGGTGAGATAGCATTTGATGATGCGTTGATTGGGGCAATTGCTGGCGGCTTTCTGGCTGGAATGTTTGGCATCTTAGCTGCCGCATTCTCTATTTCGTCCAACCAGACTGAAGTTCGCCGTCGAGAAAATAGTTTCGACGAAACTATGCTTCACGGAATTGTTGCAAAGCTACTTGATCTGAATGATGTCATGCAGAAGAATTTGCGGCATTTTCGAATTCTTGATCAAAGAACAAAGGTATTTTTCCAAACTTCAGAAGGCCAAAGGACATTTTCGAAGCCACTTGAAAGCATGCAAAAGCACATAGCATTTTCTGTAGAAGAAAGAACGTTTCTGCTGCGAAAATTTGGTGCTGATTGCTTCAATAAAATGGGGGATATCCAAGGAATTTCAGAGAGTTTTAACTTCCTTCATGATCGCCATGTTCAAGTGTATTATGAACTGATGGATGAAGTTTTTAGTGAAGTTACTGAACGAGAAGGATATCATCGTAGCGGTGGAATAGACCCTAATAGCATTCGGTTAATGGCGATGATGGACATTGACGGTGGACTTTTTAGCTTACTAGATAACTCATGTTTAAAGGTTGAAGAGTTTTTAGAAACCATTATTGAATTGTCTAACGCTAACACCTCAGTATCTTTGCAATATTTATTAACAGATACTCCTCCATCTGCGGATAATCATAAGCGTGTTGATTACTAGCTCCGATAGGTTGCGTGCCAAATTCCACAACGCCCGCAAAAAACCCAATCCGAACCCCCAAACACGTCCGGCACCGCCGGACAGCGCCCGGACCTCCCCCGTTTTGCCGAAGGCAAACCTGCGGTTTGACGGGAGGGCGCTTCGCACCCACCCCGAGGTCCAAGCGCTGCCCTTTGCCGCAAAGCCACGCCCAGCCAAACACCACATCTAGTGGGTCAAAATCGCCCCTAAGCCCAAACCATCAAAAATCCGCATGCACCGGACGGTGCACGAGGGGTGCACAGGGGGTGTACGCTAGACACCCCCCTCCGAAATCGCCAAACTCGCCCCATGTTCAACCTCGCCAATCCCCCCGCTGATTTCACCCAAAACCCCTTTCCGCATTACGACGATTTGCTGCAAAACAGCCCCGTCACGCCGCAGCCCGATGGCTCGTTTCTTATCACCAGACACGCCGATCTGAATGCGATTTACCGCGACACGGCCACCTATATTTCCGATAAAAAACAAGCCTTTGGGCCAAAGTTCGGTGTGGATACCCCGCTTTACGAGCACCACACCACCAGCCTTGTTTTCAACGACCCGCCGCTGCACACCCGTGTGCGCCGGATCATGACGGCGGCCCTGACGCCGCGCGCCTTGGCGCGGATGGAGCCGGGCCTGATAGCTACCGTTGACACCTTGCTCGACGAAATGCCCCAAGCCCCTGATCTGATTGAGGATTTCGCCTCTGTCATCCCCATCCAGATCATCGGCAACCTGCTTGATATTCCCATGGCGGAACGCCATCCCCTGCGTGATTGGTCCCTCGCCATTCTCGGTGCTTTGGAACCCACGCTGACCAAGGCGCAGCTGGCCAAGGGGCATCGCGCCGTTGAGGAATTTAAGGCCTACTTACAAGACCTTATCGCGCGTCGTCGCGCAGCGCCCGGGGATCCTGAAACAGATGTGCTGACCCGTCTGATCGCCGGTGATGCCAACGGCCAACTCACCGAGGTCGAGCTGATCCAGAACTGCATTTTTATCCTCAACGCGGGCCATGAAACGACCACCAACCTTATTGGCAATGGCCTTGCGCTCTTACATGACCATCCAAAGGAAAAGACCCGCCTTCTCAGTGACTTATCCTCGATCGATACCTGTGTCGAAGAGGTCCTCCGGCTCCGCTCGCCCAACCAGTTTGGCAACCGTGAGACCACTGCAGAGGTCAGCTTTGGCGACTATACGATCCCGCCCCACACCAACCTTCATCTCTGTATTGGCGCGGCCAATCGGGACCCGCAAGTCTTTGATAAGCCAACGGAATTCAACATCACGCGCACACCCAATCGCCACCTTGCCTTTGCCGGTGGGCCGCATGTCTGCGTCGGTCTGACCCTCGCACGCATGGAGGGGCGCATCGCGATTGAACGGTTCTTGCGCCGCTACCCGGCATATTCCCTGGCCGAGGCCAGAACCGCAGGCGGCCGCATCCGTTTTCATGGCTACACGTCGCTGCCGGCAAGGCTCGGACCGGAGTAACCCGTTGAGACGACAGAACTAAGCAAGCGCAGGTTGGCAGAGCGGACGCGGAAATTTCTGCGCACGAACAGTCTGGCAGGGACATGGTTTTCGCCCCGATTGGTCGCAGGTGGATGCAAGAAACGGGGTTTTGCTTTTGACGATCATCCCTCCATCGTAGTATGGGAGATTGCGTTGAACTGGTTCACCAAGAAAGGGTGATTGTGGTTATCTACGGGCTGAAAAACTGCGATACCTGTCGCAAGGCGATGAAGGCATTACCGCAAGCTGTATTGCGCGATGTGCGGGTGGAAGGCGTGCCAGATGACGTCCTAGCGGCGGCGTTCGATCAGTTTGGCGATACCTTGCTGAATACGCGTTCAACAACCTGGCGCGGGCTGGACGAACAGGAACGCAAGACGGCACCGTTGGATCTTTTAAAAACCCATCCAGCCTTAATGAAACGTCCGCTGATTGACATCAATAATACGCTTTTTCTAGGTTGGACCAATGCAGTGGAGGCGGAAGTTAAAGCAGCGCTTTAGCTTTGGTTTCTTCGCCCGGCGCCCTGTTTAGCCAGCTATTTTCGGGGTTAAAGCGCGGTCGAACGACAGGGGGCCGGCCCCTTTGATTACCAAGATCGACAAAAGAAGAACCCAAAGACTACGTTGATCCATTATGACTGCGTCTGGAAAACGGTCGAACCACCCGCCAAGCGCGTCAGTAGCGGTGTGGCCGTAGATATCAGTAAGGGACTGCACGATCACGAACCCGATCATTCCCAGTGATGCAAGGCGCGTCAGAAGCCCTAAAACGATCATGACCGGCAAGGCAAATTCCGCCCAGGTCCCTGCAATTACGATGAGTTTATGGAAAACCGTCAGCGCATCGATGTCGTAACCGGCCGCCTCAAGAGCGCGCGGAAAAATCTGGGCATAAGCACCAACTGAAGGTGTCCAAATGCCTGCAACCCCCTCGCCAAGTTTTGTCAGCCCAGAGTTCAGGAAATAGACCAGCAGAATGGCTGCGAACAGGAACCGCGCCACAGTGGGTAATAACCAGTCCGCGTGGTCCAGTTTGTTGGAAAGTGCGGCATATGCGGAGAATAGAGCTGTCATATCAAATCCTTATGGTTCAATGTTGCCAGTGCACTTGTGGCAAGCGCGAGGCCAAGGCCAGCGGTCAGATCAAAATCCGGGGTGGCGGTTAGGGCGGCGTCATGTGCCGCGCCAAAGGATGCACCTTGAGCGAGGGCTTCTAACCAAGGTGCAGCCCCTGCAGGAAGGAGATGCGGCGCGGGATCAAACTCTTGTCGCGTGATCAGAATGTCTTGTGGGCCGTTGCGCGGTTTGCCCGCATCAGGGTTCTGGTTATAGGCCCAGATATCAAAGAGCGGCCAAGCCGAGCGCAGGATAATACTGGCAGGCGCAAGGGTGATCGTTGCGGCCAGCAATGCGTCGGGAGGTAGGGTTTGAAAGCCGCATGGATCAAAGGCAGGAATGTCGGCCGCGTGATAGGATGCACGCATTGCGAGATCAAACCGGGCGGCGTCGGGCAGGTAACCGATATGGGAAAGTGGTTGGAAATCTTCTAGGAATTGTGGAAATTCAACACCATAGAACATCATTAACGGCGATGACGGTGGATGCTGGCGCACGAAGACTCTGGCCAATTGCGAAAAATTTCCCTCTCCGATCAGCTTTGCCACCAAAGGAAATGCAGTTTTCATGGCATCTATCAATGAGACGGTGACGTTGTTGCGATAGACGGCATAGCGTTTGCCAGCGGGCTGTGACGACCCGTCGATCAATCCGGTTGGAACGGGTGCGGCGGGGTCTAGCAGACCGGCGTGAAAGGTCGCCTGGTCTGTCATGTGGTCAAGGCCAGAGCCGCCCGGGCCGCTTCGGCTTTGAGGGTGGGCCAGTCCGGGACGTCGGTGTCCCACTCGATCAGGACGGGCGCCGGGCCGGTTTGTGCAAGCGTATATTCCAACAGCGTCCAAACCGGATCGGCGACCGGCTTGCTGTGACTGTCGATCAGCAGGAGGGCCCCGCGATCGTCCTGATCCTCATCGTGTCCGCCCACGTGAATCTCGCCTACTTTGTCGGTGGGGAACGCATCAATATATGCCCGTGCTTCAAGTCCTAGGTTTGCAGCGGAAATGAAGACATTGTTGACATCCAGCAAGAGACCGCAGTTGGTCTTGTGGGTAACCTCTGATAAAAAGTCGGTTTCCGACAAGGTAGACTCGGTAAAGGCCAGATAGCTGGACGGGTTTTCCAGTAGCATTTGACGGCCCAGAACGTCCTGAACCTGATTAATGTGATCTGCGACCCGGTTTAGTGTGCTTTGCGTGTAGGGCAGCGGCAGCAGATCATTGAGGAATTCGGTGCCATGACTAGACCAAGCGAGATGTTCGGAAAAACGGGCTGGTTTGATCCAGTCACAGAGGTTTTTCAGGCGGCCAAGATGGGTCGTATCCAGGGGCGTCTCGCCGCCGATGGACAGGCCGACTCCGTGCAAAGAGATCGCAAATTGGGTGGACAATGCAGCCAATTGTGCACGGGGGCGGCCCCCGTCGCCCATGTAGTTTTCAGCGTGTACTTCTACCCATTCAACAGGGCCAGGATCGGATCGCAACGCACTGAAATGTTGGGGTTTGTATCCCACGCCAATGGCGTTCGGGAGGCGGTCAAAGCGGATGGAGGTGTCAAGCATGAACGTCTGATCCTCTTTGAGCGGGGTGCCTTGGGCGGAAGTGCCGCCCAAGGCGAAAGAGCTTATGCTGGCAGATCGCGATCGAGTGCTTCAAGCGAGCCTGTCCGCGCAGTGCCATCGGCCATCTCGGGCAGTTCGATCTCGGAGCAGGTGCCCGCGTCAACCAAGGTCCAGGCGTTGCCCTGGTAATCGGTGACGGAAGTGCCTGCGCAGGTTGTACCGGGACCGGCAGCGCAGTCATTTGCGCCGGCCAAAGAGACACCGTAACATTTCTCTTTAGATGCGGCATCGGCGGCTTTGGTCTGTGCGGCCATTGCGGCCGCTACGGCACCGGCGATGGCAACTGATTTCATTACGTTTGACATGTACTCTTCCTTCTTTGCTCGTTCGGGTCACAGGATGATGGGGACACTAAAACATCCGATGAAACATAAGTCTATTCACGAGCAGGTGTGTCACGATCCCGTCAGGTCTTTTGGCTTAAAACACGTCCAATATTACCGGAAAACTTGGAAATAGCCACGGTTTGTTACATTTTTGGCGTGTCCGGCGGCCTTGTAAACCGCCGGACAAGAGAGAATGTTACAAGCGTATTACGCCCTCAGGTCAGGCGGTGTGGCTTCGTCGGCCAATGCTTGCGCGACATCGCTCAGTGCCTGCACGCTTGTTTGCTTTTGCCCCAGACGTCGGACCGAAACGGTCTTTTCTTCAACCTCGCGGGCACCGACGGCAAGGATCACCGGCACTTTGCCGACAGAATGCTCACGGACCTTATAGTTGATCTTTTCATTCCGCATGTCGGCTTCGGCTCGAACGCCAGCGGCCTTCAGGGTGTCGACCACTTCCATTACATAATTATCCGCTTCCGAGGTGATGGAGGCGACAACAACCTGACGCGGGGCCAGCCAGAAGGGCAGTTTCCCCGCGTGTTCTTCGATCAGGATGCCGATGAATCGCTCGAACGACCCCAAGGTGGCGCGGTGCAGCATGACAGGGCGGTGTTTGCCGCCGTCTGAACCGACATAGGTCGCATCCAGCCGCTCGGGTAGGACAAAGTCCACCTGATGGGTGCCGCACTGCCAGTCACGCCCGATCGCGTCGGTCAGCACGAACTCCAGTTTCGGGCCATAAAATGCACCTTCGCCGGGGTTCAGTTCCGGCTCAATACCGGCTTTGCGGGTAGCGGACAAAAGCGCCGCCTCGGCCTTGTCCCAGACCGCGTCAGATCCGGCACGGGTGTCAGGCCGGTCCGAGAATTTGACTTTGAAGTTCTCAAACCCGAGGTCCTTGTAGATGCCTGACAGGAATTCGATGTAGGTGAGGGTCTCTTCCTCGATTTGGTCCTCGCGGCAAAAGATGTGCCCGTCGTCCTGAGTAAAGCCGCGCACACGCATGATGCCATGCAGCGCGCCAGAGGGTTCGTACCGGTTGCACGACCCGAATTCAGCCATGCGCAGGGGCAGGTCGCGGTAAGATTTCATGCCTTGATTGAAAATCTGTACGTGGCAGGGACAGTTCATCGGCTTCAGCGCGTTGACGGATTTTTCGCGGGCGTGGTCCTCGTCGACTTCAACGATGAACATATGCTCTTGGTACTTTTCCCAGTGGCCCGAAGCTTCCCACAATTTGCGATCTACAACTTGCGGTGTGTTCACCTCGACATAGCCGCCTTTGCGTTGCTGGCGGCGCATATAATCCTGCAGCTGGGTGTAGATCAGCCAACCATTCGCGTGCCAGAAGACCTGACCGGGGGCCTCTTCCTGCATGTGATAGAGATCCATCTCGCGGCCCAGTTTGCGGTGGTCGCGTTTGGCGGCTTCCTCCAGCATGTTCAAATGCGCACGCAGTTTTTCCTTGCCGGTAAAGGCCACGCCGTAGATGCGTTGCAGCATCGCTCGGTCACTGTCGCCGCGCCAATAGGCGCCTGCGATGGACATCAATTTGAACGAATCCCCCGGCACCTGGCCGGTGTGCTGCAGGTGCGGACCACGGCACAGATCCTGCCAGTCGCCGTGCCAGTACATGCGCAGTGGTTCGTCGCCCGGAATAGCGTCGATCAGCTCGACTTTGTAGGGTTCGCCGTTGTCTTCGTAATGCTTGATCGCACGGGCGCGGTCCCAGACTTCGGTACGGACTTCATCACGTTTGTTGATGATCTCCTTCATCTTTTTCTCGATGATGCCAAGGTCTTCGGGGGTGAAGGATTCTGCGCGGTCAAAGTCGTAGTACCAGCCGTCCTTGATCACCGGGCCGATGGTCACTTTTGTGTCGGGCCAGATTTCCTGCACCGCGCGGGCCATGATATGGGCCAGATCGTGACGGACCAGCTCATTGGCCTGTTCCTCGTCCGCCATGGTGTGAATGGCGATGTCAGCGTCAGCGCTGATCGGCCATGCAAGATCGTAATGCGCGCCGTTCACGGTGGCGCTGATGGCTTTTTTTGCAAGGGATTTCGAGATGTCGGCCGCGACTTCGCCCGCAGTGATACCTGCGTCATACTGTCGTGCATTGCCATCGGGAAGGGTGAGTGAGATTTGAGCCATCAAAGGGCCTCCTCGTCAGTTTGGCGCCCACGAGACGCCCGGTTGCGGGTTATGTGTGCGGCTCTTTTGGCGCGGCTTGTCCGTCAGGTCAAGAGGGGCAAAGGTATGTGTTGACTGCGACGGATAAGGGCGTATTTACGACGTATGGGTCAGCCTCTGCGCTGGCATGCACTGGCAGGGAGCCATCAGATGCAAGACTACAATCGTACGTTCCAGCTGACGATCAGCGACATTGACCTTATTGAAGAAGCGCTGCGTGCCCGCGGTCGCGAGCTGTGCAAAATGCGTCGTGCGCTTGGCGATGAGAATCTGGCCGGTATCGAAGCGATCCGCGTGATCGAAGAAGACCAACGGACGGGCGAAGAATTGCTGGGCCGGCTGCATGACCAAAAGATCTTTTACCGGCCCAAAACATCCACTTACGTCGGCGGCTAAACCACAGCGCTTGCGAAGACGGAAAAACCCATCAGCAAGCAGCATATCCAGCCGATGTTGTGCAGCATCGGCCGGAGCGGCATGCGCGCCTTGCCACTGATCATGCCGATTGCATGGGCGACCCGGACCCAAAAGAAAATGATCGCGACCCAATAGGTCAAAGGTGTGAAACCGTCCACGCGGTCTAGGATCAGCACCAGAACGGCAAAGGGCACGTATTGTTCAATTAGATTGAGATGCGCACGATGTGCACGATGGACCCATGCGGGTAGGTCGTTGAGGTTCCCGGGGCGCAGGAACGTGTCCGCCGCGCCGTCAGGCAGAGGATTGCGGACGACACCCACGACATAAGGGATCCACATGGATGCGGCGAAGAGGGTGAGGCAGGTCAGAATGCCAAGCTCTGTTGGGAAGGTTTCCATGCGTGTTCTCCCTACATTGCCATTTTCAGAGCGGTGCCAGTTTCAAGCCACGACTTGAGGGATGCCGCCAAACGCGCCCATCCTTCGGTGACACCGTCTTGGCCTTCGGGAATCTCGTAATGTTCGATGGTCAGCTTGCAGATGTCGCCTTGCGGTTCGATCAGATAGGCCATCCGCGAGACCGGGGCATCGGGGCCAAAGAAGTTCGGTTCGAAGGTCGCTTCTAAGCGTGTTTTGGGCTCAACTTTTGTCGGCCGCTGGGTCATCATGGTGTTGCCATCGGGCATGACCCAATCAAGCCTGCCGCCTTCTTTCGCGTCACCGTTTACGCGGGCACCAAGGAAATGATAGGCGGACATGCTGGCGGGATCGTTGAGCGCCTCCCACAACGCATCTTGGGTGCAGCGGATATATGTTTGCATCACAAAATCGGGTTTGGTCATCAGGTGGTTCCTTTCGAGGGTTGATTTCAGGTCCAACACCGCTCGTGCCACCGGTTTTGCGCGCATCGGCTCAATCCAGCGATCTATGGTTTGTTGCAGGGGAAGGGCGTTCAGATAGTGGTATTTGAACCGCCCCTTTTTGTGGGAAACGACCAGCCCGGCATCCTCAAGCACGCCAAGGTGCTTCATCACGCCGAAACGGGTCATCTCAAGCAGTTCTGTCAATTCTTGCAAATTCTGCCCGTCCTTCTGGCGCAGGGCGTCCAGGAGGGTACGGCGGGCCGGATCGGCAAGGGCTTTAAAAACTGCATCCATAAGGTCGCTTATAGGTGCTTAAATGGTCACGTGACAATAGGGTCACGTAACAAATCCGCCGGTTGAACTTGCGCAAATGCGGGCGCATGATCACATAAAACAGGAAGCACCCATGACCGGTCCGTCAATTCTGTCAACAAAACAAAGGCGCAAGATCGCCTACCACCGCAGTGAAGGTCAGGGACCTTGGGTGGTATTTTTGGGCGGGTTGAAATCCGACATGCAGGGGACCAAAGCGGTGTTTCTGGAGGATTGGGCCCGTTCGATGGGCCATTCCTTCCTGCGGTTTGACTATTCCGGGCATGGCGAATCGTCCGGTGATTTTACCGAGGGCTGCATTGGGGACTGGGCCGAAGACACCGCCGCAGCTGTGGCCGCGCTGACTGACGGGCCGATCATTCCTGTTGGATCGTCTATGGGAGGCTGGCAGGCCCTGTTGCTGGCGCGTGCCTTACCCGAACGGATTGCCGGATTGGTCACCATCGCCGCCGCACCTGATTTTACCGAAGATGGCTATTGGGCCAGTTTTACGGCGGCGCAAAAACAAACATTGGAAGAGGTAGGCCATGTCGAATTACCCTCCGATTACATGGAGCCCTATATCATCACCAAGCGGATGATCGAAGACGGTCGCCAGCATCTGGTGCTGCGCAAGTCGCTTGATCTGCGGTTTCCTGTGCGCTTTTTGCAAGGCACGGCAGACACTGCGGTTTCGGTTGCAACAGCCGTGCGATTGATCGAGCACGCCACCGGACCGGACATGCAGTTGCGGCTGGTCAAAGATGCGGATCACCGGTTTTCGGATGCGCCTTGTCTGGAGATGATCCTTGAGGCGATACGCGAAGTTATCAGTTTAAGTGGTTGAATAATAATTACATAAAGGGAAGTTGATGCAGCAAAGAATCTCTCTTATCACGCTTGGTGTCAGTGATACGAAGGCCATGGCAACCTTTTACGACGCGCTTGGCTGGCAACGTGTGGATACGCAGGATGGCGTAATCGTCTATGATCTCATAGGCCAAACGCTGGGTCTTTATCCGATTGAAAAGCTCGCCGAAGACATTGGCGTTGATGTGGAAACGCTGGGCCACGGGGCGATGACCCTAGGCCATAATGTTGTTGAAAGAACGGATGTTGCTGTGATTCTGGATGCGGCCAAAGCAGCCGGAGCAACCATTTTAAAACCCGCCGCGGATGTCTTCTGGGGTGGCCATCACGGCTACTTTCAGGATCCGGAAGGGCATATCTGGGAAGTGGCATATAATCCCTTTTCACCCCTGCGCGATGATGGGGCCTTTCGCTGGAACGGTTTTGGCTGATGCGTAAACCGGCCAGCATGTGGAGTCTTGAAACCTTTGGCCGCCAGCGTCTGTCAAAATACTTTTTTATGCGGGACTTCATGTATTCTGAGATTTCCGGATTTCATGGCATCCCCAACATCCCGGAAAAGCCGGAACTGGCGTTAGCGAATGGCCGTGCCTTTTGTGCCGCGTTGCTGGACCCGCTTGAGGAAACCTTTGGCCGGATCGCCCTGCGCTCGGGATACCGATCGCCTGTGCTGAACCAATATGGCAATGACAACAAGCTCAACTGCGCGCGTAATGACAACCCGATTGAATGTCACATATGGGACTGGGGCGCAGGGGCACAGGCGGTTGCGGGGGCGACAATCGTTGTGCCGTGGTTCGCGGACCAATATGATCGCGGTCGCGACTGGCGCGATCTGGCGTGGTGGTTGCATGATCATCTGCCCTACTCAGAGATGTGGTTTTTCCCCAAGCTTGCTGCGCTCAACCTGGTCTGGCGGACTGAACCACAACGGACAATCTCCAGCTATATCGCGCCCAAGGGTATGTTGTTGCGTGCGGGGGAGGCCGCGGCTGAATCGCTGGCCGAGCGTCAGGCGCGATATGCTGATTTCCCGCTGTTTCGGGGCTTGAGGCCGCCAGTCACCCCGGCGTATGCTGCATCATTATCGCCCTGAAAAAGGGCGCGTTGAACGACCTGCCCGGAGCCATGTTTTCATGCTTTTTCAACAGAGTACCACTTGATGCCTGAACCGTTGGTCCTGCTGCCGGGCATGATGTGCGACGCGCGCGTTTTTGGCCCGCAAATTGCAGAACTGTCCGCGGATATGGCCGTGATGGTGGCCCCTGTCACGCAAGGTGAAAGGATCGAAGAGATCGCCTCGGGATTGCTGGACCTTTTGCCCAAACGGTTTGCCCTCGCGGGATTGAGCATGGGCGGGATCGTCGCGATGGAGTTGCTGCGCCGCGCCCCCGACAGGATATCGAGGATCGCCTTGATGGATACCAACCCGCTGGCCGAAACGCCGGTGGTTGCTGCCAACCGCGAGCCACAAATTGTAAAGGCCCGTTCTGGCAAGCTACTTGAGGTGATGCGAGACGAGATGAAACCGGACTATCTGGCGCCCGGACCCTATCGCAATGAGGTGATGGAGCTGGTGATGGATATGGCAGAAACACTTGGCCCAGAGGTCTTTATCCGCCAGTCCCGCGCCTTGCAGCGGCGCCGTGACCAGCAGGCTGTATTACGTAAGTGCCGCTCGCCGGCTTTGGTTCTATGCGGCGAGCATGATCAGCTGTGTCCGGTTAAGCGCCATAGTTTTATGGCGGAACTGATCCCCTACGCAGAACTGGTTGTGGTGCCCAATGCGGGCCATCTGCCAACGCTTGAAATGCCGACTGAGACAACAGCAGCAATCCGGAACTGGATGCGACAGCCGCTGGTCTTGCAGTAAGGTTTACGATTGAGCTTAACGCCTGACCTGGGAGAGGATTCTGGCAGCTTCGCCTTTCGGCAGAACCTGCACCTCGGCGACGGGTTGCAACGTGTCGATGTCAAAAAAGGGTGTCTGTTTCCAGCGTCCCGTAATCCGCCCGATGAATGCGCGCCACAACATGCCAAAAACCAATGGTCCGACGCCTTCGTGGCGGTGCTTGCCCCCCTCAACGGGTATGAAGCCGCGCGAGGCAACAGGGCCGAAGTCGGCCGTATTGCTGGCGCGGTCCGCACGCAAGGCTGCAAACGGCACTTTAGGGGCGCGTAAGGTATTGAACATCAAGGCCCCACAGCACGAGGCCTGCCAGCGAAGCAGGTTTTTGGGACCGAAAGAGAATACCGCCAATTGGTCCTGACCGGAATCAAAGGTGATATTGTCCGGTGTGGTTTGATATAGGGTGACACCGTCTGCACCCGGGTCAGTTTCGCCCGTAAAGATATCAGCGGCGCGGCAGGACTGGCAAAAACAGCGGGCGTGATTGCCCGACCCGACGTTGTGCAATGTTCCTTGCACTTTGCCGCATCGACAGGTGAAAGGAACATTTGCCATCTTTTAGGCGGCCTTGATTTTTTTCGCCGCCGGTTTGCCTTTTGCCGGGGCAGGAGCCGCCGGTTTGTCACCATGCGCATCAATAAAATCCAGCACCAGTGGTCGGATGTTCTTGCGCCAGCTTTTGCCTGCAAAGATACCGTAGTGGCCTGCGCCGTCTTCCAGATGACTGGCTTTCTTATCTGCAGGCAGTCCGGTCAGCAGGTCCAGTGCTGCAACGCATTGGCCCGGGGCCGAGATATCGTCCTTTGATCCTTCAACGGTTTTTACAGCAACAGTAGTGATCTTGCCGATGTCCACATGACGTCCGGCGACAGTAAACTCGTTCTTGGCAATTTCGCCTTCTTTGAAAATCCGGTCGACGGTCGACAGGTAGAATTCTGCAGGCATGTCCATCACAGCCAGATATTCATCGTAGAACTTGTTGTGCTTGTCATGCTCATGCGCTTCGCCGCGCATGACACTGCTGATTTGGTCCTGAAACGCCGTCATATGGGTTTCCGAATTCATCGAGATAAAGGAATGCAGTTGCAACAGGCCGGGATAGACCATGCGCCCGACACCGGCATATTTAAAGCCGACGCGCTGGATCATCATCTCTTCGAGCTGGCCCATGGTAACAGAATGGCCAAAGTCGGTCACATCTGTTGGCGCGGCAGAAGGATCAATCGGCCCGCCAATCAAGGTCAGGCTGCGCGGCTGGGCGCTGGGGTCTTCTTCGGCCAGATAGGCGGTAGCGGCCAGCGCCAGCGGGGCGGGTTGGCACACGGCGATGACATGGGTGTCTGCACCCAGTTCGCGCATGAAATCAACCAGGTAAAGTGTGTAATCTTCGATATCGAATTTGCCCGCGCTGACTGGAATATCGCGCGCATTATGCCAGTCTGTAATATAGAGGTCGCAATCCGGCAGCAGCGAAATGACCGTTGAACGCAGCAGGGTCGCATAGTGGCCCGACATCGGGGCAACCAGCAGAACCTTGCGTTTTGGTTCGGTGCGCCCCTGCACTCGGAAGTGCAACAGGTCGCCGAAATCTTTTTTCACCACAACTTCTTCGACAACGATTCGATCCTGGCCGTTGGCGCCGACGAAGGGCGGGATGTTCCAATCGGGTTTTGTCACCATCCGCGAGAAACTACGTTCGGTTACTTCACCCCAGGCGGCCATCCATTCAAGAGCAGGGTTTGGAAACATTGAAAAAGCAGGGTAGGATGCAATGGCAAGCGCTGATGCACCCATCCACTGGTTCGTGTTCCGTACCGTTTCCATAAGATCGTAGGTTGCCATATAGCGCATGTTGGGGGTCTCCTTTTTGGGCCCGTGTATGGGCATGCCATCGCTCCTGCCCCTGAAGAGGGCGACGTTATGCTGCAAGTGCGAAGATAGGAGTAAAAGATTAAGATGACAACAAAAACCACGGATGGCGCTGCAGCAACCGAAATTTCGGCGGCAAGAATGGCTGAGAACCTCAAGAAAGTTGAAGCCTTGACCGAGCGTTTGGGGCAGGTAATGAGCAACCGGCAGGGGCATCAGGCCTCCCTTGATGGACCGAATCAAGAGTTGTTCACCAAGGCCGGACAGGCCTATGCAACCGAGGCGCTGACTAATCCGGCCAAGCTGATGGAACACCAATTGAGATATTGGACCAAAACGGTTACCCATTTCATGGAGGCCCAGCAGGCATTGGCAAAGGGCACCCTCTCTGCTCCCGTGGACAACACCGGCAGCGACCGTCGCTTTGCCAATCCTTTGTGGGAAACGCATCCCTATTTCAACTTTGTCAAACAGCAGTATCTGATCAACGCCGAAGCGGTGCTACAAGCCGTAGATGACGTGACCGATATGGAGCCGCGCGAAAAGCAGCGGCTGGCCTATTTCAGCCGCCAGATCGTCGACATGATGAGCCCGACGAATTTTCTGGCCACCAATCCCGATGCGCTGCAGCGGGCGATCGATACGGATGGCGAAAGCTTGATCAAAGGGTTGGAGAACCTGATCAGCGATCTGGAAGCCAACAATGGCGAGTTGATTGTAAAACTTGCCGATGAAAAGGCATTCGAACTTGGCCGCAACATCGCCACGTCACCGGGCAAAGTGGTCTTTCGTAACAAGATGTTCGAACTGATCCAGTATACGCCGACTACCGAAAAAGTTCATGCAACCCCGTTGCTGATCTTTCCGCCATGGATCAACAAATTCTACATCCTCGATCTCAAGGCCCAGAACTCCATGGTGAAATGGCTGGTGGATCAGGGCCATACCCTGTTCATGATTTCATGGGTGAACCCCGATGCCACCTACCGCGATGTTGGCATGGAAGACTATATCGAAGACGGGTATCTGGCGGCGATCCGCGAGGCCAAGGCGATCACCGGCGAGAAAAAGGTAAATGCCGTGGGCTATTGTATCGCGGGCACGACCCTGTCGCTGACCCTGAGCCTGATGAAACAGAAGGGTGACAAATCGATCAAATCAGCGACTTTGTTTACCGCCTTGACCGATTTCTCTGATCAGGGCGAATTCCGCCCGTTTCTGACCGATGATTTTATTGACGGGATCGAGGCCGAAACCGAGGACAAGGGCATTCTGCCCTCGATCGTTATGGCGCGGACATTTTCATATCTGCGGGCAAACGACCTTGTTTATGGGCCAGCGGTAAAAAGTTACATGATGGGGGAAACCCCGCCTGCCTTTGATCTCCTGTATTGGAACGGTGACGGTGCGAACCTGCCTGCAAAGATGGCGATGCAGTATTTGCGTGGGCTGTGCCAGGGTAATCAATTGGCCGATGGCGGATTTGACTTGATGGGGCATCATCTGGTGCTGGACGAAGTAGATGTACCTCTCTGTGCCATTGCTTGTGAAACCGATCATATCGCTCCGTGGAAGGACAGTTACCGCGGCGTTCAGCAGATGGGTGCAAAGGACAAAACCTTTATCATGACCCAATCGGGCCATATCGCAGGGATCGTCAATCCACCGTCCAAGGGGAAATACGGACACTATACCAATGATGATATGGGATTGGGCCACGAGGACTGGCTTGAAGGGGCCAAGTTCCACGAGGGGTCCTGGTGGCCGCGCTGGGGAAAATGGCTGGAGAAGCGATCTGGCAAGATGATTCCCGCACGTATTCCGGGGGCTGACGGCCGTAAAATCATCTCAGATGCCCCAGGTAGCTATGTGGCCAAGAAGGCAAATCACTGAATTTACTGCTGATTTACCTAAGGTAAGAAAAAAATGCTGCAGCGCAGAATAATGCTTGAAATGCTGCGCTGCAGCACGTATATCCCTTGCAGACGCAGAAACACGGGGCATCCCGGTTGGCGCCAAGTGAACATGCAAATAAAGGATAGACAAATGACAAAGACACCAGACATGACAGCGATGCTGAAAGACGTAATGGGTTCTTTCCCAGTCGACACATCCGCAATGGAAGGCGCTTTCAAGACATCCGCTTCCCTGAACGAAAAACTGTCCGGCGTTGCTTTGAACGCAGTTGAAAAGTCTACCGAGGTTTCCTCAAAGTGGACAAAAGACACCGTTGCAAAGATGGCTGAAATGGCGAAAGCCAAAGCCGAGCCAGCCGATTACGCAAAAGCAATGACCGACTTCGCATCTGCATCTGCAGAAGCTGCCGCCGAGCATATGGCCGCCTTCGCTGAAATCGCCAAGAAGGTCCAGATGGACACAGTTGAGCTGATGATGGCTGCTGGCAAAGACGCGCAGGAAGAAGCAACTGCTGCTGTTAAAAAAGCATCTAACGATGTTCAGGCTGCTGCCAAGAAAGCAACATCCAAGTAATAGCTGCTTCTGCGGTTATCTACTTCTTTCGTTTCTTCCCTGAGAAACGCGAGATCAAGGCGGGCTTCCCTGAGCCCGCCTTTTTTCATGTCTGATCACGCTTCAAGATCGTTTGGACCCGCGATAGTTTTTCGCCCAGCATGACACCGATTGCGTCATATACTTTGCGAAGGCGTGGGGTTTGGCGCAGTTCTGCATGGGCGGCCAGCCAGACCGGCAACTGGCCCACGGGGTCGGATCCAGATACACAGACCAGTTCGGGGTCGGATTGCGCGATCGCATTCTGGTTGAAGCCGATGCCAAAGCCTGCGCGCACCATTTCCCAACACACGACCTGATCGTCACTGCGAAATTTGAAGGCCGCGCGGTCGGCCTGCATCCCCAAAGCCGCCATCCCGTCGATAATTATGGTATTCCGGTCGTAGCCGACCAGATCGTGATTAAGAATATCCTCTAGTCCCTGAAGCATCCCGCGCCGCGCGATGTAGTCGCGACTGGCATAGGCGCCCATTTCCAGATTCCCGATATGTTTTGCAATCACATCCCCTTGCGTCGGACGGTACATGCGCACGGCAATGTCCGCCTCGCGCCGCAACAGGTTGTCGGTGTCGTCCGACGCCACCAGTTCAATTTCGATCCCAGGATGAAGCTGGTGTAACTCGGTGAGCACGGCAGGCAAAAGATAGGTCGCAACGATCCGGCTGGCCGTTATCCGTACCGCGCCTGACATGGTCCCTTCGCCGCCTTCTGACAGGATAGAAAGCCGGGCAGCGGCATCTGCCATTTCAGTCGCATGGACCATCAGGGCAAGGCCCTTTTCTGTCAGGGTGACACCCGTCTTGGTGCGGTTGAACAGCCGCGCGCCCAAGGATTGTTCCAATGTCGCGATGTGACGGCTCAACGTTGGTTGGCTGCTGTTGCGGGCGCGGGCGGCGGCAGAAAGGGATCCATGTTCAGCAACAGCCACGAAGGAATGCAGATGGGACCAGTCAAGTTGTTGCATAAGGTATCCATAATTGAATGGCATTAGGCAAATTCAGCCTAATGATATTCGATTTTAGATGGTTTAGCCATTGGCATGACAAAAAAATGAGGAGAAATGACATGGCTAAAGTAATCGTTTTAGGCGCGAAGGGGCGTTTTGGGAAAGGTGCGGTCAGCGCCTTTGCCGCTGCGGGATGGCAGGTGACAGCCTTTGCCCGCCACTGGGACAATCCTACGACCGGGCCCGTGAAAACAGCAGAGGGAAACGCAATGGACCCTGCAACCCTGGTGGCGGCGTGTCAGGGATTTGATGTGATCGTAAATGCGCTGAACCCGCTGTATGAAAACTGGGCACGTGATCTGATGCCCATGACACAGGCCGTGATCACAGCGGCCAGGGACAGCGGGGCAACGGTAATCATCCCTGGCAATGTCTATAACTACGGTGCAGATGGGCCCGACGTCTGGTCCGAAACCACGCCGTGGCGGCCAACGACGCGCAAGGGCAGGCTGCGGGTCCAGATGGAGACCGCTTACCGCACCGCAGGCGTGCGTACGATTGTGTTGCGCGGCGGCGATTTTATCACCGGGGGCGAAACCACCAACTGGTTCGAAGCCCATATCGCCAAGGGATCGCGTAAGGGGCGTACCATGTATCCCGGACCCAAGGACCGCAAACACGCATGGGCCTATTTGCCCGACATGACCCGCGCGGCTGTGCTTCTGGCCGAACAGCGTGATCGGTTTGCCGCTTTTGAGGAATTCGGTTTTGGCGGATACACCCTGACCGGTGCAGAGCTGGTTGAGGAAATCGCGCAGGCAACAGGACAGGCGCAAAAACTGTCCGGCTTGCCGTGGCCTTTGCTCCGGTTTCTGGGGCTGTTCAGCGCCGGAATGCGAGAGTTGATCGAAATGCGATATTTGTGGAACGTACCTCACCGCATGGATGGCAGCAAACTGGCGCGCACTTTGCCTGGTTTCCGTCAAACGCCACTGGCACAAGCGCTGAAGCAGGCGCTTGCGGTTCCCTAATTCAGACAGATTGAACAGTCACACTTTCATTTTACATATTCTGTGCGTAAGCTGCAGCGCAGCACGTATTCTGGGAGGAACACCGTGGCGGAAACACCGAAGCCCCTTTTGATCAAACGTTACGCATCGCGGCGGCTCTATAACACCGAGACAAGCGATTACGTGACGCTTGAAGATATTGGCGGTTTCATCCGGGACGGCCGCGAAGTGCAGATTATTGATCTGAAGTCGGGCGACGACTTGACCCGTCAATATTTGCTGCAGATCATCGCAGAACACGAAAGCCGTGGTGAATCCGTGCTGCCGGTGGGGGTGCTGAACGATCTGGTACGCAGCTATATGTCCGGTAATATCTCGGTGGTGCCGCAGTTCTTGCAGGCCTCCTTCGACATGCTGCGCGACGGGCAAAGCAAGATGGTCGAGAACATGAGCTCGATCAATCCTTTGGCCAAAATCCCCGGCATGACCGGCATGCCGGGCATGGAGGCGATGCAAAAGCAGCAAGAGGCGTTTTTGAAAGCCATGACCGGCGGTTGGGGGGGCAGTGGCATGGGCACAACCAACCCGACGTCAGATCCAGAACCCGCCGCGGCAGAGCCAGCGGAAGACCTTGAAGCAATCAAGAAACAATTGGCCGAGCTGCAGAACAAGCTGTCCAAACTCAAATGACCGGTTGACCGGTTCGGGTTAGACCCCCAACCGGTCACGCATCGCATACCAACTCATGGCCAAGGCCAGAAGGGGGGTGCGCAAGGCGCCGCCGCCGGGAAATGCAGGTGTCGGGATCACCGACATCGTGTCAAACCCGTCGCCATCGCCCTGAACCGCACGGGCCATCAAAGCGCCCGCATGGGTCGCCGTGCCAACGCCGTGACCGGAATACCCCGAGGCCGACAGGATGTTGCGCCCGACACGCGCCATATAGGGCAGGCGCTTCATGGTGATGGCCAAGGTGCCACCCCAAGCGTAGTCGATTTTTACGTCTTTTAGCATGGGAAACACGACCGACATCGGTTTGCGCACCTTGGCTGCGATATCTTTGGGAAACCTGTAGCCATAGCTTTCGCCACCACCAAACAAGAGCCGCCCGTCATGGCTGAGGCGGAAATAGTTCACCACAAACCGCCCATCTGCCACAGCCACATCACGTGGCAGAACCTCTTTTACGCGGTCGCCCAAAGGCTCGGTTGCGGCGATGAAATTATTGATCGGCATGACCCGCGCCGCTACTTTGCGGTTCAACCCGCCCAGATACCCATTACAGCCCAAAATAACATGATCCGCGACGACATGGCCTGCGTCGGTCTGCACCTTCGTCTTGGTGCCTTCTTCGATGTGATGGACCGCGCTGCCCTCGAAGATCCGTACGCCTGCGTCTTGTGCAGCACGCGCCAGTCCCAGCGCATAATTCAGCGGGTGCAAATGGGCCGCCCCCATATCAAGGATGCCGCCGCGATAGTCGGGTGAGGGGCACACCGATTGCAGCGCCGCATGATCAAGTCTTTCGATCTGGTCGTAACCATAGGAGTCACGCAGGAAATCAGCGTATTTATGCAAATCGGTGACGTCGCGGTCGCTTGATGCGGTCCATGCCACACCCGGTTTGAGATGGCAGTCGATCTTATGAGTCGCTATCAGATCTTTGGCCAGGGTCACAGCCTCAAGACCCATATCCCACAATGTCGCAGCGTGATCGGCACCTGCCATACGGGCCAGTGCATCCTGCGCCACGCGCTGGCCGGTACCCAACTGTCCGCCATTGCGCCCCGATGCACCAAAGCCGACCCGCTGCGCCTCCAGCAAGACCACACCGCGGCCCGCCTGCGCCAGATGCAATGCCGCAACCAGGCCGGTGTATCCGCCGCCGATCACACAAACATCGGCCGTCGCCGCGCCTTTGAGTGGGGTAAAACGCTGCAACTTTGTCGCTGTAGCGCCGTACCAGCTGTCAGGATACTGGCCGCGCTGGTCATTGGCATAAAGCAGGTTCATGGCGTTATACGTTCAGCAACAGGTGTTCGCGCTCCCAAGGTGAAATCACCTGCAGAAACTCGTCATACTCGGCGCGTTTCACAATGGCGTAGACCCGGGCAAACTCTGGCCCGAGGACATTGTGCAGGGCGGTTGCCTCCTCAAATAAATCAAGTGCTTCACCCAGAACACGCGGGATATCGCCATCACCGTCATAGGCATCGCCCTTGAATTCTGCCTTGGGGTTCTGGCCCTCGATCAAGCCCAGATAGCCACAAGCAAGAGAGGCGGCAATTGCCAGATAAGGATTGCAATCCATCCCCGCCAGCCGGTTTTCCACACGCCGGGACGACGGCCCCGAAAGGGGGACCCGGATGCCGGTGGTGCGGTTGTCATAGCCCCATTCAAGGTTGATCGGTGCCGCATGATCTTTGACGTAACGCCGGTAGCTGTTCACATAAGGGGCGATCACCGCCAAAGCGGCGGGCATGTGGTTTTGTAGCCCAGCAATAAAATTCATAAATTCAGGGGTTTCGCCGCCATTCTTATCCGAAAAGATATTGGCCCCTGTCTTCATGTCCAAAATCGAGTGGTGGATATGCATTGCGGATCCGGGTTCATCGGCAATCGGTTTGGCCATAAAGGTCGCGTAGCAATCATGGCGCAATGCAGCCTCGCGGATCAGGCGTTTGAAGTAGAATACCTCGTCCGCCAGTTTTACCGGGTCACCATGCAGCAGGTTGATCTCGAGCTGGCCTGCACCGCCTTCCTGGGTGATCCCATCAATCTCAAAGCCTTGCGCCTCGGCAAAATCGTAGATGTCGTCGATCACGGGGCCAAATTCGTCGACCGCCGTCATCGAATACGCTTGGCGGGCGGCAGCAGGGCGGCCAGACCGGCCAATCATCGGCTGGATGCTTTGAGCAGGGTCAAGGTTACGGGCGACCAGAAAGAATTCCATTTCCGGAGCTACGATAGGTGCCCAGCCCTTGTCATGATACAGTTGTACAACCCGTTTCAGCACATTGCGCGGCGAAAACTCGACAGGTTTGTCGTGGCGGTCATATGCGTCGTGGATGACCTGCAGCGTCCAATCGCCGGTCCATGGTGCAGCGGTGGCGGTGCTCATGTCAGGCTTGAGGATCATGTCCTTTTCGGTGAACCCGTCTTCACCTGCCGCTTCGCCCCAATCACCGGTAATGGTCTGGTAAAAGATGCTGTCGGGCAGATGAAAATACTCCTGTCGGGCAAATTTCGAGGCTGGCACCGCCTTGCCACGGGCAATGCCCGGCAGGTCCGAGATGATACATTCCACTTCATCCAGACGCCGGCCTTCAAGATAGGCAGCTGCAGCTTCGGGCAGTCTTTCATTCCAATCGGCCATCAGGCCCTCTCTTTCTTGAAAAATGCAGTCATTTGCGCGGCGACTTTTTCGCGGTCCAGTGTTGTGTCAAGCTTGGTTCTTGCCGCGTCGATCTGGGTGTCAGGGACCAATCCCTTACCGCGATGTTCCAGAAGGCCCGCGATAAAATCGTGGTCATATTCGGGGTGCGGCTGAATGGTCCAGAAGGTATCGCCATAGAGCAGGGCCGCGTTGGCACAGAAATCCGTGGATCCAATGACCTGCGCATCGGCAGGCTTGGTTGTGACCTGATCCTGATGCCATGCATTGATCGCCACGGTCTCACCTTCGAGCGTATAGTCGACCGCGCCAACAGACCATCCGCCGTCAAACTTCTCGACTTTGCCCCCCATCGCCTGTGCAATGATTTGATGTCCGAAGCAAACGCCGATCATCGGCACATGTGCGGCGTAACAATCGCGGATGAACTGTTCCAGAGGGGGTATCCAGCCATGTGGTTCATAGGCACCGTGACGCGACCCGGTGATCAGCCAGCCATCGGCGTCCTGCACGCTTTTGGGCATTTCGCCATCGACAACGGACCAAGCCTGATAGGTGAAGTCCTTCGTTCCCAGTAGCCGCTGAAAATAAGCGTCATAGCGCCCGTTGCCGGACAGTTCTTCGGGCGGGTGACCCGTGATGAGAATGCCGATTTTCATGGAAAGTCCTTACACGGTTTCGAGGTAAATTTCGACCTGCTCTTCACGGCTCAATTCGGCCATGTCGCGCAGTTCCTGCCGTTTCGTCTGCACAAGGTTGCGGATCAGTTCAGGTGTAAAAATGCGGGCCACTGCGGGGTCGGTCTCGAACATGTCGATCGCGGTTTGCCAATCGCCGGGAATGCGCGGCAGATCGATGTTATAGGCGCTGCCGGTAATCGGTGCTGGGGGCAGTGCGGCGTCTTCTATCCCGCCAATTGCAGCGCCCAAAACGGCCGTGAGCATGAGATAGGGGTTGACGTCCCCGCCCGCGACACGGTGTTCGATGCGTCTTGCCTTGTGGCTGCCAGATGGGATGCGGATCGACGACGTGCGGTTTTCATAGGCCCAGCAGACGCTGGTCGGAGCATGGGCATCGGGCACAATGCGATCATAGCTGTTGGCGTGCGGCGCAAAGATCAGACCAGACCCTTGCATCGCTTCCAGACAACCGGCTACCGCGTGGCGGAGCATGTCGGTGCCTTCCGGTCCGCCATTGTCAAAGATATTGTTGCCGTCCTCGTCAAGCACGGAGAAATGCATATGCAGTCCCGAGCCGGCATAATCAGGATAGGGTTTGGCCATGAAACTTGCCGCAAAACCGTGTTTGCGCGCCAGACCTTTGACCAGCATCTTGAACAACCATGCGTCATCTGCAGCCCTAAGGGCGTCGTCACAATGCATCAGGTTGATTTCGAACTGGCCCAGCCCTGCCTCGGAAATCGCGGTGTCAGCAGGAATGTCCATTTCTTCGCATGCGTCGTAAAGTTCGGTAAAGAAATTGTCGAACTGGTCAAGTGCGCGCATCGAAAGGATATCGCCAGCTTGACGGCGCTTTCCTGAACGCGGTGAGGGTGGCACTTGAAGTTTGCGGCCCGAGTCGTCAATCAGGAAGAACTCGAGCTCGACGGCGCAGACCGGGGTCAGGCCTTTCGCCTTGAAGCGTTTCAGGACGGCATCCAAGGCATGGCGCGGATCGCCTGCAAAGGGGCGGCCATCATCGTGATACATCCAGATTGGCAAGAGCGCTGTTGGGGTTTCCAGCCAAGGCATCGGCATGAAACCCCGCTCGGTTGCGCGCAGCACACCATCCTTGTCGCCGCTTTCCATCACCAGCGGACTGTCTTCGATGTCTTCGCCCCAGATATCAAGATTGAGGACAGAGAATGGAAACCGCGTGCCGTCTTCCAGCGCCTTATCGGCAAAACGGGTTGGGATGCGTTTACCGCGCGGCTGGCCATTAAGGTCAGCGGCAGCGACACGCACAGAGCGGATTGCAGGATTTTTTCGAAGCCAGTTGTTCATAACACACCATTTGGGCGGTGGGCCATGCGGTTTGGCGTGGCCCATGTGGGTCCGCCAAAAGCATCCGCCGCCCACGCGTCGGATAATTTGATCAAATCTTGGATACTACCGGATCAGATTGGGACGCAAGCGCATTTTTTGACGCTGTTCTTGGGGCAGGTGTCGGTTAAGCCGTTTGTTGATCAACCCGAACAGCCCGATAATCATCAGTGTCAGGAGTATGAAATACCCTGCAAGGATCGGGTAAGGGATAAACGGATTAAAGGTCTTGTCAGCGAAATAACTGGCGTAATACAGCGCGTCGCCGCGTTGTTGCTGTGCGGGGAAGCCAGTAAAAAACACCAGTGTCGTGGCGTGAAACAGAAAAATTGCTTCGTTTGTGTAAGCGGGCCATGCGAGCCGTAACATGGTGGGCCAGATCACCCGTTTGAACCGTGCCCAGCCGGACAGCCCATAGGCATCAGCGGCTTCGACATCACCTTTGGGGACGGATTGTAGCGCCCCGTAAAAAATCTCGCCGGTGTAGGCGGCCGTATTTAGGAAAAGGACAATCAATGCCCCCAGCCACGCCGAGGAAAACGTGTCAAATACGGGTGACACCTGTTTTAGAGACAAGAACAGAAAGTAACCGAAAAAGAACTGGATAAACAGCGGGGAACCACGGAACAGGAAAATGAACCAAGCTGCCGGTTTCTGGAAAAGCGGATTGCTACTGGCCTTGCCAACACCGAGAAGGGTGGCCAGCACAAAGCCGGAGCTGAGCGCAAAAACCCCGAAATAGACATTCCAGATCATACCCGACCCGATCAGCGTCATCTGTTCGCACAGGGTGAATCCTTCGCGGGGCAGCAGGCGTTCGCCGTATCCCAAGGCGCGCAAGCCATAGTCCTGGACGGTTTGGAGACAACTCATCTGATGTGCTCCCCTGCGGGGGATGCGGCGGCGACCGCGTGTTCCAAGCATGCGCGTTCGGCCCCGCAGTCCATCGAAGCACAGATCATGTGTTCTTCCTTTGCGCTTCGCCGCCGGTGGTCGCTTGACCGCGTGTGAGCTTGTTCATCAAGCGGTCCAATACGAGTTCGGATACCCGCGTGAAGGCGAGGTAGAACACCAGCAGCACAAGGAAATAATACACCCGCCAGTCGCCGTGGGGATATTCAGTGAAACGTGGCGTCTTGGCGCTGCCCAGATCCCGTGCCCAATAGACGATGTCTTCAACGCCCAAAAGGAACAGCAATGGCGTGGCTTTGATCAGAACCATCCAAAGGTTCGACAAGCCGGGCAGGGCGTAGACCCACATTTGCGGCACGGTGATCCGCCAAAAGGTCTGACGGGGTGACATGCCATAGGCTTCAGCGGTTTCAAGCTGTGCGCGGGGTACAGCCTGCATGGCGCCAAAAAGAACGTTGGCAGCGAAAGCCCCGAAAACAATAGCGAATGTCACAACAGCAAGTGAAAAACCGTATACTTCATGGACCCATTGAGGATCGTTGCCCAAGGGCATCTTCGCAGCCTGACAAACGATAAAATCACTGCCCTGGCGCAGCGGCGCGTCCCAGTCGGGACATTTTACCTTGTGACGCAAGTATTCCAGACCTTGGTCCAGCGCGATGACGAAAAACAGGAAAAAAGCGATGTCCGGCACGCCGCGCACCACGGCGATATATCCTTTGCCGAACCAGCGCAGCGGGGTAAAACGCGCCCGCGCCGCCATTGCGCCGCCAAATCCAAAAGCCAGCGCGGTGGGCGCAGTGACTGCGATCAAGAACAGGACGGTCCCGAAAGCCCCGTAAAACGCAAGATGCTTGCCCGTGGTGAGGTAACAACTCAGCCACTTCAGGCCCGCCAAAGTAGGGGGATCAATACAATACTCAAACATCACGCAGTCTTTTCTGCGCGCGGCGAGGGATATGGCTGGGGATCATGGGCATGTTTAAGAGGGGCAGGCCGCAAGGGCCCGCCCCAAATGTTGCTTATTCGAAAACCTTGGCGTCAGGGCCGAACCATTTGACGATGGCAGCGTTGATCGTGCCGTCTGCTTTCATCGAGGTGATGGCGGCATTGAACTTTTCTTTCAGCTCTGTGTCGCTTTCACGCAGGCCCATGCCCACGCCACCACCCAAAGGCACTTCGTCGCCAGTAAACATCAGCTCGCCACCGGAGGCTTCAACTGTGGGAAGAAGTGCGTCCCGGTCGGCAAAGACGGCGTCTGCTTCGCCGGACATGACGGCCGCTACTGTGTCATCATATGTAGCGAATTCCAGCAGAGTTGCGCCTGATTCAGCTACGTAACCCGCCTGAATTGTTGCGGTCTGCGCTGCGATCACGCCGCCTTTGACGTCCACATCGGCAGACTTTGCCATATAGGCTGACGTCGCTGGTGGAATATAGTTCTGCGTGAAATCAATGACTTCGTCGCGCTCGTCGGTGATCGACATGCCTGCGATGATGGTGTCATAGTTGCCAGACGTCAGGTTGGGGATGATGCTGTCCCACTCGTTGGTGACCCATTCGCAGGTCAGCTCGGCGCGTTTGCACATCTCGTCGCCCATCTCGCGCTCATAGCCGTCCACTTCGCCGGCATCGTTGAGGAAGTTATAGGGAGGGTAGGCACCCTCGGTTCCCATGCGGATGGTTTTGGCGTGGCTGTCGGCCAAGGCAACACTCGCAGTCAGTGCAAGCGCAACTGTGGAAAGAATGATCTTCTTCATGTGGTAGTCTCCCGTTATGATTTTTTTTGTTTACGTCGCGAGGGTTGCAGAAAGGAACCCGCGCAAGCGTTCGGATTCGGGCGCGCTGAATAAAACGTCCGGCGGCCCCTGTTCTTCGATCAGGCCTTGATGCAGGAAAATCACGTGATCGGATACCTCTGCGGCCAGCTTCATGTCGTGGGTTACGATGATCATGGTGCGCCCTTCCGCGGCCAGGTCCTTGATCACCTTTACCACTTCTTGTTCCAACTCCGGATCCAGCGCTGAAGTGGGTTCGTCAAACAACAGCGCCTCCGGCTCCATGCAAAGGGCCCGTGCGATCGCGGCGCGTTGCTGCTGCCCGCCCGAAAGTTGCGCCGGATAGACGTCACATTTATCGCCAATCCCTACCTTATCGAGGTATCCGCGCGCGGCTTTCTCTACGTCGGCGCGGTCACGGCGCAAGACGGTAAGCGGGGCTTCCATCACATTTTGCAGAATTGTCATATGTGCCCACAGATTGAACTGCTGAAAGACCATCGACAGATTCGTGCGTATGCGGAGCACTTGTTCCGGGTCGGATGGGCGTCGGTCATGGCCCGCGCCCTTCCATGTCAAAGGTTCGCCCTTGAACAGGATTTCACCTTGTTGACTGTCCTCAAGAAGGTTGCAGCAGCGCAGCAATGTTGATTTTCCAGACCCGGAAGAACCAATTAGCGAAACCACATGGCCACGCGGCGCCGACAGGCTAACGCCCTTCAACACTTCCAATGCGCCATAAGCCTTATGCAGGCCATCGATCTGAATAACAGGGGGCGGTGTGCTCACGCAGAGGTACTCATGTTGTTTGAAACTTGGATAAAGGGGCAAAACGTCTCGAATTGCAACGGTTTCTGTAAGGTGACGATAAACTTGATCAATTCTCCTGCCATTGGATGTGACTTAGCCCTCCTGCTCTACCCGTTTGCGCCCCATATGGCTTTGCGTGTCGGTGACGCCCAGCAAACCGGCAACCAGACGCAACAAAGCGTTTTCTTCGTCCGTTCGGGTGCCATCGGCCAGTGCCACCTGCCAGAGTGCTTCAATCACGGCCAACCGGTCTTCATAGGCGACAGCGTCCTTGATTGCGCGGGTAAAGCGTACGGTGTCGGGGGCCTCCCGCTCTAATGCCTCGCCTTGGGTGCGCAATTCCTGCGCTTGCACTTCGTCCAATCCAAAGCGGGCCGCGGCGATGTCTTCGATCAGGCGGACTTCGGCTTGGGCGTAATCATGATCGGACCGTGCAACGCGCACCAAAAGCGCAATCAGTGCCAAGCGCGCATCGGCGTCGGCCAGCGGGGCGGGGTCGGGCTGTGTCAGCCGCTTCAGGAAATCACCAAACATGAGGTTCATATACGTTCGGAAGACCAAAAGGCCAAGTCAGAGCGCACGCACCGCGTTTTCACGCAGATCTTCTATGTCCTGGTCTGTCAGGCCCAGTGCAGTTTCGATGGCCAGCAGCTGAATTTCTTCATCTTCATGGCGGTGCCCGTCTGCCAGGGCGACAGACCACATCGCTTCTCCCAATGCCAATCGGTCCGCATAATCAACTTCTTCGCGCAGGATTCGGGCAAATTCCTCGGTCTCGGGTGCGTGTCGTTGAAGGGCCTCGGCAGTGGCACGCAATTTCGCAGCCTCGATCGGGCCGATTTTGAAGGTGCGGGACAGGATCCGGTCGATCTGGCCGATCTCGGTCGCTCGATAGTCATGATCTGCAAAAGCAACACGCACCAGCAACGCACCCAGCGCCAGCTGGGCATTGGGCTGTGGCAGTGGTTTCGGTTCCGGGGCACGGCGGGGGAAGAGGCGTTCAAACATAGAAACAATCGTTAACTCATGTCGGGTGGTTTTCCAAAGCGTAAAGTGTCCATGGCCAGCCCTTGAGGGTCGGTATTTGTGATGACAAAGCCGGCAATGTCCGCATGTCCCCCGGTGCGCAGAAAGGCGACGGGGAATTCGCCGGTGGGCTGGACAGGAACCGGGCCGATAAAGCTTCCGTCACGGCGGTAGAAATGCACCAGGGCGGCACCGTCTTCGCCACCGCGCAGATCAAACGCAAGGGCGGACTGGTCCTGATCGAACAGCACTGCAATCGCCCCTTCGCCCTGTGCGTCACGCTTGGGGAAACCCGCACGACCATAGCCGTTAAGCACGGTATTCCCCGAAAAATTAACCAACGACAGGTTTTGTCCTGCGAGCCCCGCCATCAGGGTTAATGGCGCAAAGGCATCGCCCAGAATCACATCATGCGGCCCACGTGCTGTTATGCTTTGCCCTGCAAAATGTTCGCCAAAGGTGGCCCCCTGCAACGGCAGGATGTCATCAATGTTATGTCCGGGGCCGGCCCCTGAACGCTCGCCCTCAAAGGTAATGATTTTGGTCAGGCTCAGACTGTCCGGATCAACAAGGCAGACGGGTGCGCCGCAAGCCAAAGCGATGCGGGGGGCAAAGGCCAGAAAAAGGGCTGCCATACGGATCATGCCAGCACTCTAGCACAGTTTTGTCTGCGCTTGCGTGATTCTTGTGCCCCGCTAGTTTTCGTAACCTTCAACAATCACCATGTTGTTGTCTGAAACAGGCAGGCGGATATCTTTGGCCGCCTGATAGGCATTGCTTTCATAGCAGGCGATTGCGTCTGCATAACTGGCGAATTCGATGACCACGGTTCGGCTGCGCCACGTGCCCTCGGTTTGAACCTGTGTGCCGCCCCGCACTACGAATCGTGCCCCATAATCGGCCAACGGTTTGGCATTGGCCGCACGGTAGGTGTCGTAAACCTCTGCGTCCTTCACGTCCATCGTGGCGATCCAGTATCCTTTGGGCATGGTTTGCCTCCGTTAAAGCGAGTTGAATTTCTGGCTGAGTTTCCCTGCTTCGATGTCCAGCCCGTAGGGTGCATTTACCACAAACATGCCTGATCCAACCATACCGTGTCCGGGGCGGGCAGGTGGAAAGCGCACTTCATGGCGCATCGCCTGGGGGTGTGTGGCCGCGAGTGCATCGAGCATCGGCAGATGCGCCTTGTTGGTCAGGATCGGATACCACAGCGCAATGATGCCGACATTCCATGCGCGGGTGATCTTGGCGATATGGCCCGGGATGGTGAAATAGTCGTCTTTGATCTCGTAGCTGGGATCAATCAGCATCATGCCACGGCGCGGTGTTGGCGGGGTTAGCCCATGCGCCATATCAAACCCGTCGCGCAGATGGATTTTTGCCGGGTACGGTGACATTGCCAGCGTCAGTGCCGCGTGTTCCTGCGGATGGAGTTCAGCCAGATGAATGCTGTCGCTGGGGCGCAAGAGCGTCGCGGCGATGAGGGGGGAACCGGGGTAGCTGTTGGGACCATCGGATTTGGTGGTTTGTTGTAAGACGCGGGTAAAGGGATGATCGGGACCAAACCAATGCCGCGTCTTTTCGATACCTTGTGCGGCTTCTCCGGTTTTGCGCGCCGCTGCATCGGTGAGATCATAGATCGCCCGCCCACCGTGGGTTTCGATATAGGTCAGCGGTTTGTCCTTGCGCGTGAGATAATCAAGCATCCACGCCAGAAGCCCGTGTTTATGAACGTCTGCCAGATTTCCGGCGTGATAGATGTGTTGGTATGAAAGCATCTGTCACCTTTGCCGGGGAGGCCTTAACTCTTGCACGCGCTTTGACGTGAAGTTTGACATTGTCTGTCGCGTCACACCAGCCGCGACATCTCTTTGGCGGCGCGCACGAAATCCTTGAACAGGGGGTGCGGGTTAAACGGTTTTGACTTCAGCTCGGGGTGGAACTGTACGCCAATGAACCACGGGTGGTCCGACCACTCGACGATCTCGGGCAGCTTGCCATCCGGTGACATGCCGGAAAACGTCAGACCAGCATTTTCAAGCTGTTCCTTATAGGCAATGTCCACCTCGTAGCGGTGGCGATGGCGTTCATCAATCGAGGTGGTGCCATAGGCTTCGGCAACCCGTGATCCGGGTTTCAGGGTTGCATCATAGGCGCCCAGACGCATGGTGCCGCCCTTGTCGTCACCTACTTTGCGCTCCACCTTGTGGTTGCCCTGCACCCACTCTTTCAAGTGATAAACTACCGGTTCAAAACGCTTTTTACCGGCCTCATGATCGAACTCTTCCGAGCCTGCGGTGGTAACACCGGCCACGTTGCGGGCCGCTTCGATCACCGCCATCTGCATGCCCAGACAGATGCCAAGATAGGGTACCTTGTGCTCGCGGGCGTACTGCGCCGCCTTGATCTTGCCTTCGGTGCCGCGCTCGCCAAAACCGCCGGGCACCAGAATCGCATGGAAGCCCTCAAGATGGGTCGCCACGTCTTCGCTGTTGTCAAAAACCTCGGCGTCGACCCAGTCAATCTTGACCTTGACGCGGTTGGCCATGCCGCCATGGGTCAATGCCTCGGCAATGGATTTATAGGCGTCTTCCAACTGGGTGTATTTGCCGACAATCGCCACGCGTACTTCGCCTTCGGGATTATGCACGCGATCATAAACATCATGCCAGACGCTGAGATCCGGTTTGGGTGCGGGGGAAATATCGAAGACATCTAGCACCGCCTGATCAAGACCTTGAGCGTGATAGGCCAGCGGCGCCTCGTAGATGGATTTGAGGTCATAGGCGGCGACCACATGTTCTTTGCGCACGTTACAGAACAGCGCAATTTTCTCGCGCTCCTTTTCGGGGATCGGATGTTCGGAGCGGCAGACCAGAATATCAGGTGCTATGCCGATGCTTTGCAATTCCTTGACCGAGTGTTGCGTCGGTTTTGTTTTCAATTCGCCCGATGCGGCCAGATAAGGCAGCAGTGTGAGGTGCATGAAAATACACTGGCCGCGCGGCTTGTCATGGCTGAACTGGCGTATTGCCTCAAAGAAGGGCAGACCTTCGATGTCGCCCACGGTACCGCCGATTTCACAAAGCATGAAGTCGACTTCGTCATCACCGATCCTAAGGAAGTCTTTGATTTCGTTGGTCACATGGGGAACCACCTGAATGGTTTTACCCAGATAATCGCCGCGCCGTTCCTTTTCCAGCACTGTGGAATAGATCCGCCCCGAGGACACTGAATCGGTCATTCGCGCGGGCACACCTGTGAAACGTTCGTAATGGCCCAGATCAAGGTCGGTTTCGGCGCCGTCGTCCGTTACAAAAACTTCGCCGTGTTCAAACGGGCTCATCGTGCCAGGGTCGACGTTCAGATAAGGATCAAGCTTGCGCAAGCGGACCGAGAAGCCCCGGGCTTGCAACAAGGCACCCAAAGCCGCCGAAGCCAGACCCTTGCCTAGGGATGAAACCACACCGCCGGTGATGAAAATATAGCGTGCCATGTGCCCGAAGACCCCCGTGAACTCTTGAATCTATGCGGAATCTCCGCAGGTAGCGCGGCCTTAAAACCGCACCATCACGGGATTTAAGAATAACAGGATTCGCCGCAGCAAAGCAAGGCCAGACCGCAACATCATGTTGCAATTTAAGGTCTGGCCTCAAGGTTTAGACGTTAGTGATTAGTCGGAAAGCGGTACCAAGGGGGCGTCGCTGTCCGTTGGAGGCAGCAACAAGTCACCCGACGGGACGGCTGTGTCGCCTTCGGTTGCCGCAGGTGGCGTCACGCCCAAGCGGTCAATCACGGAAGCGCCGGACGATTTCTGCGCCACGATAATGGTCAGGGTAATCGAGGTGACGATAAAGGCTGCGCCCAAGATCCAGGTCAGCTTGCCCAAGGCGGTCGCCGCAGAACGTCCCGGGACTGCCCCACCGCCGCCACCGCCCATTCCAAGGCCGCCGCCTTCGGAGCGTTGCATCAGCACAACGGCGATCAGGCCGAGGGCCAGCAAAAGGTGGATGATCAGAACGACATTTTCCATGGGTGCGGCTGCTTTCGATTGGCGTTTGCGGCTATCTAGGCATGTTTGGGCTTCGGGGCAAGGGAGGAACGCGGAGATCAGTTCAAAAGCAAATGGACAAGGCGCGAAAGCTGGGGCAAGTTTCCGGCATGCCTCATGATCATGCCTCACACGATGACCCGCACGCGCTTTTGCCCTCTGATCCTGCTTTGCGGGTCAAGGCTTTGGAGACTTTGCTCACCAAGAAGGGCCTGATTGATCCGGCCGCTCTGGATGAAATCATTGATACCTATGAAAACCGGATAGGCCCGCGCAACGGGGCAAGGGTTGTGGCGCGGGCCTGGTCCAATCCGGCGTTTCGGGATGCCCTGCTAAAGGATGCCACAGCGGTTGTTGCCGATTTGGGTTTCTATGGTCGGCAAGGCGAACATATGGTTGCGGTCGAAAACACCGATGCGGTGCACAATATGGTCGTGTGCACCCTGTGCAGTTGTTATCCTTGGCCTTTGCTGGGCATTCCGCCAAGCTGGTATAAATCCGACGCATACCGCGCCCGCGTGGTCCGTGAGCCGCGAAAGGTTTTGGCGGATTTCGGGGTGAGTTTGCCCAAGGAGATGGCTGTGCGGGTCTGGGACAGTACCGCAGAAATGCGCTATCTGGTGATCCCGCAGCGCCCCGCGGGGACGGATGGCATGGACGAAGAGGCGCTGATGGAACTGGTCACCCGCGACAGCATGATCGGGACCGGATTGGCGGGCCAGCCATGAGCCGCCTTCACGATATGGGCGGGCGCTTTGGCGATGGCGCGGTCGTGCCCGAACCCGAAGACGTCATATTTCACGCTGACTGGCATCCGCGGGCGATGGCCCTGACGGTGGCAACAGGGGCGGTGGGGGCGTTCAATCTGGACATGTCACGCCACGCCCGTGAATCCCTGTCGCCCAAGGATTACATGCGGTTTTCCTATTATGAAAAATGGATGGGCGGGTTGGCAAATATTCTGGTTCAGGCGGGTGTGCTGACCCGTGAAGAACTGGCAGGCACGGTTGAGCCCGCAGAAAGCCCTTTAGCTGCGCGTAAACTGGGCGTGGAACGTGTGGCCGACGTTCTGGCGAAGGGCGGGCCGGTGGATCGTCCGTCTGATGTAGTGCCTGCTTTTGTCGCCGGTGACGTCGTGATGGCCCGAAAATTTGCCGAGAATGCGAATGTCAGCGGCGGGCATACACGTTTACCGTCTTATGCGGCGGGGGCGCGGGGCCGCATCCTGCGCCTGCACGGCAGTCATGTTTTTCCGGACAGCAATGCGCACGGCGGGGGGGAAGCGCCAGAGCCGCTTTATGCCGTGGTGTTCGCGGCTTCCGAGCTTTGGGCCCACCCGGAGCATCCGCGCGACGAGGTGGTTGTGGACATGTGGCAAAGCTATCTCTCGGCGGCGTCATGAAGCCCGAACCGGTATTTGAAGCGCCTTGGCATGCGCAGGTCTTTGCCCTGACCGTGTGTCTGAACGAGGCGGGGCATTTTGAATGGGGTGCTTGGGCGGAACGCTTTGGCGCGACCTTGAAGCAGCATGGTTTGGCGGGGGAATTGAACGGCGGCGATGATTACTTCGCGGCTTGGCTGGAGACTTTGGAAGGGTTTCTGGCGGAGATTGGCATGGCGGCCCCAGCAGAGGTGACCGTGTTGCGCGATGCTTGGGAAACGGCTTACCTCAGCACGCCCCATGGCGCACCGGTCAAGCTGGCTAGCGCCTGAGGGTGCATTGGACCAGGGCGAAAGTAATTCCGGCTTCGGTTCGCTTATTCGTCAACATCATCCATATCGGCCTGCCCGGAAAGGGAGCGGCGCACGTGGCTCCAGCTGAGGCCGATACCCAGCACGAGGCTGAGCGCGATCAGACCGAGCCAAAGGTTGAAGCTGGCATCATCCAACCGAAGGATGCCAAAATCATAAAGTACCCAGAGACAGGCCGCCACAACACCCATCACCAGAATCATGCCCCCCGCGCCGATGGAGCGCAGGGTGGCACGTAGATAGATTATATAGCCGATGCCGAGGATTAATCCCGTGAGTACGGCAATTGACAGGTTTACGCTGCCATAGGTCCGCACCCAGGTGACATAATTGTATTCGGTTGGATTGAACGTCGCTGCCAAAAGCAAAAACGCAAAACCCCAGCGCAGGATAAATCCCATCTTGGCCCTCGTGTAGGTGTTTTGAGGAAATAGGCATGCGGCGTCCGGAATGTCTACTGTTGTGCGTCTTGCGGGCGATGTACTTCAGTATTTTTAGCCAAAAAGAGAGGGCAAGGGCGTTTTGCAGTTTCACGGCTCGGTCGGGGCCGCTATGACGGGCGCGGATATCTGCAAAGGAAAAAGCATTATGGCCAATGTCGTTGTTGTCGGCGCCCAATGGGGCGATGAGGGAAAAGGCAAAATCGTCGACTGGCTGTCGGAGCGCGCAGATGTGATCGCGCGGTTTCAAGGCGGTCATAATGCGGGACATACGTTGGTTATTGATGGCGAGGTCTTCAAACTGGCCGCGCTGCCTTCGGGGATTGTGCGCGGTGGCAAGCTGTCGGTGATCGGCAACGGGGTGGTTCTGGACCCCTGGCATTTGATGAAAGAGATTGAGCAGATTCGCACGCAGGGTGTGGTTGTGACACCTGAAACTTTGATGATTGCGGAGAATACACCGCTGATTCTGCCGATTCATGGTGAGTTGGACCGTGCCCGTGAGGCGCAAAATTCGGTGGCCAAGATCGGCACAACGGGACGTGGTATTGGACCGGCTTACGAGGATAAGGTCGGCCGCCGCTCGGTGCGGGTGGCTGATTTGGCTGATGATGCTACGTTGGAAATGAGGGTCGACCGTGCCTTGGTTCACCATGACGCCTTGCGTCGTGGTCTGGGGCTGGAACCGGTGGACCGCGATGCGCTTTTGGCGAGCTTGCGCGAGATTGCGCCGAGCGTGCTGGAATATGCAGCACCGGTTTGGAAAGTGCTGAATGAGAAACGCAAGGCGGGGAAGCGAATCTTGTTCGAGGGCGCGCAGGGCGCACTCTTGGATATTGATTTTGGCACCTATCCGTTTGTGACCTCTTCAAATGTGATTGCAGGACAGGCGGCAACGGGTACAGGTGTTGGGCCGGGTACGATTGATTTTGTGCTGGGGATCGTCAAAGCCTATACCACGCGGGTTGGAGAAGGGCCGTTTCCGGCCGAGCTGGACGATGCGGATGGTCAGCGTCTGGGCGAACGTGGTCATGAATTCGGTACCAATACGGGCCGAAAACGTCGCTGTGGCTGGTTCGATGCGGTGCTGGTGCGTCAGACCTGCGCGACATCGGGCGTAAATGGCATTGCCTTTACCAAGCTGGATGTACTGGACGGTTTCGAGACGCTGAAAATCTGCACCGGCTATGAACTGGACGGTGAGCGGCTTGAGTATTTGCCAACGGCGGCGGACCAGCAGGCCCGTTGCACACCCATCTACGAGGAAATGCCGGGGTGGTCACAATCCACCGAAGGCGCGCGCAGCTGGGCGGATCTGCCCGCCGAGGCCATCAAATATGTGCGCCGTGTGGAAGAGTTGATTGATTGCCCCGTGGCGCTGCTTTCAACCTCACCCGAGAGGGAGGATACCATTCTGGTGACGGACCCCTTTGCGGATTGATCGGAGGCCCCTTTGGCACTGAGTTATAAAGCACGCAGACGTTGGTCGCTGGTGATCCTGCTGGTGGCGATGCCGCTTTATGTGGTTGTCGCGATCAATGTTGTGGCATTGTTTGAGCGGCCTTCGATTCTGGTCGAATTGCTGATCTACGTGGTACTTGGCGTGGTCTGGGTCTTGCCGCTCAAGAGCATCTTCAAAGGGGTGGGCCAGGCCGATCCTGACGCGGATGAATAGGGTCTGGACGGCTGGAAAATGCATCGCCGGTTTGTCAAATCAGAACGCTGAACCTGACATATTTGCCACTCGGAAAGAAAAGGGGCCGCTCTTGAAAAGAGCGGCCCGGATACTCGTTACATAATTTCGTCTGTTATTAGCCGACAGCCCGTTCATCCGGGCGGTAGCCAATATCGTCAGAGACCGTGAACCGGCCGCCTTTGATTTTTTCGATCTTGCCGGCGCGCAGGAGTTGACCGAAAGATCGCAGCCCTTCTTCGCGGCTGAAGCCGTCGGGGCCGCCTGCCTGACGCACTTTTGTCATCAGTTGGGGGCGCGAGAACTGGTCGTGGCCTTCGACAAAAGACATATAAGCTGCCGCCGCTTCCAGAAGCTGGGGCAGGGTCGATGCGCCCATCTCAGCTGCGAAATCAGTAAAGCTTTCGCCATCGGAGGTTGGCAGAACCTCCTCTGCGGCGGCAGCGATGCGACGGGGGCGAACAGGACCCGCATTCGCAACAGGTTTTTGTACGTCAATACGCTGCTCGGCAACCAGTTTCAGTGGTGCGGGGCGGTCCTGCCCCGGGCGTTCGGTGCGTACAGACGTGCTGGCGGGGCGGCGCGGGCGCACCACTTCGGCCAGGTCTTCGCGATAGGCGTCGTCGCTTTCTTCAGTTTTTCCGCTGCCGCCCATGGCCACGTCGGCTTTTTTGGAGGCGACGGCGGCCCGAAGATGGGCAAAGGCATCGCGGCGGGTTGCACTTTCCGGCTCACCCATCTGGTGATCGGTTTCAGCGAGCAAGCGGTTCACGTCGGTTTCTGCGCTTTCGTCAATAGCGGGAAGCGTATGGCGGCCGGCGTCGGCCCGGCGCAAAGGACGCTGTGCAGGAGCGGCTTGAGGTGCAGGTTCTGTATTCTCCCCTTCCAGTTCGGACAGTTCGCGCGCCAGTTCGGCTGCGTCCTCCTCGGACAGAGTGGATTGTTTATTCCCACGAGATGGTGCGAGGTCGTCCAGCTTGGGCGGCTGCGGTATCCCTGGCTCGACAGTATCTTCAATAGGGTCAGGCGACTCTGTTTCGTCGAGGTCATCACCGTATTCCTCAAGATCACCCTTATCTATCGCGGCCTCAAGATCGGCACGTTTGACTTTGATGACACGGGCGCGGGGGGACGACGTCGCGGGCTTTTCCTCATGCAGCGCTGTATCGTCTTCAAACAAGTTGCTGACAGTGTCTTCGACACTTGGTTCATCCGGCGTGTCGTCCAGTTCAGCAAGGGTCACGTCTTCCAATGCCTTTGAAACGTCTTCTGTAACAACGGCCGATTGGTCCTTAACGGTATTTTCGAGGCGGCTCAGGATGGCGCTGACATCATCGTCGTCCGAAGATCCGGACGAGGTTTTGTTTTCTGCCTCTTCCGCGCTCGTTGCATCTGCCTCAAGTGCGTCTTCAATGTCGGCGCGGGCATCTGCGATCACGTCATCAGCCGAAGTCCCTTGGGCCGTTTCAGCTTCGGCATGTTCGTCTTCAAGATAATCGTCTTCGTCGTCGGCTTCCTCATGCTGTGCAACTACCGCGCGAATGCGCTGCAATTTCGCGGCGATGCTGTCGGGGGCAGGTGCGTCCGGGGCGGCAACCGCCGCCGGTGCTGTTACAGTTCCTACCGGCGCGGTCTGCGCAGCCGCATCTGCGTCGTCCTCATCCAATGTATCAATGGTCGCTGCGCTGCTTTCAGCAAAGAAGGCTTCGACATCCGCATCGGGCTGGCCCGGAACGATGTCATTTTCGTCTTCAATGAATTCCGGCTCTGCTACCGCAACAAGGTCGATCTTCTCATCCGAGGCTGTCTCAACTTCCGGCATTTCTGTTTCCGGCATTTCTGTCGCGATGGCCAAAGCATCGGTGACAGCGAGCTCTGTCTCCTGCGTTGTGGCTTCGGTCACGGATTTTTGTGGCGCGTTCAGGTCCGGCATATCCAAGTCTGTTGCCGCTGTGGAAATCTCGGCGCTGAGGTCTTGGTGTTCGGGGGGGGATGCGGCACCGTCGGTCACTTGGGATGCGGGCTCAACCGCATCAGCGGGCGCGGCAACGGCGGCGGGCGCCAAGGGGACAGGGGCGACTTGGTCTTCTATGGCACTAAGAACAATCTTGCCATCCTGTTCGCGGGCCTGAACCCGGCGTGACACTTCTTTCTGTGCGATGCGCGCCAGCATCTCTGCATCGGGCTGCGGGGGTTCCGCGCCAAAATACCGGTCGTCTGCGGCCAGATCTCTAAAATACTCGGCAATAGCCTTCATAGTGCCAAAGGAATCATCAAATCCCTCGAGCGTGCACGAAAATGTGCCATAGGAGACCGTAAGAATTTTGTTATTATTCATCATCGGATGCTCGTCCTCTGCGGTTTTCTAATTTACCGTTTACCACGATGTCCAAGACCAAAGCGGCCCGAATCTGTGCCCTGCACCGTATCATTTCGTGGCGAGAATGTGATGAGTTTCCGAAAAGGCGGGTAATTGCCCATATTTGACCCCATTGTTTCCAGTCGCAATCCCGTCACCTTGGTTGGTGGGGGGCAGGCTACGCCGCAAGACCTAGCAGAAGCGTTAACGCTGGCACCTCTCTGTGTTGCGGCGGATGGTGGTGCTGCGCTGGCTTTGCAGGTCGGAGCTGATCTGGCGGCGCTCATCGGAGATTTTGATTCTGTTGCAGAAGAGGATTGGGTGCGCATTCCCGCTGCCCGTCGACACCGGATTGCCGAGCAGGACAGTACCGATTTTGCCAAGGCGCTGAGCCGGGTTGCAGCACCGGTTGTGTTGGGGGTTGGTTTTCTGGGCGGACGGATCGACCATCAACTTGCAGCCTTTCACACCCTCGCCGCCCATTGTGACCGGCCCTGCGTTCTGCTGGGGCAAGACGAAGTGATTTGTCTGGCCCCGCCCGAGGTGCGCTTGCCGACACAAGCGGGCGATGTCGTCTCGCTGTTTCCGGTTTCAAAGGTTTCGGGGCGCAGTGAAGGGTTGGAATGGCCTATTCAAGGGTTGGCATTTGATCCCATGACGCGGATCGGTACATCGAACCGGGCGACAGGGCCGGTGGTACTGCAGATGGAGACCCCGGCAATGTTGTTGGTCCTGCCGCGCCGGCTTATGCCGCAGCTTGTATCAGTTCTTGCGCAGCCAGGGTCCGCGCGATGGCACGCTCGCGCTGAATGACATAGAGGCCTGCGACAATTGTGATCGCGATGCCAAGACAGGCCAGCCGATTGGGAAATTCGCCAAAGACCAGCAGGCCAAGCAGGGTGGCAAAAGGTATCTCGAGATATTGCATGGGTGCAAGGGTTGCTGAAGGCGCATAGCGTAGCGACCATGTCATCAACAAATGTGCAACTGTGCCCAATACGCCCAGACCCAACAGCAACATCCATTGTTGGGTGTCCGGCGCGGTGATTCCGAGCGGCGGAACCTCCCATAGGACGCCGAAGGCAAGAAAGGGCGCCATCAGGGCCATTGCCATGAAGCCACTCACAGCTTGCAGACTGATCGGATCGGTTTGTTTGGCGATCTGACGGGTGATCAACATGAAGACGGAAAAAATTGCAGCAACAGCGACCGGCAGGAATGCAGGCCAGCCGACGGTCGCAAAGCTGGGCTGAACAACCAGAAGCGTCCCCACGAAACCGACGGAGCAGGCCATCATGCGCCGTGCGCCTACTTCTTCGTTCAAGACAAACCTGCCAAGGAGCAACATAAAGAACGGCATGACAAAAGCGATTGCGACTGCATCTGCCAAAGGAAGGTAGGTGAGTGCCGTAAACATTGTGGCTATCCCCGCAATGTGCAGAACCGTCCTTAACAAGACCAGCAGGAAAACCTTTCCTTGCATTCGCCATATGCGGCCGGAAACCCAGACTAGCGGCATCAGAAGAAGCACCTGAAGCGCAAAACGGATCATCACGACCTGCCCAAGAGGGACTGACGTACCTAGGGTTTTTGCGATTGCATCGGCCAGTGGCGCAAGCAGGCAAAACCCGAGCATCAATATGATGCCGATGATGGGGCGGTCCTGGGGCATGGGGGCAGGGTAGTCAAATCAAAATAGAGTTGCAACCTTTGGTTGATGTCCGTTTGAATTGAAATGCCTAGCATTGTGCGCCCGTCTGCATCTCGGAAGAAGTAGGTTAATTGGGAAAAGGGGATCATCAAGACGATAAGGTGACAGCCGGGCTGGCTTTCGCAGACGGGGTGCCCTGTCGTGTGCGAAATTTGTCTGGCCCAATTCGCCGGTAACGCATGCTGGTTCAACGCCATTGCCGTCACGCAGAATGAAAGCCGTCTAACATCATTCTGTGGCATGATGCCGGGACAGGCGACCGGGCTCAGGACGTTGAGATTGCCCCGCTTTAACATTGCGCCTGTTACGAGTTACGCAGCGGGGCGCCCCAGCTTGACCTGATTTCGTCCGCGACCTTTGGCAGCATAAAGCGCATTGTCAGCTTCTTCCATAAGGGCCAGGCCACTGTCGTCACGGGAGAGCGCCGGAGACGAAACCCCACCCCCAATCGCCATGCCAATGCTGACGGTCACTTTGATCGGCGCTGCATTGCCCGGTACGACAAATGGTGTGGCCGAGATATCGCCGCAGATGCGCAGCGCCGCTTTTTGGGCTTCGGCCCGATCGGTGGCCGGCATAATCATCAGGAACTCTTCGCCGCCGATGCGGGCGACCATATCGGAACTGCGCAATGATCCGCGCAATCTGTTCGCCACTTCTACCAGCACCGCATCGCCAGAGCTGTGTCCATAAGCGTCGTTGATGCGTTTGAAATGATCCAGATCTGCCACCATCACGGCAAATGTCCGGCCTGTCTTGTCGGCATGTTCCGAGATACGTTCAAGATGGGGCATTGCATAGCGCCGGTTGTAAAGCCCGGTCAGCGGGTCAAAAACAGCCGCCTGCAATCCGGTGCGCACGCTGGCCCGCAATTGTTCGCCCATCCGTTTGCGCCGCATCACCGCCTTGATCCGCAGCGACAGTTCGGCAGCGTCAAAGCCGTGGGTCATCAAGTCATCCGCACCCAGATCAAGAGCATGTGCCCCCAATCCCGCATCCGGTGCGGTTTGCAATACGATCACGCCGGTGTGCCGTGCGCTGGCGTTGGCCCGTAAGGTGGATATCAGGCGCAAATCCTCCATGGCGGCGGTTGCATTATCGGGAAGGACCAATACAAAAACATCCGGCAACGCTTCTTTGGTGACCTCTCCCATCAAGGTGGCGGCAGTTGACAACGTCAGCTTGGCCCGAAGGACGGGTCGCAGATGCATGGCAAATTTCTGCAAAAGCGGTGTATCAGTGCTGACCAGAACACAGCGGCACTGTTCTGCAAACTCCGTTTCAGGTTCGGCCAGACCCAAGGCGCGGCAGGTATCCTCGCGCATGCGCCATTCGGCAGTGGTGTTATGGGCGCGTATCAGGCTACGCACCCGCCCCAGCAATAGTGTCTCGTCGACAGGTTGGGACAGTACATCATGCACGCCCGCTTCCAGCGCGATCATACGTGCCTTCGCATCTTGGAGTTGGCCAACGGCGATCACCGGAATATGGTCCGTCGACACATCCGTCGCAAGAACGCGGCGCAGGTCGGCGGCGCCGCCGTCTGGCAAGGAAAAAGCGGAAATCACCAGATCCGGGAGGTCAGCGCGAACAGCCTTGACCGCCTCGTCCATGCTTGTGGCATAGTTGACGTCATAATAGGCTTTTCTGAGTTTGACCTTAAGAACGATACGATTTGTTGCAATCGCATCTACTATGAGGATTTTACCCTGCACGCCTGCCACCTTTCCACGTAAAAGGAGTTTCACATTTCATGGCGCAGTCTTTGCGGGTATTGGTTAACAAAGCGTTTCCATACCTTCTAATAACGGAAAGATACGATGCAAAAGACGCAGGAATCCGCCGAAACCCTTGCCTTGCGGGTATTGGGCTGGCTGGTAGGCAACGAAGACCTGATGCCGGTCTTTCAAGGCAGCACAGGCGTATCAGAGGCAGACATCAGAGCGCGCGCCGCTGATCCCCAGTTCCTGGGGGCAGTGTTGGATTTCCTGATGATGGACGATGCTTGGGTGACCCGGTTTTGTGATGAACATACAGTGGCTTATGAACGCATCATGCAGGCACGTGCGGCATTGCCGGGCGGGGAACAGGTGAACTGGACATGACGGAAATCGCAGGCATCGTTTTTGACAAAGACGGTACATTATTTGATTTTTCCGCGACCTGGGCGGTATGGGCCAGCGCCTTCGTGATGCGCCTTTCCGGCGGGGACCGTGACATGGCCGCCGAGATCGGTACGGTCATCGGATTTGACATGGATCAGCGGACGTTTGACCCGGGCAGTCTGGTGATCGCAAGTACTGCGGGTGAAGTGGGCGCAGCCCTGCACCCCTACTGCCCACATTTGTCGATTGATGAATTGATGGCCGAGCTGAACAACGAAGCCGAGCAAGCCCCGCAGGTCCAAGCCGTACCACTGGATCCGCTACTGCGGGGGTTCCGGGCGACCGGCCTGCGCCTAGGTGTGGCCACAAATGATGCGGAAAAACCGGCGTTGGCCCATCTTGTTCAGGCAGGCATCAGTGATTTTTTTGATTTCATTGCAGGCTATGATTCCGGTTACGGCGGCAAACCGGCACCGGGACAGCTTTTGGCATTTGCGGCGCAGACTGGCCTTGATCCTGCAAGCGTTCTTATGGTGGGCGACAGTACCCATGACCTGCGGGCGGGGCGTGCGGCGGGTATGATCCCGGTTGGCGTGTTAACCGGTCTTGCCTCAGAAGCCGATCTGGCTCCCTTTGCCGATATTGTTCTGCCCGACATCGGCCATCTGCCATCCTGGCTTGCTGCAAGGGCTTCACAGCAGGGCGCATGAAAACGACAACTGCCGTCGCGAATGGAAAGGCTGCTGTCTTGTCCATGAGGCTTTCTGTGGGGAGTTTCAGGAGGACGGCGACATGACCGATGGACCCAGTAAACGCAGAACACGAGGCGGCGGACGGGCGGGGGCCAAGGACCGGCGTGGCACTTCCGTAATTGAACAAATGCCTTGGAACCCTCCGGTCAATATTGATCGCCCGACCGAACCGCTGGGCCCCGAAGGTGTCGAAGCGATCCATGACGGCGCGATGCGTATTCTGGAAGAGATCGGGATCGAGTTTCTCAACGCCGAAGCTGTGGAAATCCTGCGCAAGGCGGGCTGTACGGTGAACGGCGAAAACGTCCGCATGGGGCGTGATTTCGTAATGGAATGGATCGGCAAGGCGCCGCCCGAATTCACGCTGACGCCGCGCAATCTGGAGCGCAAGATTACCGTTGGGGGCAAGAACCTGCTGTTCGGCAACGTGTCTTCACCGCCGAACTACTGGGATATGTCGATCAACAAAAAGGTCGCTGGGACCCGTGAGCAATGCAAGGATTTGCTGCGGCTTACGCAGTATTTCAACTGCATTCACTTCGCCGGCGGGTATCCGGTGGAGCCTTGCGATATCCATGCATCCGTGCGCCATCTTGACGTCCTCTACGACAAGCTGACGCTCACGGACAAGGTGATGCACGCCTATTCCTTAGGCCGCGAGCGGGTCGAAGACGTGATGGAGATGGTCCGCATCGCGGGCGGATTGACACATGAGGAGTTCGACGCAAGCCCGCGCATGTATACCAACATCAACTCCACCTCGCCTTTAAAACACGATTTTCCGATGATGGACGGCTGGATGCGTATGGCGCGGCGCGGGCAGGGGCTGGTGGTGACACCGTTTACGCTGGCAGGAGCAATGGCACCGGTGACGATGTCGGGGGCCGTGGCACAATCTTTGGCCGAGGCGCTTTGTGCGGTGGTGCTGGCGCAGATCATCCGGCCGGGCTGTCCGGTGGCGATTGGCACTTTCACCTCGAATGTGGATATGAAATCGGGCGCACCGGCCTTTGGCACACCTGAATACATGCGCGCCACGCAGATGACGGGCCAGATGGCACGCTATTACAACCTGCCTCTGCGATCGTCGGGGGTGTGTGCGGCCAATGTGCCGGACGGGCAGGCGATGTGGGAAACTTCCAACAGCCTCTGGGCTGCGGTGCAATCGGGCACCAATATGGTCTATCACGCGGCGGGCTGGCTTGAAGGGGGGCTGATTGCCTCTCCTGAAAAGTTCATCATGGATTGTGAAGTGCTGCAACAGATCCAGCGCTATATGCAGCCTGAGATTTGCGCCACCGGCCCGGATGAGATCGCGTTGGACGCCATCGAATCTGTCGGCAGTCAAGGCCATTTCTTTGGCATTCAGCACACCCAAGACCGTTATACCACAGCGTTTTACCAGCCTTTCCTGTCGGACTGGCGCAATTACGAGGGGTGGGAAGTCGCCGGCGGTATCTGGACGGCGGAACGTGCGCACCACATGTTTAAGGAAATCGTCACGAGTTTCGAGGCGCCGGAAATGGACATCGCCATTCGCGATGAACTGGCTGATTTTGTCGCGCGGCGTAAATCCGAGGGGGGGGCGCCAACCGACTTTTAACACCCCGCGATGCCACCGGATGCTGGATCGGGAAGTGGCTAAAATCAGATATGTTGGGTAATTGTTAACTCCGCTCAGTCTAGAAACCCGTTGGGGTACTAGGGAGTAGATTGTCATGCACGGGCTCGTCAACCGCAGCATTCAGCAATATGTCAGCCATACTTATGGCAGGCCGGTCTGGGAACAAATTACCAGTTCTGCCGGACTGGATTTCTCGGATTTCGAAGGCATGTTGCGCTATTCGCGTGCCTATACCCCTGATTTACTGGATGCCGCCCAAGAGGTGTTGGGCCGCCCGCGCGGTGATATCATGGAAGACATAGGTGCCTTTCTGGTGTGCCATCCCGGGTTTGAGGCTGTGCGTAGGTTATTGCGTTTTGGTGGCGTCGATTTCGTGGACTTTATGCATTCGCTGGACGATCTGGATGACAGGGTGCGCCTTGCGGTGTCCGACCTGATCCTGCCAAAGGTTGAACTGCAGGTCTGTGCAGACGGGCATTTCACCCTGATCTGTGACGCTTCAATCAAAGGTTACGGTCACGTCATGATGGGTATTTTGCGCGCAATGGCAGACGATTACGGGGCGCTGGCCTTGCTGGAGCATTCGCAGGGACAGACGGCTGGCACGGAAATGGTGTCGATCACCTTGGTCGAAAACGATTTTGCCGAGGGACGCGCCTTTAGCCTCGCGGCGAGTGCATTATGAGGCCTGTTGAAGATTTCTCGGCGTTGGATGTTCTCTGCCCGATGCACCTGATCCTTGGCCCCTCGGGACATATTCTTCATGCCGGTCCAACGCTGCGAAAAATGCGTGCCGGGCGGGGGTTGACCGGCCAACGCTTTCTTGACGTTTTCGAAGTGAAACGTCCCCGCACTCTGAACTCCATGTCTGATCTTATCTCCAAAGAACCGCAAGAACTGCGTTTGAAATTGCGCGCCGCCCCGCATACGTCGCTCAAAGGCGTGCTGGTGCCAGCAGTGGACAGTGGTGGCATGATGATCGTCAATCTAAGCTTCGGCATTTCGATATTGGACGGGGTGCGCGATTACGCTCTTACCAATGCCGATTTTGCAGCAACCGATTTGGCGATAGAAATGCTTTATCTGGTTGAGGCCAAGACGGCGGCAATGGAGGCATCCTATAATCTGAATTCGAAACTGCAGGGGGCCAAGATCGCCGCAGAAGAACAAGCCTATACCGACACTTTGACCGGTCTTAAGAACCGCCGCGCATTGGATACGGTTTTGACGCGCCTGCTGCGCACGAAAAATTCCTTTGCGGTCATGCAGATCGATCTGGACTACTTTAAAACCGTAAATGATACGCTGGGCCATGCCGCAGGCGATCATGTCTTGCAGCATGTGGCGCGGATTATGGTGGATGAAACACGCAGCCATGACCTGGTCGCGCGTGTGGGGGGGGATGAATTTACTCTGGTCTTGCCTGATGTGCGCGACGAAAGCACACTGCGCCGTGTGGGGCGACGGATTATCGAACGGCTGGAAGAACCAATCCCGTTCGAAGGCACAGATTGCAACATTTCCGCCAGCATCGGCACCGTCTGGATACAGCCCGGCGATAGCCCCACGATGGAAGACCTCTTGTCTGACGCGGATGTGGCGCTCTATGCGTCAAAACATGCGGGACGCGCGACGCAAACGCTGTATACGCCGGATTTGCGTGCTGCGGCAAATGCCATTGGAGCACCTGCGGTTCGCACCCCCAGACCTGCCTGAAGTTGGCCTCTCCTACTTTCGATACACTGCCAGGCGAAAGCCACCTACTTAACTGTTGGCGCTGGGCCGGGACAAAGATGGTTCTGACATCCAAGGCCGGTGTCCCCGATCATATATCGACAGGCGAACCTTTTCCGACAGGCGGCCATTGCTGCGCAGCCTTTCTGGCCCCGGCGCGCGAACGCTAACTTACGTCGTAAAAGGCGCGGTAACACCGCAGAAGAGTAGACCCCGCCACCTTGCTGTCTTATCAGATATCTATGAATAGCCCCGTCCATATCTTGCGCCGCCTATGGCATCGCGCCGCCGAACGACGCCGTCACGTGCGGTTCACCAAGGCGTTGCGCCATCTGCACGGGTCGAAAACGCCTGACATTGCAGCAGACGAAGTGCTGGCGATCGTGCTGGTGCGCAATGGCAGCTACTATATGGATGCGTTTTTTGAATATTACCGCGCTTTGGGCATTAAACATTTCGCTTTTATCGACAATGGGTCAACCGATGACACCATCGCGCGGTTGCGAGTCGAACCAGGCGTGATCCTTGATCAATGTGCCCTACCGCTGGCCGAATACGAAGATTTGCTGCGTGCTTATCCGGCACAGGCCTACGGGCAGAACCGTTGGTGCCTTTATATCGACATGGACGAGATGTTCGATTTCGAAGGGTGCGACCGGTTGGGTCTGAAGGGGCTTATCGCCTATCTTGAAGGGCAAGGTGCGACGGCGTTGGTATCCCAAATGCTTGAAATGTTTCCCAAGGTACCGCTGAGCGCCGTTGCCGATTTCAGTTACAGGCGGGCGTTGGATGAATTTGCCTATTTCGACATCAGCCGGCTGGACCGGTTCGCCTATCACAGTGCCGACATCCCCTTTGCCGCCCTTTTGGCTGGTAATCAAACCTCTGGCGAGGCCCTACAGTTCATGTTCGGCGGGGTGCGCGGCAAGGTTTTTGGTGAAAACTGCTGTCTCACGAAACATCCGCTGGTCTTTAACGGGCCAGAAGTGTCGCCGGGCCTCCATCCGCATCTGTCGATGGGGGTGCGCTGCGCGGATATCACCGGCGTAATCAAACACTACAAGTTTGCCGGTGACACCGCAGCGCGGGATGCCGCGTCGCTTTTATCAGGTGATTTGGCCCATGGCGAAGACGCTGCCCGTGCGGCGGTGCTGGCCGAAACTCCTGATGTTACCTTGTTTTCGCTGGATGCGCGGCGCTGGAATCGTGTCGAGTTGTTGATCCGTGCGGGATTTCTTCTCGGCTCTGAACGGTATACGGCCTATCTGGAACAGGCGCGTTCCTGACCGGTTTTACCGTTGCCGCAACGCCTGAACCAATAAACCGGGCAAGATTGCAAAACATTTCGCATAGCGCGGCACCATGCGCACAGGGCTTTGCAACGCCCGCCACAGCCATTCCAGCGCCAATATTCGCATGACCTTGGGGGCACGTACCTGATGGCCTGACAGGAAATCCAAACCTGCCCCGATAGAAGCAAACCCAACTGTCGGCGCCATTTTGCGCCCGCGGACGGCAAAGAGTTCCTGTTTAGGCGCACCAAGGGCAATGAAACACAGTCCAGCACCGCTGGCGGTAAGATCGTCGAAAATCGCATCGGCCTGCACGCCGGCCGGATCAAATCCGTAAGGCGGTGCATGGCTGTAGCTGATGCTCAATCCAGCCACCCGCTCTTGCAGGGCTTGCGCAGCCCCTGCAAGCGCGGCGTCGGAACTACCGACCAAGGCGATCGGCACCGACAGTTCTGCACAAAGCCCACAAAGCGGCAGGATCAAGTCAGATCCCGGCATCAGTTCCAGTTTCTGCTTTGCCATCGCAGCCAGCCAGACGACGGGTCGCCCGTCCGCCACCACCAGATCATGGGCCCGGTAGGCGGCCAGAAATTCGGGATCGACGGGCAGCTTGGTCAAATGATCAAGGTTCAACGTCGCCAGTGCAAAACCGTCACGCGCGCTGAGCCGGTCGCGCACCGCCCTGAACAATGCCTGTTTCGTCGGTGTATTGACCTCGACCTGATGGGGAGTTTTGCCAAATTTCAAAACGTACAGGACCTTGATGTTGTTGCCATTTGGCCGCAGCCGGTGGGGCGAGGGCTGAAATTTTTAAGCTGGTTCAATGTATTGGCGTCCTGTGCTTGACGGTCGTTGATATCTGTTGCTGAACCTAGCGGGATGACAGCCCCAGCGCCAAGTGCTAAATTGCGGGCCAGCCAGGGAGCGAAATACTAGACCGAACATGGGAAATGGACTTGCACATTTGATGCTGGCTGTCTGGCCGGTGGTTTGCCTTGCGCTGTTTCGCACCCAAAAGGTTGAACGTGCCCTGATTTGGTCGATCCTTGGCGGCTATCTGTTTTTACCTCCCTTGACCGAATTCGACCTTCCGCTGGTGCCCAGCATGGACAAGGTGTCGATCCCCAATCTGTCGGTTTTGCTGATCATGGTTTTTGCGATGAAGCCAAAGGTCCAGCTTTGGCCGGAGTCCCGAACGGCCCTTTTGCTGGTGGTCGGGTTGATCCTCTGTGCCATACCGACGGTGTTGACAAATGCTGATCCGATCATCTTTGAGGTGTTGCGCGGGGCGGATCCGATTGTCTTTGAAGTGGACGCCTTGCCGGGGCAGTCGGTGCGCGATGTGGGATCAGTCCTGATTGCCCAGATGTTGACGGTGGTGCCGTTTCTGCTGGCGCGGCAGTTTTTGTCGTCGGATGACGGTTTACGCGAAATCCTGTTGGCCTTGATGATAGGCACGCTGATCTATTCCATACCGTCGTTTATCGAGATCCGGTTAAGCCCGCAGATAAACGTCTGGACCTACGGGTTTTTCCAACACTCCTTTGCCCAGACCATGCGGGCAGGTGGTTTCAGACCGATTGTGTTCTTGCCCCATAGTCTGTGGCTGGCTCTGTTTGTCTGTATGGGGCTGTTGGCCACCGCGGCGTTTGCGCGTAACGCACCGGTAATGCAGCAGCGCAAATTGCTGTTTGTAATGGGCTATATCGCGGTGCTTTTGGTCCTGTGCAAAAGCTTGGCCTCGTTCGCTTACGGATTGGCGCTCACCCCTCTGGTGCTTTTCCTGCCAGCACGCTGGCAAATCAGGGTTGCCGCGCTTTTTGCTCTTGTTGCTGTCACTTATCCAATGCTGCGCAATTTTCAGCTGATCCCGCTTGATGCGATTTTGGCACAGGCCGAGGCCATCAGTGCGGATCGCGCCCAATCGCTGGGCTACCGGTTCTTTAACGAAGAGCAATTGCTGGAACGCGCGGCGGAAAAGCCGGTTTTCGGCTGGGGGGGCTGGGGGCGCAGCCTGATCCGCGACCCTGAAACCGGCCTCATCACGTCGATCCCCGATGGTCGATGGATCATTATCTTTGGCACATTTGGCTGGTTGGGATATCTATGCGAATTCGGCTTGCTGGCGTTGCCGCTGATCCTGATGTGGCGGTTTGTGCGCAAGCAAGGTGATGGTGCGCTCTCGCCATTTATTGCGCCGTTATGCCTCATTCTTGGTATCACCATGATGGATATGTTGCTCAACGCGACGCTGACCCCGCTGACATGGCTGACCGCCGGTGCTATTCTGGGGTATGCCGAAAAGCGCAATCCAAGGCAGGCTCCCAAGCCCAAGTTCGCGCTCAGCAGTGCAGTGATGCAGGGTGACGCGCCGATCAAGGGCAAGCGCACCGTCATATAGTGGCGGGAAAACGACGGATGGTCTGGATCAAACAGCCCTGATTATCGCGCAATTGGCAAAAATACGCCTGAGCTGCGCGAATTGTTGTGATATTCCCCTGCATTTCAGCCTCCTGACCTGCTTAAGATGAGTGATAAGCAGAGAAGCTCTCGAAAAATGGCATAAAAATGCCTGAATTGCGCGATAGATGATGCGGGTATTTCTTAGGTAACCCATGGGGCCCATGCCCGGTTTTGATCGGTAGCGGGGTAAATTGCGAACGATGAACACATTAGCCAAAACCGCAGTTGGTAGCGAAGACGTTGCTATTGTTGGTCTTTCGGTCAACGTACCCGGTGCTGCCGGTGTCGATGCCTATTGGGCCAATCTGCGGGACGGGGTGGAATCAATTCGCCGTCTGTCCGAGCAGGAATTGCTGGATGCCGGTGTAAGCCCCGAGGCGATGGCGCGCAAAAACTACGTGCCGGCAGCGGCCGTTCTGGACGGTTTCGATAGTTTCGACGCTGATTTCTTTGGTTTTTCCCCAAAAGATGCGGCAATCCTTGATCCCCAACATCGTAAATTCCTTGAAGTCGCATGGGAAGCGATGGAGCAAGCGGGTCATCCGCCTGAAACCATGGCTGGACCGGTTGGCGTCTATGCGGGCTGCGGCATGGGTAGCTATTTCTACTTCAACATCTGTTCGAACCCTGATCTGGTGGATGATGTGGGCATGTTCCTGTTGCGCCATACTGGCAACGACAAGGATTTCCTGTCTACACGTGTCAGCCATGTGTTCGACCTCAAGGGCCCGTCGATCAACCTGCAGACCGCGTGCTCCACATCCTTGGTTGCGATCCACTATGCATGTCAGGCGCTGAGAGCCGGTGAAATCGACATGGCGCTGGCGGGCGGCGTTACAATCGAGCTGCCCCATGGACGCGGCTATGAATTCAAGGAAAATGAAATCCTTTCGCCTGACGGTCATTGTCATGCATTTGACCACCGCGCCCAGGGCACCGTTTTCGGATCCGGGGCAGGGGCCGTTGCCCTGCGCCGTCTCAGCGATGCGATTGCCGACGGCGATCACATTTGGGCGGTTATCAAAGGGTCTGCAGTCAACAATGACGGTGCGGCCAAGGCCGGTTATCTTGCGCCGTCTGTGGACGGGCAAACCGCGGCCATTGCCGCAGCACTGGATGCGGCGGGTGTTGCGGCGCAGAGCATCGGGATGGTCGAATGCCACGGCACCGGCACCTATCTTGGGGATCCGATTGAAGTCGCGGCATTGACCGAAGCCTACCGCGCTGAAACCTCCGAAATTGATTTCTGCCGCATCGGTTCGGTGAAAACCAACATCGGGCATCTTGATACAGCAGCTGGCGTCGCGGGCCTCGCCAAGGCGACGCTTGCGTTGCATAACAAACAGATACCGCCATCTTTGGGATACGAGGCCCCCAACCCTGCGATCCCGTTTGAAGGTTCGCCCTTTAGCGTCAACTCAACTCTCACGGATTGGACCGCAGGCGCTACGCCGCGTCGTGCGGCGATCAACGCGCTGGGCGTAGGGGGCACCAATGCGCATATGATCCTGCAGGAAGCGCCAGACCGCACCGCCTCAGAGGAGAGCGATTGGCCGTTCCACGCGCTGGTGGTTTCGGGCGCGTCCAAAGCCGCGCTTGACGCCAATACCGCCGCCCTTGCAGCCCACCTGCGAGACCACCCCGAACAGCCCTTGGCGGATGTCGCCCATACCTTGAAGAACGGGCGCCGCGCGTTTGAAAAACGCCGCATTGTAGTGGCCGAAACCCATGATGAAGCCGCCGGCCTGCTGGAAAGTGCCGACACCCGCCGCGTCTTTACCCATGAGGCATTGGGCGAGAACCCGGAAGTCGTATTCATGTTCCCCGGAGGGGGCGCGCAATACGCGGGTATGGCGCGTGACCTTTATGAAACCGAACCGGAATTTGCCGAATGGATGGACCGTGGTCTTGACCACCTGTCGCCCCAACTTGACTATGATATCCGTGCTTTATGGCTGCCCGAGGCGGATCAAGCCGATATGGCTGCAGAACGGCTGAAGCGGCCATCGGTGCAATTGCCGCTGATCGCCATTGTGGAATATGCGCTGGCTAAGCTCTGGATGTCATGGGGGGTACAACCCGCCGCCATGGTCGGCCATTCCATGGGCGAAAATGTTGCCGCCTGCCTTGCTGGCGTCATGACATTCGAAAATCTGATCGACCTTGTTCTGCTGCGGGGCCGATTGTTTGACGAGGTGCCCGCCGGGGGCATGCTGTCAATCTCGGCCCCCTTGTCGGCCATCGAACCCCTTTTGGGTGTCGATCTTGATATCGCGTCGATCAACGCACCTGAACTGATCGCGGTTTCAGGCCCACAGGCGGCCCTTGACGCTTTGCAGGACCGGCTTGGTGTCGCTGACATCGAATATCAGCGCATCGCCATCGATATTGCTGCGCACAGCCGCATGTTGGAACCGATCCTTGCGCGGTATCGTGCCTTTTTGGCCAGCATTGACCTGCAAGCGCCGAACATGCCGTTTGTCTCTAACCGCAGCGGCGCACAGATCACTGCGCAAGAGGCAAAAAGCCCCGACTACTGGGTCGCCCAACTGCGCAACACCGTCAACTTTGCCGATTGCATCACCACGCTTTCCGCCCCACGCAAACGCATCTATCTTGAGGTGGGCCCGGGCAAGGCCCTGTCCGCCCTTGCGCAAATGCATCCCGATGTCGCCCCCGCGCAGGTCTTGTCATCACTTCGCCATCCTGAACAGGATATCGCGGATGACAAATATTTCATCTCGGTCATTGGTCGGCTGTGGGCCTGTGGCCTGAACGCCGACTGGAGCCAAATCTGGGGCGAGGCCAAACGCAACCGGCTTATTCTGCCAACCTATCAATTCCAGCGTGCCCGCTATTTCATTGAACCGGGTCATACCGCGCTTGCCCCGCCGGTTGCGCCACTGACGCGCTCGGATTCGATCGAAGACTGGGGGTCTGTCCCTGCGTGGCGTCCACGGTTTGCCGATACTGATATGGACGTGGCAACGGATCTGGGCGACCTGCCGCTGACTTGGTTAATGTTTGCTGATGACACTGGCCGCGCAGCCCCTGCCGTTCAACGCCTTCGGGCTTCCGGTCACATTGTCGTTAATGTGCGGGCGGGGGATGCCTTTGCGCAGGTCGACGAGACCACCTATACGCTTGCCGCCGAACAGGGGCGCCAAGGCTACGACCAGCTGATCACCGCGTTGAAAGAGCGCGATATGCTGCCCGACCGCATCGGACATTTCTGGCTGACCGACGACCATCTGCCACCCCGCGCTGGTTCGTCCCTGTTTGATCGTAATCTGGAGCAGGGCTTCTGGAGCCTGACATGGCTGGCACAGGCGCTCTGCGAAGCAGGCCTTGAAAAACCGCTGCATCTTAGCGTCTTTACCGCTGGTGCCGCACAGGTCCGTGCCGAGGCCGTGCCGCATCCCGAAGAGGCGTTGATTGCCGGTCCTGTTGGGGTTTTCGCCCGTGAAATGCCAGATGTGACCTGTGCGCAGATCGATATCGAACCGCGCGCAAAGGTTACTGTACCGTCCAAAGGATGGTTCGCGAAACCTGTTGAGACCCAAATTGACGACGGGCTGACGGAACGGTTGCTCGAGGAACTGTTGGCCACACCCGCCAATACCGTGGCAGCCTTGCGCGGTGATAAACGGTTCGAACAGAGCTACCGTGCGATCACACTGCCGGCGGCAGAGGCACCGGCCTTTCGCGACCGTGGCACTTATCTGATCACCGGCGGGTTCGGCGGCATTGGCCTGACGTTGGCGGCGGATATCCTCGGGGCACACAAAGCGACGGTTGTGCTTTTGTCGCGTGACCCTTTGCCCGAACGCCAAGCCTGGGATGGCTATCTTAAGACCCACGGCACCACCGAGCGCACCGCGCGGCGGATGCATGCGGTGATGCGGCTTGAAGAGCTCGCCAAACCGACGGGCAGTACGATCGAAGTGGTCCAGGGCGATGTGGCAAACCTTGCCCAGATGCGTCGCGTGACGCAGGATCTGACCACGCGCCATGGCGGGTTGACCGGGGTCATTCACGCCGCTGGTACGCTGGATGATGCGCCGTTGTTGGCCAAATCGGACGCCAGTATCGAAGCGGTCCTATCGCCCAAGGTTCAAGGTCTGCGTGTGCTGGATCAGCTGCTGCCTGATGGGACGCTTGAGCTGATGGTGCTGTTCTCGTCGACGTCAACCGCGACGCGCTCGGCGGGTCAGACCGATTATGTCGCAGCAAACGCCTGGCTGAACGCCTTTGCCGCCGCGCGGCGCGGGGCAAAAACCAAGGTTATCGCCATCAATTGGGGCATCTGGTCAGATGTCGGCATGGCGGCCAAAGCGCTGAACGGGGCGGCGAGCGACGTCTTGCCACCACGTCAGCTGAAGGCTGCACTCCTGAAAACGGCCGGCGCGGATGGCGCGGGCGATTTGGTGTTCACAGCGCCGTTTACCACCGAAGACTGGCTGTTGGACCAGCACCGCACAACTGTCGGGCAGGCGATTTTGCCCGGCACCGGCTATATCGAATTGCTGGCCGAAGCCGCTGCCGCACAAGGCATGAAAAGGTTCAACATACAGGACCTCTATTTCCTACGGGCGATGCCGGTCGAGGACGGCACCAGCCGTGAAATGCAGGTTACCTTGCGGCCCGAGGGCACAGGGTTTTCTGCCGAAATGCGCAGCGATTGCACGCTTTTGGGCAAGGATGGCTGGCAGCTTCATGCGCAGGCCAACGTCACTTCGCTAACAGAAGATCCACCCGAACAGATTGATATTCAATCACTTTACGCACGGTGCGGCAGGGTGGAACACAGCACCGACACCGCCCGTCTGAAATCACCGCAAGAAGCACATCTGAAATTTGGTCCGAACTGGCACGTGCTGTCCGAAACGCGGATGGGCACGGATGAGGGTGTGGCCAAACTGGTCCTGCCAGATGCCTTTCGGAATGCTGACAACGCGCCGGTCCTGCACCCCGGTTTGATGGATCTTGCAACAGGTTGGGCCATCGCGCTGGTGTCAGGATATGATGCAACCCACCTTTGGGTTCCGGTGTCTTATGGATCAATCCACGTCTATGCGCCGCTGCCCGCAGATGTTTATTCCTGGGTCCGTCTGGGCGAGGGACAGGGTGATTTCGCCCGCTTCGACGTGACGCTTATTGACGGTGAAGGGCATGTTCTGGTTGAGGTTCGCGATTTCGCTATGAAGCGGCTTGAGGGCGGACTGACAGCTATGCCTCTAACGGCCGCCGAGGTGCGTTTTGCAGATGACAACGCAGAGGGGCATGAACGCAGCCCCGCCGAAGAACAGCTGGCCTATCTGGTTGCACAAGGCATTCGCGCCAGCGAAGGGCCCGAAGCCTTGCGCCGCGCTCTGACGTTGGGTCGCTCGCAGGTCATGGTTTCGTCGTTGCCGTTGCAGGGGTTGATCGACCGCGCCAATGCGCCGGCGCTTGATCAAGCCGCAGCGGGCCAAAGCTTTGAACGTCCCGATCTGGATGGCTCCTTTGTCGCGCCGCGCAATGCCATCGAGGAACGTCTGGCCGAGATGTGGTCGAACCTGCTCGGTGTCAGCCCCGTCGGGGTCGAAGACAGTTTCTTCGATCTCGGTGGTCATTCACTGATTGCCGTGCGCCTGTTTGCCTCGGTGAAGCGCGAGTTCAAGATAGAGTTCCCGATTTCGGTCCTGTTTGAAGCGCCGACAATCGCCAAATGCGCTGACCTGATTGCTGCTCAAACGGGTGATTTGGGTGCGGCACAAGCCGGCGAAGCGCCTGCCGTCGTACCTGAAAAATACGAATTCCTTGTGCCGCTGAACCAAAGCGACCAGCGTGAGGCGCCCGCTTTGTTCATCGTTGCGGGCATGTTCGGCAATGTGCTGAACCTGCGCCACCTCGCCCTGCCTTTCGCGCCAGAGCGGCGGGTGTTTGGTGTGCAGGCACGGGGCTTAATCGGGGACATGGAACCGCATCGTGATGTGGCCGTCGCGTCTCGTGATTATCTGGCGGAAATGCAGCGGATGCAGCCCGAAGGGCCCTATTTGATTGCAGGCTATTCCGGTGGTGGGATCATGGCCTATGAGATGGCGAAACAACTGCGCGAAGCAGGCCATGAGGTGGGTGTGGTGGCGATGTTTGACACCCCCCTTCCAGTGCGCCCATCGCTGAGCAGGCCGGATAAGGCGTTGATCAAGCTGGCTGAGTTAAAGTCGAAAGGGCTGGGCTATCTGGTTGAATGGGCCCGGAATCGCTGGGCTTGGGAAATGCGCAAACGTATAGGCAAGGGAGGCACAGATACTCCTGCAGGTGCTGAATTCAACAACCTCAAAATCCAGAATGCCTTTCTTGAGGCGGTGGGGACATATGAAACGCCCTCTTGGGATGGCCCGCTAACGCTGTTCCGTCCGGCGCTTGATCTGCATTGGGAGGTCACTGGGGGCAAGTTTGTCAGTAAGGAGCGCGAGTATGTCTTCGAAGACAACGATTGGCGCAGATATGCGCCCCATCTTGAAGTGATCGAAGTGCCGGGAGACCATGACAGCATGATGCTGGCGCCCAATGTGACCACGCTGGCGCAGGAACTGCGCGAGGTGATTGCGCGGGCATTGGATGACGGCACCGATGACTGGCAACAGGCAACGGCGGCGGAATGATGGACCAATTGACCCCTCGGGTGCTGGTCGTTCTGCTGAACTTCCGAACTGCCCAGATGACCCTGCGCGCGGCTGCGGCTGCCCTTGCCGATATGCCGCAGGGGGCCGAGCTGGTGATCGTTGACAATGCTTCCGGTGACGGCTCTGCGGGTGTGCTGGCCAATGCCATCCGTAAGAACGGCTGGGATGCGCAGGATCGCGTGCGATTGATCCTGTCCGAGGTGAATGGCGGCTTTGGCGCGGGCAATAATCTGGGGTTCAAAGCCGGCATGTCAGATGGCACCCGCCCCGATTACTTTTATGTGCTCAATTCCGATGCCTTTCCCGATCCGGGATGTTTGTCGGCATTGGTACACCATATGGACATCACGCCCCAGGCCGGCATGGTCGGCAGCCATGTGCGCGGCGAAGATGACGTGCCCCATACCACCGCCTTTCGCTTCCCTTCGATCGCCGGAGAATTCGAAGGCGCGGCACGCACCGGCCCTTTCACGCGATTGCTCAAATCCTCTGTTGTTGCGCCCGACCTGCCACAGATCACTACCCGTGTTGACTGGGTGGCGGGGGCAAGCGTGTTGATGCGGGCTACAATGTTGGATGACATCGGAGTGTTCGACGAAACGTTTTTTCTGTATTTCGAAGAAACCGACCTGTGCAAACGCGCTGCGGTGGCTGGTTGGGAATGCTGGTATCTGCCGCAGGTCGGCGTTGTGCATATCGGTTCCGTTTCGACCGGCATGAAAGAATGGCAACGCATTCCTGATTACTGGTTCGCGTCGCGTCGGCATTACTTTGTAAAAAACCATGGCCGTGCCTATGCGGCTGCTGCTTTGCTGGCCAAATTCGCTGGCGGTGCAATTCACCATCTGCGCTGCAAGATCTCGGGGGCAAAACCGCAGGATCCGCCCGGCTTTTATCGCGACCTCATGCGCCATGGCCTTGGCCTGTCACTGCGCCGTGCCGCCCCTGTTCCCCGCCGTTCCGTTCCGAAGGAAAACCCATGACCGCAACCTTCAATCCCCAAGCCTTTGATGCCCTTTTGATGGGCGATGAATCCCTGACGATTGCCTGTGGCGATATGATGTTGGCGGGCGGGCATCGCCTGAGCGCTGTGATCACCCGGGACGCCACAGTACGCAGCTGGGCCGAAGCCAAGGGGCTATCTGTCTTTGATCAGGCGGTAGATATCATTGGCGCTGGGCTGAGCGCGGATTGGCTGCTGTCCATTGCCAACCTGCGGATGATTTCGCCCGATGTATTGGCCCTGCCCACCAAGGGCGCGATCAATTTCCACGATGGTCCTTTGCCGCGTTATGCAGGGTTGAACACGCCTGCCTGGGCCGTGATCAACGGCGAGACGTCACATGGTGTCAGCTGGCATATGATCGAGGGCGGTGTCGATGTGGGCGATCTTCTGTCGCAGAAGACGATCGACATTTCAGGGGATGAGACCGCTTTCAGCCTGAACTCCAAATGTTATGCGGCAGGGATGGAGGGTTTCGCCACGGTCCTTTCCCAGTTGGAGACCGGTGTCCTGGATCGAACGGCCCAAGACCTGAGCCAGCGCAGTTATTTCGCCCGTGACCAACGGCCCGAGAATATGGGGGTTCTGGATTTTTCAAAGCCCGCCATACAGTTGGACGGGCTGGTGCGGGGGCTGGATTTCGGAGAGTATTGGAATCCGCTTGGCACGGCCAAAATTGCCGTTGGTGACGTGGTGCTTAACATTTGCGCACTTGACCTTGTTGAGGGTCAGACCGGGGCCGCTGGTGAAGTTCTTGCAGTATCGGACAAGGGCGTGACCCTTGGAACCGGCACAACCGCAGTGGCACTGCATGGATTGACTGATCCGTCCGGCGCGGCGGTGAACCCGACCGGCTTGTTTGCGGCTGGAGATGTACTGATCCCAGTGGATATGCCAGAGTTTGACGTCAAAGACGAAGCCATCTGGCGCAGTGCGCTGACCAAGGCGGCACCTGTCAGTTTGCCATTCATTGTGGCCACAACCGGTGCACCTGACATGGCAAAGCGGCCATTGGCATTGCCTGCCGGACTGTCGGTGCAACAACAGATCGCTGTTGCGGCTGTGTCATTGTTGAACGGCGTAGAGGGCGGGCAGGGCGTTTTTGCACTGAAGACGGCAGCCTCCCATCCTTTGGCTGTCGGTTGGGTGCCTTTGCACATCGCGGCGGGGGCCGAAGACGCCTTGCAAACTGTGCGTGATGCCATAGGCCGCCAGTTGGACCGGGCCCATGCTTCTGCCGGGATGCAACAGGATTTGTTGGTGCGTGATCCGGCAATTGTGGCGCATGGCCAGCCGCAGATCGGGTTTTCGCTGGACGCAGAGCCGGTCGAGGGCGCGGTCCTGACTGTTTGCAGAGATGGCAGTGCTGCACATCTCGCCTTTGACAAGACCCGTCTAGGCAATGGAGCTGTTGATCTGATCTGCGCCCGTATAGAGGCCGCCGCTGCGGCTTTTGCAACGGCGCAAACCTGCGAAGATCTGCGTGTGATGCCCGACGGCGAAGTGGCATTGCAACAAGGCTGGAACGCCACTGATCGCGTCTATACTCCCACCACAATACACGCCGCGTTCGAGGCTCAGGTTGCCCTGACGCCCAACAGCGAAGCGGTTGTCTTTGAAGGGGAAAGCCTGAGCTACGCGGCGCTGGACGCCCGCGCCAACAGGTTGGCCCATGTGTTGCGCGCCCAAGGCGTCACTCCCGGCACGCCCATCGGGTTGTTTACCACCCGCAGCCTTGATTTGTTGGTCGGGGCGCTGGGTATCCTCAAGGCGGGTGGGGCCTATGTGCCGCTTGATCCGTCCTATCCGGCCGACCGGATTGCCCATTATATCAACGATAGCGCTGCGCCGCTCATCGTGACGCAGAACGCTTTGGTGGCGCAGCTGCCGGCACATCAGGCACAGGTCATCGCGCTTGATACCGATCCGCGCCTCGCAGGGGCCCCGGCAGGAACGCCCGACGCCACGGCCACCCCTGATGATCTGGCGTATCTGATTTATACTTCTGGTTCCACCGGCACCCCCAAGGGCGTTATGGTCAGTCACGGGAATGTTGCGAATTTCTTTGCAGGTATGGATGACAGGATCGACCATGACACGGGTTCGGTCTGGCTTGCCGTCACCTCGCTTAGCTTTGACATTTCGGTGCTGGAACTGTTCTGGACTCTGGCGCGTGGATTCAAACTGGTGCTGGCGGGGGATGAATCCCGCACGATGGTATCGAACGGCCCTATCGCAGCATCGGATCGCAAGATTGATTTCAACCTGATGTATTGGGGCAATGACGACGGCGTCGGCCCCAAAAAATACGAGTTATTGCTGGAAGGCGCAAAATTCGCGGACGCCAATGGTTTTAATGCCATCTGGACTCCCGAGCGGCATTTCCATGCCTTTGGCGGGCCCTATCCGAATCCTTCTGTCACCGGTGCTGCGGTGGCCGCGGTCACGCAAAACCTCTCTGTGCGGGCTGGTTCTTGTGTCGCCCCATTGCACCATCCCGCGCGAATTGCCGAGGAATGGGCGGTGATCGACAATTTGACCGATGGGCGTGCGGGCCTTGCCATCGCCAGCGGCTGGCAGCCCGATGATTTTGTGCTGCGCCCCGAAAACACCCCCCCGGCGAATAAGCCCGCGATGTATGCCGCGATCAAGCAGCTGCGCCAGATGTGGCGCGGTGAGCCTGTGGAGTTCCCCAAACAGGATGGCACGATGCACGCCGTCGTCACGCAACCGCGCCCTGTATCCAAGGAACTGCCGATCTGGGTGACAACGGCGGGCAATCCGCAAACCTGGAAGGAAGCGGGCGAAATTGGCGCGAACGTGCTGACCCACTTGCTGGGTCAATCGGTTGAAGAGGTCGCCGGCAAGATCAAGATCTATCATGCCGCCCTGCGCGAAGCAGGCCATGATCCTGCAGATTTCACGGTGACCTTGATGCTGCACAGCTATCTGGCCGAGACGCGCGAAAAGGCCGAAGAGGTCGCGCGGGGCCCGATGAAAGACTACCTGCGGTCTGCCGCTGCGCTTATCAAACAATACGCATGGGCGTTCCCGGCCTTTAAACGGCCGGAAGGCACGGAAAACGCCTTTGATCTCGATCTTGAAGGGGTCAGTGATGACGAGCTGGATGCGATCCTTGAATTCGCATTCCTGCGCTATTTTAATGACAGCGGTATGTTTGGCACAGTAGCTGACGGCGTGGCGCGGGTTGAGCAGCTCAAGGCAATCGGCGTTGATGAGGTGGCCTGTCTGATTGACTATGGTATTGATCCGGCAGTGGTTATGGAAGGGTTAAAGCCGCTGGCCGAGGTCTTGCACTTGTCCAACCAAGCCACGGTTCTGGCCGAGGATGACTTTTCACTTGCTGCACAGATTATCCGCCATGATGTGAGCCATTTGCAATGTACCCCGTCGATGGCGCAGATGCTGGTCACCAATGACGGGGCGCGTGCGGCTTTGGGTCGGGTTAAACATTTAATGGTGGGCGGCGAAGCCTTGCCCGGATCACTGGTCAGCGGGTTGAAATCGGCCACACGGGCGCGCCTGTATAATATGTATGGACCAACGGAAACAACGATCTGGTCGACCACACAAGTTGTTGGGAACGAACAGGCAGCCATCACCCCTATTGGCACTCCGATCGCCAATACGCAGACCTTCATCCTTGATGATAAAATGCGGCCGCAACCTGTTGGCGTCGAAGGTGAATTGTGGATTGGAGGTGACGGTGTAACCTTGGGTTACTGGCAGCGCCCCGAACTCAGCGATGAGCGGTTTGTGACCAATCCGTTTGGCGCGGGCAAACTATATCGCACCGGTGATCTGGCGACATGGGATGCGGATGGTATCTTGCATTTTGCAGGCCGCGCCGATGCGCAGGTCAAGATACGCGGCCATCGGATCGAACTTGGCGAAATCGAAGCCCGTCTTGCCGAATTGCCGGGCGTCAGCCAAGCGGTAGTTACGACCGTCGAAGCCTTTGGCAGCGAACATCTGGTGGGCTATGTGACAGCGCAAGAACCGCTTGAACCGGAACAGGCCAAGGCGGCACTGGCGGCGGTTCTGCCCGCCATCATGGTGCCGACATATTATGTGACGCTTGACGCCATGCCGCTCACGCCAAACAAGAAAATCGATCGCAAGGCCCTGCCGCTGCCGGAACGTCGCCTGACACCGCGCGATGCAGCCCCGACCGAACCTGCAAGTGCAACGCAGGCGACAATCGGCAAGGTGTGGTCGCTGTTGCTGGGGGTCTCTGACATTCGAAGCGATGACAATTTCTTTGGGCTTGGCGGGCATTCCTTGCTGGCTGTACAGGCCCATCGTGATATCCGCGCAGCACTGGGCAGTGACAGCCTGTCAATCACCGATATTTTCCGCTTCCCCACGCTTGCCGGACTGGCGGGCCATATCGACAAAGGAACCGGTGCCACGACCCCACCCGTAGCAGCGCGCGCACAACCAGCTGCAACCGAAGCGATTTCGAAACGCCGCGCCATGCGGGCAGGGCGAAGCAAGGCCGGCGCATGACGGCAGGGCCGACGATGGACAGGTTAGATCAAGCGCAGGCGGTAATATCGGCATTGTTCGATGTGCCGGTTGCCGTGGGTGTGACCGATCCTCGCGTGCCCCAACCGGCAACTTTGGAAGGTGAAGCGGCCCATCTGGTCCAAGCGCTTGCATCCCGCCAGCAGGAATTTGCGGCAGGACGTACGGCAGTGCGGATTGCGATGGCGCAACTTGGGATGGCGCCCGTGGCTATTCCTGCAGCCAAAGACCGCGCACCGGTTTGGCCATCGGGGTTGAGGGGCAGTATTTCGCATACGAAGTTTCTTTGCGCTGCTGTGGTCGCGAACGAAGGGCCGTCCCTGGGTCTTGACATCGAACAGAACACACCGCTTTCGAGCGGCCTGTTGTCGACCATTTGTTCGGATGCGGAGCAACGCCATATTGCGGGACCGGACCAGTTGCGGCTGGCCAAGCTGGTCTTTTCGGCCAAAGAAGCCATCTATAAAGCGCAATACCCATTGACGAAAATGCTGTTCGGATTTGACCATATCGACATCTTCTTTAACCTGCCAGCGCGGGCCTTTACGGCCACTTTCCTTAAACCGGCGGGCTATTTTGCGGTGGGTGACAAATTGCAGGGCCGGTTTGATGAGATCGACGGTCACCTTGTCACGGCGGCTTGGGCTGATAAGTCACTGTCCAAAGGAGCTTGAGTTCATGTCTTCACTGACCCGCCGTGCTGCCCTTGGTCTTCTGACAATGGCGCTTGCCTATGGCGGATTTTCCTATGCGCAGCGTCGGCGCGGAGCCAAAGAGGCCCAGGCGCTTTATGCCCGTCCGTTGCCCAAGCCCGATGGCGCGATGCGGGTCTATCATCTGGGGCATTCTCTCGTAGGGCGCGATATGCCTGCGATGCTGGCGCAACTGGCAGGAGCGGGTCATCGCTATGACAGCCAGCTGGGCTGGGGCACATCGCTTAAGGAACATTGGGAGCCGGATGCGCCAATCAACGGATTTGATGTCGAGAACGCTCATCCCAGGTTTCGCGCAGCAAAAGAGGCGCTTGGATCAGGGGAGTATGATGCATTGGTGTTGACCGAGATGGTCGAGATCGAAGATGCGGTTCGCTATCACGATAGCGCCGACTATCTGGCGCATTGGGCGGGGCTTGCGTGGGGTGCCAACCCGAAAACGCGGATTTACCTTTATGAAACATGGCATCACACCGATGATCCTGCCGGATGGTTGGCCCGTATTGATGATGATTTGCGCAGGTTCTGGCAGGACAGCATTAAGTACCCCGCCTTCACCAAAGGTGACGCACCGATCCACCTGATCCCTGCCGGTCAGGTCATGGCGGGCTTTATCCGCGCCATCACGGCGCAGGGCGGCTTGGAGGGGGTAACGGGCGTGAATGATATCATGGCCAAGAACCCGGACGGCACGCCCGACACGATCCATTTCAACGATCTGGGGGCCTATCTGGTGGCGCTGACGCATTTTGCCGTTTTATACCACCGCTCTCCTGTCGGGTTGCCGTTTGCGTTAAACCGCGCCGATGGCACGCTCGCAGATGCGCCATCGCCTGCAGTCGCGGCACTGATGCAGCGCGTGGTCTGGGAGGTGGTCCAACGCCATGCGGAAACAGGGGTGGCTGCATGAGCGGTCTTGCAACTTTGTTCTCAGTGCTGCTGGTGGGGCACAGCTTGTTTGGCAAGACCGCTCCTACAATGCTGGAGCAGGCTTTGCTGGCAGGAACCGGTGATGCGATAGTTCAAGAACAGATCATCAACGGTGCGCCCCTGCGCTATAACTGGGAGGAATCAGATCAAGCCGAAGGCGTCGACGCCCGCGTGGTCTTGCCCCAGGGTGACATCAGCCATCTGATCCTTACTGAAGCAGTGCCGCTGGCTAACCATACACGTTGGTCGGAAACCGAAGTCTACGCGCAGGCTTTTGCCGGTCTGGCGACTGCCGCCAATCCGAATGTGCATATCTACGTGCAAGAGACATGGCACAGTTTGAAAAGCGGAACTGGCCAAGCGGTGGAGTATGACGACAAGGCGGATATCCCGTGGCGCATGCGGCTTGATCAGGATCTGCCGGTCTGGGAAAACATCGTGGCGCAGGTCGCGGCCGGAAACCGGTCTGAAACGGTAACCATATCGCTAATCCCCGCAGGGCAGGCGATGGCGCGGCTGCATGATGAAATTGCAGCGGGTCAGGTGGCAGGGGTGACGGACATCGCTGCCTTCTTTGACGATGACATTCACCTGAACGACAAGGGACATTATTTTGTTGCGATGGTGCAATATGCCACGCTGACGGGCAAAGACCCGCTGGGGCTGCCGGTGGATTTCAAGGACCGCTACGGCAATGCCTATGACACACCGGACGAGGACACAGCCCGCACTTTGCAGCGTATCGCGTGGGATGCGGTGCAGGAATACGGCGGCATACCTGTGGCTTCTGTGGCACCTGCAGCCCCGGCAAAGGGTAATACCGCGCCTGCCGCGCCGCGGGCCCCTCCGAAGGATATGAGCCAACCGGCCGTAGGTGCTGTGCAGGGCACCAATGCTGTGGCGATCGGGCTGGCCTCGGTTACGGATTGGAGCACGCAACTGCCGTTTCTTGATCTGATGAAAACCTCTCGTCCGTGGATCGGCCATAAGGCGGGACAATGGGGCGGGATGGAAGTGGCACAGCTGCGCGCCGAGGGGGTTCTGGACGCGCATGGATGGCCGTTGGAAATGCCACGCAGCTTGGGCAGCATCGGCACGTTAATCCTGACGGACATGCCCGAAGCAGCCACGTCTTTAAAGGGACGCTATAGGCTCAAGTTTGACGGCAAAGGCGTGATCGAAGTATCGGGACGTGCTGAAAAGGTTCGCTATGGCAAGGGTGAGGTCACTTTTGACTACACCCCCGGTCCGGGCAGCGTCGACATCCGTATCCAGCGCATCAACACGACCAACCCGCCCCGCAACATCACGGTGGTTCATATGGATAACGCACAGAGGTTCGACCGGGGCGCGGTGTTCAATCCTCTGTGGACCGCCCGCATCGGCCAGTTTCGCGCCCTGCGGTTCATGGATTGGGCAGAAACCAACAACAGCAGCTTGTCGGATTGGGGGGAACGCCCTGAAGTGGGGGATGTGACCTATGTTGACGGCGTGCCGGTCGAGGTGATGATTGATCTGGCCAACGAGTTGGAAAGCGACGCGTGGTTCAACATTCCGCATCTGGCGGATGATGCATTTGTGCGGGCTTACGCCGAACTGGTGCGCGACAGGCTGGACCCGGCATTAACCGCCTACGTGGAATTCTCGAACGAGGTTTGGAACTGGCAGTTCTCACAGGCGGTTTGGGCGGATAAGGCCGCAAGCGCGCGCTGGGGCGAAAACGATAAATGGATGCAGTTTTACGGGCTGCGCGCCGCCGAAGTGGCGCGGATCTGGTCCGAGGTTTTTGCCGCAGAGGCAGAGACACGGCTGGTCAATGTGATCTCGTCACAGACTGGCTGGCTGGGCCTTGAGACCGAGGTGCTGAGCGCGCCTTTAGCTGTCGCCGAAGGGTTGGAACCGCCGGTTGAGGCCTTTGATGCATATGCGGTCACTGGTTATTTCGGCGGGGTTCTGGGGCTGGAGGACCGTCAGGAAATGGTAAAGAACTGGTTGGCAGAAAGCGTCGCCAAGGCGCGAGGAAAGGCCGAGGCGCAGGGGCTGAAAGGCACGGCACTGGACGCCTATGTCGCCGCACACCGCTTTGATGGCGCGAGCGAACGAGCAGGGCGCGAGCTGCTGGACGGCGGTGTCAGCGGCAATCGGGAGGACACCTTGAATGATCTGATTGGACGCGTTTTGCCACATCATGCGCAGGTCGCCCGCGCGCACAACCTTGATTTGGTGATGTACGAGGGCGGTACCCACATCGTGGGTATTGGCGCACTGGTCGAGGATACCGAGTTGACAGATTTCATGCACCATTTGAATTATTCAGCTGAAATGGGCCGTCTCTACGCGGCTCTACTGAACGGCTGGAAGGCCGTCGGGGGACAATTGTTCAACGCCTATTCGGATGTCTATGCCCCGACGAAATGGGGTTCTTGGGGGGCGTTGCGGCATCTGGACGACAGTAATCCGCGCTGGGACGCGCTGGTGGATTTTCAATGAAGACCTCGGTGTTGATCCCCGCTCATAACGAGGCAGCTTACCTGCCTGCCTGTCTCACGGCGCTGCTGGCCTCTGACCCCGTTGACGGAGGTGTGCAGGTGGTTGTCATTGCCAATGGCTGCACGGATAACACTGCGGAAATCGCCCAAGGCTTTGCGTCTCGGGCTGAGGCAGTGGGTTGGCAACTGACGGTGCTGGACCTTGCGCAGGGTGGCAAGCTGAATGCCTGGAACAAGGGCGAGGCGGCTGCGACAGGCGAGGTGTTAATCTATCTTGATGCTGATGTGGTGGTGTCGCGGCAGGTGGTCACGCAGATCACTGACGTACTGGATACCGACGCGCCACGTTATGCCAGCGGGCGGCCCCATGTGACGCTGACGGGCGATGACGCGCTGACGCGGCATTACACGCGGTTCTGGCTAACCACGCCGTTTATGGTGCATGGCGTGCCCGGTTTTGGTGTGTTTGCAATGAACCGCACGGGCCGTGCGCGATGGGCAGAGTGGCCCGATATCATTTCGGACGACACTTTTGCGCGGTTGAACTTTACACCTGCTGAACGGCTGGGTGTCCCTGCGGGATATGACTGGCCGATGATCGAGGGCTTTACCCGCTTGGTCCAGGTGCGCCGCCGTCAGGACATCGGGGTGGCCGAGATTGAAACCCGCTATCCCGAACTTGTGGCACATGATGATACCCATGATAAAACAGTGCCGGTCTGGAAGCGGGCGCTTAAGGATCCGGTCGCTTTTGTCGCCTTTGCGGTCGTGCGCATTGCCATCCGCCTGCCGATCCTGCGCAGTGGCAACCGCTGGGTGCGGGGACGTTAGGAGCCGCTGATATGCGCTGCCAGCTTGGCGGCCTCCTGGGTGATGTCGTGACGTTCCAACACCCGTAGTCGTGCCTTGTCGCCCATCGTGGTGAGCTTTTTCAACGGCGCTTTGGCAAAGGCTTCCATGGCAGTTGCCAGGGCATCCACGTCGCCGGCGGGCACCAGCCAACCGTGGACGCCATTTTGCACAAGTTCCGGTGTGCCGGCGATATAAGTGGCAATAACGGGACGGGCAGCGGCCATGGCTTCCATCACAACCATCGGCAGGCCTTCGGCAAAGCTGGGCATGACGAGGGCGTGTGAGGCCGCCAGTTCGGCATTCACCCCGGCTTCGTCCAGCCAGCCGGTCAGGGTGACGCGGTCTTGCAATTTATGTTTCTTGATGGCGGCTTCGATCATGCCGCGCATCTCGCCATCGCCGATCAGGGTCAGGTCAATATCGGCTTGCGTAAGCGCCAGCGCCTTGATCACTGCCAGCTGGCCTTTTTGCTCCACCAGTCGTCCGATGGCGACCAAACGGCGGGGGCCGTTTGTCATCGGGGTGGGGGTGGTGAATTTCAGCGGCTCGATCCCGCAATGCACTACCTTGATCTTGTCCCAATCCGCCGGGGCCGCCCAGCGACACAACTGCGAGCGGCCGAATTGTGTGATTGCAACGGTGAAATCGGAATGGGCAATCTTGGTGCCCAGCGACAGGGCACGCGGCGCGTCATATTCTTCGGGACCATGCACGGTGAAACTGTATTTCGGCCCCCCCAAAAGGGCGCTGAACATTGCCACTGCAGCAGAATTGGTGCCGAAATGCGCATGGGCATGGGCGATACTTTCGGCGCGGCAGCGCTCTGCGACAAAGGCCGCTTCGGCGAGATAAACCAGATGGCGCAACACGCCCACTTCAGAGACGCGCCCGACCGCAATGGCGGTTTTCACAGCCTGCCAGTATTGCGCTAAATCGCGCCGCGCCGACCGCCAACTTGCGCCCAGCAGATGCAACTTGCCTTCCGCCAGGACGTATTCCGTGCGCTCGGCTTCAAAACGGTCTTGTGGGTCGACCAGCGGGTCCGCGCTGGGACGCATTGCCATGCGAAAAACATCATGGCCCGTCGCCTCAAGTGCGCGAATTTCACGACGGATAAAACTTTGCGACGGCTGCGGGTAGGTGTTCAGAATATATGCAATCTTCAAAGTGGTTTTCCGCATTATCGGTTTGCGGGATGGCGGGCCTGCCGTGCGGCACGCCCCTGCAAACCGGCTTCACTGCGATCCTGCCACAGCTTGGCAATACCTTTACGTTTCTTCGGGTTCCGCGTCTCGGGGATGGAAACCACCGGAAGCAAGCCGGTTTCGCGCTGCATCTGACGGGCCGTACGGATCACGGGACGGCGCAGTTCCAGCAGAAACGCCGCAATTAACGCCAGTCCGGTTGCCGCAGCAATTCCCAGCAAAAGACGTTTCTTGCGACTCATGCTGACCGGGTATTCAGGCACTCGCGCTTCTTCGAGGGTGGTAAACCGTTCACCGCGTGAGGCACTTTCCAGCGTAAAGCCAACTTCAGCTTCGCTGCGACGGATCGCAATATCGCTCAGCCGTTCGCGCAGCTGCGTTGTGCGGCGTTCGAATTCGGCTAATGTCCGTTCTACTTCGGGACGGGTTTCGATGCTGGCGCTCAGTGCGGCACGACGGTCCAGCAAAAGCTGGCGTTGGGTGCCCAAACTGGCCAACAGACGTTCAAGTTCGTCTTCTTCGCGCTTCACAGTTGCAGCGCGGGTATTGCCGCTGCGATCAATGTTTTCGAGAGCAAGCTCTGCGGAAATGATTTCCCTGTCCAGCGTCAAAAGCGCGTCATTCAAGCTGCCCAGTTCTGAGCGGCTGAAATCCAGAGACCCTTCGATCGAAATGTCGTTGGCGCTGCGGAAATCCGCCAATGCGGCGTCAAGCGCCGCAATTTCAGCCTGTACTGCACGTTCTTGTTCTTCAAAGAAGGCAAGTGTTTCTCTGGTTTGCAGCTGGCGCTGTGTGGTTGCAAGGGCCCGGGTCTGGTCGGCAAACAGATGGGCAATGGCCTGTGCATTTTCAGCCGAGTCCATTTTTGCGGTTATGGTCAGGATGGAAATCGCACCGTCATCGGAAAACCCTTCGCGAACGGCTGCCACGCCGGTGATGGTAATCGCTTCGCGCAGCAGGCTGACTTTTTCGGATATGCCGGGTTTGCTTGCATCACCGTAAAGGCCGAATTGCTTGATAACCTTCACCAGATTATCATGTGCCATCAACTGCTGTTCAATCAATTGCAGCCGTCGCGCGGCAGAGCTTTCGATTGTAGAGTTTGCCAATTCATCCGAGATTTGCGGTTGTTCGATCTGTATCACTTCGGATGATAGATAGACGTGGGGTACGGATACCGCCCAGATGAGCGAGCCAAAGCAGCCCGCAATGATCACGGCCGAAATCACGCCAACGCGACGGCGCAGCATGTCCAGAAAGTCGGCCATTGAAAAAATCGGTCCCATTCGTCCCTACGTATCCCATATTCGTCCACCCGGCAAATGCCTGCAGCATTGAAGGGTAACCCCATTAATCAGATCATTCTGTCGAGAATAGGGCAAAAACAATCAGAAGATGAGACGCAAAAAGGCGACCTGTCTGAAAAAGGTCGCCTTGATTGAGGGAGCCAGGGCTGCGCCTGACCTTAGTTATATCGCGGGATCGAATCTGCGCGGGCCCGGTTCAATACAACACCCAGCAGGGGTACCTGATTGTTCAGCAGTCGTTCGCATTCCATCAGTTCGCGGCCCATTGTCTGGGTACCATCCGAAACCAGCAGCACGCCGTCAAGTTGCGGCAGATAAGCTGATACATCATCGTGGGTCAGCATTGCAGGCAAATCATGAAGGACAATCTCCGGCTGTAACGCGGCACGCATCCGCTCCATTGTATGGGCGGTCTCAGCAGACTGAAGCGTTTCGGATGCTTCCGCGTCTGCATGGCTGTTCAGGCCCAAAGCCAAAGTGTCACTGACCCGGATCATATGATCCCCGATAGGGGTATGGCCCATCAGGAAATCCCGCATCGAACCACGCGGTGTGATGTCAAAGGTTTTGGCGACGCCGGGACGGCGCAAGTTGAAATCCATCAGAACCGTACGCGACCCTTTCACACGAGACAGGCTCAGCGCGAGGTTCACGGCGGTAAATGTATTGCCGCAGCCAGATGTGGGGGTGGTAATGCCGATATTGGTCCAGCCGTGTTCCTGAGTGATCTGGCGCAACCTTGTGCGCAACTGGTCAAAGGCACGCACCGATGCACTGTCGCGGGCCGCATCGACAACGGGCAAGGCGGTCCCATCCTTGCGGCTGGTGCCGGGCTCCATGTGATCCAGCTCGTGCCAGCGGGGCAGGTTCGTATCGGGCGCATAGCTTTTTGCCATTGCAGGTGCCATGGCGGCCGGCGCTTGGATTTTGACCGCCGCCGGGACCACCCGGGCGATGGCATCGTCGCCATTGTCGTCTTCAAGTGCGCGGCGCGGACGGATGCTGTGACGCATGCCGGCTTTCGACATCACGACGGGCGTGTCCAACATTTCAGCTTGGAGATCCTCTGCGGCAAGTAAATCACGCATGGTAGTCTCCTTTGGAGGTTTGGCCATATGACCTGTTTACACCTTTTTGTACCATCTCAACATCATGTCCCATACTTAGTGACCTGTCGGGCGTAAAACCACGCCGATTGTCTTGAAAAGGATCGTGAGGTCCATTTTCAACGACAGGGACCGTTCGTAGGCACTGTCTACTTCGTTACGATAGGTAAATCGTTCGTTGTTGCGGGCAGACACCTGCCAAAGGCCGGTTATGCCCGGTTTGACTGCGTTATAATGCGTGGTGTCGCCGTACATTTCCAGCTGCTCGGGCATCATTGGACGGGGTCCGACAAGGCTCATCTGGCCGAGCAGGACATTCAACAGCTGGGGCAGCTCGTCCATGGAAGTCTTGCGCAGCAGATGACCCAAAGGAGTGATGCGCGGATCGTTGCGCAGCTTCTGGATTTCGTCCCATTCACGACGCATTTCAGGATCTCCGGCGAGGTATTCTTCAAGAACCTTGTCCGCGTCTGGCACCATGGTGCGCAGTTTCAGGATCGAGAACCGCTTGCCACCCGCCCCCAGACGGTCCTGCGTATAGAAAGGGGTGCCGCCGCTTAGCCAAAGGGCCAGCGCAGACAGCGCGATGATCGGCAAGGAAAACGGCAGCGTCAGCAGTACAAAAAGAACGTCCATGATGCGTTTGCCAAGGTGGCGGTACAAATACACCGGCCCCGGCTTGGTTGCCAGTGCGGCGTCCCAGACCTTGCTGTGATGGGCCAAGGTCGTGTCGTTAAACGCTGTCCCATTTGGGAAAGGGAACAGACCGAAATCGGCGGAATTCGTAACATTATCTTTCATTCTAACCCCCCAGGGTCAAATACGTACTCTTTAAACAGGACATCCTCCAGATGCCCGCATACCGCTCTGCCACTTTGCTGGGAAGGGGAAAGGTTGACGCAGTTCGCCAATTTTAACCACTTCTAACAGCGTCCCGATCCTTTCAGCTGACACGTGCCACGTCAAATAAGCGACGTCTTTTGGCAGCTTTAGAACCGAAACAAGCCGGTGCAATATTCTCACCGCATCTATAACTCATTTTCGCCCCATTTGATGAAAACCTGAGGAAACAATCTGTTTCTACCCGGTTTGGAGAACAGTGGCATGCCAATGAGGTGATTGTTCACAAAAGCGGTTCGGCCCTTGTTTCGGCTTCTCGCTTTAGGGGAAGTGACGGTTTCCGCTCGTGTAATGGGAAAGCCCGATAAACGGATCAATGATAGAATCAGTTAAGATTAATTTTTGACATACCGGAATTTCCGCGCGACAATTTTAAAACCCTGCCGTAAAGCTTGACCTCCACCCTCAATGTGCCTTCAGGAGAAAATCATTTAACCCTATGGAACAGGTCAAAATCAAAAATATGGAAGAATTCGCGTCAATCAGCGGATTGTCACGACCTACGGTCTCTAAGTACTTTCACGACCCCAGTTCCGTACGCGCAACTACCCGTGCGCAGATTGAAGCAGCATTGGAAAAGTGCGATTATCGCCCCAATTTTTTTGCGATGAACCAGAACCGCAAGTTAACCAGGAATGTCGGCATCGTGGTGCCCTATCTGGCCGACCCGTTCTTTGCCGAGATTGCACGCAACATCGAACAGCGCTGCATCGGCGCGGGGTACAGCCCCACCGTGTTCAGCCCGCATGGCGATCCTTATCTGGAAGTCGAGATATTGGAAAACCTGCGTGCGCTCAAACCGGCAGGGGCATTGATCGCACCTTTGGGGGGGAATTCCGACAAGCGCGCGGTGGCAGCGTTTTGCGACGATGTGCCGACAGTTCTGTTTGACAGCCACCTTCCCGACGTCGGACTGGCCTTTATCGGGTCGGACACCCCACAGATTTCCATGTTGATGGTGGAATACCTCTGTCGCACGGGCGAACCGCCGTGTTTCTTCGAGATGAAAGATCCGGCCGATGCCAACGCCAACAAACGCAGGCAGGGATATCTGGATGCAATGGCAAAGGTTGGTTTTGAACCGTCGATTGTACAGGTCGACGGGCAAGGTTGGTCGTTTGAGGAAATCGGCCTTACCGGCGGCGTACAGACACTGGAAGCCGGGGGGTTTCGGACCAACACGATATTATGCAGCAATGACCGTCTTGCGATTGGGTTGTTGGCCGCATGTTGGGAGAAGGGCCTGCGGGTTGGTCGCGCGCCGGGGAGTGACCTGCGGATTGCGGGTCAGGATGACCACCCGTTCTCGCGCTTTACCTGTCCACCTTTGACAACAATCGCACAGGATTATGACGCTGTATCGCACCGCGCCGTGCAAACGTTGTTTGATGTCGTCGAATCCGGCGAACCGGCATGCCCAAATGAGACTGTGCTTTACGAGGGCAAGCTGATCATGCGGCAATCGGCCTAAACATCTCAGCCGGAGGGAGGCGATCACAGGCCGGGAACTCTTTGGCGAAAACTATTCGCGCGTATTTTTCTCGTTTGACGCCGCATTTTGGTTTAGCTGATCTTGCGTCAAATGACGTTCAGCTTTGCTATCTACCCATGTCTTTGATGAACGTCCTCGGTGCAAAGACAGTGGCTGCACGGATGACCGCAAGCGGCGCAACTGCCGAAACGCTTACAGTTGCAATTTCAAATATCGGCTGCAATTTCAAATATCGGCGAAATGATCCGCATGCAGGGCCTAACTGCTGATTTCACCGAGAAAACGGCCATGAGGCGGCGATGACAATATGTGATGGCGCTGTGATCGACGTGCCGGCAGAGCGGGTAACGGTGGTGGATAAGGTTGGTGGAGGCAATACGTTCAACACCGGCGTTTCGGACGGTTTGCAACAAAACCACCGCCTGAGCAAAACCGCATTGAACGTGATGTCAGCGCAAGATCGGGGTGATGCGTTGGCTGATGGTGTCCGGATTTCTGTCGTGACGGTATCACGCATTGGCGCCAACCCGCCAAGGAAACATGAACTTTGGGGATGTGCCGAGACGCAGGGATTCGCGGCAGTCACAACGCACCAAATACACGCAACAACTACCGCACCCTCCACGACCGGAATGACAAGCATCCCTCCGTGGAACCGCAAAAGCCTGACAAAAAGGCAGCTGCGAATGGCGGCGAACCAATTTCGCCTCCGACTCTGCCAGTTGTCCGCGATAACAGCGGCTGACAGCGCCGGAATTTTTGACCGCACAGGAAAGTGCGGGTTTCACGTTGGCAACGGCGTAGCAATAGTCGCCGTCTCCATCGCATTTCCACAAGCCGGGCAAGAACTGCCCCTTTCGTGGACCCCGTGAGCGCCTGACAGACAGGCCGTCACGGCAGGCAGCGCTTTAATTACGCGCTCGAACGCTATGTCTTTCCACAATAATGCGGGAAGACGACCCATAAACCGCGGGTCAGATTTCTTGAAAGATCAGGTGACCGGTAACAGGCCGTTCTTCCAAGACCGGGTCCTGCCATGACCCGACGAGCATTCCTTTTACCGGCGCGGCGGAGGTGCAAAAGCGGCCACCGGCGCGCGGTTAAATTGTTTTTGAGGCAGGTCAATTCTAACCAGATGGGCGCGATCAAAGGTGTGAAACCTTCGTGGCGGCACCAAATCAGCAAGCTTGCCTGGAAAGTTTGCTCGCCCAGCAACAACAGCACGCATCCAAACAATAAAGGACGGTTCCGGTGTGCCTCTGGTTGTCGTCATCCTGTCTTCCCCGTTTCAGTCGTCTGGCCCTCATGGACCGTGAAACAGAATTGCCATGATTTAACGCGTCGTTCTGCGAACGTGTTCACACAAGGTTAAATTTTTAGTCCAGAGAGATGTTTTTTATTTCTTCAAGGGCGGCGGCATTGCTGACTTCGATCCGTCCACGTGACAATTTCACGATGCCTTCACGACGCCATTCAGACAGTATCTTTGACACAACTTCGCGGGTGACGCCGACGTAATCGGCCATCTGCGCCTGAGACATCTCGATTTTGCCGTCGTCGCCCGCCAGATATAGAACTTTCGCAGCCAGTCTGGGCGCGGGGGGCAGAAATACCTGTTCTTCCATTTGCTGGCTCATCCAGCGCATACGTTTACCCGCGAGACTCAGCAGTTCGGCAGCCAGGTGAGGTTCTCTTGCAATTTCGGCAATAAGCGCCGCCTGACGGATGTAACGCAGTTTGCAGTCTTCAACGGCTTCAATACGGGCGGTGCGCGGACCCGGATCAAACATCGCGATTTCCCCGAATACACTTTCGGGACGCAACAGGTTCAAGGCGTGTTTGCGCCCGCTGGCGGAAAACACGCTAACCTCAAGCAAACCCTCGTCCAGAACATAAAGCCGGTCGTCATGTTCGTCTTGTTCGAACAAGGTTTCGCCCGCTTTAAGCTTTTGGGAAACAAAGGCTTTGTCGAACAGTCGGTGCAGTTCCTGAGACGTTTCCAGAAAGAAACTGGCCTTATCCACCACTGGTTTTACCTCCTACAAACACGCCTCTTTTCATATCAGCGAAAGTCAGGTCAGTCTTTATCGGATTACCGGTTTTGCGCAATAATTTGTCGTTTCAGAGGGCTACACCCTTTTCGCTTAAGTCTGGGTCGCCGCGTTGCCAGCCGGAACGCCACAGGCCCCGCAAAACTTGTAAAAGGAGTTTTCGCGCTCGCCACAGCTTTTGCATGAGCTGTACAGGCAAAACCCACAATGAACGCAGAAATCCACCTTCGGTGCCGCCAGTGCATCGCCCTTGCGTGTTTTTTGCTCACCGAACTGTCGGTCGCAACTGGGGCAAATACAGTTTGATATCTTTTTGATCGCGGTTTCGTATTCGATCAGCTTGCGTTTTTCGGTCTCGGGGCGCTTTTCTTCGTTCTGTTTGTTCTGCAAGTACCGCGCCATGGCTTTTGTCGAAAAATGCGCCAGCAGCAAAGCCATCAGGATGCCGACACTGTATCTGACATAGCCGCCATAGGACGGCAGATAGGGCACCAGTTCGAGAAAAAACGCGAAAAGCGAGAAGATGATAAAGCCACGATAGACTGGCCAATAGCTGGACTCCCGTTTTTTCACAACCAGCCAGCCTGCGATCAGAAGCAACGGCATGGTCAGGGTCAGGCGCAACAGGAAGACTTTTAAAATCTCGCGTTTTTGTGCCTTTTCGTAGGGCGCTTTGGCTGCTGCAAGAATCGCGCTGCGTTGGCTGCGCAGGTCTTGCAGGTTGCGGTTGGTTTGAACCACGTCCTGTTGCAATTCTTCGATCAACCGCCCTGCCTTGCGCTCTTCCTGCTTGAGCAGCTCGATGCTCTTGACCCGTTCGACAACCTCGGCATTCTGGCTGTCTGATCCTGTAGCAGAGCGTGTTTTGACCCAGTTTTCGAAACTTGCGCGCTGGTTTTGATAGTCCAACCTGCGTGATTGAAGCACAAAGCGGGCATCTTCAATCTCGTTTTTCTTGGTGTTGAGCAAGGCTACCGTCTGTGCAATCTGCGCGTCTGTCGTTCCAAGCTGCGCCGCGTTGACGAAGTCGTCTTTTACGATCCGTTTGCCGGCCGTTGGCACATCCGACATGATTAATGCGCCAAGCTGGATCAACAAGGTCGATATCACAACCGACAGGCCCCACATCGCGAGGCCATACCAGAACAGGGGGCGACGAATGGCTTTCATGCTCAATCCAATACATTTGGTTTGCGGGTTTAATTAGGGATATTGAAGCAGCAGCGCTTTCGCAACCGACATACCTGATCATACCATACGGTACATTCAATGCGGGAACATAACAGTTCTGGAGGGGATGATTGACAAGATGGCAGCCCGTAGGGGAGTCGAACCCCTCTTTTCAGGTTGAAAACCTGACGTCCTAACCGATAGACGAACGGGCCACTATCTTGTGAGCGCTTCACTAAGGTCTGTGGGGCGTACGCGCAAGAGAAAATTCGCCTCTGTTTGCGAAAAAAATGGCTTAGGCCCGGGCGGCGTCCTCAAGACGCAACTGAACCGACCTGCGGCCGCGCCAATCGTTGATGTCCAAACGGCCGGCAAGATGGAATCTGGCACCGGCATGGGCCTCTAAAGCAGGACCAAGCGCGCTATCATAGGCGCCAAAGGCAATCGCATCCAGCTTGCCACCCAAACCGTCGCCAAAGCTGATCTTGAGGTGGCTTTCTCCGACTCGCTTGGCAAACAGGATTTGCATATCGGCAAAGACGTAGCGCGGGGCAGGGGCAGCGGCGCCAAAGGGACCGGCTAGTTCCACCATCTCGCTCAGTTCGACCGTTGCCGCACCAGGCATCAGCAGCCCGGTAACGTTCAGGTCCGCCGGTCCGCCCAGGTGGGCGCCCTGTTTGGCCATCAGTTCGGACAGCCGCGCCATGGCGGCCTCGATCTTGTCTTCGGCGACGGTCAGCCCTGCCGCCATCTTGTGCCCGCCGCCTTTGATCAGCAGCCCTTCGGCCGCCAGCCTCTGGATCGGCGCACCAAGGTCAATTCCCGAAACAGACCGGCCCGAGCCTTTACCGATGCCATCCTCTACCCCGATGACAATCGAGGGGCGGTTTGATGCTTCTTTCAGCCGTGAAGCCACAATCCCGACCACGCCGGGATGCCAGCCGGGGCCAGAGGCCCAAACCAACGGCGCGTCAAAACCGCGTTCCTCTGCCTGCGCCATGGCGGCAGCGCGCACGCTTGCTTCCACATCGCGTCGTTCGGTATTCAGCCTATCCAGCCGCTCGGCCAATGCGGCGGTTTCATGCGGATCATTTGAGGCCAAAAGGCGTGCGCCTAGATCGGCTTGCCCGATGCGCCCGCCTGCGTTGATGCGCGGTCCCAGCAGAAAACCCAGATGATAGGCTGTGGGCGCGGTCTCCATCCGTGCCACATCCGCCAGTGCTGTCAGCCCCGCCCGTTCGCGCCGTGCCATCACCCGCAGGCCTTGTCGTACGAAAGCCCGGTTTACACCGGTCAAGGGGGCCACATCGGCAACCGTCGCCAAAGCCACCAGATCCAGCAGCGCCATCAGGTCCGGGCCCTTGCGCGCGGCCTCTCGCAATTGTCGCCCCGCTTCGACCAACATCAGAAACACCACACCGGCCGCGCATAAATGACCGCATGTACCATCTTCATCCTGCCTGTTGGGGTTCACCACGGCCAGTGCGTCGGGCAATGTCTCGCCGCCCAGATGGTGGTCCAACACAATCACATCCGCAGCCTTGGCCGCTGCGACCGGACCATGCGACAGCGTCCCGCAATCGACGCAAACAATCAGATCGTGATCTGCGGCCAACCTGGCCATCGCCTCGTCGTTGGGGCCATAACCTTCATCAATCCGGTCCGGGATATAAAGTGTCGCAAGATGGCCCATGTCGCGCAGCCAGACCAGCAACAAAGCCGCGGAACTGCCCCCGTCCACGTCGTAATCCGCAAAGACCGCGATTTTCTGGCGCTTTGCCACGGCCTGCAGAAACCGGGCTGCGGCCTTTTCCATATCCTTCAGCGATCGGGGATCGGGCATCAGTTCGCGCAGGGACGGGGCAAGGAACCCCGCGGCCTCTTCGGGGGACACGCCGCGCCGCGCCAATACCTGACAAACCGCTTGTGGCAGCGACGTCCGCTGCACCAGCAATTCTGCCGCACGTTCCACTTCGACACCGGGCCCCACCCAGGTCCGCCCTGTCAGGGATGCCTCAACGCCCAGATAACTCATGCGCAGCGCCCCGCTTCATCTTGCCAACTAAACTCAATCCCGCAGCATCATCACCGCGCAGACCTCACGCCCCGAAACCGCCCGTTCAGTCGCTCTCGACCGGGGTGCGGTAGTTGATTCGCCGTACTGATCCGGTCTTGGATCGCATGATCAGGGTTTCGGTCGTCATCCAGCCAAATTCGCGTTTCACACCGGGCAGCAAAGCACCGTCAGTCACGCCAGTGGCGGCAAAGATCACGTCTTCGGTGACCATTTCATCACGGGTGTAAATGCGGTCGAAATCAGTGATCCCCGCTTTGGTGGCGCGTGCTTTTTCGTCATCGTTGCGGAACAACAGACGGGTGTACATCTGACCGCCCATGCATTTCAACGCGGCTGCGGCCAGCACCCCTTCGGGGGCGCCCCCCGATCCCATATACATGTCGATCCCCGTGTCAGGGTCAGCGCAATGCATCACACCTGCCACATCACCATCGGTGATCAGCCGGATCGCGGCACCCTTGGTGCGCACTTCGGCAATCATGTCCTCATGACGCGGGCGTTCCAGAATACAGACGGTGATGTCCGCAGGTGAACACCCTTTGGCTGCGGCCAGCGCCTCGACACGTTCGCCCGGAGTCATATCCAGAGTGACCACACCGGTCGGATAACCCGGCCCGATGGCCAGTTTGTCCATATAGGTGTCGGGCGCATGCAGCATTGATCCGCGCGGGCCCATTGCAATCACGGTCAACGCGTTCGGCATGTCTTTGGCGGTCAGCGTCGTGCCTTCCAGCGGGTCCAGCGCGATATCCACGCCGGGGCCATTTCCAGTGCCGACCTCCTCGCCGATAAACAACATCGGGGCTTCGTCACGTTCGCCTTCACCGATCACCACAACACCGGCAATGTCCAGCAGGTTTAACTGTTCGCGCATCGCATTGACGGCTGCCTGATCGGCGGCTTTCTCGTCGCCTTTGCCAACCAGTTTGGCCGACGCAAGGGCGGCTGCCTCGGACACGCGGGCGAGGCCCAGAGATAACATGCGGTCTTGAAAATCGGCTTTGGTGGTCATCGGGTATGTGTCCTTGATGGTGTTTTGTTGCCCCTCGTCTAGCGATAGGGGCGGTTTACGGCAAGCCTGTCAAATCCACGCCAGCGTGATCATGGCCAGAAACAGATAGCGCAGGCCCTTGGCCAGCGTGACCAGGAGCAGAAAGGAAAGCAGTGGTTCGCGCAGGATGCCGGCAACCACGGTGATCGGATCCCCGATAACCGGCACCCAACTGCCCAGCAGTGACCAACGTCCATAACGCTGGTACCAGCCTTCGGCGCGGGCCAGTTGCGGGCCAGTAGCGGGAAACCAGCGTTTGTGCTTGAAACGCAGCAGAAACCGCCCCAAAGCCCAGTTGATGGCAGAGCCCAGCACATTTCCAGCCGTTGCCACCACCAGTAGTGAGGCGACGGGGTGATCACCTTGCAGGATCAGCGCGACCAGCACCGCTTCGGATTGCATCGGCAACAAGGTCGCGGCAATAAGGGCCGAAGCAAAGAGACCTGCGTAAGCGATCATTCTGTGCGGCTACCTTACTGTCTCAGACCTCTTCAATACGCAGCGCCACGGGGGCGCCAGTCATCACACCCGTGCCATCCATCGCAGCGATGGCTGTCTCGATATCTGCCTGTGTGGATTTGTGGGTGACGATGAGGACCGGGGCCGAGGTCGCCTCATGGGCGTATTGGCGCATGCGGTCGATACTGACCCCAGCTTCACCCAGAACAGCTGCGATTTTGGCCAAAGCGCCGGGTTTGTCGACCAGTTCCATCCGCAGATAATAGGCGGCGGGTAGTTTGGTCAGCGCGGCGGTTGAGGTAACAAGGCTGCTTGCGGGCTGGCCAAAAACCGGCCCGCGCTGACCGCGTGCAATATCGCAAACGTCCGCCATCACCGCACTGGCCGTCGGACCTTCGCCTGCACCGGCACCACGCAGCACGATCTGGCCAACGGCGTCGCCCTCGAGCACCACCATATTGGTGCCGCCATCCAGTTGCGCCAAGGGAGAGCTATCGGGCACAAGGCAGGGCTGCATCCGCTGTTCCAACCCGCGACCGGTCTTTTGCGCCACGCCCAGCAATTTGATCTTGTACCCCATGTCGGCAGCGGCGCGGATGTCTTCGATGCTGACGCGTTCGATACCTTCCAGTTGGATACCGTCGAAATCAACGCGTGTGCCAAAGGCGATGGCTGACAGAATCGCCAGCTTATGCGCGGCGTCAATGCCCCCAACGTCAAGCTGCGGATCAGCTTCGAGATAGCCAAGCCCATCGGCCTCGGCAAAAATATCCTGATAGGTACCACCCGAGTTTTCCATACGGGTCAGGATATAGTTACAGGACCCGTTCATGACCCCCATCACGCGGGTGATTTCGTTGCCTGCAAGCCCTTCCATCAAGGTCTTGACCACCGGAATGCCACCCGCCACGGCGGCCTCATAGCGAATGGCCCGTGCATTGCTTTCGGCCAGTTCGGCCAGCGCCTGACCGTTAATCGCGAGCATCGCCTTGTTTGCGGTCACGACGTCTTTGCCCGCCTTCAGGGCGGCTTTTGTGGCTTCCAGCGCCGGGCCGTCTTCGCCGCCCATCAGTTCGACAAATACATCCACATCGTCACGTGTGGCCAGGGCGACGGGGTCGTCTTCCCATGCGTAGCTGTCGAGGGACACGCCGCGGTCGCGGCCTTTGGTGCGGGCAGATACGGCCGAAATGGTGATTTTGCGCCCTGTGCGGACCTCAAGTAGCGCGGCTTGCTGGCGGATGATACGCACAACGCCGACACCAACAGTGCCCAGACCAGCAATACCAAGGCGAAGAGGATCAGACGTGGCATCAGACATGGCGGAGGGTCCTTTTCAAAGGGGAATGGTTCAAATCGGTGTTGCGTGGCGATGTAACGGTTTCGCACGGCCCATGCAACGCGACAAACCTACCGCAGTCCGCTTTCAAGCCGGCGTTTTTCCGGATCCGACAAAACAGCGCCGCGCATGGCATTTGCGCGGGCACGCAAACCCGCCAGACGGTTGTTCAGATTGTTTTCCGTTTCCACAGGATCGGGGCCGGGGGCAGTGGCGCGGGCCAAAAGCGGCTCGATCGGGACAAGTGCAGGATAGTCGGCTGCCTCAAGTGCTGCAGTCTGGGTGTGATCCAGTTCTGGGAACTGGGTGCAGCCCGTCACTGTAGCGGCGATCAGGCAAAGAGAGAGGGCGCGTTTCATACCTTGTTCTTGCACCAGCGCCCGCCACCGTGCAAGCGGGCTTTGCTTTTGAACAGATGTTCATTAATTTGTCCTCATGGCACGCACTACAGGATCACACGCCGGAATCACCGGCCCCAAGATACGGCACGCAGCCCTGCGGCTTTTCGCGCAGCGTGGCTATGCGGCGGTGTCGATGCGCAGTATTGCCGCTGAAGTCGGCGTGCAGGCTGGGGCGCTTTATAATTACACGCCGGACAAGCAATCGCTGTTGTTTGACCTGATGCGCAGCCATCTGGAGGGACTTCTGGCCGCAGCCACACCGGAGACGGGCGATCCAGTGGCGCAATTGGAGAAATTTGTCGCTTTCCACATCCGGTTTCACGCGGACCGGCCAGACGAGGTTTTCATCGCCTATATGGAATTGCGCAATCTTGAGCCAGACAACTTTGCCGAGATCGAGGCATTGCGCCGCCGCTATGAGGACCGGCTGGAACAGATTTTGCGCGACGGGGCGGCGGCCGGCCAGTTCGAGGTTGCAGACACCAAGATCGTGACACTGGCCATCATTGCGATGCTGACCGGCGTGAACACGTGGTTCCGGCAGGGCGGCAGGCTCTCGCTGGATGAGGTGGTTGCGCAATATTGGAATATGGTGCGCAAGGCGGTCGGCGCATAGATCGGGTGCCTAAAACAGGCCGCGCCGCAGGATCTGACGCAGCGGGTCGGACACCCGGAACGCGGGTTGGTTGTTGCCAGTCCGGCCCAAGGACATGCTGATACCGACGCGCAATGTTGTGCTGCTGTCTGCCGCATTCCTTCCGTTCAACCAATCCTGTGACGCTTCGGCAAACAGCGAGGTCATGCTGTTGCCCAATCGGGTCTGCACACCGATTGTGGCCTCATGAGCGGTAGCGCCGAAATTCTGTTCGTCAAATCCGGTGACGTCATACTGGGCGTAAAGCCGTGTGGCTTCATTAACTTGCCAATGAAGGCCGCTCCCGGCGGTAATCCAGTCCATATCATTGTCGGCTGACAACCCGACCGCTGCTCGCAGTTCGACATTAATGTCGTTTCCCACTGCAATTATGCCCGCCGCGCCAATTTGCCCATAGGTCGCCGAGGCATCGTTTTTGTCTGCGACCATCAGGGTCAGACCATATTTCTGCCCATCACGCGGTGTCATATACAACACGGTGCCCAACCGTCCGATGCCGCCATTGGCGCGCTCCTCGTATTGCAGATCCAGCTGCAAACCGTGGTTTTCGGTGATGGCAACGTCTACGGTGGCCCCAACAAATCCGCCCTCCAACTCCTGATCCGAAAAACCAAGGCGCAAGGTGCCCCCGATGATCCCGAGACCTGAATCAGCATGGGCGGGCCCAGCAATGACGGTGGCAAAAGCAAGGGCGTTCAGCAGCTTATGGATCATCGGGACTTTCCTTTGCACTGATCAACGGCGAAACGGCCCCGATGATCCTAAAGGTAGGTATCCCTGCTTTCTTTATTTTCAGAAAGTTGAAACTAAACAGATGGTTAACCGGTAAACCGGTTAACCTTGGAAGGCGCTGGCGCTGGCGCATGGCCCTCTCTCATGCTTAATGCGCAGGCCTGATAAACGTTCCGTTGCGCAGCTCGGCCATGGCGGCCTTAAGTTCGTCGCGGGTGTTCATCACGATCGGGCCGTGCCAGGCGACCGGCTCTTCGATCGGGGCCCCCGAGATCAGCAGAAACCGCATGCCGTCAGGGCCGGCCTGCACCGTCACCTCATCACCGGTGCCAAAGCGGATCAGCGTGCGATCCCCCGACAAGTCTCGGATGTTGACCTCTTCACCCGCAATCTCTTTTTCCAGCAGGATACCGGAAGGGAACGAGGCATCGGCAAAGGCCCCCGCGCCACCGAACACATAGGCAAAAGCCCGACGGTAGGTGTCGATCCTGAAGGTCTTTTTCACGCCGGCAGGTACGGTGATGTCCAGGTACTGCGGGTCCGCTGCAATCCCGTCAACCGGCCCTTTCTTGCCCCAGAAATCGCCGGTGATCACTTTGACACGGGTGCCGTCATCATCCGTTACCACGGGAATATCGGCGCTGGTAATGTCCTGATAGCGCGGGGCGGTCATCTTTTGATCCGCAGGCAAATTGCCCCACAGCTGGAAACCATGCATCTGCCCCGCCGCGTTGCCTTTGGGCATTTCCTGATGCAAAATCCCGCGCCCCGCCGTCATCCATTGCACGTCACCTGCGCCAAGGCTGCCATCATTGCCCAGCGAATCCGCGTGATCCACGGTGCCTTCAAGGACATAGGTGATGGTCTCGATTCCGCGATGGGGATGCCAGGGGAACCCTTTTTCGAAATCCGCAGGATGGTCGTTGCGGAAATCATCAAACAGCAGAAAAGGATCCAGCTCAGTCGGGTCCTGAAACCCGAAAGCGCGGTATAGCTTGACACCGGCGCCTTCCAGCGTGGGGACGGCGTGGCGGGCTTCCAAGGTGGGTCTTAGGGACATGACGATTTCCTTTTTCCATTCCACAGATAGATAGGTCGCGGTTGATCACCGGACAACGCAGCAAAATTGAACTGGCGCTGTGCGGCAACTTTTTTAATCATCAATGTTTGTTGTAGTTCGTGCACATATATTCGTTTTGTGAATGAGTGACGCGCACGTAGATGGGAAAGCAGGACAGCGAATTATCAGGAGATAATGATGACCATACGTGATCCCATCCCGAACGGGGCGCTTCGCATCGACAAGTCGAGAACCTTTGTGTGGCTCGCTGCTCTTGCAGTTTTTGCGCTGTTCTTTGCCAATCCGGCGAAATGCCGCCTTGGCGAGGGTCTGTCCGCTGAACATAAAAGCGCCATCCCCGGCGAAGACTGGCATGGCAACGTGCGCCGCTCGCAGCGACGTTGAGATCATCGCGAGGCGGCACCTGTTACCCGTGGCCTCGCGCCCACCACTCGGACGGTTTTCTGCGGATACCGCGCTTGCGATCCAGCCAGAGCGCCAGTTTGCGCAAAGGCGACAACGCCAGTTTCAGCCACAGCCGACTCTGCCATTTCGATAGATCACGGTTGAACGGACAGACCCGCATGCAAATCGCGCAATCCGAAGACAGTTTGGCCCAGAACCCAAAGCATTTCTCAGCATCAGACGTCCATTTGCGCACGCCTTTGATTGCCGAAACCTTGCCGCCAACCTCCGGCGGGCCATAGGGCAGGGCATTGACCGGACATGCGTCCGCGCATTTTGTGCAAATGTCACAAAAGGCCCGCACACCCATCGGTTTTGCAGTGTCATGGGAAAGCGGCAGATTGGTGAATATCTTGGAAAACCGCAGGCGCGGGCCGAATTCGGGGGTGATCACCAGCTGGTTGCGGGCGTATTCACCAAGACCGGCTTTGATCGCATAGGGAATGACCAGCCCTGTGTCATTCATGCTCGCTGTCGCCTCATACCCCAGATTGCGGATATAGGCGGCCATTTGCATGACCACTGCGGCTTCATGACTGTATTCACGTCCCGTTGCAGCACCGGCAAGGGCAGAGGGATAAGTCGCAACCAACTCTTCCTCCATTTCGTGGCCCATGACAATGACGCTGGTCATGCCCTCTGGCAGATCATTGGGGGCCTCGGACATATCGCGGGTATCGACGCGGCTCGCATAAAGCCAGCGTTCATCCATATCGGTAATACCACACAAATCTGCACCAAAAAACTTTGCGATACGTTTGATCTCGGTCGACATGGCGGCGGGATCGTCAACCTCCTGCTGCATGGGCGCAACCGGCGTGTCATCAGCAATGGCCGCCTGAAATCCCTCGCGTCGGCCGGTTTCGTTTCCACGATTCGAGATCAGGTCGCTGATCAGCCAGCTTGCATTGCGAAGGGCGAAATCGCGCTGGGTGAAACCGTCGCCCCTGCGCGGGGTGGCTTCCATCCGGTAGGAGGCAAAAAAGGCGTCGGTCTGCTTGCTTCTGACGGTCTCATCCCAGAAGGCGCGGGTGAAAATATCATTGCGTTGGGCGAATCTTTCAAAATCTTCAGTGATTTCAATGCCAGCCGAAGCGTCATCAGGATGAAGGGAGGGTGTATTTGAGGGATATGTCATGGCGCCACGATGGCCTTGGGCCAAAGATTTGTCAAAGGGTGTGCAAGAGGTCGCATGCGGGCGCGACATGTCGATTTTGTGGCATCTTGATAGGGTAAATTTAAGAGGGAGAACGGCATGAAAGTCGGATTTATCGGATTAGGCAATGTGGGTGGCAAGCTGGCCGGGTCCTTGTTACGCAATGGGGTTGATCTGGCGGTATTTGATCTGGATGAAGGTCTTGTGGCGAATTTCGTGGCGCGCGGCGCGCGGGGCGGCGGGTCGGCTGCTGGTCTAATGCAAAGCTGTGATGCGGTAATCACCTGTCTGCCCAGCCCGGCCGCCTGCGCTGCTGTGGTCGCTGAAATCCTGCCCCATGTGGGGACTGGCAAGATCTGGATGGAAATGTCGACCACGGACGCGCAGCAGATCAAGGATCACGCCGAGGCCGTTATCGCGAGGGGCGGTGCGGCGGTGGATTGTCCGGTTTCAGGCGGGTGTCACCGTGCGGATACCGGCAACATTTCGATCTACGCAGGCTGCACGCGCGAGACCTTTGATAAGGTGCTGCCGGTGCTGACACATATGGGGCGACGGATATTGCATGTTGGTGATGTTGGGGTCTCAAGTACATTAAAAGTGATGACCAACTATCTGGCAACGATAAATCTTTTGTCTCTTTGCGAAGCGCTCACGGTGATGAAGGCCGCCGGTATGGATCTGGGCGTGACCTATGAGGCGATTGCTGCCTCCTCGGGGAATTCTTTTGTTCATGAGACCGAAAGCCAGCTGATCCTTTCGGGGTCGCGGGATGTGAACTTTACGCTCGATCTGGTGCAAAAAGATGTCGGACTTTTCCAGAAGTTAGCGGATGAACATAATGTACCACTTGAGCTGTCTCCTTTGATGATTTCGATGTTGACGGACGGTCAGGCGCGGTATGGTGAAAAGGCGCAGTCGGACCGGATGATCGAGCGGCTGGAGGAAGCCACTGGCCTGTCAATTACCGCGCCCGGGTTTCCCACCGAACTGGTGGATGATGAACCCGAAGAGCGTGGTTACGAGGTTGAGGTGCGCCGCTAGGTTTGATGCGCAGGATGCGCTGACGCGCGGTTTCATTCCGGGCGAGCGGATGCACTTTCAGAACCTTGTATGGTATCTGGTGAACGCATTGCCTTGCTTGCAGTGAGGTGCTTGAGGGATCTGATTGATCCTCAAGTCACCTGCACAAGGGCACGGCGATTCAACATGGCGTAAAGGATAAGCCAATCAAGGATCGGTCGCGTGCCGCGATCCTTGGCGCCGCGTAGATGCACAGGCGTGTTGATGTCAGCAGTTCGGGACGTTGACAGCGAGGCCGCCCAGCGAGGTTTCCTTGTATTTTTCGGACATATCCGCGCCGGTCTGGCGCATGGTTTCGATACAGGCGTCCAGTGGCACAAGGTGGGTACCATCGCCGCGCAAGGCCAGAGAAGCGGCTGAGACCGCTTTGATCGTGCCAAGGCCATTGCGTTCGATACAGGGCACCTGGACAAGGCCCTTGACCGGATCGCAGGTCATACCGAGATGGTGTTCCAGCGCGATTTCAGCAGCATTTTCAACCTGTTCCGGCGTACCTCCCATGACGGCACAAAGTCCGGCGGCGGACATGGCGGCGGCCGATCCCACTTCTGCCTGACAGCCGGCTTCGGCGCCAGAAATGGAGGCGTTGAACTTTACCAGCCCCCCGATGGCTGCGGCCGTCAGGAGGAAATCCTCGATATGGGTTTCGGACGCGCCGGGAACGTGATCGAGGTAGTAACGGATGGTCGCAGGCAGCACGCCGGCAGCGCCATTGGTGGGGGCGGTGACCACCTGCCCGCCTGCGGCGTTTTCTTCGTTTACCGCCATGGCATAGGCACCCATCCAGTCATTAATCGTATGAGGCGCGGGCTGGTTCATGCCGCGTTCTGCCAGCAACGCGTCATAGATACCTTTGGCGCGGCGTTTCACGGACAGGCCACCAGGCAGGATGCCGTCGGTTGTCAGCCCGCGGTTGATGCAGTCGTTCATCACTTGCCACAACCGTTTGGTGCCTGTGCGCAGGTGGATTTCGCCGTTGCGTGATACTTCGTTGGCGCGTTTCATCTGGGCAATGGTTTTGCCGGATGCCTTGGACATTTCCAGCATTTCGGTTGCGGATTTGAACGGGAAGGGGATGGGCGGCCCTTCGTCGGTATCCTTGCCTGCGGCCAATTCCGCTTCGGTCATTACAAAGCCGCCGCCGATGGAATAATAGGTTTCGCGCAGCGTGACGTCACCTTGGGCATCGGTGGCCATCAGCATCATGCCGTTTGCGTGGCCGCTAAGCTTGGTGTCGTAGTCGAAAGTCAGGTCGGTCTTGGGGTTGAACGCAAGGGGCGGCAGGCCATCTACGACGATCTGATGGTCCGTGTTTATGGCCTGCAGCGCCGCTTCGGCTTTTTCCGCGTCGTAGCTTTCGGGGGTAAATCCGGCCAGTCCAAGGATCGTGGCGCGGTCGGTCGCATGGCCGACACCGGTAAATGCCAGCGAGCCGTGCAGCGAGGCGCGAAGGCCTGCAAAATGAAACGGCGAGGCACGCATCGCGTTGAGAAAGCGTTCGGCGGCGACCATCGGGCCCATGGTGTGCGAAGACGAGGGGCCGATGCCCACTTTGAACATATCGAAAACGGAAAGGAACATCAGGTGGCGCTACCTATGGGAGGAGAGGGAAGATGAGGATCGGTAAAGGGATGTGTGCCCAAGCCTTCGGTGATGTGCAAGCTTTGTATCAGCGGCAGGGTTTCGAGTCGGCTGCAAAGGCGCAGAAGGGCCGGGTAACCTGCCAGTGAAAACCAGCTTTTGTCGTAATCAGCTGGGTAGATGGCCGACCAGCGCAGCAGGGCGGCGGCGTATAGCTCAAGAAGTGTAGGGGTGGACCCCGCAAACAATGCTGGATCTGCGGCGGCGGCGTTATCCAGCGTTGTGAAGCTTTGATGCAGTGTTTTCGACAGCCCTGTGCGCAGGGCCGCTGTATTTTCAATGCTGATGAATTTTTGGGGGTAAAACATCATGCGCAGGGCCGGGTGGATCGTATTGGAGATAAAGAACAGCCATTTCAGGAAGTTTGCGCGGGCGGGATCATCGGGGGAAGGGCCAAGGCCACCGTGGGTATCTGCAAGCCAAAGCAGGATCGCGCCGGTTTCAAAAATCGGGCCTTGCGGGGTTTCCAGCACCGGGATCAATCCGTTGGGGTTAAGGGCGCGGTACACTGGTGTGCTTTGTTCCCCGGTCCTGCGGTCGACCAGCTGCGTGCGGTAGGCTAGGCCGCGCAGCTCCAGGGCGGCGCGGATGATCAGGGATGCGTTATCCGGGGCATAGTGCAGGATATAGGTCATGGGATTATCGTAAGCGATGCACTGCGGGATTGGGGTGCGAAAACGACCTGTTGGCATGCATTACGGGCATTGAAGTGAAGGAAGATCACCCAGCACCGTACCGCAAACGAGGCAAATTGACCACCGGCCAAAAAAGCGGTCTCCTGCCCTCGCCCCCGCAAGGGAATCTACCTATAAGACCCGCAAGACGATCTGCACATGACCTGCATCGGAGCTGCCCCATGGCCGGAGAACTGTCCCCCATCGACAAGGCGAAATTTGTCGCCGCAAAACGTGCCGCGCAGTACGTCGAGGATGGCATGCGCGTGGGGCTGGGCACCGGATCGACGGCAGCTTGGCTGGTGCGCTGTCTGGGCGAGATGGTGCGCGATGACGGATTGCGGATCAAAGGCGTGCCGACCTCGGCGCGCACGGCAGAACTGGCGCGCGGTGTCGGGATCGAGGTGATTTCGCTGGATGAGGCCAAGTGGCTGGATCTGACCATCGACGGGGCTGATGAATTTGACGGTGAACTGAACCTGATCAAGGGGGGCGGTGGCGCCCTGCTACAAGAAAAAATCGTTGCGACCGCAAGTGACCAGATGATTGTGATTGCGGATATAGGCAAGGAGGTCGAGACCCTTGGCGCGTTTCCCCTGCCGATCGAGGTGATCCCCTTTGGCTGGCAGACCACGCAGGCCCTTGTCGAGGAAACTCTTATTTCCATGGATGTTCTGGGCCGTACGTCGACACTGCGGATGAACGGCGAGGTTCCGTATGTCACGGATGAGGGGAACCATATCCTGGACCTGCACCTGAACCGCATCGGCAATGCCCGCCAGTTGTCGCTGGTGATCAACCAGATGCCCGGTGTGGTGGAAAACGGTTTGTTTATCGACATTTGTGACGCGGTTGTGATCGGCTTTGGGGATGGCCGTGTCGAAGTGCGTGACATAAATAAAGGAACAATCGCCACAGAGCGACTGGATTTTGTGGAGTCGGACAATCTGTTTTCCGACCTTTCTGATTAAGGACCTATACCATGGCTGACACCTTTGATTTCGACCTTTTTGTCATCGGCGGCGGCTCTGGCGGTGTGCGTGCCGCGCGGGTTGCAGCGGGCGAACATGGTGCCCGCGTCGGACTGGCCGAAGATGACCGCTATGGCGGCACATGCGTGATCCGGGGATGCGTGCCCAAAAAGTTGATGGTGTTTGCATCTGAATACGCGGCCATGCCTGCCGAGGCTGCTTCCTATGGTTGGGACATGAAGGCGGGAACATTTGACTGGACAGCATTTCGCGGCAAAATGACCGCTGAGCTGGACCGCCTTGAAGGGATTTACCGCAAGATGCTGGCGGGATCAGGGGTGGAGACATTCGATCTGCGTGCGACAATCAAGGATGCGCATACCGTGGCCTTGTCGGACGGGACCACCAAGACGGCCAAACACATCCTGATCGCCACTGGCGGGCATCCGGTGCGCCCTGATCTGCGCAATGCGGATCTTGGCATTGTGTCTGATGATCTCTTTCATCTGGAAAAACTCCCCAAGTCGATGTTGATCATCGGTGGCGGTTATATTGCCTGCGAATTTGCCTGCATCCTGAACGGGCTTGGCGTTGAGGTGACGCAATACTACCGTGGCGCGCAAATCCTGCGCGGTTTTGACGGAGAAGCACGCGGGCTAATTGCTGACAGCATGATACAAAGCGGCGTGAACCTGCATCTGGGCACCAATATCGTGGAAATGGCAAAAGCCGATGGCGGCATCCGCGTAAAATCTACCAACGGTACCGAGGCGACGTTCGAGCAAGTGATGTTTGCCACTGGCCGCGATCCATCGAGCCAGAACATGGGGCTTGAGGATGTCGGCGTGGCGATGGGCCGCAAGGGCCAGATCGAGGTGAATGAATACAGCCAGACCGGTGTGCCGTCGATTTATGCGATTGGCGATGTCACCGACCGGGTGAACCTGACTCCGGTTGCGATCCGCGAGGGGATGGCCTTTGTGCAGACCGTATTTGCGGGCAATCCAACGCCGGTGGATCACGACCTGATTGCCAGCGCGGTGTTCACCCAGCCTGAAATGGGCACTGTAGGGTTGAGCGAGGAGCAGGCCCGCGAGCAGGAAGAGGTCGAGATTTATGCGACATCGTTCAAGCCGATGCAGACTGCCTTTGCCGGCAAACCGGATCGTGTGCTGATGAAACTTGTGGTTTCCAAAGCCAGCCGGATTGTGTTGGGATGTCACATTGTTGCGCCAAACGCGGGCGAGCTGATCCAGATGGTGGGTATTGCAGTCAAGGCAAAGCTGACAAAAGAGCAGTTCGATGCGACATGCGCGGTTCATCCAACCATGTCCGAAGAACTGGTGACAATGCGTGCACCAACACGCACCGCTTGAATATGGGCGCTTGAAATTGACGGTTTAACAACCACATCAAGACGTAATACGACTGTCGCGAAGGTGCGACAAAATGAGGGGAATACGAATACATGGCTGGTAACAACGGCGGTCCTTGGGGCGGCGGCGGAAATTCAGGCGGTGGCGGACGGGATGACGAACCCGAAAACCGCGGCATAAAAAATGGTGGCGGCGGGCGTGGACCCGGCGATAACAAACCGCAAATCCCCGAGATCGACGAACTGGTCAAAAAGGGCCAGGAACAGCTGCGTGTCCTGATGGGCGGCGGCGGTGGCCGTGACCGCGGCAATGGCAGCGGCAGAGGTGGCAGCGGCGGTCCGGCGTTGACGCGTGGCACTGTCGGTCTGGGCATCGTTGCGGCCGTGGTCGCATGGAGCTTTGCCAGTTTTTACACGGTGCGCCCCGAGCAACAGTCGATCGAGCTGTTTCTGGGCAAGTTTTCCGCCGTAGGCACTGAAGGTCTGAATTTTGCGCCTTGGCCGGTTGTGACGGCTGAAGTGTTTGACGTGACCACCAACCGCACCGAAGAACTGGGTGTGCGCCGTGGCAATTCGGACAATGACGGATTGATGCTGACCACGGATGAAAACATCGTCGATATCGATTTTCAGGTGGTATGGAACATCAAGAACCCCAAGGATTTCAAATTCTCCTTACGTGATCCCGAGGCGTCAGTGCGGGCGATTTCGGAATCTGCGATGCGCGAAGTGATTGCGCAGTCCGAGTTGGCGCCGATCCTGAGCCGTGACCGTGGTGCGGTTGCAGATCAGGTCAAGGTGTTGATCCAGTCGACACTCGACAACCGCCAGACCGGCATCAACGTGCTGCGTGTCAACCTCAACAAGGTTGATCCGCCCAGCCAGAATGTCATCATCACCAATTCAGATGGAACCTCCAGTCAGGGGTCGGTTGTGGATGCATTCCGTGACGTTCAGGCCGCCGAACAGGAGCGTGACCGCGTGGAGCGTCAGGCGGATGCCTATGCCAACCGCAAAACGGCTGAAGCCCGTGGTGAATCCGCGCAATTGCTGGAAGCTGCCGAAGGCTACCGTGCCCGGGTCGTAAACGATGCTGTGGGTGAGGCAAGCCGGTTTAAGGCGGTTTTGACCGAGTATTCGGCGGCGCCGGAAGTGACACGCAAACGGCTTTATATCGAGACCATGGAAAAAGTACTGGGGGGTGTAGACAAGATCATCCTCGAGAACGGTAGCGGCAGCTCTGGAGGGCAGGGCGTAGTGCCTTATCTGCCCCTGAACGAGCTGCGGCGCAGCGGAGGATCAAACTAATGGGTAAGTTCGGAATTTTGCTGCCCATCGGGGTGGTTGCGATTGTTGCGGTTCTCTCTTCCATTTTTGTGGTGGACGAGCGCGAGAAGGCTTTGGTCCTGCGCTTTGGTCAGATTAAACAGGTGGTGACGGATCCGGGCATCGGCTTCAAAGTGCCGCTGCTGGATGAGGTTGTGCGGTTTGAAGATCGCATCCTGTCGCTGGAAACGGAACTGATCGAGGTGACACCGGCTGATGACCGTCGTCTTGAGATCGACGCCTTTGTACTCTACCGGATCGACGACATCGAACAGTACCGTAAAGCCATTGGTGCGGGCGGCGAACGTCAGGCAATTAATGACTTGAGCGGTATTATGGAATCGCAAATTCGCGCGGTTCTCGGTTCACAGGGTGTCACATCAAACACCATCCTGTCACCAGAGCGGTCTTCCCTGATGGAGCAGATCCGGGTGCGGGCAGACGCACGTGCAGACGCGCTGGGCCTTGCGGTTGTGGATGTGCGCCTGCGCCAGACCAACTTGCCGGAACAGAACTTTGCGGCGACCCTGCAGCGGATGATTGCCGAGCGGGATCGCGAAGCCACGGACGAACGCGCACGCGGTCGTGAGGCGGCCCAGCGGGTGACAGCTTTGGCGGATCGTACGTACGAGGAAATCTTGTCAGAAGCCCGCCGTGATGCGCGCATCATCGAAGGTGAAGCGGATGCGGAACGCAACAAGATTTTTGCTGAAGCTTATGGCAAGGATCAGGAATTCTTTGAATTCTACCGTTCCCTGACAGCTTATGAGGAAGCGCTGAAAGGCAACAACTCTACCATGGTGCTGTCGCCGGATAGCGAATTCTTCAACTATCTGCGCTCTGATCAGGGCAGCCGGTCGGTTGAGGGAGAGCGCAATTGAGTATGATCCTGCTGGCCCTCGGGTTGGTGATGATTTTCGAGGGGCTGGTGTACGCACTGGCCCCTTCTTTTTTGGAACGCATGCTGGAGACGTTGCGCCAGATGCCCGAAGAAGCCGTACGCCAGATCGGGTTTCTGGTAATTGTCGGCGGATTGGTTCTTGTGTGGATTGCCTTTCGGATCGGGGTTTGATTCAAAGGCGCGGGCAAGCCTGCATTTGCGGTTTCAGGGGGCTCTGCCCCCGTCGTCAAAGACGACTCCCCCGCAGTATTTACAGCCAAAAAGAAGCGGGATTCGGATATGTCGCGAAACCTGAGTTGAAATCCCTGTGATAAGCCACATCTTTCATGTTGCGGCAGGGGCAATGGCGTTGCAGTCTGTTTGCAAGAGATTTTCGAGCGTGCGCGCTCCAATAGAACACAGCAGGAGAACACTGATGCAGTCACAGGCCAATTCGCGGCGGCGCAGCGATGCGCAGGTCAAGGTGCAGGCAAGACGTGTACAGGAAAGTTTTGCACTTAAGGCGATGATGTTGACAGCGCTGGTTTTTGTATTGGTGTTGGCGCAAGCCATGATGGCTTTTGCCAAGCCTGAAAGCCTTGCGCCACTGGCAGAGAAGATCAGCCCTTCGGTGGTGAATATCACCACATCAACTGTAGTTGAGGGCCGCACCGGTCCGCGTGGTATTGTGCCGGAGGGGTCCCCGTTCGAGGATTTCTTTCGTGAATTTCAGGACCGTAACAATGACGGCAATGGCGAGGGGCCCAAGCCGCGCCGGTCCTCTGCGCTGGGGTCGGGTTTTGTGATTTCCGAAGACGGATATGTTGTGACCAACAACCATGTTATCGAGGGCGCGGACGAGATTACCATCGAGTTCTTTTCGGGCAGCGAGTTGAAGGCCAAAGTGATCGGCACGGACCCCAACACCGACATTGCATTGCTGAAGGTCGAGGCCACCGAGCCGCTGCCGTTTGTCAGCTTCGGCGATAGCGATGCGGCGCGTGTCGGGGATTGGGTGATTGCCATGGGCAACCCTTTGGGGCAGGGGTTTTCGGTGTCGGCTGGTATCGTGTCGGCCCGTAACCGCGCGCTTTCTGGCACTTATGACGATTATATCCAGACCGATGCGGCGATCAACCGGGGCAACTCTGGTGGACCGTTGTTCAATATGGATGGCGGGGTTATCGGGGTGAATACGGCGATCCTTTCCCCGAATGGCGGTTCGATCGGTATCGGTTTCTCGATGGCGTCCAATGTGGTGACCCGTGTGGTGGACCAGTTGAAGGAGTTCGGCGAAACCCGACGGGGTTGGCTGGGTGTGCGTATTCAGGATGTAACGCAGGATGTTGCGGATGCGATGGGTCTGGCCAAGGCGACGGGCGCTTTGATCACGGACGTGCCCGAGGGTCCTGCGAAAGAAGCGGGTCTGATGACCGGTGACGTGATCATGTCCTTTGACGGTGTCGACGTGGCTGACACCCGTGCTCTGGTACGTCAGGTGGGCAACAGCCCTGTAGGCGCCGCCGTCCGCGTCACCGTGATGCGGGACGGCAAGAGCCAGACCATCAAGGTTGTGCTGGGGCGTCGCGAGGATGCCAATGGTGAAACCGCCGAGACCGGCGATCCAGAGGTTGAAGCAGAACCTGAAACCAAAGACCTGCTGGGGTTGACCTTGTCACCACTGAACGATGCCCTTCGCAAAGAGCTTGGCATTGAAAATGACATGGCCGGGCTGGCGGTCACAGAGGTTGACGAAACCTCTGAAGCCTTTGAAAAAGGCCTGCGCACAGGTGACATCATCACCGAAGCAGGCCAGCAGAAGGTTGTAAGTATCGCGGATTTGGAGAAGCGGGTCGCTGCGGCGAAAGACGCGGGGCGTAAATCGCTGCTGCTGCTGGTGCGCCGTGCCGGTGATCCACGGTTTGTGGCGCTGACGCTGGGCGATTGATCCCGGGCTGGTTTTGAGAAAGAGGGGCACCTTGACGGGTGCCCTTTTGCGTTAGCTGGACTGGTCGCGCGGCACGGCAACCAAGCCCAAAAGGCGCGCGGTGCCCAGCGACAGGACCGCGCTCTCCAGACCTTGTTCGCGCTGGAACCGTTCGATGGCTGTGCGGGTCCCGGCATCCAGCGTGCCGGTTATGGTTCCACTGTAACCACCACGCGCCAACAGGGCGCGTTGCAGCGAAGAGATGAATTCGGGCGTCAGGACATCCGGACAAGGGGTTTCGAACCAGTTGTCACGGCGCGGTATAACGATGACCTGACGGTGTTCGGTGCGATAGACCGGCAGGCTCCCGATGGTGCCATCAGGATTTACCGACGCGGGTTTGATCTGGACCTGTTCGGTGACCCGTTCCACCACTGCGGGGCTGACGGTTTTTCCCCAACAACTGCCTTCGGGTGCATCGGCTGGCCCGTTGCGGGTGGCCGCCAGCACGCCGGGTTCGGGGGGCACTACATCGGGAGCCGTGATAACGGAATCACAGCCGGCCAGCGTTGTGCAGGTCATCAGCACCAGCGACAAGTGCCACGCTCGCGTGTTTCTAGAAATTGCCTGTGTCATTGCCCGATGCCTTTGGGTCTGGTTTTGCGGATAGAGTAACCTGTTTTTGCAGCGCTGCATAGCGGTGGCAATGCGGTGAAAAGGGGCTGGCAGAGGGGAGCTGGCCCCGCTAGAAACAATCGAAACTATAAAGACAGGAAAGCGGACATGGCGAAAATTACTTACGTAGAGCATGGCGGCAAAGAGCATGTGGTCGATGTGGCCAACGGGCTGACGGTCATGGAAGGCGCGCGCGACAATAATATTCCCGGCATCGAAGCTGATTGCGGCGGGGCCTGTGCCTGTTCCACCTGCCACGTATATGTTGACGCCGCTTGGGTCGACAAGGTTCCGGCCAAGGATGACATGGAAGAAGACATGCTTGATTTCGCCTTTGAGCCTGATCCGGTCACGTCGCGTTTGACCTGTCAGATCAAGGTTACAGATGCGCTGGACGGATTGCGCGTGCAAATGCCTGCCAAGCAGATCTGATGCGCCTGCTGGGCGCTTTACTGGCAGCACTTTGTGCCGTGCCTGCGGGTGCCCAACAGATTACCTCGGCTGCGTTTGATGCGCCGACGAAACGGTACAGGCACGGCATTCTGGGTGACGCCGTTGAATGGGGTGCGTTGCAGATCGATGTTGCGGGGCAGGGTCGTGCTATTGTGCGCTTGCCACTGGACCACGTATTTGAAGATGTGGCGCCGCGTTTGTGGGACATCACCGGTGATGGCCGTCCTGAAGTCGTGGTGGTCGAGACTGATATGGCCAAGGGCGCAGCCTTGGCGGTCTATGGCGCCGATGGCAAGATCGCCGAAACCCCGCATATCGGGCGGTCCAATCGCTGGCTTGCCCCTGTCGGGGCCGCCGATCTGGACGGGGACGGGCTGATCGAAATTGCATATGTCGACCGCCCGCATCTGGCCAAGGTACTGCGCATCTGGCGGTTCGTAGATGATGATTTGACACCAGTGGCAGACCTTCAAGGTTATACCAACCACAGGATTGGCGAGAGTGACATCGCGGGCGGCATACGCACATGCGACGGTGCGCCTGAAATGATTGTTGCTACATCAGACTGGTCACGATTGGCTGCGGTGCGCTACGCGGCTAACGGGTTTGTGGTCACAGATATTGGGCCGCACCGGGGGCGCGCCAGCTTTGCTGCGGCGCTGGCCTGTAACTAGGTTTAATCCAGAGCTCGCCAGCCGATATCGTTGCGGTTGAACCCTTCAGGCCAGTCGATTTGATCGACCATGGCATAGGCGCGGTCGCGGGCTTCCGACAAGGTGTCCCCTCGCGCCGTGACATTCAGCACGCGACCACCGGTGGCTGTGATGGCACCCTTTTCCAGCGTCGTGCCGGCGTGAAACACCATGTTGCTGCTGTCCTCGGGCAGGGCATCCAGCCCTTTGATCACAGAACCTTTCTCGTAGGCCGCCGGGTAGCCCTTGGCCGCCATCACCACCGTTATTGCGTGATCTCCGGCCCAGTTTACCCGCATTTCCGACAGGCGGGATTCGGACGCGGCATGGATCAGATCAAAGGCCTGCGCCCCAAGGCGCATCATCAGCACCTGGCATTCAGGGTCGCCAAAGCGGGCGTTGTATTCGACCAGACGGGGCTGGCCGTCCTTGATCATCAGCCCTGCATAAAGCACACCCTGATAGGGCATCCCGCGTCTGGCCATTTCCGCCATGGTGGGGCGGATGATTTCATCCAGCGCTTTTCGGGCAATTTCATCGGTCAGAACTGGGGCGGGGGAATAGGCGCCCATGCCGCCGGTGTTGGGGCCGGTGTCACCGTCGCCGACACGTTTGTGATCCTGCGCGCTGCCGATGGGCAGGACGTTTTCACCGTCGCAAAGAATGAAGAACGAGGCCTCTTCGCCCTCCATGAACTCTTCGATGACGACTTCTGCACCGGCGTCACCAAAAGTACCGTCAAACATCTCGTCCACGGCCGCCGCAGCCTCTGCGTCGGTCATCGCGATGATGACACCTTTGCCTGCTGCCAGACCATCCGCCTTGATCACCAAGGGCGCGGGGGTGGCAGCAACATAGGCGCGGGCCGCGGTGTGTTCTGTGAAATGTGCATAACCTGCGGTGGGGGCATTGCTGGCCGCGCAGATTTCTTTGGTAAAGGCTTTGGACGCTTCCAGCTGGGCCGCCGCTGCGGAAGGGCCGAAAACCAGAAAACCCGCGCCGCGCAGGTCGTCGGCGACGCCTGCGGCAAGAGGTGCTTCGGGGCCGATGATAACAAAGTCGATGCTGTTTTCTTCGCAAAAGGTGATGACCGCCGCGCCATCCATGATGTCGATGTTCGCGCAATCGGCGATCATCGCAATGCCCGCGTTGCCCGGGGCGACGATCAGCTTGTCGCATTTCGGGTTTTGCAAGGTGGCCCAAGCGAGGCTGTGTTCGCGCCCGCCGCTGCCTAAAATCAGGATGTTCATGGCGTGTGCTCCCTTGGCCTTTGTTGGTGGGCGTTCTAAGCTGTGGGGCGATGAGGGGCAAGGTGATCTGATGGACATGTTTGACGACACACCCGAAGGGGCGGCGCAAGGGCAGAACAGTCCGGAGTTTTCGGTCACCGAATTGTCCTCAGCGATCAAACGGGTGATCGAGGGCGAGTTTTCCCATGTGCGCATCAAGGGCGAGGTGGGGCGGGTCAGCCGCCCGCGTTCGGGGCATATCTATCTGGACCTGAAAGACGACAAATCGGTGATCTCCGGTGTGATCTGGAAAGGCGTATCGGCGCGACTTGAGACCCAGCCGGAAGAGGGGATGGAGGTCATCGCCACGGGCCGCATCACCACCTTTGGCGGCCAGTCGAAATACCAGATTGTCATTGAAGACATCAAACCCGCCGGTATGGGCGCACTCATGGCCTTGCTGGAAAAGCGCAAGAAGATGCTGGCGGCAGAAGGGTTGTTTGAATCGTCGCGCAAACGGCCTCTTCCCTACCTGCCGGAGGTCATCGGGGTGATCACCTCGCCGTCCGGTGCGGTGATCCGCGATATTTTACACCGTTTGCGGGACCGGTTTCCGCGCAAGGTGCTGATCTGGCCGGTTGCGGTGCAGGGCGCGAAATGCGCGCCGGAAGTGGCCCGCGCCATTGACGGGTTCAACGCGATGACACCAGGGGGCGCCTTGCCGCGTCCGGACCTGCTGATCGTGGCGCGGGGCGGGGGATCGGTCGAGGATCTCTGGGGGTTCAACGAAGAAATCGTGGCGCGGGCGGCGGCGGCATCGGATATTCCTTTGATCTCGGCCGTTGGCCACGAGACCGATACCACTTTGATTGATTTTGTTTCCGACATGCGGGCCCCGACGCCGACGGCTGCGGCAGAACTGGCTGTGCCGGTGCGTCATGAACTGGCAGCCTGGCTTGCAGGGCAGTCGGCGCGGATGAGCCAGTTGCTCAGCAATGGGCTGACGGCGCGCGGACAACGGCTGCGCGATATGGCGCGGGCCTTGCCAAGGGCAGAGACATTGCTGGACGGGCCGCGCCAGCGAATGGACCGTGCGGGCGAGCAATTGGGGCCGGCGCTGATCGCCGGTGTGCAGCGGCGGCGTGTGCTGCTGGCGGATGTATCGGGATCATTGCGCCCAGCGACCCTGCGCCAGCGGCTGGTCACTGACCGCCGGCGGCTTGACGCACTGGCGGTGCGGTTGGGGCCTGCCCTTGGGCGTGGTGTTGCGGCCAAGCGCGACCGTTTTGAAAGTCGCGCACAGGGTTTCCGACCGGCCGCACTGGTACGGGACCGGGCGGCCAAAGCCGAAGCCTTTGCCAAGCTGGCGGTCCGGATATCCGAGGCGGGCGCGCGACAGACACAAGGCTGGCGGCAGCGTTTGGCCGGTCTTGAGAGGTTGCGTGAAACGATGAGTTACAAAGCAACCTTGGCGCGTGGTTATGCGGTGGTGCGTGGTGACGGGGCAGTGGTGACAAATACCATAGCGGCAGGGAAATCCGCGGTTTTGGAGATCGAGTTTGCGGATGGACGGATGACCGTGGGTACAAAGGCGGCACCCTCGCGCAAGAAAATCACGCCGGAGGCGCCGGAACAGGGATCGTTGTTGTAGCGTTTCGAAAAACGCCAGAACCAGCGTCCGGTCGAGAGTGCGGACAGTATTTGGGGCCAAAAAGAGGGTGCAAGAGGCATTCGGGCCGTGCCGTCAGACGCCGACTTTGGGGCCGAGGCAGAGCATTTCCTGACCGCCCTCGTTGGCTTCGTACAGTTCTGTCGTGTCTGGGCGATTTTCGAACCGTGCAATCAAGCCGTTTGTGCCTTTTTTGAAGCTCCAACATTGCGGGTTCGGATTGTTCTCGTAGATAAAGCAGATCAGCCCTTCGGCTTCGTACCATTCGCCCTCTTTGCAATCGCCATCAAGGAACGACCATTCGACGCGCCGGTTTTCGTGATAGATTTCAGCGCCGTATGCCTGACCGGTTTTGCCGTAAAACAGGGTTTTCCCGCGTGTATAGGCGTCGAATTCTTCGGCGCTCATCAGGTTTTGTGCGGCGAGGGGCGCGGCGAGGAGGGCAAGCAGCAGGGCAAGTGTTTTCATAGTGTTAGAATGCCAGAAAAGGAAACCTTGGGCCAGTGTCTCAGGCGGGTTTTTGCCACTTGGCCGCGCGCGGGTCCATAATGCGTCGCCAGAGCGGCGGGAACAGCGCAAGCACCGCCATCACCGGTAGGGAGTGGGGCAGGACGGGCATGTTTTTGGCGGTGGTTTGCAACGCGGGAAAGGCGCGTGCGGGGCGCATGTGATGGTCGGAATGTTTCGGGGCGTTTAGCATCATCGCGCTGGAATACCATTTCGGTGCGTTCCAGCTGTGTTGTGGACCGACCGGTTCAAGTTTGCCATTTGGCAGCCTGCTGCGGCGCAACCCGTAGTGCTGGACGTAGTCGGAGAGCATCAATTGCAGCTGGGCATAGAAGGAGAGGCCAAGGTAGATGGCGAGCCCCTTGATGCCCGCGATGAAGAGGGCTGCGACCAGCGTTACACCTGCGCCGACGACATAGGCGAAATAGGGATGGGTGAACCAAGACCGCGATGAGCTGCGGGAGCGGTGTTTGGTTTCGGCCCGTAGACCGGCGGTGAATTCGCCGCGCAGGACACGCAATGCAAAAGCCCAAAAGCCTTCGCCGGCCGGGGCGGAGTTTGGGTCTAGTTCCGTAGCGGCATAGATGTGATGGACGCGCAGATGCGCGGAGACATGATGGCCGTGCAACAGCGAAACAAAGAGCGTAGCCCCGATGCGGCGGGGCAGGCGGGTATTGGCGTGGATTAATTCGTGGGCGTTCGAATTGGAGATTTGACCAAAATAGAGGCCGAGACCAATAAAGATCAACAACTTGTCGATCATGCCAACCGCGGGTTGCGCGCCCAAGGCCCAGATTCCCAGAGCCAGCAAGGGGAAATGTACGGCCGCCAGAATCAGGCTCAAAGTACGCCCGGTGTTCGTGGTTTCGGGGATGTTGTGCGCGAGTTTGTCCATGAAAAACACCAGTGCTGTTATCGACACCAGACCCAGCAGCGGGAAAGGTCCGCCAAAGAGTGCGGCAAGGCCTATCAGCGCCGCGGGCGTCAGGCTGGCGGTCATATACCAGAACATCTGTGTCTTTCAGCAGGTCAGATCTGTTTCTTATAGGCGAAAACTGGCGCGGCAAAGGAGATTTCCCGCAGGCATCGGGGCAGATTGAACGCGCAAAGAACGGGGGAATTGTCGTTTTTTGATCGTAGCAGGGGCAGGGTTGTTGTTAGAAGGGGCGCAACACCGTTTGAGAAGGATATGACATGGCGCTGGATCAGCACGACAAAGCGGCGGGCAAAGGCCCGGAAAAAGGCGTTTGGAAATCCGGCAAGGGCAAAGGACGCCATCACACCAAAGGGCGCCAGTTGGTGGATGGCCCCTGGGAAGAGGTGCGCGCTTTGCTGGGCGACATGCCGCGTCGCGCAGATTTGCTGATCGAGTTCCTGCATTTGATCCAAGATGCCTATGGCTGCCTGTCCGCTGCGCATTTGCGCGCGCTTGCCGAAGAGATGCGGATGTCGATGGCCGAGGTTTATGAAGTCGCTACTTTCTATGCGCATTTCGATGTCGTGAAGGAGGGCGAGGTGCCGCCTCCTGCTTTGACGATCCGGGTCTGTGATTCCCTTTCCTGCGAACTGGCCGGGGCTCAGGCACTCAAAGCCGCTTTGGAAGATGGGTTGGATGCAAGTGAGGTGCGTGTCTTGCGCGCGCCCTGCATGGGGCGTTGCGATACGGCGCCGGTGCTGGAGATCGGACACAACCACATTGATCACGCCACAGTAGAGAAAGTCGAGGCCGCGATTGTGGCGGGCGATACCCATGTACATGTGCCAGCCTATGAAGGCTTTGAGGCTTATGCGGCGGCGGGTGGCTATGCAACGCTGACCGACCTGCGCAAGAGCGGTGACTGGGCCGTGGTGCAGGACAAGTTATTGGCGTCGGGCTTGCGTGGTCTGGGCGGGGCGGGTTTTCCCTCGGGCAAGAAATGGGGCTTTGTGCGCGCCAACGAAGGGCCACGCTATATGGCGGTGAATGGCGATGAGGGCGAGCCGGGGACGTTCAAGGATCGGTACTACCTTGAACGCGTGCCGCATTTGTTTCTTGAGGGCATGTTGATTGCCGCTTGGGCCGTCGAGGCAGAAAAAGTTTTCGTTTATATGCGTGACGAATATCCTGCGGTGCTGGAGATTCTGGCGAAAGAGATTGCGGCGCTGGAAGCGGCGGGCATTGTCGAAGCGGGTTACATCGACCTGCGGCGCGGAGCGGGTGCTTATATTTGCGGCGAAGAATCCGCGATGATCGAAAGCATTGAGGGCAAGCGCGGCATGCCGCGTCACCGGCCACCGTTTGTGGCGCAGGTGGGTGTCTTTGGGCGGCCAACCCTGGTGCATAACATCGAGACCTTGCATTGGGTGACACGGATCTGCCGCGAAGGACCTGAAGTTTTGTCCGGTGTCGAATTGAACGGGCGCAAGGGGTTGCGGTCGTATTCCGTGTCAGGACGCGTGGCGCAGCCGGGTGTTTATCTGCTGGCGGCCGGATCGACGATCACCGATGTGATTGCAGCCGCGGGTGGCATGGCTGCGGGGCAGGTGTTCAAGGCCTATCAGCCTGGCGGGCCGTCATCGGGGCTGCTACCGGCCAGCATGCATGATATTCCGCTGGATTTCGACACCTTGCAGCCGCATGGGACGTTTATCGGGTCGGCGGCGGTTGTCGTGCTGTCCGAAGATGATTCAGCACGGGCGGCGGCGTTGAATATGCTGCGGTTCTTCGAAGATGAAAGCTGCGGGCAATGTACGCCGTGCCGCGTTGGCTGTGAAAAAGCGGTCAAACTGATGCAGGCAGATCACTGGGACACAGGGTTGTTGGAAGAGCTGTCGACCGCAATGGTGGATGCATCGATTTGCGGGTTGGGGCAGGCAGCGCCGAACCCGATCCGGATGGTGATGAAACATTTTCCCGACGAGATTTGAGGGGGTAGAGGACTTTCTTTAAATTCCGGTGCGCGCTGCTAGGTTGGTTCTTGATGTCGCAGCGGCGGCAGCCTTGGCAGCGCGTGTCAGCAAATTATCGGCATGGACTGCCCTTGCTGTTGGGGCGAAATCGCACGAAACAGCACCTTTTTTGCGCAGTATGGGTGCTTCCGGTCTTCAGCTTGTGCCACGGGATGAGGGGCTGGCTCAAAAGCAAAAAGGACAAGGGTAGTCGCTAAGCGCGTTGCCTTTTGCTGGGCGGCGGCTGCGCTTATGTCAATTCGGACGGGCACACTTCCATCCCTCGGGCAGAGGGGGTAAGCCTGATTGAAACAGGTGCGGAGACCTTCCTTGGCGTTTTTCAAGAAATTAAAAGACCGTTTGTTCAAGTCCTCTTCCAAGATTGACGAGGGGCTTGAAGCGATTGTTGGTGATGGCGGGACCGAAGACAGCGTTGCCGAAGTAGAATCACAGGAAGCCGCAGCCGCGATTGCGGCAGAGAGGCAGGCTGCCCAAGCGGTGATTCAGGCAGAAAAGGATGTCGCGCAAGAGATCTTGGCGCAGCAGGAAGCGCAAAAGGAAGCGGCGCGTGTAGCGGTACAAGCCGAGGCTGCAGAAACGGCGGCACGCTTGGCAGCCGAGCAGCGCGCACGCGAGCTGGCAGCGCAAGAGCAGGCCGCCCATGCTGCCCGTGAAGAAGCTGCCGAGCGTGCGCGTGCTGCCGAGGCGCAAGCCATCCGTGATGCGGCGGACGAGGCCGCGAAAATCGCTGCGCAAAAGGCTGCAGAACAAGCGGAAGCCAAGCGTTTGTACGAGCAAGAAGCGGCAGCAAAAGCCGCACGTCTGGCCGAAGATCAAAGACTTGAAGCTGAAAAGGCCAGGGCTGCTGTCGACGCGCGCCAACAAGAAGAAGCCCGGTTTGCCGAACAGCAAGCGCAACAAGAGGCTGCTGCAAAGGCCGCTGAATCTGTCGAGGTTCCTGCAGCCCCCGCGCCTGAACCGCTGAAAACAACCCTTACGCCCGTAGCCCCTGATCTGGCGGAAGTAACATCAGCGTCTGCCGCCAAGCCCGGATTGCTGGGGCGTTTGATGGGACGTGCCGCGCCCAAGACCGTGGTGCGACGCGTTCTTGATGACGAGATGCTTGAACAGCTTGAGGAATTGTTGATCACCGCCGACATGGGGGTGGATACCGCCCTGCGCGTGACGGCGAATATGGCCGAGGGCCGTTTTGGCAAGAAGCTGTCGGTGGGGGAAATCAAGCTGCTGATGGCCAATGAAATCGCGCGGATCATGGACCCCGTGGCGCGGCCCTTGCCGCTTTATGCCAAAACACCGCAGGTGGTGTTGGTGGTGGGGGTGAATGGTTCCGGCAAGACGACAACAATTGGCAAGCTGGCAAGCCAGTTCAAAGCTGCAGGCAAATCCGTGGTGATCGCGGCGGGCGATACCTTCCGCGCGGCAGCGGTTGAACAGTTGCAGGTTTGGGGCGAACGCGCCGGCGTGCCGGTCTTGACGGCGGCGCAGGGGTCGGACCCGGCTAGCCTTGCCTTTGACGCAATGACACAGGCCGAGGCCGAAGGGGCGGATCTGTTGTTGATCGACACCGCCGGACGTCTGCAGAACCGCAGCGACTTGATGGAGGAACTGGCCAAAATCGTACGGGTTATCCGCAAAAAAGACGAAACCGCGCCGCATAACACCTTGTTGGTGCTGGATGCCACGACGGGGCAGAACGCCTTGAACCAAGTGAAGGTATTTCAGGACATCTCGGATGTGTCGGGGCTGGTGATGACCAAGCTCGACGGCACGGCCAAAGGCGGCGTGCTGGTGGCGTTGGCGGATAAGTTCGGTCTGCCGATCCATGCCATTGGTGTGGGTGAACAGATTGATGATCTGTCCCCTTTCGATCCACAGGAATTTGCCGACGCGCTTGTCGGGTATGAACGGTGAGCGAAGCCGCGCATCCTGTTTTTGCAGACGCGCCCCTGAGCGACACGATCACCCTTTCTACAGGTCCAGCACCGGTTCCTTATCACGTATATGACGGCCATGGATTGGTTGTGTTGGGCACCTGCGCGGCTTCTGCGGTTGGGGCGGTTTTTGCGGCACAAGACGTGCATCCGGTGCTGACGGAATCGGGGCAGGCGATTGTGGTCACATTTATATGTGATTTTGCCAAGGCCAGCCATGGTGCCCATCTTGAGCTGCACATGACAGTTTTGTCCGCGCCCACAAGCGGCGAGACGCTCAGCGATGATCCTGCGGCATGGTTAAGCGCGCTTGCCATCCGTCAGGATTGGGGCCTGCTGAGCCTGCATTTATGGAACGATACGCCACAGGTGGTGGCCTATAATACCGAATATCTCGGGCTGGAAGCATCGCTTTGCACGGGTCATATCTCTGTCGAAGAAACCAGCGTTGATTTTGCTTTTGCGGATGGCGACGGTGCTGCGCTTGCTTCCGGTAAGATCCGGTGCAACGCACGTTCTGACGGGGGGCTGATGTGGCGTGTGATGCGGGGGTTGGGATGGCGCGGCCTCTGGGAGGCGATGCGAAAACGCCCCACCAGTGCCTATTTGATCAACCGCAAATCTGCGGTGTTGGGCCGCAATGGCCGTGCGCAAACCCTAACGGCCCCCGATCAGATGATCGTCACGGCATTTGATCCGGCGCTGGACAGGTTCGAGATGAACGGCGTGCTGCGCCCATATGGATTTGTACCAAGGGTCGCGCAACATATCTGGCCCTTCCGTTTCGTCTTTCGGCATCCTGATGACGTCTAATACAGTGACCCGGTCATGACCGATTGGCTTTTATCCATTGAAGGGACCCAGACCGGGCATTCAGTTGCGCTGTTCCTCGCGATTATGGCGGCGATCCTGCACGCGGTCTTTGGGGCCTTGCAAAAGGGGCGGCATGACCCCTGGCTGACACGCGGGGCAATTGATTTCTCCTATTGCCTGATGGCGGCACCGTTTGCGCTGTTTGTGGTGCCTTGGCCCGAACCGCACATGTGGCTGATCTTTCTTGGTGCCTTCGTAATTCATATATTTTACAAATGCTTGCAGGCTTGGGCTTATACCAAGGGTGCTTATACAGTGGTCTATCCCGTGGTGCGGGGAACGGGACCGCTATTCGCGGTGATTGGGGCCTATCTGATCTTTGAGGAACGATTTACAGGGGTGCAATGGCTGGGGGTCGGGGTGCTGTTGGCCGGTATCTTCGGTCTCGCGCTATATAACATGCGCAATCTGGTGGCCGAGCGTGATACGCTGAACGCTGCGCTGGCCCTTGCCGTGCTGACAGGGCTGTTTGTGGCCCTCTATACCACTTTTGACGCCTACGGCATCCGCGCTACCCAGAACCCGTTCACCTTTCTGGCGTGGTTCTTCATGATTGACGGTCTGGTCATGCCCTTCATCGCGGCGCGCCGCTGGATCCGGATGGAGGATGCGCCGGCGTTGGGGCCACTGATGACGCGGGGCGTTGCAGGTGGCATCATTGCGTTCCTCAGTTTCGGTGCGATCATGATGGCGACGCGGCTGGACAAAGTGGGCGAGGCGGCAGTCCTGCGCGAAACATCAACCGTGTTCGCGGCGCTGATTGGCGTGGTTTTCCTGAAAGAGACTGTAGGGCCACGTCGTGTGGCACTGATGGCATTGATTGCGGCGGGCGCTGTGATAGTGGAGTTGGGCGGATAGGAGTGCATCCATGAGTGAGCCAAAGACGATTAACCCGATCCTGAAACAGGTGCTCGAACTCGGGCCGCCTGTGTTGTTCTTTGTAATTTACCTTCGGATCCGTGACGATGTCTTTACCTACGACGGGACTGAATATTCCGGGTTTATCGTGGCAACGCTGGTGTTCGTGCCGATCCTTCTGATTTCGATGGGCATCTTGTGGGTGTTGACAGGCAAGCTGAGCCGGATGCAGATTTTCACCGCCTTCATGGTGATTTTCTTTGGCGGTCTTACGGCGTGGTTTAATGACGAGCGGTTCTTTAAGATGAAGACCACCATTGTTTACGGGTTCTTCGCGGCAATCCTGTCCATCGGGCTGATCCGCGGTCAAAGCTATCTGGCCTATGTGATGTCCGAGATGATCCCGATGAAGCATGAGGGCTGGATGTTACTGACACGGCGATTGACGGGGTTTTTTATCGTTCTGGCGGTGGCGAATGAACTGGTCTGGCGCACGATGTCGACCGATTCCTGGGTCAAGATCGAAACCTTCGGATTTCCGGTGCTGATGTTCCTGTTCCTGTGGACGCAGATTGTCGTGCTTGAGCGGTTTACCGAAACGGATAAAGCCGAATAGCGGGAAACTTTGATCGTCACCGGTTGTTTTCCTTTAAAGAAAAACGTTCTGCCTCAGCTTTTGCGCAAATCTGCATGCAGCGCCCGACCGCGTTGCACACCCGCACGCGCGCCCATCACGTCCAGCCATCGCGCCATATTCGGCTTGTCCTCCAGCGTTTGCTGCTGGCCTTCCCATAAAGAGGCCCAGCCCCAGATCGAGAAATCCGCGATCGAGACAAAATCACCGGCGACGAACTCATGCCGCGCCAATTGCCTGTCCAGCACTCCGTACAGCCGCGCGGTTTCGGCGCGATAGCGATCCTTGGCATACGGCACATCTTCGCTCGCGAATTTCAGAAAATGATGCGCTTGGCCGGCCATCGGCCCCAAGCCGCCCATTTGCCACATCAACCATTCTTCAACGGCGATCCGCTCGCGTTCGCTCTTGCCGACGAACATGCCCGTCTTGCGCGCCAGATAATGCAGGATGGCACCGGATTCAAAAACAGATACTGGTGCTCCATCCGGCCCGTCAGGATCGACAATGGCCGGCATCCGGTTGTTTGGCGCAATTTTCAGAAATGCGGGCGCAAATTGTTCGTCTTTGCCGATGTTGATGAGGTGGGTGTCATAGGCCAGGCCCATTTCCTCAAGTGCGACAGAGATCTTCCAGCCGTTGGGGGTGGGCCAGTAAAACAAGTCAATCGGTGCGGTCATGGCATTATCCTCGTTGTTAACTCTATGATGCCGAAATTGCAGAGCTTGCCAAGGTGGCGGATTGACGAAACCGCGTGACAGGCGTAAGCCAAACCCGTGGTGATTTGTTACCGGATTGCGGGCCACGTTAAACAATCTGCTAAAAGGTCAGGATGAAAGCCCCCTTTCGCTTGACCGCGTCTGGGGTTTTTTATTGCCCGCTTGATCGGGACGGAAGGATAGAGACATGAGCGACAACATCCGAAACACATGGAACAAAAGCACCCGCGCGGTGCATGACGGCACCCGGCGCAGCCAGTACGGTGAGGTCTCCGAGGCGATCTTTTTGACGCAGGGTTTTGTCTACGATAGCGCGGAGCAGGCCGAAGCTCGTTTCGAGAGCATTGGACCCGATGAATTCATCTATGCACGCTATGGCAACCCCACGGTCGCGATGTTCGAAGACCGTATTGCGTCCTTGGAAGGGGCCGAGGATGCCTTTGCCACAGCTTCAGGGATGGCGGCGGTCAACGGGGCATTGATGTCGATCCTCAAGGCGGGTGATCATGTGGTATCGGCGCGCGCCTTGTTTGGCTCCTGCCTGTACATCGCCGAAGAAATCCTGCCACGTTTCGGGGTAGAAGTAACATTGGTTGATGGCGGCGATCTGGCCCAATGGGACGCGGCCATCCGGCCTGATACGCGGGCGGTATTTTTTGAATCTCTTTCCAATCCGACATTGGAGATCGTTGATATCAAAGCGGTATCCGATCTGGCGCATGCCCAGGGCGCGTTGGTCGTCTGCGACAACGTCTTTGCCACACCTGTTTATTCAAACGCCATCGCGCAGGGCGTTGATTTGGTGATCTATTCTGCCACCAAACATATCGACGGGCAGGGCCGTGCCCTTGGCGGTGTCATCCTTGGCAGTCGCGAATTGATCCGCAAGACGATCGAACCTTTCATGAAGCACACCGGTGGCTCAATGAGCCCGTTTACAGCCTGGATCATGCTCAAGGGGCTGGAAACCATGGCGTTGCGCGTAAAGGCACAGACCGCTTCGGCGTTGAAAATCGCACAGGCATTGGAAGGGCATCCGCAGCTTAGCAAAATCATCTATCCCGGTTTGCCCAGCCATCCGCAGCACGCTCTTGCGATGGCGCAAATGGGAGAAGGCGGCACCATGCTGGCGATCGAACTGAAAGGTGGCAAGGCGGCAGCCTATCGTTTCCTGAACACCTGCAAGATCGGGATAATTTCCAACAATCTCGGGGATGCCAAAACCATCCTCACCCCGCCCGCCTTTACCACGCACCAGCGCTTGCCGCAGGATCAGAAGGATACGCTTGGTATTACCCCCGGTTTGGTGCGCATTTCTGTCGGTCTGGAAGACGCGAACGATTTGCTTGCTGATTTCATGGCGGCGCTTTCGCACTGAATATGTCGGTTTCACGGGGGGTTAACCCCCGTTGAACGGGCTAAACGACATCGTGGTTGGTAATCGTGCCGGGACGCCCTAAGTATAGGGGGGTAGCGGTCAGAGGGGGCTAAGCCGATGAATGCAATAACGTCTGTCGATAAGGCGCCCGAGCGGTCCGAAGCCGAGCAGGCACTTGCCACGCTCAGAGCATGGGCGGCGAATGCGACACCGGCCGAGATTGACGGCCTTGATCCCGCAGTGGCGCGGATGTTGTCGCAAAAAGGTGCTTACCCTGAATTCAACCGCATTTATCCTGCCGATTTTGCCGTAGGAGATACCTATCACGCCAGCCTGCCGGACCTGCAAAACGGCCCGTCCAGCCTGATCCGGGGTGCAAAACAGCAGATACAGCATGTCGGTATCTCTAACTTTCGCCTGCCCATCGGGTTTCACACCCGCGACGCGGGCGATCTGATGTTAGAGACTTCCGTGACAGGATCAGTCAGCCTTGAGGCGGATAAAAAGGGCATAAACATGTCCCGCATCATGCGCAGCTTTTATAAACATGCGGAACGGACCTTCAGCTTTGAGGTAATCGAAGCGGCCCTTGATGATTACAAGGCCGACCTCGACAGTATGGATGCGCGGATCCAGATGCGGTTCAGCTTTCCAATGAAGATTACAAGCCTGCGCTCGGGCCTGTCGGGATATCAGTATTACGATGTCGCGCTGGAGCTTGTTGAAAAGGACGGGCTGCGTCAAAAGATGATCCACCTTGATTATGTCTATTCCAGCACGTGCCCCTGTTCGCTGGAATTGTCCGAACATGCCCGCGCCACACGCGGACAATTGGCGACACCACATTCGCAACGGTCGGTCGCCCGGATCTCTGCGGTGATTAACCGTGACAGTAATTGTTTGTGGTTCGAAGACCTGATTGACGCCTGCCGTCGCGCGGTGCCAACCGAAACGCAGGTCATGGTGAAACGTGAAGATGAACAAGCTTTTGCAGAATTAAACGCCGCCAATCCGATTTTCGTCGAAGACGCGGCCCGTCTGTTTTGCGAGCAATTGTTGGCAGAGCCGCGGGTCGGGGACTTTCGTGTGATCGCCAGTCATCAAGAAAGTCTGCACAGTCATGATGCGATTTCGGTGCTGACCGAAGGGCCAACCTTCGAGATGCAAAGCATCGACCCCAAACTGTTCAACACATTGTTCCACGTCGGGTAATCGGGCGTCTCGCCCATCACCCGGCTATAAAAAACGGCGTATCCCTGGGTGCGCCGTTTTGCTTTACGCTGCGTTGCGGCATGCGTACCGCGCCCACCCGCTATGCAGTTTTGTCTGTTTTCTGCGGTGCAGCAAGTGCCTAGATGCCCATTAGACAAGTAACACATAGTAAAGAAGCATACATCATGGCTTACCAAGATTTCGCATCCTCCCGTACAGATGCATCCGCTGTTCTCAACAATGAGATCACAGTGACCCGCAATTTCCTTGCCCGGCTTGGGGAAAAGTTCGAGCGGTTCATTAACGTACTGGCAATGGCGTCCACCGGGCAGCGCCGTGTTGATCAGGTTCACCATTTGCAAGCCAAATCGGACGCACAGCTGGCTGAAATGGGGATCAAACGCGAGGACATCGTGCATCACGTTTTCCGCGACCTGTTCTATCTCTGAATCGGGATTTTCCAGCACAGTCTGGCAAATGGCCCGTACCCGCCCCGGATTTCCGGGCAAGGGCGGGCCATTTTCATTTGAAAAGGCCCTGATCGCTTGACACTGCCAAAGGCCCGCGCCAACGCTGCCAACATGTTGGATTTGCGCCCTGTTGGATATGTTGTCGGCCTGCTGGTGGCCGTGCTGGGCGTTGCCATGATCCTGCCGATGCTGGTGGATGTCGCGGAAGGCCGTGGGCACTGGCGTGTCTTTGCTGAATCGGCGCTGATCACAGTTATGGCGGGAGGGTTGATTGCGTTGGCCTGCGCCAATGGTGTGCGTGAGGGGCTGACAATTCAGCAAACCTTTCTGTTGACCTCGGGCGTGTGGTTGATGCTGCCGTTGTTCGGGGCCTTGCCTTTTATGTTGGGCGCCACTGGATCGGGGTTTACTGATGCATTCTTCGAAGCGATGTCAGGGCTGACCACCACCGGCTCCACCGTGCTCAGCGGGCTTGAGGCATTGCCCAAAGGTTTGCTCTTGTGGCGCGGCATTCTGCAATGGCTGGGCGGCGTGGGTATTATCGTTGTGGCGATGGTGTTCCTGCCCGAGCTGAAAGTCGGCGGCATGCAGATCTTTAAATCCGAAGGTTTTGACACCTTTGGCAAAATTCTGCCCCGTGCGGGCCAGATTGCCACACAAATCTCGGTTATTTATCTCTGGCTGACGCTGGCCTGTGTGTTGTGCTACGTCTCCGTCGGGCTAAGCGTCTTTGACGCGACGGTGCATGCGTTGACAACGATCGCGACCGGCGGCTTCTCCAATTACGATGCATCGTTTGGCGCATTTTCAGGCAATGCAGAGTATGTCGCCTCGCTTTTCATGATCCTCGCGGCTTTGCCGTTTGTGCGTTATGTGCAGCTGCTGAATGGCAATGCGATGGCTCTGCACCGCGACCCGCAAGTGCGCGGGTTTATGTTGACCCTACTTGTTCTTGTCGGGATCACGCTTCTGGTGCTCAATCAGGTGTTTCCGAATTCATGGGAAAAGAACTTTCGCGAAGCGCTGTTTAACATTACCTCGATCATCTCAGGCACGGGCTATGCCAGTGCCGATTATATGCAGTGGGGCGGATTTGCCGTGACCCTGATCTTTTTCATCGGGCTGATAGGCGGTTGTGCGGGGTCAACGGCCTGTTCGATCAAGATTTTCCGGTATCAGCTGCTGTTCGCGTCGATCCGCGCCCAACTGCGACGTATCCGTTCGCCTCACGGGATATTTACGCCGCGCTATGACGGCCGCCCCGTGGGGCCGGATGTCCTGTCTTCGGTGATGTCGTTCTTTATGTTCTTTATCGTGACACTGGGGTTGGTTGCAGTGGCGCTTAGTCTGACCGGGTTGGATTTTATCACCTCTGTGTCAGGGGCTGCTGCGGCTCTGGCCAATATCGGGCCGGGGTTGGGACCGATTATCGGTCCCGCCGGGAATTTTGCCGTCCTTAACGACACCGCCAAGTGGATTCTGGCAATCGCCATGCTGATTGGCCGGCTGGAGCTGCTGGCTGTTTACGTCATCCTAACTGTTAAATTCTGGAGAGCCTGATGGCAGAGACAAAGCTGACACCCGACGCCAGGCCACTGGGCGCAGAAATCTCGCATATGTTGAAAGAACGTGGAGTCGATGTGATTTTCGGCATCCCCGGCGTCCATAACCAAGAGATGTATCGCGGCATCGAACAAGCCGGCATCACCCATGTGCTGGCCCGTCACGAACAGGGTGCGGGGTTTATGGCGGATGGTTATGCGCGGGCGACAGGGAAGCCGGGCGTGGCCTATGTGATTACCGGACCCGGGGTGTGCAATATTATGACGCCGATGGGGCAGGCCTATTCGGATTCGGTGCCGATGCTGGTAATTTCATCCTGTCTCGATGAGGTCGCGGCGCGGCGCGGGCAGTTGCACCAGATGAAGGACCAGCAGGCGGCAGCCGCGACGGTTTGCGATTGGTCGCAAGTGGCTGTCAGCGCGGATGCAGCTTATGGGCTGATTGATCGCGCCTTTTCCGAGTTCACCAGCGCAAGGCCCCGTTCAAAACATATTCAGGTGCCGATTGCACAGCTGGAAGCATTGGCAAATCCCGCACCGGCAAAGCTTGCGCCCGTGGTTGCAACAGGGTTTCGGGATGCGGACGTGGATCAACTGGTCAGCATGCTGGAAAATGCACAAAAGCCGTTGTTTGTCTTTGGCGGCGGTGCGGCGGAAGCATGGGAGGCTGCACGTCAGGTGGTTGCGGCCTGCGGGGCGGCCAGCATGACTACCTATGCGGGGCGCGGCATCATCGGGGGCGAAGCGCCGCTGCATTTTGGTGCCTGTCTGGCGCGGGGGGACAGCGCGAATGTGCTGGGCGAGGCTGATCTGGTGATTGCGGTCGGAACGGAACTGGCCGAGGTCGATATCTGGCGGCCTCATCTGGGACATATTGCCGATCTGGTGCGCATCGACCTGGATCCTGAAGTCCTGTCCGATCCGCAACGTGCCAGTCATCCTGTGCTGGCCGAGGCCGGCGCCTTTCTAACTGCATTGGCGGCGCGTTTGCCCAAGGGAATGCAGCAGACAGGATGGCGCACGGAAAAAGTTGCAGCAACCCGCGCCCGCTGGCGCGCCGAGACAGACGCCGAGCGCCCGGGCATCGTGCCCATCTGTGATGCGCTGCGCGATGCCGTGCCGACGGACACGATGATATACTCCGACATGACCCAGTTTGCCTATGTTGCCAAAGAGATTTGGGACATGGACCGCCCCAGCCATTGGCATCATCCTTATGGCTTTGGCACACTGGGTTATGCGACTCCTGCGGCGATTGGCGGGGCGGTTGCCCGGCGTGGTCAACCGACTCTGGCGATCATAGGGGATTACGGGTTTCACTATACGATGCAAGAGCTTGGCGTGGCAGTCGAACTGGGGCTGAGCTTGCCGATTATCCTGTGGGACAACGGCAAATTAGGCGAGATCGAGGACAGTATGGTACGTGCGCAGATTGCACCGAATGCCGTAGTGGCGCGGAACCCCGATTTTGTGAAGCTGGCTGAGGCATTCGGGGCGCGGGCTGTCGCGCCGTCGGATTTGGCCGGGATGCAGGCAGCCGTGAACGCTGCGTTTGCGGCAGAAGGGCCAACGCTGATTTATCTGACGCCAGCGATTTTAGGGTAGGCGATCTTTTGATAAACCGGACCGGACGTTTCAAAAATTCCGGTTTGGCGCGGCGGTCGAAGGAAACGGGAAGGCTTTTGTAAAAGCCTTCCCCCAGTTATTCCCAGCAGCTGACCAGCACTGTCATACCCTGCGCCGCAATCCGCAGGTCACGCGGTGCCGCAGTGCCGGTCCGGCTTGAAGCGTTCAGCTGCACACCGGCCTGCGTGGCAAGTGCTGCAATAGAGCTGCCGTCCAGTGCAAAGCTGACGTCGTCAGGCAGTTCCTGTGCCCCTGTGGGTTTGGGCAACAACATTCCAACCACATTGCCGCTCGCGTCAAACACGGGGCCGCCTGCATCACCCGCCTGCGCCTTGAGCGACAGGCGGTTGAGGTTTTCCTCGCCCGCAAGCCCACGCACATCCGCCAATTTGCCAAAAGTCAGGGTGGCGGCGGATAGCACACCCTCGTAGGAAAAGCCCGCCACAGAAACTTCTGATTGCAGGCGCGGAGTGCTCAGATCAAAGGCAGCAACGGCGAGGGGCGCAAGGGTGCTGCGCGGTTTCAGGATTGCGATGCCATTGGCCTTGTCCTGTGCCAAGACATCCGCATCGGTATCGCCGTCTACCGTCAGACGACCGCAGGATTCGACAGCTTCGGAAGTGGTTGCAACGGTACCGCTGCCATCTATGAAAAAGCCGGATCGCGCCAGCTTGGCCTGACGCACCTGAAGGCCGGACACCAGATCAATCGCCTGCTCTGCATCGCCACCGGCGGCAGGGTCGAGGACTGCGGGGAGGCGGGTAAAGCTTTTGACAAGCTCGGCCATCACCCGGCTGCGTCGAGCTTCGTCGCCTGCGGGCCAGATCAGGGTAAAGCCTTTGACATGACCGTCTTTCAAGGAGGCCCGTGTTTCGCTGATCATCCGGCTGTTTTCACCCACCAGCGTAAACGCGGAATTGTTGCGTTCACGCGGCCCGTTCAGCGGCACGATCTCAAGCGTCTGCATGATGTCATAGAGCCCGAACAGCGTGTTCTGATCCCCCGCTTGCGAGATTAGCAAGAGCCGCGCACCGATGTCGCCAGTGCTGTCGTAATGTGCAAAAGGGGCTTCGTACTTGGCGAAACCCACCTGCGCTGTGGGTATGACCATTTCGATCCCGGCCTGATCGTCGCGCACCAGCTTCAGGCCCAACCCGTCAAGAACGGCATTATACTGCTTGAGCAAGGTCGCCCGTTGCAAGCTTGTCAAAACGCCGGTTACTTCAAAGCTGCTGGCCTCTTGCCATGCCGCCATAGAAGCGCGTGTGCCACGCCCGTACGACCCATCAATGGCCGCATTGTAATATCCCGCCCATTTCAGCGCGACCTGCAAATCCATGCGCTCCTCTGCGCTCAGTCCGCGCTCGCTACGCCGTGCCTCTGTCAGTGTTTCATCCGATGGTTCCAGAACAGGTACCTCTGGAACCTCGGGGATGGCGGGGGTTGACGGCTCTGTCGCCTCGTCGGTTGGGGTAGGGGGCTCTGGGGTGTTCGCGATATCAACCGCATCCGGGGCGGCCACAACATCACGGTTCAATACATTTGCGCCCACCGGCCAGAACTGCTGGCGATAGTTCTCGGACAGCTGGATAAAGCTGTCGCGCGGCACGATGCGGCTGCGCACGTATTGGCGCAACACCTGTTCAGCATCCGAGCGCAGATAGGGGCCAACGGCAATGGCGTACCACCCCCCGCCCAGTGAAAACCCGTTCACATCCTCGATGATCTCTGAATAATCGCGCGCGCGGGCGGTGGCCTCGGAAAGCCGGGGTTGTGCCTCGATCTGCACCCAAACCACATCGTCGGGCGATTGGGCACGGGCTGTTGGCGCCGCAAACAGGGACAGGATGAAAACCGCAGCCAGCAAAGCCGAAAGGATACGCGTCATAGTGGAAGTTTCTCATGTGATTCACAGGTTGCGGAGGTTAAACAGGAAACCACTTGAAACGCCATGGTTGCAACGGTGATTTTGCCCCGCGATTTTGTAGGTGTGATGCAATTGACGCCCAAGTGCGGGGACCGTAGGTAGACGGGAAAGCCAACGAGAGGCCAATGAGATGTCCCAGACACCCGAGAAAACCCAGAATGTCACTAAACCGCAATCCTTTCAGGGGATCATCCTGGCATTGCAGAACTATTGGGCCTCTAAGGGCTGCGCCATTTTGCAGCCGTATGACATGGAAGTGGGGGCAGGCACGTTCCATCCGGCGACCACATTGCGCTCTTTGGGCACGCAGCCTTGGACGGCTGCCTATGTGCAGCCGTCGCGCCGTCCCACCGATGGGCGCTACGGCGAGAACCCCAACCGTTTGCAACATTATTATCAATATCAGGTGTTGATCAAACCCAGCCCGCCGGATTTGCAGGCACTGTACCTCGGGTCACTTGAAGCTATTGGCGTGGACATGGATCTGCATGATATCCGCTTTGTCGAAGATGACTGGGAAAGCCCGACCCTGGGTGCATGGGGCTTGGGCTGGGAAGTCTGGTGTGACGGCATGGAAGTCAGCCAGTTTACCTATTTCCAACAGGTTGGGGGGCATGATTGCCATCCGGTCAGCGGCGAGCTGACCTATGGGCTAGAGCGGCTGGCGATGTACATCCTTGGCGTTGATCATGTGATGGACATGCCGTTCAACGAACCGGATGCGCTGATCCCCCTGAGTTATGCGGATGTGTTCAAACAGACCGAAGAAGAATACGCCCGCTGGAATTTCGACACCGCCAATACCGAAGTGTTGTTGCGCCAGTTCGACGAGGCCGAAGCGCATTGCAAGGTGATCCTTGATGAACCGGCGATTGATCCCAAAACCGGCAAACGTATCATCATGGTGCATCCGGCCTATGACCAATGCATCAAGGCCAGCCATATCTTTAACCTGCTGGATGCGCGCGGCGTGATTTCCGTGACCGAACGGCAGGCCTATATCGGGCGGGTGCGCACCCTGTCCAAAATGTGCGCAGATGCCTTTGTGCAAACCCGCGCCGGTGGCTGGTCCGAGGACGCGGCATGAGCAAAGGTGCACCACAGCCATGAACGGTAAAATCGTAGGGATTGTGATCTTGATATCAGCACTCATTGCCGGCGCGGGGCTGTATTACCTGCAAATCTATGGCTTCTATGAGGCTGTGGCCAAGGAAGAAGTCACTCTGGTTTCTCTCAATTCCGAGGTGCCAGAGCCGATCTTGTTCGACAGCTTTCAGGCCATTGATGCCAACAGCTCTCCGATCCGTTATCGTGCCTGTTTCACCACAACCCAAAGCCTCGCGTTTCTGACCGAAAGCTATGTATTGTTTGACGCGCCTCCGCCCCGCAACGCGCCGGCATGGTTCGACTGTTTTGACGCTGCCGCGATTGCGTCGGAAATCACCGCAGGCACTGCGCTGACCTTTCTGGGTGGCAAAAACGTGCATTACGGTGTGGACCGCATTGTCGCGATCACCGATGACGGGCGCGGCTATGTCTGGCACGAGCTGAACGATTGTGGCGAGAAAGCCTATGACGGCACGGTTGTGGGCGAAGAATGCCCTGCCTTACCTGACAAAATCCCGTCCGAATAAACCGAACCCGCCCCCTTCCACCGACCCGATGTTAAGGAAATCCCGTGCCTGACCTGCTGATCGAACTCTTCTCTGAAGAAATCCCCGCCCGCATGCAATCGCGTGCCGCTGCGGATCTGCAAAAGCTGGTGACGAACGGTCTGGTCGAGGCCGGATTGACCTATGCCTCTGCTGCTGCCTTTTCTACACCGCGCCGTCTGGCACTGACGGTTGAGGGGATGCTGGATGCCTCGCCCGCCGTGGTCGAGGAACGCAAAGGTCCCAAGGCCGATGCGCCGGAAAAAGCCATCGAGGGTTTTCTGCGCGGGGCAGGGGTGAGCCGCGACCAACTGGAGGAACGCGACACACCCAAGGGTAAAATCCTGTTTGCAATGATCAACAAACCGGGCCGTCCCGCTGCCGAGATCATCGCCGAAGTGCTGGAACAGACGATCCGCAATTTCCCTTGGCCCAAATCCATGCGCTGGGGGTCAGGCACATTGAAATGGGTGCGTCCGTTGCATTCCATCGTTTGTGTGCTCTCCGCCGAAGATGGTGCTGAGGTTGTGCCGATGGAGGTTGAGGGCATCCCATCCGGCGACACCACCTATGGCCACCGTTTCCTTGCGCCCGAGGCGATCAAGGTCACCTCTTTCGAGGATTACGAGGCGAAGCTTGCACGCGCCAATGTTGTGCTGCGCTCTGATGCCCGCGGCGAAACCATTTGGAATGATGCCACCAATGTCGCCTTTGCCAGCGGCATGGAAGTGGTCGAGGATGCCGGATTGCTGGCCGAGGTTGCCGGGCTGGTTGAATGGCCGGTTGTGTTGATGGGGAACATCGCGGATGACTTCCTTGGCCTGCCGGCTGAGGTGCTGCAAACCTCCATGAAAGAACACCAAAAGTTCTTTTCCGTGCGGAACCCCAAGACGGGCCGCATCGAGAAATTCATCACCGTTGCCAACCGCACCACGGCTGACAATGGCGCGACAATTCTGGCGGGGAATGAAAAGGTACTGTCGGCGCGGCTGTCGGATGCGAAGTTCTTCTGGGAAAACGATCTGCGCGTCGCCATGTCCAAGGACGGCATGGCGACGTGGGTTAAGGCGCTGGAAAACGTCACCTTCCACAACAAGCTGGGCACACAGGCCGAGTTGATCAACCGCATGGCCGTGCTGGCCCGCGAACTGGCCCCGATGGTTGGGGCTGACGCGGATGAAGCCGAAGCGGCGGCCAAGGTGGCCAAGGCCGATCTATCGTCGGAAATGGTCTATGAGTTCCCCGAATTGCAGGGCTTGATGGGGCGTTATTGTGCCGCCGCTGCGGGCATGTCCGATGCGGTGGCGGCGGCGGCGCAGGAGCACTACGCGCCTTTGGGGCCGTCCGATGACGTGCCAACCGCACCGGTGTCCGTTGCCGTGGCGCTGGCTGAGAAGATCGACAAGCTGGCGGGCTTCTGGGCGATTGACGAGAAGCCGACGGGGAGTAAAGACCCGTTTGCTTTGAGAAGGGCTGCGTTGGGGGTTATTCGGATCTTGGTTGAGAACGATGTTTCAGCGTCTTTAAAAGACGTTTTGTTTCGCGGAAACTGGCCACACCAGCCTGCAGTGATAAGCGGTATGAACTTGGGACCTACCCACAGCGATCTTTTGCATGAATACGACAATTTCCGTGATCATATACCTAGCGGAACGAAACGTGAGGGATTGGACAAAGCACTACTTAGTGCGCTAGAACCCAACGCTTTGGTAGAAGAGTCTGCTAAAAGGCTCACTGATGCCCAACGTGAAAATCTAAACTGGATTTTTGGCGGAGCTCAAGCAGACCTCCTCGCCTTCCTCCACGACCGCCTCAAAGTCTACCTCAAAGACCAAGGCGTCCGTCACGACATCATCGACGCCTGCATCGCAATGGAAGGCAACGACGACCTGACTCTGCTGGTCAAGCGGGCCAAGGCGTTGAGCGAAACCCTCAAAACCGATGACGGTGAAAACCTGATCCAGGGCTTCAAACGTGCCAACAACATTCTGACACAGGCCGAGGAAGCCGACGGGGTGGAATACTCCTATGGTGCGGATGTTAAGTTCAGCGAAACCGACGAAGAGCGTGCGCTTTTCAAGGCGCTGGATGACGCAGAGGCGGTGATCACTCCCGCCATGGCAGCGCAGGATTTCACCACCGCCATGTCCGCCATGGCGACGCTGCGCGCCCCGATTGATGCCTTTTTTGATGCGGTGCAGGTGAACAGCGATAATGGTGCCGTGCGGCGCAACCGGTTGAACCTGCTCAGCCGCATTCGCACGATCTGTACCTCTGTGGCTGATTTGACGCGCATCGACGGCTAGGCACAAGACGTTAGCCCTGTCTGACATAGTTGGCACCACGCCCTTGTCAGACAGGCGATAAGCCCTATGCTGCACCTGAAACACAAAGGTGCTGCAGTGCAGAATAACCCCCATACAACGCTGGTGACAGCCGTCGGCCCTATCGCAAACCATACGCATGGGGGGCGGGCAAAATGCCTGCAGCGTCTGGTGCGGCTGGATTTGCCAGTGCCCTGCACTGTGGCGCTGTCTTTTGATGCGGTACAGAAGATCGCCCGTGGCGAGATGCCCGATGTGGCAAGTGTTGTCGCCGAGATGCCCAAGGGCGCGTTGATGTGTGTGCGTCCCTCCAGTCAGGACCCCGATTGGGGCGGGCCGGGTGCGGTGCTGAACATCGGGATCAACGACACCCGCTTTGAAGAGCTTTGTGAAACCATCGGCGAAGAAGCCGCTGCCGCCCTCTATACCCGTTTCGTGCAGAGCTATTCGGTGAATGTTGCCCGGCTTGACCCTGATATGTTTGATGATGTGGCCGGGGATGGTCGCGCCGCATTGACCCAGTCCTTGCGGGCCTATGAGGCTGAAACCGAAGAACAGTTTCCGCAAGAGACCGAGGTCCAGCTGACGGCTGTGTTACGCTCGATGGCGCGGGCCTGGGATGGCACGTCGGCGCGATTGTTGCGGCAGGCCAAAGGCGCCCCTGCGGATGCGGGCCTGGGTCTGGTCGTGCAGGAAATGGCCTTTGGTGTGGGCAACGGGCAATGTGGGTCCGGGGTGTTGCAGCTGGTGGATTCCGACACCGGTTTGCGCCAGATCACCGGCCGTTATCTAAGCCAGTCGCAGGGGCGTGATGCTCTGGCGTCTGACGCGGGCAGCTTGTATCTGACCCGTGATCCGCGTGGTCCGTCTCTGGAAGAACTGGCGCCCGAGGCTTTCAGGGAACTGACAGAACATGCGGCCTTGATGCGCCGCAAACTGCGGGCGGAAATGCAGGTCGAATTTGTCATCGAAGATGGCAAGCTGCATATTCTGGATGGTGTTGTTGTGGCACGCTCTTCGCGGGCGGCGGTGAAGATTGCCGTGGCTTTGGCGGATGAGGGCATCATTTCGCGCGAAGAAGCCCTGATGCGGGTCGAACCGCGCACCTTGACGGAACTGCTGCACCGCCAGATTGATCCCCGTTCAAAACGTGACGTGATTGGCCGTGGAATTGCCGCCAGCCCCGGTGCGGCCACGGGCAAGATCGTGTTTTCCGCCAATGAGGCGCAGGCATCAGCGTCGAGAGGCGAGGCCTGCATTCTGATCCGGCGCGAGACCTCGCCCGAAGATATTCGCGGCATGCATGCCGCTGTTGGTGTGTTGACCGAACGCGGCGGTGTGACCAGTCATGCGGCGGTGATCGGGCGTGGTCTTGGGCTGCCCTGTGTTGTCGGGGTGTCCAACATCAAGTTCAACCTGATCAAGAAACAGATGACTTCAAAAGACGGCCGTGTTTTTGAAGAGGGTGACGAGATTACCGTGGACGGCAGCAGCGGCACCATCCTTGCCGGTGCAGCGGATATGCGCGAAGCCGCTTTGGACGAGAATTTCACACGGCTGATGGGCTGGGCCGAAGACGTGGCCGATATCGGTGTGAGGGCCAATGCCGATACCCCTGCAGATGCGCAAACAGCCCGCAACTTCAACGCCCACGGCATCGGGTTATGCCGCACGGAACATATGTTCTTTGAGGCGGGGCGACTGACCGTCATGCGCGAAATGATCTTTGCCGAAACGGGCGAAGACCGGCGGGCTGTACTGGAACGTTTGTTGCCGATGCAGCGCGATGATTTCAAAGAGCTGTTCCGTATCATGCAGGGGCAGTCGGTCTGTATCCGGCTGTTTGATCCGCCCCTGCACGAATTCCTGCCGATGCATAAAGCAGGTCAGCGTGAACTGGCCGATGCGTTGAACCTGCCGCTATCGGATGTGACGCGACGGATCGAGGCAATGTCGGAGTATAACCCGATGCTGGGTTTGCGCGGCGTGCGCTTGGGCGTCACCGTGCCGGAAATCTACGAAATGCAGGCACGGGCGATCTTTGAAGCCACGGTCGAGGTCAGTCGGGACGGCGAACCGGTGGTGCCTGAGATCATGATCCCACTGGTGTCTGCGCGGCGCGAAGTCGAACTGGTCAAGGCGTCGATCGACGCTGTTGCGGCGGCTGTGCGCACCGAGCAGGACAGCAGCTTTGCATACCGTCTAGGCATCATGGTGGAAACGCCGCGTGCGGCCCTAATGGCGGGCGAGATTGCGCCGCATTGTGCCTTCCTCAGCTTTGGTACGAATGACCTGACGCAGATGACTTATGGTCTGTCGCGCGACGATGCGGGGCGGTTTATGTCGGATTACGTTCAGCAGGGCGTGTTTGCCGAAGATCCGTTTCACATGCTGGATACCGAAGGTGTGGGCGAGCTGCTCAAACTGGGCGCGGAACGGGGGCGTGCAGCGCAACCGGGCATCACGATTTCGCTTTGTGGCGAGCATGGTGGCAACCCCGAATCAATCGCATTTTGTCGCGATGCGGGGTTTGACTATGTTTCCTGCTCGCCATTTCGCGTTCCGGTTGCACGGCTGGCTGCGGCCCAACTCGCCATTAAACACAAGATCGGGTAGGCGAGCGGCGGGTTCCCGCCACCGAGTGTAACGCATAGCAGGGTTGCGCGGCTGGAGGGAGCGGCATGCTTTACCATTTGGGAAATTGTGTTAAGCGCTGACCCAATCGAAACGATCTATGAGACCCTTCATGCTGCTTATTCGCCAATCGTTCATCGCCTTGTTGCTGGGCACGTTGTTTCTTCTTCCTATAGGGGCCTCTGCCTCTTCTGAAAAGGCAAAGGACCTGGCACGTGTAGAGCAGACAGGGCTTAAAGCGACGGGCAAGACCCGGTTGAATGAATTGTTGGTACAGCCGACGGCGGCGGAAGGCAGTGTAAAATTCTCGCGCAGCTGGATCGACAGTCAGCCAAAGGCCAGCGGCTCAACCCAGTGGCGGTGTCTGGCAGAGGCCTTGTATTTCGAAGCGCGCGGCGAGACAGTTAAAGGTCAGTTTGCGGTGGCCGAGGTGATCATGAACCGCGTCAAAAGTGCGCGTTTCCCGGGCTCGCTCTGTGCCGTGATCAATCAGGGCACGGGCAAAAAGTACCAATGCCAGTTTACCTATACCTGCGATGGCCAAGCAGAGGTGATCCGCGAACCGCGTGCTTTTGCCCGCGTCGGCAAGATCGCGCGATATATGATAGACGGAAAAGTGCCTTCGCTGACCGAAGGGGCGACGCATTATCACACTACCGCGGTTAATCCGCGATGGGCGCGTGTTTATACCCGCACCGCCAAAATCGGCGTGCATTTGTTTTACCGCCACACATGGCGCACGGCGTCCAACTGACGGTTTCCAATGCTGGCCTGCCGGAAACCGGGCTGTTACATAAGGCGCAGGGTCGGTAGATGGTGTATATCGATCCATCACCAAGGGGTGCCTCATGCCGAACGAAGTCCGACTGGCTTTTGCCCATCCGTCCGAACGGGCCGATGCAATGTCCGAAACCCTGTCCGACAGCGACCCGCTTGACCGGATTTCCCTGCGCGATCACATCGTAGAGGTTGAAATCGGCGCATTTCAGGCCGAACGTGGCGTGACCCAGCGTATCTGCTTCAATGTTGTGGTTGAAGTGCGCCCGCTAACCGGCCCCATAGACGACGACGTCGACCGTATCCTCAGCTATGACCGGGTGACCGAAGCGATTGCGGCCGAGCTGGCTGTCGAACGTCTGGCGTTGCTGGAGACACTGGCCGAACGTGTGGCCGAACGTATCCTGCTGGAGCCGCAGGCCATGCGGGTTTTTGTGCGGATCGAGAAACTGGATCGAGGTCCCGGTGCCTTGGGTGTGGAGATCGTGCGGACGCGGGCAGGCGAGACCAAGACGGAGTTGGCTGTGGATGAAGCGCCGCAGCCGGAACTGGTGTATCTCAGCAATGCAGCCATTGGTTCACCGCACCTCAAAGGTTGGCTGGATCAATTGGAAGCCGTGGGGCGCCCGCTGATCCTTTGCGTGGGTGCTGCTGAAACGCCCGCGCCTAAAGTGCCACATAAAATGGCGCAGCGCCGCATTGACCTGCTGGCAATTGAGCAAAACGCTTGGGTACTGGCCTCCAAGGACGACCGTTGCGTGGTTGTCGAGACCCGCACCGAACTGGATTGGGCGATGAAGAACGGCCAAACCTGTGTTTGGGCCCCCTCCAAGATCGTGCTGGATGCGGTCGACACCCCCTCGGCGCAGCCGCACGATGCGGTGGCTTTGGCGGCGTGGTTCGCAGCCAGCTTTGACGCGCAGGAAATGCTGGTGGTGGGGGCGGACCTGCCACATGACAGCTCTGTGCCGCTGCGCATCATGGATGTCGCACAGGCGCAGATGTGACAGCTTCCGTCGACTATTTCCGCGCCCTTGTGCAGACAGGACCGGCCCGTCCTGCAGGCGCTGTGCCCTTGGCCGGCGGTTGGGGGTGGTTCACCCATCTGGAGGTACTGGCCCGCGGGCGTATTCCCAAGGTAATCCCCGTGGTTGATGCGCCTGCGGATGTGATAGACCGATTGGCAGCGCCGCGTACGGATGTGGGCGGCCTCTCCATGTCCGCGCCACGCGTGATGGGGATATTGAACGCCACACCTGACAGTTTTTCCGACGGCGGTTTACATGCTGCGGCTGCGGACGCTGTGGTTGCAGGACAGGCAATGCGCGATGCGGGTGTTGATCTGCTGGATGTGGGGGGGGAATCCACCCGTCCGGGGGCTGAACCCGTCGCAATAGACGCCGAGATTGGTCGTGTGGTGCCGGTCATTTCCGGGTTACGCCGCGCGGGTGTCGAGACGCTGATTTCTGTGGATACCCGCAAAGCTGCGGTGGCGCAGGCGGCGCTGGACGCGGGTGCTGGGCTGATCAACGATGTGTCAGGATTTACCTACGATGCGGGGCTTGCACCGCTTGCACAACAACAGGCAGTGCCGGTCTGTGTGATGCATGCTCTGGGCGATCCTGCGACGATGCAGGTAGATCCGCAATATGATGACGTGTTGCTGGATGTTTACGACTTTCTGGACCGCCAGATTGATGCGCTGGTAAAGACGGGAATCGCACGCAGCCAGATTATTGCTGATCCGGGCATCGGGTTTGGCAAAACGCTGGAACATAACCTGACGATCCTCGCGCGGATCAGTCTGTTTCACAGTCTTGGTGTTCCGGTACTGCTGGGGGCGTCGCGCAAGCGCTTCATCGGTACGATATCACAAACGGTACAGGCGGATGCCCGCGTAGCGGGAAGTTTGGGGGTCGCTTTGGCCGCACTTTCCCATGGCGTGCAGATTTTGCGGGTGCATGATGTGCCCCAGACTGTACAGGCAATTGCGCTATGGCGGTCTGGCATGGCAGGAAGACAAGTATGAGCACACTTTTTGGTACCGACGGCGTGCGCGGCACAGCCAATATTCACCCGATGACCCCTGACATGGCCCTGCGCATCGGCGCGGCGGTGGGGCGGTATTTTCGCAATGACGGCTCTGCTGTTCATCGCGTGGTGATCGGCAAGGATACGCGGCTTTCCGGCTATATGTTTGAAAACGCCCTGACCGCCGGTTTGACCAGCACCGGCATGAATGTGCTGTTGCTGGGGCCGGTGCCGACACCGGCGGTGGGGTTGCTGACGCGCTCGATGCGGGCGGATCTGGGGGTGATGATCTCGGCCAGTCATAATCCGGCTCATGACAACGGGATCAAGTTTTTCGGACCTGACGGTTTCAAACTGTCGGACGAAGTCGAGAATGACATCGAGGCGCTGGTGGAGTCTGGGGTGGAGCTTGCACCGGCTGCCGAAATCGGCCGCGCCAAACGGATAGATGACAGCCGGTTTCGCTATATCGAGCGGGTGAAATCGTCGTTTCCCCGCCGCATGCGGCTTGATGGGCTGAAGGTTGTCATTGATTGTGCCAACGGTGCTGCGCACCATGTCGCCCCCATGACGCTTTGGGAATTGGGGGCGGATGTGATCCCGATGGGGGTGTCGCCGAACGGTCATAACATCAACGAAGGCTGCGGATCGACCCATCCGCAATCCGCGGCGGAAATGATTGTCGCACATGGCGCGGATGTTGGAATTTGTCTTGATGGTGACGCGGACCGGGTGATCCTGATAGATGAAAAGGGTCAGGTCGGTGACGGCGATCAGTTCATGGCGCTGATGGCCGCGCGTTGGGCTGAAGAAGACCGCCTGAAAGGCAGCGCGCTGGTTGCCACCGTGATGAGCAATCTTGGGCTGGAGAATTTCCTGAACGAACGCGGGTTGCGGTTGGAACGCACCAATGTCGGTGACCGTTATGTGGTCGAACGGATGCGGCAGGGCGGTTACAATCTAGGTGGTGAGCAATCTGGCCATATCGTCATGACCGATCACGCGACAACCGGTGACGGTCTGATGGCAGGTTTACAGTTTCTGGCCGAAATGGTGCGGTCAGGAAAACCGGCATCGGCACTTTTGCACCAATTTGAGAAGGTGCCGCAACTGTTGAAAAACGTGCGTTTTGAGACGGGTCAACTGCCATTGGAAGAGGCGCAGGTGATCGCAGCGATCAAACAGGCCGAGGCGGATCTGTCCGGCGGTGGGCGGTTGCTGATCCGCAAATCCGGCACCGAACCGCTGGTGCGGGTTATGGCAGAGCATGAGGATGCCGGGCTGATGGAGCAGGTTGTCGATAGCGTGGTTGCAGCGGTTGAACAGGCCGTTACGTAAGCAGGGCAAGACGCGCCTGCTTACGCTTTTGCGGAAAACAACCTGCGTAAAGCGCCGTATTGGCTTAGCCCGACACCCATAAGTATCAGCCCCATCGCATAAAGCAGAGCGGGTGGCAGCGGCTCTGACAGGATCAATGCCCCCAGAATGACGGACCATACCGGTAACTGGTAGTTGACCAGGCTCATGAACACAGGACCTGCGCTGCGTATCACCAGAACGCGCAGCAAATTTGCTGCCGCAGTCGGGACCAGCCCCAGAAAAACCAGCACCAGCAGAATCTTGCCGGTGGGTATCTGCGGTAACCCTTCTGCGGTGAGGGCGAAAGAGATGCTTAACGCAGAACCGATAAGCAGCAAGATTGTAGAGAGGCCGATGGCGTCGATGGGGGGCAGACGGCGCATCAGAATGGAGCTGAGCGCATAGCAACTTGCCGCGCCGATGCAGGCGAAACGCCCTGCGGTTTCCAGTGTCTGGCCCGAGCTTTCGAATGCCTGTCCCCCGATGAGCAGGGCAACACCGCAAAAACCGATGACAAAACCCAGCACCCGCCGCCATGTCATCCGCTCTCCGGGCACAAGAAAATGAGCCAAAGGCAGGACGATCAGCGCGGATGATGCCATCGACACCCCCGCAAAACCGGATGTGACGTGTTGTTGCCCCCATGCCAGCAGGGCGAACGGGATTGCGCCGCTAAGACCGCTGACGACAACCAGCATGATGATGTCCGCTGGTGAAGGGGAGGTTTGAAACAATGTGAAACCGCGCCCGCCCCAAATCATGGCCATCACCACGGCGGCAAATCCGATGCGCGAGGCGGCAAGCCAAAAAGGTGTCATGCCGGTTAGCGCGACTTCGGTCACCATAAAGGTGCCACCCCAGACAAAGGCCAATGTGGCAACCATCAGCCAGCTTTTATAGGTGATTTCGGGTGCTTGGGTCATTCCAACCGCTTAGGCGGGTGTGGCAGCAGGGTCAATGACAAGTCGTTCGCCGTGGGTCGAACTATTGAAATCCGGTTGCCCCAGAAAAAAGGGCGGCCCGCAAGCCGCCCTTTTCGTAGATGAGATGGAAACGAACCTTAGTTCTTGGATTTGTCGACCATTTTGCCTGCGGAGATCCACGGCATCATGTCGCGCAGTTTGCCGCCGACAACTTCGATCTGGTGTTCGTCGTTGGAACGACGGGACGCTTTGATCGTGGGCTGGCCAACCGCGTTTTCCAGCATGAAGTCGCGGACGAATTTGCCGGACTGGATGTCGCTGAGAACTGCTTTCATCCGTGCCTTTGTTTCGTCGTAGGGCAGGATGCGCGGACCAGAGACATACTGGCCGTATTCAGCAGTATTGGAGATCGAATAATCCATGTTGGCGATGCCGCCTTCATAAATCAGGTCAACGATCAGCTTGGTTTCGTGCAGACATTCGAAGTAAGCCATTTCCGGCTCGTAACCGGCTTCAACCAGTGTCTCGAAACCCATGCGGATCAGCTCGACGATGCCGCCACAGAGAACCGCCTGTTCGCCGAACAGATCGGTTTCACATTCTTCGCGGAAGTCGGTTTCGATGATGCCCGAACGCCCGCCACCGATGGCAGAACAATAGGACAGGCCGATTTCCAGCGCTTTGCCGGAAGCGTCTTTGTCGACGGCCACAAGGCAGGGCACACCGCCGCCTTTGGTGTATTCGCCCCGTACCGTGTGGCCCGGACCCTTTGGCGCCATCATAATGACGTCGATGCCTTCTTTCGGCTCGATCAGACCGAAGTGGACGTTCAAACCGTGCGCAAATGCGATGGCAGCGCCTTCACGGATGTTGTCGTGCACGTATTTCTTGTAGGTGTCGGCCTGCAGTTCGTCGGGCATGGTGAACATGATCACATCGGCCCATGCGGCGGCGGATGCGATGTCCATCACCTTGAGGCCTTCGCCTTCGGCTTTGGCAGCAGATTTGGAGCCTTCGCGCAAAGCGACGACAAGGTTTTTCGCGCCGCTGTCGCGCAGGTTAAGGGCGTGGGCGTGACCCTGGGAGCCATAGCCGAGAATGGCAACTTTCTTGTCCTTGATCAGGTTCACGTCACAGTCACGGTCATAATAAACGCGCATTGGTATTATCCTTCGGGTTGGAGTGTTCTGTGGGCGACCATAGCGGTTGCTGCACGAAGGTGTAGGTTGGATTTATGAGTTTATTTGGCAAGATGAAGATGTTAATGCGTCAAAAGTAGATAAATTGGATAATTCATGCTTGATGATCTGGATCGGCGTTTATTGCGTTATTGGCAGGCGGAGCCGAGTCTGTCGCCGGGAGAACTGGCGCAGCGGTGTGGAATGACACCGGGAAAGGCGGCGCGGCGGATCGGGCGGATGGAAGAGGAGGGCATCATCCAGGGGTTGGGTAGGGTCGTGAACTGGACAGCACTTGGTTATGCAGTCGAGGTGTCTTTGCGGGTGACGTTGGACAAGACGCAGGGCAACGCCTTTGACGTGTTTCTGGCAGAGGCGCGGCTGGTGCCGGAGGTCATCGAAGTGCAGACCTTTCTGGGGCGTGTGGATGTGCGCCTGTCGATCATCGCGCGGGATATGGCGCATTATCAGCAGATTTACCGCAGTCGGATCCTGACCTTGCCCCATATCGCCGATATCGAAGCGCTGATGCATGTTGCGCGGATCAAAGCGGACGAGAGTTTGCCGCTATGATTGAACTGGATGACATCGACCGGCAGCTGATTGCAAGTCTGGCGCGCAATGCCCGCCAATCGGCCAGTGCATTGGGTAGACGCTATGGGCTGTCGCAACCTGCGACATGGCGCAGGATCAGGCGATTGGAGGACGCGGGCGTGCTGGGCGGGCAGCGGCTGCGTCTGGATGCCGAAAAGCTGGGTTTTGGTGTCACGGTTTTTCTGGGGATCAAGCTGGCCCGCAAGGGCCATGTCTCGCTCGAGGATTTCGAACGGGCGGTGGCTGCGGTTCCCGAGGTTCAAACGGTCGAGCATGTTCTGGGCCTTTATGATTACCGCTTGCGGGTGGTGGCACGGGATTTGCCGGATTTTGAAAGGGTGCTGCGGCGGCGTATCATGACTTTGCCGGGGGCGGGAGATGTCGAGGCAAATGTGCTTCTGAGCGAGGAGCGTCTGGCGGGGCCGCTTTAGGAAATCTGTGGTTTCAAAGGAAACGCGAAGTGCCTGTGTTGCACCAGGGACCGGGCGATTTGGATTGGCCAAGGGAGATTGGGCGCTATAGTCCTGTCTGGAGACCTGCACAAAGGATAGAGAAATGGCATTGCTTGATACGGTGGACCCGACGGGTCTCGAAGAATTTTCGGTCGTATTTACCGACCGGTCGTTGAATCACATGAGCGGCAGTTTCCAGCAGGTGATGCGCGACATATCGGGCCTGCTGCGCGAGGTATATAATGCCGATGCAGTGGCGTTGATCCCTGGTGGCGGCACATTTGGGATGGAGGCGGTTGCCCGTCAGTTCGCACGCGGTGCCGAGGTGCTGGTGGTGCGCAATGGCTGGTTTTCCTATCGCTGGTCGCAGATCATCGAAACCGGCGGATTAACCGCCAGAACCACAGTGATGAAGGCGCGACCGCAAGGCAATGCACCGGTTAGCCCCTTTGCACCGGCCCCGATTGAGGATGTTGTGACTGCTATTCAAGATGAAAAGCCGCAGGTTGTTTTTGCCCCGCATGTGGAAACCAGCGCAGGGGTGATCCTGCCGGATGACTATATCGCTGCAATGGCGAATGCGGCGCATGAGGTCGGGGCGCTGATGGTGCTGGATTGCATCGCGTCGGGATGTATCTGGGTGGATATGAAGGCGCTGGGTGTGGATGTGTTGATTTCCGCCCCGCAAAAAGGCTGGTCGGCTTCCCCCTCGGCGGGATTGGTGATGATGTCGGCGCGGGCCGAGGCACGGTTGGCAGAAACAACGTCGGATAGTTTTGCGATTGATCTGGGTAAATGGCGGGCCATCATGAAAGCCTATGAGGATGGCGGCCATGCCTATCATGCAACCCTGCCGACGGACGCATTGCGCAGCTTTCGCGACACGATTCTTGAGACCAAGGCGTATGGATTTGGCCGTCTCAAAGAGGCGCAATGGGCTTTGGGTGACGGGGTGCGCAGGATGTTGGCGGATAAGGGGGTGATTTCCGTCGCGGCAGAAGAGTTTGGCGCACCGGGTGTAGTGGTGAGTTACACCAGCGATCCTGAAATTCAGAACGGCAAAAAATTCGCGGCGGAAGGCATGCAGATTGCCGCCGGTGTGCCCTTGCAAGTGGGCGAACCCGAAGGGTTTAGCACCTTCCGTCTGGGGTTGTTCGGGCTAGACAAACTTTATGATGTCGACGCGACGTTGGGACGTCTTGGCGCAGTGCTGGACCGGGTTCTTTAGCCGCGAGGGTGTAGAGCACTTGCATCTTAAGAGGCAGGTGGCGTCAGCGTACGCCAAGCCCCATCTGCATCAGCAGTTTGCGCACCGGTGCCATGGCGTAAAGCGCGTCCAGACCCTTTGCTCGGACATCGCGCGCGATCGGGCTGCTGGCTTGCGAGACCCGGTTGAGCAGGTCGATCCCGTTGATACGCAGTTGCACATCGCGGTAGCGGGCCTTGTGATAGGCTTCCAGCATTGCGGCGTCACCCAATGTGTCGCGGTGCGCTTCGGCAAGTTCCAGCAGGGTGGCGAGGTCCTGCAGGGACATGTTCAGCCCCTGCGCCCCTATGGGCGGCAGCACATGGGCGGCTTCCGCAATCAGGGCGATGCGTTCGCCCGACAGACGGTCGGCATGCTGGCTGATGATCGGCCAGACGTTGCGGGGGCTGGCAAGGGTGAGTGGGCCAAGGATGTAACAGGAGCGTTCGGACATCGCCGCCTCGAAAGCGGAGACTTCCAGGTCGGCACGGGCCAGCGTTTCGGCACCGTCGTCCATCCAGACAATCGCTGAGGACGGTAGCCCGTCACGGTCCGGCAGCGGGACCAAGGTGAAAGGTCCGCCTGTACGGTGAATTTCGGTCGAGACATGTTCATGCGGGATCGGGTGGGTGACGGCAAAAGCCAGCGCCTTTTGGCCGTAGCGCCGTGTTTTTACCGTAATGCCCGCTGCCTGTCGCATCGGGCTGTCGCGCCCGTCTGCGGCAATGACCAATCCGGTGACAATACGGGTGCCATCGGTGAGCCCTACTTTGGCGCTGGCGGTACGGGTGAACAGCGATGTGGTGCCGGTGCCCGCACGAAAATCGACGTTGCCTAGCAGCTTGAGCCGTTCCAACAACTCGCGGCGCAGCAGCCAGTTGGGGAAGTTCCAGCCAAAAGGTTGTTTTGATATCTCGGAGGCATCGAAATCACGGGTCACGCGCGGCTCGGCCAGATCCCCCCCTGCGTCGATGACACGCATGATCTGCAATGGAGCAGCGTGCGACGCCAGCCTTTCCCAAAGACCGGCATTCTCCAGGACGGCGCGGGCCGGTTGCAACATCGCTGTAGAGCGCATGTCGGCCCCGAGGGCATCACGTTGCGTGATCGGCGGCGCAGGATCGACGCAAATCACGTCAAAACCGGCGGTGCCAAAGGCGGCAGCCGCTGTCAGACCGGCAATGCCGCCACCGGAGATCAGGATATCGCAATCATATTTCATGGCAGCACTCTAACCTGTCAGTCGGCTAAGGAAGTGAGACAAATCGTCCGTATGATACTCGATATGGGCGGCTTCGGCATGGTCGGCCTCCAGCGCGTCTGGGGCCACATGTACGGTACGCATACCCATTTGGAACGGGGCGGCAAGGTTGCGCGGATCGTCTTCGAACATGGCGGCGCTGGCAGGCATCACACCATCCGCGGCAAAGACCCGGTCAAAGGCGGCGCGTTCCGGTTTCGGCAGAAACCCCGCATGTTCGACGCCGTAAACTGCATCAAACAGGCCTGACAGTCCGCGCGCGGCCAGCACCCGCTCAGCATAGGGCGCACAGCCGTTTGTATAGACAATGCACCGTCCGGGCAGGGCGCGGATGCGGGCGGCTAACGCGGGGTCGGGTGTCAGGCTGTCCATCGGGATGTCGTGGACGTCCACAAGATAGGGTTCGGGATCAACGTCATGTTCGCGCATCAGCCCCGCCAGTGTTGTACCATGCGTGCGCCAATAGTGAACCCGCAACCGGTCGGCCTCGGCCTTGTTTACTTTGAGCGTGTCCATCACCCATGCGGTCATGCGCAATTCGATATGGTCGAACAGCCGCGCAGAAGGCGGGTATAGAGTGTTGTCGAGGTCGAAGACCCAAGTATCAACATGTGAGAAGGCATCACGTGGCATCTGTGCATCGTTAGGGGGTTCAGGCCGTTCGTGCAAGTCGGGTGCTTGCGCAAATGCGGCTCATGGGTAGGATGCGCCAACTTTAAAGGAATATACCAATGGCGGCGCCCAAACCCGGTTCAACCGATGCCTATTCGCTCATTCTGGATGCGATCGACGGAGGGACCTACCGTCCCGGTGACCGGCTGGTGGAAAGCGAGCTGGCCGAGCGGTTCAAGGTTTCACGCACGCCGATCCGCGAAGCATTGCAGCGGCTCGAGACGCAATCGTTGCTGGCCCGCGAAGGGCGCAGCCTGATCGTGGCATCGCTGGATCACAACCAGACCGCCGAACTATATGCGGTGCGCGGAGAACTTGAGGGGTTGGCCGCCCGTTTGGCCGCACGCCATGCTACATCCGAAGAGGTACGTGTATTGCGCGAGATGGTGGAGGCGGACAATGCGTTGATCGACCAGCCCGAAGCGCTGTCCCGCAGCAACCGGCGGTTTCACAAACAGGTGCATCTGGCTTCACACAACCGCTATCTGGTGCAGCAGTTGGACCTGGTTTACCGGTCGATGGCTTTGATGGCGACGACGTCACTGGCGGCGGAAGGGCGCGGCGAGATCGCGCAGGCCGAACACGCACGCATCGTGTCTATGATCGAAGCCCGCGATGAAGAGGGCGCGAGCGAGGCGTTGCGGGCCCATATATCGGTGGCTTTCGTGACTCGGCTGAAGCAGGTCGCAGCGGGTTTGGACAGCGACAGCTAGGCCCGGGCGCGTTCCTCTGAATGATCTGACGCACGCCTTTGATAGCGTCTGCGAAACGTCAGTTGCGGAAGCGGGGCTGCCACAACAAGCTGCGGTTTTTCGAGAGGTAAAACAGGTGCAGGCGCGTCTTGTAGTGGCGTCACTCCATGTTCGGTCTTGTCCCAGAAAAACGGGCTGATGACGAATTCAATCAAGCCTTTCAAAGCGGCCAGCGTGCCAAGCGGATAGTAGAACGGCGTGGTGAACACCCACCACATTAGATGGCGGTGCGCCTTGCCGGAAACAGCCACGAGCGACATGCCAAGGTTCAACGTGGCAGATAGGATAAAAAACACCACCATCGACCAAAGTGCCGTGCTGCCAAGGCTGTGTTCAATCGGATGCTTAAGGCCGAGAAGAGCCAGCCAGAACGACCACAACAGCGGTGCGCAGGTGAATTGTGCGACAGTGGCCAACAGCATGGTCTGGACGCCAATGAACCGCACCCACCCGAGATCACGAAGCAATTGTCGGGGATCGCGCATGTGGACGCACCACGTGATCAGGAACCCCTTTAACCAACGCGAGCGTTGCCGTACCCACGGCCAAAGGCGACAATTGGCCTCTTCGTAGGTAACAGTTGGCAGCAGTTCGGTGACATAGCCTGCCCGCGCCAAGCGCAGGCCCAGATCGGCGTCCTCGGTAACGTTATGCGCGTCCCATCCTGCCAGTTTTTCCAATATGTTCCGGCGGAAAAACAGGGTGGTGCCGCCCAGTGGAATGACCTGTCCCAGACGCGCGACACCTGGCAACATGACGCGCCACCAGGTTGCGTATTCAATGGTAAAGCACCGGGCCAGCCAGTTGGCGCGCGGGTTGTAGTAGTCGAGAATGCCCTGCAGGCAGGCGACATTCTCAGGGGCCGTGTGAAAGCGGCTGACAACCCGTTCCAACTGGTCGGGTTCCGGGGCGTCTTCTGCATCCCAAACGCCGATGATGCTGCCTTTGCAAAAATCCAGGGCATAGTTCAACGCCCGCGGTTTGGTCGTCAATCCCCCCCTTGCAGGCACGGCAATGACGCTGATCCAAGATGGCAAAACGGTGCGTCCAAGGGTTTCTTTGGTGGTCGCATCACTTTCTTCTAACACCAACACAACATCCAGCAGTGATTTGGGGTAGGTGAGCTTGTTCAGTCGCGCCACCAAAGCGCCGGCAATTTCTTTCTCTTTCAGGAGGGGCACCATGATCGACACTCTTGGCAAGCGGTAAGGCAAAGCTGATTTCGCGATGAAGGGCAGCGGTGTCTCTGCTGTCTTGGCCACAATCTGGGACCAAAGGGCGGCAGCCTTGAGTGCGGTTGTCATCACTAGTGTGACAAGGGCAAATAGGGTGGCCGTGACCAGTGTTCCCATCGGGGCCGCAACCAATGCAACCAGCAAGGGCGTGATAAGGGCCAACGCCCATAACAGGCGGCTGCGCCCTGCATTCCCCCAACCGCGGCAGCTAAGGGCAGCAGGCACGCGGTTTGCCGCTTTATGGGCCAGTTCGTCGCCGTAAGTTCGGGTAATCTCGTCTTGGATTTGCTGTTCATTCGCGACTACAGGAAGAATTGCGGGGGCCCGGTCGCCCAAAGCGCGGCGCAGGGTGGCAAACCGGTGCGGCTGGCTGGTGGCGACAATCAGTGATCCCCCCATGTCGAGCCAGCCAATTGCGCGATATTCAAGGCAAAGGCTGGCGGGCAGGCGGTGCCCCAGCCCCCGCTGCGGAGGATCGTCGCGCAGGTCGATGAATTGGGTGTTATGTTGTCTTGCCAGCGCCTCAAGCACATCGCGTGGATGTGCGAGCCCTTCGGACATGAGTATTTCACCCAAGGGCGCATCGACATGGTTTTGTAAATCCAGCGCATGTATCAGGTCGCTGTTTCTGATCGCGCCCGCCTCGATCAAATGTCGCCCAAGCGGCATCGACGGGCGGAGGGGCCGTGCCGCTTGCGGATCAATGAGATGCAGCCGCAGATTGCTCATTTGGGGACCTTACAGTTTGACTGTAAGGACTTTGGCAGTGTTCAGTTAACGACGTGTTAACAGTGTTTTTGGAGCCTGCCGTTTACGCGGGTTCTTTAACAGACTTTTTATCTTGCATGGCCGCGGCGAAGCGTTCGAACAGATAATAGCTGTCCTGTGGACCGGGAGAGGCCTCCGGGTGGTGCTGAACGGACCAGACTGGGCGCCCCTCCATGCGGATGCCACAATTGGAACCGTCAAACAGTGAAACATGGGTTTCCACCACACCGTCCGGCAGGGTTTGTGCATCTACGGCGAAACCATGGTTCATCGAGGTGATTTCGACCTTGCCTGTGTCGTTGTCCTTGACCGGATGGTTGGCGCCGTGGTGGCCGTGGCTCATCTTGATGGTCTTGGCGCCCAAGGTCAGCGCCAGCATCTGATGACCCAGACAAATACCAAAGACCGGCAGGTCGGTTTTGTCCAGCACGTCACGGATCATCGGTACGGCGTATTCACCGGTGGCGGCCGGATCACCCGGACCGTTAGAAAGGAACACACCGTCCGGATTATGCGCCATGATATCGTCATAGGTTGCCGTGGCCGGCAAAACCGTCACATCACATCCCGCAGATGCCAGACAGCGCAGGATATTGCGCTTGGCGCCATAATCCACTGCAACAACTTTGTGTTTCGGATCAATCTGTTGCGAATATCCATCCGGCCAAGCCCAACGCATCTCATCCCAGCGGTAAGACTGCGCACAGGTTACCTCGCGGGCCAGATCCATACCTTCAAGACCGGCAAACCCACGCGCGGCCTTAACGAGCGCTTCGATGTCGAAATTGCCGTCCGGATCATGGGCAAGCGCCACATGCGGCGCCCCTTGATGGCGGATGGCGCGGGTCAAGCGCCGTGTGTCAATGCCCCCGATCGCAATGCGTCCGCGCGCGGCCAGCCACGGCGACAGGTCTTGCACATTGCGCCAGTTGGACGGATCGGTGGGCATCCATTTAACCACCATACCTGCCGCAACCGGATCAGCGGTTTCGTCGTCTTGCGGGTTTGTGCCGGTGTTGCCGATATGGGGGAAGGTGAAGGTCACGATCTGGCCTGCATATGACGGGTCAGTCATGATTTCCTGATATCCGGTCATCGCGGTGTTGAAACACAGCTCTGCGACGGTCTGGCCGGTGGCCCCGAACCCCATTCCGTAAAACAGCGATCCATCAGCGAGGGCAAGGCAGGCGGTGGGGCGCATGGGCAGTCTCCGGGACATGAATGTGGTGGGTAAACGATGCCGTAGATACTGGTCCGCATGGGCAGGGTCAAGGATCAAGCGGAAATAAGATATCTCATGATTTCATGGCCTTAACCTTGCGGTAATGGCATTGCGTCGCTGGGGGAGTTTGGGTATGGTCGCGATCTTGAAAAATTCATAGAACAAGGCGGCAAAACGATGGTTCTGCGCACGCGCATCACGGATGCTCTGAAACAGGCGATGAGGGATAAGGACGCCGCACGGCTGTCCACCTTGCGTCTGATCAATGCGGCGATCAAAGACAAGGATATTGCGGCCCGGGCCACTGGCAACGACGACGGTGTGCCCGAAAGCGAAGTGCTTGCGATTCTTGGCAAAATGTCCAAGCAACGGTTGGAATCTGCGCGCGCCTACGAAGAGGGCGGGCGCCTTGATCTGGCAGAGCGGGAACGTTCGGAGATCACGATCATCGAAGAATATCTGCCGCGCCAGTTGAATGAAGACGAGACGGCGGCGGCTGTCGAAGCTGCGATTTCCGAAATCGGTGCCGAGAGCATTCGCGATATGGGCAAGGTGATTGGCGCGTTGAAGGCCAGATACACCGGCCAGATGGATTTCGGCAAGGTCGGGCCAATGGTGAAGGATCGCTTAAGTTAACAGTCGAAGGGCTGTTCTGGCGCAGGGATTTTAACGGAATCTTTGGTGGTGCGCGGCTTGGGCGTGTTGCGCGTTCCTGCTGGTGACGTCCTGTCAGGCGGATATGGTAATTCCTTTTGTTTCAATATCTTCCTGCCCATTTCTGATGTGATGCATGAGAGGTGGACAACCTTTTGTTAAACGTCACCCCCCGTACACCCCCCATGCACCCTGTATACACCAGCGGGTGCATCACCGGCGCAGGCTGCGCTGCAGGTCATCGTAAAGCGCGATACGCTCTTCCTCGCTAAGGAAGGCGCCAATCTCGACCTCGCGGCCTTCGCCGCGCAGGGTCACATAATGCGGTACAGGTCCGTCCGAGTCGTAACGCGTGACCTTTGTCCAATAGCGGTTGCACTGCCATTCCTTCACTTCGCCCTTTGGCGTGGTGTGGACCAGCCGTGCGGTTTCGGAATCAAGGGTCAGGATTTCTTCGATCTGGCGGGACTTGTGGTTTGATTGCAGGGCGAAATATATGCCGGCGACGGCCATGAGGACAAAGGGCAGCAATCCCCATAACAGCACCGTGCCAAGCAGGGCCAAGGTGGGGATTAGAATCATCACGAAAGTTGCGAAGATAAAGCCGGTAAAACCGCGCGCCGACAGGGACTGATGTGGCCAAAGGCGCAGCTGTTGACGCGGGGCGTCGGGTGGGGTGATCCATTTATAGGGCATTGCGGTTCTCTTGATCGGACGGATCAAAAGTAGCAGGGCGTGGGCCAGTGGCAATGCGACAGGTTGAACGGGGGCATATGTCAGGCCCTAGCTGTATTCGATCAGATCCCAGCGGTTGCCGTAGATATCTGAGAAAACAGCGACGGTGCCATAGGGTTCGTGGCGGGGCGATTCCTCAAACTGGACGCCAGCGGCGGTCAGGCGGGCGTGATCGACGGCAAAATCGCCGGTTTCAAGAAAAAGCCAGACACGGCCTGCGCCCTGTTTGCCAATGGCCCCTGTTTGTTCGGCGGTTGCGGCGCGGACGAGGATAAAGCCGGTTTGCGCCCCTTTGGACGGGGCGATGCGGACCCAGCGTTTGTGCCCCTGGTCAATGTCTTGTTCCAGCACAAAACCAAGTGTCTCGCAATAATAGGCGATGGCGGCGTCGTAGTCGGGGATGATGAGGGTGAGGGCGGAGAGGTGCATGTGCTGATATTCGTCCGTTTCGTGACAAATCGCCACTTTTATCTTGGGTAATTCTTAATCTCTGCAGGGGCATAGTGGGGAGACATATAGGGGGTCTGCCCATTGAGTATCAAACGCATCAAGGTGAATGCGCAAAAGCGCTCGCCACAACTTCCGACTATTGCCAGCGTCCTGATCGTTGATGACGAGCGGTTTGACCGCGCGCGCATCCGGCGCATCTGCAACGATCTTGATTTCGAAACCCATATTGTCGAGGCCGCAACGCTTGAGGATATGGGATCAGCGCTGGCATCAGACGTATTCAATCTGATCTTTCTTGATTTCAATATGCCTGATGGTGATGGTTTGCTGGCGCTGAATGCCATTCAACTCAGCGAGAAAAACCGTTCGGCAGCGGTTATTATGGTCACGGGCGATGACGACATAGATGTGGCAATCGCGGCCATGACAAATGGATGCAGCGATTTCATCAAAAAAGAAGACGTCTCGTTGGAGTCGGTGAGGCGGGCGTCCATAAACGTCTTGCAAAAGGCGGCATTGAACAAGGGGATAGAGGACGAGGCGAGCATGCGTCTCCATGTGGAGGCGGTGCTTGATCAGTTCACCCGTCAGTGTGTCGAGGAATTTCAACCGATGCTTTACAATGTAATGCGGCAAGTGCGCGGCCTGCAAACAGTGCGGATGGACGAAAACAAATATACTATTTTGGTGACGAAGATCGAAAAGTCCTGCGAACGGCTATTCGATTTTGTGGCCGATATTGAAGACAGTGAGCGCAAGAGCGCGATCCTCGTGCAAACCAATATGCTCGAGGGGGGCGGGATCGACGGAGGCCATCACGGCAAAAGCAAAGCTGAAAGAGCATCGCTTTTCGGCCGTCGCGCTGTCTGAGGGGTAAACCGCATGAAGGCCGTAGGTCAGCGACGGAGTTCGGCGCTGCAGGGGTAATCCCACTGCAGCGTCGCTCTGCCGGAGTGCGGGCTTACTCCAACTCTACCAGCAAGTCCTTCGCATCAATCTGGCCACCTGCGGTCACATGCACGGCTTTCACCACCGCGTCGCGTTCAGCGTGGATGCCGGTTTCCATCTTCATGGCTTCGATGGTGAGTAACAAATCACCTGCATGCACCTGCTGGCCGACAACAGCGCCGACGCTTGCCACAACGCCGGGCATCGGTGCGCCGATGTGGTTTTCGTTTGTCGCGTCGGCCTTGGGGCGCTGGATCGTGGTTGCCTTGACCAGACGGTTGGGCACGCGGATCACACGGGGTTGACCGTTGAGTTCAAAGAATACTTTGACTTCGCCGTCTTCGCTGGTTTCGCCCACGGCTTGCAAGCGCACTTCAAGCGTCTTGCCGGGGTCGATTTCGGCGCTGATTTCCTCGGAGGGATCCATACCATAGAAGAAGGTTTGTGTTGGCAGGGTGCGCACAGGGCCGTACTGGCGATGGCGGCCCATGTAATCGAGGAAAACCTTGGGATACATCAGGTAACCGGCGAGGTCCTCGTCGTCGATTTCCTTGCCGTCGAGTTGTTTGGAAAGATCGGCGCGGGTGGCGTCGATGTCGACCGGTTCAAGGTGTTTGCCGGGGCGCTCAAGGTTGGGTTTTTCGCCTTTAAGGGCTTTGGCGACAATTGCTTCGGGGAAGCCGCCGGGAGGTTGACCAAGGTTGCCGCGCATCATGTCGATGACGGAGTCGGGAAAGGCCACGTCGGTGGCGGGGTCTTCGACCTGGGCGCGGGTCAGACCTTGGGAGACCATCATCAGGGCCATGTCGCCGACGACCTTGCTGGACGGCGTGACCTTGACGATATCGCCGAACATCTGGTTCACATCCGCATAGGTGCGGGCGACTTCGGGCCAGCGGTCTTCGAGCCCGAGAGAGGCGGCTTGTGCCTTGAGGTTGGTGAACTGGCCGCCGGGCATTTCGTGCAGATAGACCTCGGATGACGGGGCCTGCATACCGGTTTCAAAAGCGCCGTACTGGTGGCGGACCTCTTCCCAGTAGTCCGAGATTTCGCGCACCGCCTGCATCGACAGGCCGGTATCGCGGTCGGTATGTTTGAGGGCCGAAACGACAGAACCGAGCGTGGCTTGCGATGTATTGCCGGAAAATGCATCCATGGCGCAGTCAACAGCGTCGACGCCTGCTTCGCTTGCGGCAAGGATCGTGGCGCTGGCAATGCCTGCCGTGTCATGGGTGTGGAAGTGGATCGGCAGGCCCACTTCGGATTTAAGCGCTTTGACCAGCACGCGGGCTTGTGCCGGTTTCAGGAGGCCCGCCATGTCCTTGAGGCCAAGGATATGGGCACCGGCGGCTTTCAGTTCCTTGCCCATGGCGACGTAATATTTGAGGTCGTATTTTGCGCGCTCGGGGTCAAAGATATCACCGGTGTAGCAGATTGTACCTTCGCAGACCTTGCCCGCGTCAATCACCGCGTCCATCGCGACGCGCATGTTTTCGACCCAGTTGAGGCTGTCAAAGACGCGGAAGACGTCAACACCGGATTCGGCGGCCTGTTTGACAAAAAACTGCACCACGTTGTCGGGGTAGTTGGTATAGCCGACGCCGTTGGAGGCACGCAGCAGCATTTGTGTCATGATGTTTGGCATGCGTTCGCGCAGGTCGCGCAGGCGTTGCCACGGGCATTCCTGCAAGAATCGATAGGCCACATCAAAGGTCGCCCCGCCCCAGCATTCGACGCTGAACAGGGTTGGCAGGTTGGCGGCATAGGCGGGCGCGACCTTGATCATGTCGTGGCTGCGCATGCGGGTGGCGAGCAGCGATTGGTGGCCGTCCCGCATTGTGGTGTCCGTGATCAGCAACTGGCGTTGTTGGGACATCCAGTCCGCGACGGCCTGTGGGCCCTTTTGTTCCAAAAGATTTCGGGTGCCCATCATCGGTTCTGCGCGGTTGGCCGGCGGTTTGGGCTGGCGCACGGTTGGGGACAGGCGCGGATAGCCTTTCGTCTCGGGGTGGCCGTTGACAGAGATGTCGGCAATGTAGGTCAGCACTTTTGTAGCCCGGTCGCGGCGCTTTTTGAAGCTGAAAAGGTCCGGCGTCTCGTCAATGAATTTGGTGTGATAGGTGTTGTCGAGGAAGGTCGGGTGTTTGAGCAGGTTCTCGACAAAGGCGATGTTGGTGGCCACGCCGCGGATGCGGAATTCGCGCAGGGCGCGGTCCATGCGGGCGATGGCGGCTTGCGGCGTTTGCGCCTTGGCGGTGACTTTCATCAGCAGGCTGTCGTAGTACCGGGTGATGACACCGCCGGAATAAGCCGTGCCCCCGTCAAGGCGGATGCCCATGCCCGTGGCCTCGCGGAAAGCGGTGATGCGGCCATAGTCAGGGATAAAATTGTTCAGAGGATCTTCGGTCGTGATGCGGGTTTGCAGGGCATGGCCGGTGAGGACAATATCCTCTTGGCTGACTTTGCCGGTTGCCTCGGCAATGGTCTTGCCCTCGGCGATCAGGATTTGCGCCTGTACGATGTCGATGCCGGTGACTTCTTCGGTGACGGTGTGTTCAACCTGTACGCGCGGGTTCACTTCGATGAAGTAGAATTTGCCGTCGGCCATATCCATCAGGAATTCGACGGTGCCGGCGCATTCATAGCCGACATGGGCGCATATTTTGCGGCCCAAAGCGCAGATTTCGGCGCGTTGTGCGTCACTTAGGTAAGGGGCCGGGGCGCGTTCAACAACCTTCTGGTTGCGGCGCTGGACGGAGCAGTCGCGCTCGAACAGATGGTAGATTTCGCCATGTTTGTCGCCCAAGATTTGCACCTCGACGTGACGGGCCTTGAGGATCATTTTCTCAAGGTAACCTTCGCCGTTGCCGAAAGCGGCTTCGGCTTCGCGGCGGCCCTCAAGGACTTTTTCTTCGAGTTCGCTTTCGTCATAGATCGGACGCATGCCGCGCCCACCACCGCCCCAAGACGCTTTCAGCATAAAGGGGTAGCCGACTTTGGCGGCTTCCTTGCGGATCGCGTTCATATCGTCGCCAAGGACTTCGGTGGCGGGGATGACGGGGACGCCTGCCTCGACTGCGACCCGGCGGGCGGAGGCTTTATCACCCAGGGCGCGCATGGTTTCGGCCCGTGGACCGATGAAGGTGATTCCATTTTTCTCGCAGGCGTCAACGAAATCGGGATTCTCCGAGAGGAGGCCATAGCCGGGGTGGATCGCGTCTGCGCCGGAAGCCTTGGCGACGCGGATCATTTCATCAATGGCGAGGTAGGCGGCGACGGGGCCAAGGCCCTCGCCGATGCGATAGGCCTCATCGGCCTTGAAACGGTGCAGGCCGAGTTTGTCTTCTTCGGCGTAGACGGCAACCGTCTTTTTGCCCATTTCGTTGGCGGCCCGCATGATGCGTATGGCAATTTCACCACGGTTGGCAATCAGGATTTTGTTGAAATCGGGCATGGCTGGCAGTCCTTTGGTGGGCGCTTTTGCCGCACTCTAGGGATGCTGCGTTGCAGCGCAATAGCTGGTGGTCATGTTAGCGCAAGAATTGCGACATTAACGTAATATTTGGCATAACGAACTAGTCCAAAACGATCGGATCGGGCAGGGATTTCAGGTTCCTGGCCCCCAATTGCCCCATATTGGCGCTTAGGTCCTTGGCGAGGATGTCGATCAGGTGGTCGATGCCTTTGGGGCCAAGGGCGGCAAGGGCAAAGTGGAACGCACGGCCCAGCATGATGAAATCAGCCCCAAGGGCGAGGGCGCGCAGGATGTCGAGACCCGTTTCAACGCCGCTGTCAAAGAGGATCGGTTTCCGGGTGGCGGCACGGATGGCGGGCAGGGCTTCGATGCTGGCGGGGGCGGCATCAAACTGGCGGCCCGCGTGATTGGAGACCCAGATGGCATCGGCGCCCATTTGGTCAAGTTTGGTTGCGTCTTCGGGGCGCAGCACGCCTTTGATGATGAAGGCGCCATCCCATGCGTCGCGCAAACGTTTGACGTAATCCCAGTCGGGTGCGGTTCTGAGAAGATAGCCGACATGGGCGGTGGGGGAGAGACCTTTGGTGGCGGCGCTTGTGTATTTATCAAGCCCGCGCATATGGGGCATGCCGCGTTTGGCGGTTTCCAACGCCCAGGCGGGACGGGTGGAGATTTGGGCCAGCAGGCGCGGTGTGAGGCGCGGCGGGCTGGTCAGGCCCGAGCGGGTCTGGCGTTCGCGCCGCGACGCAACGGGGACATCGACGGTGAGCACAAGTGTGGTGAAGCCAGCAGTTCTGGCGCGGGCCAACATATCGGCGCGGATGTCCGGATCACGGGGGGGATACATCTGGAACCAGGCGTGTTTGCCCAAATGCGGGGCGATGTCCTCGGGGCTTTGGGTTGCGACGGTCGAGATGCAGTAGGGGATGTTATGTGCGGCACTGGCGCGGGCAAGGTGGCCTTCGGCGTCGGGCCAAATCAGGCCGGACATGCCAATGGGGGCGATGCCAAACGGCAGCGGCAAAGGGTGACCGAGTAGAGAGCCGGAAAGGTCGGGCGTGAATTCGCCGTGCAGGACGGAAGGGGGGAAGCCGATTTTATCGAGCTGGCTGCGATTGCGCGATTTGGTGGCTTCGGTCCCTGTGCCGCTGTCCAGGTATTCCCAAACAAATTTGGGGATGCGTTTTTGGGCCCGTTGGCGCAGGTCGGTCAGGGCGGGGTATTTTGCGTGCATATCCATTGCGGGGCAGTTGGCGGCAATCGGTTGCGATTGTCCAGCAGTGTAAGGGCGACGTGTCTTGTGCGCTTGGGATATATCAGGTGAGCTTGTGTCGGGGGCGGATGTTGCGCAGCAGTATTTAAGGCCAAAAAGAGCAGGGGAACATGTGGCGAACATGGGTTTTCCTTTTTTGTGGAATTGGGTAGGCTGACAGGATGAGCAGTTTTGATGAAATGGACGCCTTTGAGGGCGCATCGTTGTCCGCGCGCGCCATGGCCGCACGGCCGCAGCCCTATTTGGACGGATTGAACCCGGCACAGCGGGCGGCGGTCGAACAGATGGACGGGCCTGTCTTGATGCTGGCGGGGGCTGGCACCGGTAAAACCAAGGCACTGACGGCACGGATTGTGCATTTGATGAGCACCGGAAGGGCGCGGCCGAACGAGATTTTGGCGGTGACCTTTACCAACAAGGCGGCGCGGGAGATGAAAACCCGCGTGGGCAGTATGTTGGGCCAGCAGATTGAGGGGATGCCCTGGCTGGGGACGTTCCATGCGATTTGTGTGAAGCTGCTGCGCGGTCACGCGGAACTGGTCGGGTTGAAGAGCAATTTCACGATTCTGGATACGGATGACCAGCTGCGGCTTTTGAAGCAGTTGATCCGGGCGGAGGGGATCGACGACAAGCGCTGGCCGGCGCGGATGCTGGCGGGGATCATCGACGGTTGGAAGAACCGTGCCTTGACGCCAGACAAGGTGCCAAGTGCGGATGCGGCTGCCTATAATCACCGCGGGGGCGAGATTTACGCGGCCTATCAGGCGCGATTGAAAGAGCTGAATGCGACGGATTTTGGCGATCTCTTGCTGCATATGGTGACGATCTTCCAGACGCATGGTGATGTGCTGGCGCAGTACCAGCGCTGGTTCAAGTATATTCTGGTGGATGAGTATCAGGATACCAACGTGGCGCAGTATCTGTGGCTGCGGTTGCTGGCGCAGGGGCATAAGAACATCTGTTGCGTAGGGGATGACGATCAGTCGATCTATGGCTGGCGCGGGGCCGAGGTGGGCAATATCCTGCGGTTCGAGACGGATTTTCCGGGCGCCCATGTGGTGAAACTGGAGCAGAATTACCGCTCGACGCCGCATATTCTGGCGGCGGCGTCGGGTGTGATTGCGGGCAATGAGGGGCGGCTGGGCAAGACGCTGTGGACGGATCGAGAGGACGGCGAGAAGGTGCGCCTGATCGGCCATTGGGACGGTGAGGAAGAAGCACGCTGGATTGGCGACGAGATCGAGGCGATGCAGCGCGGGACGCGGGGCATGGGGGCGGTAAGTCTTGATCATATGGCGATTCTGGTGCGGGCCAGCCATCAGATGCGCGCGTTCGAAGACCGGTTTCTGACGATCGGGCTGCCGTATCGCGTGATCGGCGGGCCGCGGTTTTACGAGCGTTTGGAAATTCGCGATGCGATGGCCTATTTTCGCGTGGTGACCAGCCCGGATGATGATTTGGCGTTTGAGCGGATTGTGAACACCCCCAAGCGGGGCTTGGGCGATAAGGCGCAGCAGAAGATCCAGATGACGGCGCGGGAAAACGGCGTGAACCTTGTGGAAGGGGCACGGATTCTACTGGCCAATGACGGTTTGGGCGGCAAGGGCGGGGCGCAGCTGCGGCTGTTGATCGACGGGATTGAGCGCTGGAACGCGAAACTGCGCGGGCCGGTGATGCCGGTGCAGGTGGACAATGACGTTTTGGACAATGAGACCGGTCCGGCGCGGGTGGAATACGGCCCGCCAGAAATGAGCCATGTGGAGCTGGCCGAGATCATCCTGGATGAGTCCGGTTATACCGGCATGTGGCAGAATGACAAAACGCCCGAAGCACCGGGACGGTTGGAAAACCTGAAAGAGCTGGTCAAGGCGCTGGAGCAGTTCGAGAACCTGCAGGGGTTTTTGGAACACGTCAGCCTGATCATGGACAATGAGAGCGACGATGGCGGTGCGAAAGTGTCGATCATGACGTTACATGCGTCGAAAGGATTGGAGTTTCCCGCAGTGTTCCTGCCCGGATGGGAAGACGGTTTGTTTCCGTCACAACGGTCGATGGATGAAAGTGGAATCAAAGGCTTGGAAGAAGAGCGCCGTCTGGCCTATGTGGGGATCACGCGGGCTGAGGCGCTGTGTACGATCAGTTTTGCAGCCAACCGGCGGGTGTTCGGGCAATGGCAAAGCGCGATGCCGTCACGGTTTATTGATGAACTGCCCGAGGATCACGTGGATGTTCTGACGCCGCCGGGATTATACGGCGGCGGCTTTGGTGCGGCGATGCCCACCAGCAACCTGCATGAGGCGGCGGCAGAGGCCAATGTCTATAATTCGCCTGGTTGGCGGCGCTTGCAATCGCGGGCAGGGCAACGCGGGGTGTCACAGCCGTCAGAGGCCAAGAACGTCACGATTGATATGCAGGCGGTCAGCAGTTTTACCATGGGGGAACGGGTGTTCCACCAGAAGTTCGGCTATGGTGCGGTTGTGGGGATCGAAGGCGACAAGCTGGAGATCGCGTTTGAAAAAGCGGGGACAAAAAAAGTTGTCTCCCGCTTTGTCACCGGTTGTGATGACGTGCCGTTTTAATCCGCGCTTGGGATATGGGTATCGACCACACGGCATTTGTCGATCTGTTTTGATTCGACCCATTTGCGACCGGCGATGCCGATAGGGGCCATGCCGTGTGAGCTGTCCAGTTTACAGTAGGCAAGGGCGGCTTCACGGGCTTCTTCGGCACTGGCCCAGCCGTGGGAGGCACCAAACCCATAGGCCCCATTGATGGCGAAGGCACCGAATTTGCCGTCCTTCTGGCGTTTTGGGTATCTGCGTTCAAAATCCTTGGCGGTGCGTTGGCCCAAACCGTCCAAACCTTTGCCGTTCGGGTCCATGCCTTTGGGGTACAAAACCGCGTGCAAGACGCAGGACTTGGATTTTGACACGATTTCGCAGCCGGTCTTGGCAGCCTCGCGGGCGATTTTCATGCTGTGAAAGTTCCGGGTCCAGAACAGGTGGTCCGACCCTTCAACCACGTAGAATGCGCCGAAATAGGCCTTGTTGCTGGCATACCACTTGAAGGTACGGCGTTGTTTGGCACTGAGCTTTACGCCCGGCACCGTACCCATGGTGACGGCATTGCCAAAGAGTTTTGGTTCGGCTTGGGCGGGAAGGGAAAGAAACGTCGCCAATAGGAGAATGGTCGTAAGGCCGTATCTGATCATTCGGAAAGCTCCTGATTCTGGTTGGGTCTGGTCAATAAATGCTGGACATATCACATTTTGCAAGTATTAATTATCGTTATACAATAATTTATGATTGGTTTGGGCTATGAAGCGCATCAGAAATATGTCTACCGTCGCGATGGTCTGTCTGTTGCCGATGTTGATATATTATCCGTATGAAGCCATCAGCTGGCAGTTGGAGCTTTCCTTTCTGGATCCGGGCAAGTGGACCCGGAACAGTAGTTGGGTCCATCCTTATGCAGAGATTGCCATGGGCACGCGGCTTGTGTTCTTCGTTGTCTGGTTTGTGCCAACCCTTTTTGGAGTTGCCGCCTATGCCACAGGGTTCAGCATGCTTTGGCTACTGCATCGCGGGGTGGTCTTTGATGCACGAATTGCGCAGCGATTACGTTGGATGGGTCTATTCATCGCAGCGTCAGCCAGCCTCGCATTGGCTGCAGGCGCCGTCAGCCCGATGATCCGGTCCTGGCATAATCCCGATGGCCCGCTGCCCCTGCGGTTTTGGTATGACAGCGGTAATCTTGGCATGGTGTTTTGCGGTTTGGCGTTCTTTTTCCTTGGGCTGGTGATGCGAGAGGCGATCCGCATTGCCCGCGAGAACGAGGCATTCGTCTGATGGAAATCATCGTAAGGCTGGATGTTGTGTTGGCGCAACGCAAGATGAAGTCGAAAGATCTGGCGGAGGCTGTGGGGATCACGGTGCAAAACATGAGTTTGCTGAAATCAGGCAAGGTCAAAGGTGTGCGGTTCGAGACACTGGCCAAGATCTGTGAAGTCCTGAAATGTCAGCCGGGGGATCTGCTGGAAGCGGTGCCAAGCGGCGGGTAAGTGGCAAAACAGGGGCTGAAATGGAAAACAGCTGCACCTTGGGAGGAAGGTGCAGCTGTTCTCTTGTCGGCCCGAAGTTTGACGGGAGGATCATTCTTCGGGTCTTGTCACGCGGGCGGCAACCTCGGGGAGGAGGCGTTGCAACTGCCCGGCGTGACCTGACGCTCCACGGGGAGGCGTGGCGCGGCAGGATCTCTTAGCGCATGGCGATCTGTGCTGATTCCCGTGCAACCTGGTGCAGGTTGGAACGGTTCAGGCCCAGGTCGGCCAGTTCGCGGTTGCTGAGGGCGCTCAGCTCGTCGAAGGTTTCGCGGTACAGGCGGTGCTGCTTGTAGCTGGCAGCGATGGACTGAAATGCTGCAGTTGCACGCGCACCAAAAGATGTGCCGATTGCGGATGTTGTTGTCAGATATGCCATTCGGGCGCCTCGTCTATAATCTATTTCATCGCGTTTCGTTGAGGCCTAGATAACCTCTGTGGCGCTTTGTTCAACCGACATGCCAGCATTGCCGCTATGCAGTTCTTGCATAGGGGACGTCGGGTCAACTTATTGTTATTAATATAGAAACAAGCGGATCTTGGATCCGGTCTTGAAGCGCAATCAGGAGGGGTTTTGGGGAAAAATGGCGGCAATATCTGGGAGGAGATATCGCCGCCGAAAAACAGACTCGTCCGGGAGGAGGATGAACTTGTCTGATCGTACTCGTGAAGAACTTACGTCGCTTCGATGTCCTTACACTCACATTTATGCTGCAGATGCACAATGTTTTTATTTGCAATGCTGCTATGCAGCAATGACATGGGGTTGGTGGACGATCCTTGGGCGGCTTGCCCGTAAAGCAGGCAAATGGCCGCGCCCCCCTTGTGTCCGGTGGGGAAAATGCGATGTCACAAGGAAACAAGTTCTTAGAAGGGGCCGCGCCATGTCAGATCCGAAACCCGTCACCAAAGCCGAGGTAGAGGCCGCTCTTGAGCGGGTCAGCCTGCCGGACGGGCGCAGCTTGCTGGCCCATGATCTGGTGCGCGCCTTAAGCGTGGATGGAAGCGTGGTGCGTTTTGTGATCGAGGCGCCGAACGCGGACGTGGCCCGCCAGATGGGGCCGTTGCGCGATGCGGCAGAAAAGCTGGTGTCCGAGCTGCCGGGTGTGACGCAGGCGACTGTGGCTTTGACGGCGCATGGGCCGGCGGCAAAACCTGCCGCGCCGCCCAGCCTCAAGATTGGTGGTCATCCCAAGCCGCAGGAGGGGCCCAGCAAGCCTTCCGGTGTGAAACGCATCCTGGCGATTGGATCGGGCAAGGGTGGTGTTGGGAAATCGACTGTCAGCACCAACCTTGCGGTGGCGCTGGCAAAGGCCGGACGCAAGGTCGGCCTTCTGGATGCCGATATCTATGGCCCCAGCATTCCGCGGATGATGGGGGTGAACAAGAAACCTGCATCGCCTGACGGTAAGACCATCATTCCCCTGCACGCCCATGGGGTCACGTTGATGTCGATCGGTTTCATGATGGAAGAGGGCAAGGCGGTTGTCTGGCGTGGTCCGATGCTGATGGGAGCCTTGCAGCAGATGTTGGGTCAGGTGGAGTGGGGCGAGCTGGATGTTTTGCTGGTCGACCTGCCACCGGGCACGGGGGATGTGCAGCTGACATTGTGTACCAAGTCGGAGCTGACCGGCGCGATTGTGGTAAGCACACCGCAGGACGTGGCTTTGATTGATGCCCGCAAGGCGCTGGATATGTTTGCGACGTTGAAAACACCTGTGCTGGGGTTGATCGAGAATATGTCGATGTTTGTCTGCCCCGACTGTGGCGCAGAGCACGAGATTTTTGGCACCGGTGGCGTTTCGGCAGAAGCGGGCAAGATGGGTGTGCCTTTGTTGGGGACTTTGCCGATTGATCTTGAGACGCGGCTGGCAGGCGACGGCGGCACGCCGGTTGCAGCCGGTGACGGCCCGATGGCGCAGGCCTATGCACAGATCGCAGAGGGGTTGATCAGAGGCGGGATGGCGTAGGGCCGCCCCGCTTATTGCCCCAGCGACCGCCCTTCGACCAGATAGCCGTAAAGGGTGGTGAGGACGGAGACAAAGACCAGACCTTCGAGGAGGTAGATGAAAGTCTGCGCCATCGCCGTGACTGTGCCGGTCTCGGGCAGGAGCGCCGAGCTGAGCATAAAGACGGATATGTTCAGGCCTGAAAGCAGCACCGCAACCCCCCAAAGTGCAGCGGAGGCCGGTTTGGTGGTTTGCCAGCTTTCGCGCATGCTCATCGGGCGACCAATGGCGGCAGAGGGCAGAACCACACTTAGGCGCATAGCGATCCATACAAAGACAATACCGGCGACGAGGCCTAACAGCGTAGCGAGCGGGCCGGTCGGGTTGTTTTGGAGTAAGGCCCCTCCCATCACGCCGACCAAAAGCGTGATCGGAACGGCGGCGATCATCTGTGCGATGCCCACAACAATGGCCCGCCAAACGTAGTTTAGGAAAATACCGATGTCCGGGCGCAGGTTCTCAGCGCGTTCGGCCCCGTTCAGCAAAACGTGGCGGTGCCAGAGAATGGCCATCAACGCATAACCCAACAGGCCAATCGAACCGAAAGCCAGAAAGCTGAACGCATTTTGGGGGGCAGGCGAGGGGGTGACCCCGGATGTTTCCTGTAGCGAGGCCAGCATATCCGGTGCCAGTATGGTGATGGCGAGACTGCATCCCAGCACCAGCACCAGCGCAGGCATGATGACGTGCAACGTTGTTCTTACGTCAAAGATGAGCATGCGCAGGGCGTGGGCAAGAATTGCCAATGCGGTGTTCATAAAGGTCTCCGTTGAAATACCCGATTGTTGTGGCTGCTTGCCAACAAAGAAGCAAGGTCTGGAGAAAACACAGGCGCTGCGTGATCTGGAGGATTGCGGGAAATTATGGGACGGCGCACGGGAAACCATGGGAAAAGCCTGGGTATGCCGCGGCGAGCGGGTGGGATAGCCCCCATTTCCGAATCACTTTTGATGGTTTTGCGGATGATTTTGGGTGAAATTACTGTTTGACTTGAGAACAAGATAGGAACATATGCTGTGGATAAGTCTGTGTGTGAAGTTTATTGGGAATTGATGGGAAGAATTGGGCGACCTTGAAGGGCTACTACATATAGTGGTTTTTTTGATTTAACTTACAATTTAGGCTATTTTTCTGGCTCCTGCGCCCGCAATATGTTGTTTTTAACGCCTGTGCAGAGCAAGGTATTGAGGATAAATCCCAATATTTTTATAGACGCCCATGAATTCCCACGGTATCCCTATTACATCGGATGAGAACGGGACTACGGGGCACCAAACGACCCCACACAAAAACAAAACCTAGCAGGTTTCATACAGGCACCTCGCTTTCATCAGACCAAGAGATCCGGCGCGCGAGCGAGCAGACATCCCCCCAGGTGGCGCGCGCAGTCGGACTTACCCGCAAAGCGGGACAGAAACGGCGGGTTGATCAGTGGCAGCAGATCAGACCCGCCGTTTCCACATCTAACACCCTGTTTTCCGATGGGGCGGACGACAAAGACGCAAGTAGGCCAAAGCGCGCAAGCGCGTAAACAGGATCATAAGTTCAGTGAGCCGCAGGTTCAGAGGCGAAAGCCACCACAAGGTCGATACGAAGGGGCGGGTGTCTATCCCGGCCTCTTTTCGGCGTGTGCTGGAGGCGGGCGATCCGAACTGGAAAAGCGGCGAAAACCCCGAATTGGTCATTGTCTATGGCGATCACCGCCGCAACTATCTTGAATGCTATACAATGAATGCGATTGACGAGGTGGACGCCAAGATCGACGCCCTGCCGCGTGGGAGCATGGAGCGCAAGATGTTGCAGCGCCTGTTCCACGGTCAGTCTTTCCCGACAAATGTGGATGAAACCGGACGTTTGGTGTTGCCCGCCAAGCTGCGCCAGAAGATCGATCTTGAGGGCGAGGCCTTCTTTATCGCCGCCGGTGATACCTTCCAGATCTGGAAGACCGAAACCTACGATACAGTTGAACGCGCAAAAGAAGAAGAATGGCTGGACGATCTGCCCGAGGATTTCGATCCGATGGCGTTTCTTGACGGTCCTTCGGGGGAATAGGCACAATGGCTGCTGCGGCCTCTTCAGACACACCTTCTGCCCCACATACCCCCGTTTTGCTGCGCCCCCTTCTTGAGGTGGTTGCGCCTGTTGAAGGCGTGTGGCTGGACGGCACTTTTGGAGCGGGCGGCTACACCCGCGGGCTTCTTGATGCAGGAGCGGCGAAAGTCATTGCCGTGGACCGTGACCCGCTGGCGTTTGAAATGGCGGCGGCCTGGGCGGGCGATTATGGTGACCGGTTGGTGATGCAGCAGGGCGTGTTTTCCAAGATGGATGAATATGCGCAGGATTTGGACGGTGTCGTTCTGGATCTTGGGGTGTCGTCGATGCAGCTGGACCTTGCCGAACGCGGCTTTTCCTTCATGCGCGACGGGCCGCTGGACATGCGAATGTCTCAGAACGGGCTGTCAGCGGCGGACATCGTCAATGAAGCCGAAGAAGAGGTCATCGCCAACATCCTGTTTCAATACGGCGAGGAGCGCGCGAGCCGGCGGATTGCGGCGGCGATAGTGCGGGCACGCAATGAGGCGCCAATCACCTCGACGTTGAAACTTGCCAAGCTTGTCGAGGGCTGTCTGCCACGTTCCAAACCGGGACAGAGCCATCCGGCGACGCGCAGTTTTCAGGGTCTTCGGATTGCAGTGAATAACGAATATGGTGAGCTGTTTCAGGGCCTTATGGCCGCCGAACGGGCGCTTAAGCCTGGCGGGCAGCTGGCGGTTGTGACCTTTCATTCGGTTGAGGATCGTATGGTCAAACGGTTCCTTACCGCGCGGGCGGGAGCGGGCGGCAACGCCAACCGTTTTGCCCCTGAAGTGGCGCAAGACGCGCCGCAATTTATTGTAAAAAAACGCAAGGCCATCGGGCCGGATGCGCAGGAACTGGATGAAAACCCGCGCAGTCGCTCGGCCAAGTTGCGGGTGGCCATCCGAACAGATGCGCCCAGCGGGGCAGTAGACGCAAAATCCATCGGCATGCCGATGGTCAAAGGGTTTTAACGATGCGGGCAGTGCTTCATATCCTCACCACCATCGCCGTGATTGCGCTGGCCTTTTGGGCCTACCGCGAGAATTACGCGACTCAGCAGGCGCTGAGCGAGGCAGACAAGCTGCATGCCAATATCCGCGCAGCTCATGCGCGGCTTGCCGTACTGAAGGCGGAATGGGCCTATCAGAACCGCCCCGACCGGTTGCGCGATCTGGCCGAAATCAACTTTGAACGGCTGGGTCTGTTGCCCTTGCACCCTGACCAGTTTGGCCAGGTTGACGAGGTCACCTATCCGCCTGCGCCGCTGCTGCCCATCACCAATCCTGTGGATGTTTCCAGCGCTGCAGCTGATGAAAAGGACCCGCTATGATCCGCACTCCGTTGCGCCCGCTGGCGCGTATCCTCGACGCCCGCCAAAAGGGCGAAAACCCCGACGCCATCGAGAATGAGAACAAGCGCATCCGTCACGAACAGATGCGCGACGGCGCACGTTTGCGGGCCGAGGGGCGTTTGCTGGTTCTGGGTGTGTTTTTCTTTTGCGCCTTTGGTGTGGTCGGGGCCCGTATGGGGATGTTGGCCAGCACGGATCCGGTTGAACCGCGTGCCCATGCGCCCGGTGCCGTGATCTCGGCCAGTCGGGCCGATATTGTGGACCGTCACGGCAATTTGCTGGCAACGAATTTCGACACACATGCGCTTTATGCGCAGCCCAGACATATGGTTGATCCGGTGATGGCTGCCAAAGGGCTGGTCAAAGTGTTTCCCGATCTGGACGAGGCGCGGCTGATCAAGGATTTTACCGGCACGCGCAAGTTCCTGTGGATCAAGAAAAAAATCAGCCCCGAGCAAAAGCAGGCGGTGCATGATATTGGCGACCCGGGGTTGTTGTTTGCGCCGCGTGATATGCGGCTTTACCCCAACGGTGCGCTTGCTGCCCATGTCATGGGCGGCGCGTCTTACGGCAAAGAGGGCGTGCATGCCGCCGAGGTCATCGGTGTTGCAGGGGTAGAGAAATACTTCGATGATTACCTGCGCGATCCGGCCAATGCGGGCAAGCCGTTGGAGCTGTCTCTGGACCTGACGGTACAGGCCGCATCCGAGCGGATTCTTTTGGGCGGTATGAAGCTGATGAACGCCAAAGGCGCGACCAGTGTTTTGATGGATGTGAAGACGGGCGAGGTGATTTCAGTTGTGTCGTTGCCGACGTTTGATCCCAATGACCGTCCGCGCCCAGCTGTCGAGGGTGATGCCTCGGACAGCCCGCTGTTCAACCGTTCGGTGCAGGGCGTTTACGAACTGGGTTCGGTGTTCAAGATTTTCGCCGCGACACAGGCGATCGAGCTGGGTTTGGTGAATGCAGAAACGGTGATTGAAACCAAAGGTCCGTTGAAGGTTGGCGGGTTCAAAATCGGCGAGTTTCAAGGCAAGAACTATGGTGCGCTGTCGGTGACGGATATCATTGTGAAATCGTCAAACCGTGGCACGGGGCGGATGGCCTTGCAGATCGGCCCGAAGCGCCAACAAGAGTTTCTGGATAGCCTTGGTTTCTTCGATGCGACGCCTTTCGAGATCGTCGAAGCCGCTGGCGGCAAGCCTTTGCTGCCCAAGAAGTGGACGGATTTGTCCGCAGTTACCATCTCTTACGGTCACGGGTTGTCGACTTCACCGATGCATCTGGCGGCGGGTTATGCCGCCATTGCCAATGGCGGATACAAGGTTGCGCCGACCTTGATAAAGCAGACAAACCCCAAACAGGGGCCACGCGTCATGTCCGAACGCGCTGCACGCGACGGGCGGATGATGTTGCGTAAGGTTGTGTCTAAAGGCACGGCGAGTTTCGCCCGCGTGCCGGGGTATTTTGTCGGCGGCAAGACCGGAACAGCCGACAAGCCCAAGCCACGCGGCGGATATTACAAAGAAAAGACGCTGGCGACATTTGCCTCGATCTTTCCGGCGCATGACCCGAAATACGTTTTGATCGTGACACTGGACGAGCCGTCAGAGAATTCCGGTGAGAAGCCGCGCCGCACCGCCGGTTGGACAGCCGTTCCTGTGGCCGCCGAGATGATCCGCCGTGTTGCGCCCTTGTTGGGGCTCAGACCTGCTGTTGAACCTGTGGAGCCCTCTATGATAACGCTGACCAGCAGCAGTAACTGATAAAAGACATCGCCCATGAGCCCTTCGAGTGTTTCGCTTTCATCCCTTGGGCTTACGGGGCGCGGCGGTGCCAATCCTGTCATCGAGGGAATCGCGGTTGACAGTCGTTTGGTAAGAAACGGTTTCCTGTTTGCCGCTTTGCCGGGCAGCCGGGTACATGGTGCAGAGTTTATTCAATATGCAGTGCGCATGGGCGCGGTGGCGATTCTGACGGACGCTGAAGGGGCGGCAATTGCCGCGGATGTAATGGCCGCTGCGGGTGTCGCGGTGGTTGTCACAGACGCCCCGCGCGAGGCTTTGTCGCGCACGGCGGCGCTGTGGTTCGGCGCACAGCCAGACACGATGGTTGCGGTAACTGGCACCAACGGCAAGACGTCGGTATCAACCTTTGTGCGCCAGATCTGGATCGAGATGGGGCTGGCAGCGGTCAACCTTGGCACCACGGGCGTAGAGGGCGCATGGACCGCACCACTGGCCCACACCACGCCGGAACCGATAACCTTGCATCGCGCGCTTGCGGAGGCGGCGGCAAACGGGATTACCCACGCCGCGATGGAGGCATCGTCACACGGGCTCGACCAGCGCCGGCTTGACGGTGTGACGCTGAAGGCGGCGGGGTTTACCAATTTCACGCAGGATCATCTGGATTATCATCACACATTTGAGGCCTATTTTGATGCCAAGGCGGGGCTGTTCGCCCGTGTCTTGCCTGACGAAGGCACGGCGGTGATCAACATTGACGACCCCAAAGGCGTTGAAATGGCGGCAATTGCGCGGGCCCGTGGGTGCGCGGTGATCACCGTTGGGCGGGACGGCGGAGATTTACACCTGACGGGCCAGCGGTTCGATGCAACGGGGCAGGACTTGCGGTTCTCATGGGGGGGCAAGGCCTATCAGAAACGGCTTGAGCTGATTGGTGGTTTTCAAGCGGAAAACGTTATGCTGGCCTGTGGGTTGGTGATTGCCTGCGGGGCGGATGCGGTGGATGTATTTGACACTTTGCCCCATCTGACAACCGTGCGGGGCCGGATGCAACTGGCCGCAACACGTGACAACGGGGCGGCGGTGTTTGTCGATTACGCCCATACGCCAGATGCCATTGCCACCGCGCTTAAGGCCATGCGCCCGCATGTGATGGGCCGTCTGGTGGCGATTGTCGGGGCAGGCGGGGACCGCGATGCAACCAAGCGGCCCTTGATGGGGGCGGCGGCGGCAGAACATGCGGATCTGGTGATTGTGACCGACGACAATCCGCGCTCGGAAGATCCGGCGGTGATCCGCGCGGCGGTCCTGCTGGGGGCACCGGATGCCACCGAGGTGGGGGACCGTGCCGAGGCGATCCTGCGCGGGGTGGACGCCATTGGCCCCGGCGATGCATTGCTGGTTGCAGGCAAGGGGCATGAAACGGGGCAGACGGTTGGCGATGATGTGCTGCCCTTTGATGATGTGGAACAGGCAAGCGTGGCAGTGGCCGCCCTTGACGGGAGATTGGCATGACCCTTTGGACAAGCGACGCGGCGGCGGCGGCCACCGGAGGCCGTGCCATTGGCACATGGAGCTGTGGCGGCGTGTCGATTGACACGCGCACGATAGCGCAGGGTGATTTGTTTGTTGCGTTAAAGGATGTGCGTGACGGGCACGCGTTTGTCGCGCAGGCGCTTGAGAAAGGCGCGGGGGCAGCTTTGGTATCACGTGTGCCCGAGGGCGTCGCGGATGATGCGCCCTTGTTGATTGTAAAGGATGTGCTGGCGGCGCTTGAGGCTTTGGGCATTGCTGCGCGGGCGCGTACGGGCGCGAAAGTGGCCGCTGTGACAGGCAGCGTTGGCAAGACCTCGACCAAGGAAATGCTGCTGGCGATGCTGGGCGATCAGGGGCGCACCCATGCGTCGGTGGCCAGTTACAACAACCATTGGGGTGTGCCGCTGACGCTGGCGCGAATGCCTGCAGATACGGAATATGCCGTGATCGAGATCGGCATGAACCATCCGGGAGAGATTGCGCCGCTGGCAAAGATGGCGCGCCCCGATGTCGCCTTGGTGACCACGGTGGCGGCGGCGCATCTGGAAGCCTTTGAGAATGTCGCACAGATTGCGGTGGAAAAGGCGGCGATTTTCGAAGGGGTGCCGGTGGGCGGTGTGGCGGTGATCAATGCCGATATTGAACATGCGGCAATTCTGATGGCCAAGGCGGTGGATTGCAAACTGCGCGAGATCGAATTTGGTGTGCACGGGTTTCAGTTCAAGCTGAAGGAGGTCAGCGTTCAGGCCGACGCCACCGTGGTGCAGGCGGATGCCGATGGCACGCCCCTGTTGTTCAAGATCGCCACACCGGGGCGACATTTTGCGATGAATGGGTTAGGGGCCTTGGCCGTGGTACAGGCGCTTGGGGCCGATATGGCGCTGGCGGCGCAATCGCTGGGGCGCTGGACGCCGTTTCAGGGACGCGGTGTGCGCGAGGTCATCACGCTGGATCCTGTCGAAACCCATCTGACGCTGTCGCTAATTGATGACAGTTACAATGCGAACCCGACCTCGATGGCGGCATCACTTGAGGTATTGGCAGCCAGCGCGGTGACCCATGACATCGGTCGGGTCAGCAAGGGGCGCAGGATCGCTTTCCTGGGGGATATGAAAGAATTGGGCGACGATGCCATTGCGCTGCATGCGGGGTTGGCGCATCTGGAGGCGACCAAGACGCTGGATGTGGTGCATTGCATCGGCCCGTTGATGCGCGCGCTTTACGAACTGTTGCCAGAGCACCAGCGTGGCGACTGGACCGAAACATCGGCGGAAATGTTAACCGGTTTGCGCCAGAAGCTCGACAGTGGGGATGTGGTGCTGGCAAAGGGATCGTTGTCGATGAAACTGGGCACAATTGTTGACGCCATCCGCAAAATGGGCCATCGGGTTGATGGTATGTAAAGTGGAGTTGTTCCCACAAGATGATGATAAGGTGTGCGTTGAATGCTCTATTGGTTGACCCTGCTGTCGGATGGCGGCGATTTCTTTAACCTGTTTCGCTACATCACCTTTCGTGCGGGTGGGGCCTTTCTGACAGCATTGGTATTCGGGTTCATTTTCGGGCAACCGCTGATCGCTGTGCTGCGCCGCAAACAGGGCAAGGGGCAGCCCATTCGCGAAGACGGGCCTGAGGGCCATTTTGTAAAGGCTGGCACGCCGACAATGGGCGGGCTGCTGATTGTTGGTGCCTTGTTGACCTCGACATTGTTGTGGGCGCGGCTTGATAATCCTTTTGTCTGGCTGGTGCTGTTTGTCACCATGAGCTTTGCCGCGATCGGGTTTGCTGATGATTACGCCAAGGTCAGCAAGCAAAATACAGCAGGTGTGTCTTCCAAGGTGCGGATTTTGCTGGGTTTATTGATTTCAATAATCGCGGGTTTCTGGGCCAGCATGTATCACCCCGAAGCCTTGCAGTATCAACTTGCCATGCCGGTTTTCAAGGACACGCTGATCAATATGGGATTCTTCTTTATCCCCTTTGCGGTGATTGTGATCGTCGGGGCGGCCAATGCGGTGAACCTGACGGACGGGCTGGACGGTCTGGCGATTATGCCGGTGATGATTGCCGCGGCGACATTGGGTGTGATTGCCTATGTTGTGGGGCGGGTTGATTTCACCGAAGATCTGGGCCTGCACTACGTGCCGGGAACGGGTGAAATGCTGGTCTTTACCATGGGATTGATCGGCGGAGGTTTGGGCTTTTTGTGGTATAATGCGCCGCCGGCCGCCGTGTTCATGGGGGATACCGGATCGCTGGCTCTGGGCGGCGCACTTGGCGCGATTGCCGTTGCCGCAAAACACGAGATCGTTTTTGCCGTTGTCGGTGGTGTCTTTGTTGCCGAGGCGATGTCGGTGATGATTCAGGTGCTGTATTTTAAACGGACCGGCAAGCGGGTGTTCCTGATGGCCCCGATCCATCACCATTATGAGAAAAAGGGCTGGGCCGAGCCGCAGATTGTGATCCGGTTCTGGATTATCTCGCTGATCCTCGCGATGATTGGTCTTGCGACGTTGAAGGTCCGTTGAGCGGGCTTTTGGGTGCGTCTGCGTCGTGCTTGAACGCAACCTGCTTCTTTGTTGTCGCGTTGGACTTTTTGAGTTTAAGGGCAAGATGAAGCGGGGCGATGAGGCCAGTTTGCACGTCAAGGGGGCCCAGCCGACAAATCGAGGTTTTGTTGCCTGACACGTCAGGCAAGTCTGCGGAGCTGTCATAAGGCACTTGGGTCGTTACCAGAGCGGCCGGCGGCGGACGCGGGCGGTTCAGATCAGGTGTGCAACGCTGAGAACTTGGGCCAGGCGTTATGTCCGGCGGTTTCTTGGGGTTTTCGAAAGCTTTCAGAAAATGTGCCAGCGCCCCGCAGCGGCAGCCCTGCCAGGTCTCCGAGAGGGTACAGGCCGTGTTGATGTGGGTCATTTGGCAAAGTTGGTCGCCGGTATTTCGAGGTGGTATCGCGCCGAATGCTCTAGTTCAACCTGTGCAAAAGCGCTTTGAAGTCCGGGGGGATGCAGGCTCCGGCTTGTGAAGGGCGCGCGATGGCATCATGGTGCGGCATTGGGGCTAACCGGAGATAAGACAATGATTCCAGTGCAAGGATTGGCAGGAAGCCGTGTGGCGGTTTTGGGTCTGGGGCGGTCGGGCCTGTCGGCGGCATTTGCGTTGCGTGCGGGCGGGGCGGACCCTGTGTGCTGGGATGATAATCCGCAGGCCCGCGCGGCGGCGGAAGCCGAGGGGCTGACCTGTGCCCCCTTCAAATCGGCGCAGGCCTTTGACGGAATTGCGCGTCTGGTCGTATCGCCGGGCATTCCGCATCTGTACCCTTCGCCGAATCCGGTTGTGGCTTTTGCGCTGGAAGCCGGTGTGCCGGTAGACAATGACATCGGGCTGTTTTTCCAGAGCTTTGCCACGGGGGAGTGGGACAATTTTGAAACCAGCCCAAGGGTTGTGGCGGTGACCGGATCGAACGGGAAATCGACCACCTCGGCGCTGATCCACCACATACTGGAACATGTGCAGCGGCCCTGCCAGCTGGCGGGGAACATCGGGCGCGGGGTGCTGGATCTGGAGCCTGCAGTGGATGGTGAAGTGGTTGTGCTGGAGCTGTCTTCGTATCAGACGGACCTTGCGCGCAGCCTGACACCGGATGTGGCGGTTTTCACCAACCTTAGCCCTGATCATCTGGATCGCCATCACGGGATGGGCGGGTATTTTGCGGCCAAACGGCGCCTGTTTGCCGAAGGTGGGCCGGATCGTGCAGTGATTGGCGTGGATGAGGCCGAAGGGCGGTTTCTGGCGGGGCAGCTGAGCCAAGGACCGACAGATGACCGCGTGATCCGTGTCTCGGTCGAGCGCAAGTTGACCGGCCCGGGCTGGCAGGTGTTTGCCCGCAAGGGGTTCTTGTCGGAGTACCGCAAGGGCAAGCAGGTCGCGTCGATTGATTTGCGCGGCGTTGCGGGGTTGCCGGGGTCGCATAACCACCAGAATGCCTGCGCAGCCTACGCGGCTTGCCGGACGCTGGGCCTGGCCCCGAAAGTGATCGAGGTGGCGTTTCATTCCTTTGGCGGATTGCCGCATCGCAGTCAGACCATTGGCGAAGCAAGCGGTGTGCGATTTGTAAATGACAGCAAGGCGACAAATGTAGATTCAGCCGCCAAGGCCTTGGCTGCGTTCAAGAATATCCGCTGGATTTGCGGCGGTCTTGAGAAGGAAGGCGGTCTTGACGGGCTGTCAGAGGCAAGCGCATCTGTGCGCAAGGCCTATGTGATCGGGCGTGAGGCGGCGGCGTTTGCGATGCAGTTGAACGTCGAGGCCGAGGTCTGTGGCACGATGGACGTGGCGGTGGCGCGGGCTGTGGCAGAGGCGGAGGCGGGCGATGTGGTGTTGCTGGCTCCGGCGGCGGCGAGCTTTGATCAATATGACAGTTTCGAGCGGCGCGGCGAGGATTTCGCGGCGCAGGTTCAGGCGGTCATCAACCGGTGATTGCGCGGGCGGCAGCCATCCCCGAAGACCACGCCCATTGAAAGTTGAACCCGCCCAGCCAGCCGGTAACGTCGACGGCTTCACCAATGAAATATAAACCGTCAACGTCCTTGGACATCATGGTTCTGGACGACAGGGCATCCGTATCGATACCGCCAAGGGTGACTTCGGCGGTGCGGTACCCTTCGGTGCCGCTGGGGGTAATCTGCCATGCAGCGAGGGTATCGGTAAATTCGGTTAGGCGCGTGTCGGACCAATCGGCAAGGTTGCCGGTCAGGTCGAACGACGTGCTCAGGTGGTCGACCAGACGGGCGGGCAGATGGTGGCCCAGTTCCGTGGTAAAGTTCTTGCGGCCTGATGTCTGGCGCTGGGTTCGGAGCTTTTCAAGCAGGTCATTGGCCGGGACAAGGTTAAGCGTGATCGCTTCGCTCTCGTGCCAATAGGAGGAGGCTTGCAAGACCGCAGGGCCGGAAAGACCCCGGTGGGTGAAAAGCAGGGCTTCTTCGAAGGTTGTACCGCCCGCCGTGACTTTCGAAGGGGTTGCGGTACCGGAGAGACCGGCGAACCGCCCGCCCTCAAAGGTGAAGGGCACAAGACCGGCGCGGGTGTCTGTCACCGGAATGTCGAACTGGCGGGCGACGTCATAGGCGAAACCGGTCGCGCCCATTTTGGGAATGGATTTACCACCGGTTGCGATAACAAGATTCGTTGTCTTTATTTTTGTTTTTTTATCAGCATGTTGCAGGGTGATATTGAAGTAATTGTCGCGCTTTTCAATGCCGCCGACGCTGATGTTTAGTCGCAGGTCGACCCCCGCATTTTCCATCAGTCGACGCAGCATGGCGACGATTTCTTTGGCGGAGGTATCGCAGAAAAGCTGGCCCAGCGTTTTTTCGTGCCAAGCAATGCCATGCGCTTCGACCAGCGCGATGAAATCCCACTGGGTGTAACGGGCCAGTGCGGATTTGGCGAAATGCGGATTGCCTGACAGGAAATTTTCGGGGCTGCAGTACATATTGGTAAAATTGCAGCGCCCGCCGCCGGAGATGCGGATCTTTTCGCCAGGAGCCCTGGCGTGATCCACAATCATCACGCGCCCACCCGCATGCGCTGCGCACATCATGCCGGCGGCACCGGCACCTATGATGACTGTGTCAAATTCCATGGCCAGCGCTTTCCACGGAATGGCGGGACGGTCAAGTTGGTCCGCGTGGGTACGGGGTGCTTTCTGGGAGCGGAAAACCCCTAGCTTGCTGAGGCAAGTCGGGTTATAAGGCGCGGATAGACCCCAAGAATGGGGCTGGCCCAGTTGGGGCGTTAGAGGCAGTGTAAGGCAGACAGTCATGACAGCGATGGCGCATGGCACCGTACGGGTAATCGACGGTGAACCGATCCTTCCAAAATGGTGGCGAACCGTAGACCGATGGGCGTTGTCCTGCGTGTTGATGTTGTTTGCAGTCGGGCTTTTGCTGGGGCTTGCGGCCTCGGTCCCTTTGGCGGAACGCAACGGGTTCCAGCCGTTTCACTATGTCCAGCGTCAGGCGGCTTTCGGCAGTCTGGCGATTGTCGCCATGTTGCTGACCTCTATGATGTCGCCACTGGTTGTGCGGCGTCTGGCGGTACTGGGTTTTCTTGTCGCTTTCGTAGCCTTGGCCCTGCTGCCGTTTCTGGGAACGGATTTTGGCAAGGGTGCGACGCGGTGGTATAGCCTTGGCTTTGCGTCGATCCAGCCGTCCGAGTTTCTGAAGCCGGGTTTCGTGGTGGCGGCGGCCTGGATGATGGCCGCATCGCTTGAGATTAATGGGCCTCCGGGCAAGGTCTGGTCGTTCGCCTTATGTATCGCGATTGTGCTGATGCTGGCCCTGCAGCCCGATTTTGGTCAGGCTTGCCTGGTGCTATTTGGCTGGGGTGTGATGTATTTTGTTGCCGGTGCGCCGATCATATTGCTGGTAGGTATGGCCGCACTGGTGGTGATTGCGGGAACGGTGGCTTATGCCAATTCGGAACACTTTGCGCGGCGGATTGACGGGTTTCTTAGCCCGGATGTCGATCCGACAACGCAGTTGGGTTATGCGACCAATGCGATCCGCGAGGGTGGTCTGTTCGGTGTGGGTGTGGGAGAGGGCGAAGTGAAATGGTCGCTGCCTGACGCGCATACGGATTTTATTATCGCGGTGGCGGCCGAGGAATATGGATTGGTTTTGGTGATGTGTATCATTGCGCTTTATACCGGTGTTGTTGTGCGCTCTCTGCTGCGGCTGGTGCGCGAACGTGATCCGTTTATCCGGCTTGCCGGTACGGGATTGGCCTGCATGTTCGGCGTTCAGGCGATGATCAACATGGGCGTTGCGGTGCGTCTGTTGCCAGCCAAGGGCATGACCTTGCCGTTTGTCAGCTACGGCGGGTCTTCTGTGATTGCCTCGGGCATTGCAGTGGGCATGTTGCTGGCGTTTACGCGTACGCGGCCGCAGGGCGAGATTTCGGATATTCTGGGGCGGGGTCGCAACCGATGAAAGCCCCTTTGCTGATCATCGCGGCCGGAGGCACGGGCGGACATATGTTCCCTGCGCAGTCCCTGGCCGAAGTGATGCTGGCACGCGGCTGGCGGGTGCGCCTGTCCACCGATGCGCGGGGCGCACGTTATGTGGGCGGTTTTCCGGAGGCTGTCGAGATTGTGCAGGTCAATTCGGCGACCTTTGCGCGGGGGGGATTGGCCGCCAAAGCGATGGTGCCGTTCCGGATTATTGCGGGGACGCTGGGGGCTGCTTGGCGGATGCTACGCGACCGGCCCAGTGTCGTGGTGGGATTTGGCGGATATCCGTCGATACCGGCGCTGGGTGCGGCGACATTGCTGCGCGTGCCGCGGATGATCCACGAACAAAACGGGGTGCTGGGCCGCGTAAACGAGCTGTTTGCGAAGCGGGTCGACAGGGTTGCCTGTGGCACTTGGCCCACCGAATTGCCCGACGGTGTTGAAGGTGTGCATGTGGGCAATCCGGTGCGGGCTTCGGTACGCGAGCGGGCGGGGGCGGGTTACATTCCGCCTGGCGACTACCCGATGGAGCTGCTGGTAATGGGCGGCTCGCAAGGGGCGCGTATCCTGAGTGAAGTGGTGCCCCCCGCGATTGCCGGTCTGCCCATGGATATGTTGAAAAATATCCGTGTAAGCCATCAGGCGCGTGAGGAAGACGGCGAACGGGTGATCGCATTTTACCGCGAGAACGGGATTGACGCGGATGTGCGGCCTTTCTTTGATGATGTGCCGCGTCGCATGACAGAGGCCCAGTTGGTGATCACCCGCGCCGGTGCCTCGACTGTAGCGGATATGTCTGTCATCGGGCGGCCCAGTATTCTGGTGCCGTTGGCGGCTGCAATAAGGGATGAACAAACCGCTAACGGGCGCGGTTTGGTTGAAGCAGGAGCGGCGGTGATGGTGACAGAGCGAGAGGCCACACCCGACGCGCTTGCCGGACAAATCGAGGCCATCCTCAGCACGCCGCAGGCGGCATTGGAAATGGCGAATGCCGCCTTGTCGGTGGGCAAGCCGGAAGCCGCAGAGGCGCTGGCCGCATTGGTCGAGGGCCTCGCAGATCAAGGGAACAAGAAATGAACGCAGCCGCCGCAACCAAACTGCCTACCGATGTGGGTCCCATCCATTTTGTCGGCATTGGCGGCATTGGCATGTCGGGAATTGCCGAGGTGCTGCTAAACCACGGGTATCGTGTGCAGGGCTCTGATCTCAAAACCTCCAAGATCACGGACCGTCTGGCGGGGCTGGGCGCGACAATATTCGAAGGGCAGCAGGCGGAAAATATCGAAGGCGCGGAAGTCATTGTGATTTCCTCGGCGATCAAGGCGGGCAACGCAGAACTTGACGCGGCACGTTTGGCGGGGCTGCCGATTGTAAGGCGCGCCGAAATGCTGGCCGAACTGATGCGCCTGAAATCCAACATTGCGATTGCGGGAACGCACGGCAAGACAACGACGACGACGATGGTGGCAGAACTGCTGGTGGCGGGCGGTATTGATCCGACTGTCGTAAACGGCGGGATCATCCACGCGTATGGATCGAATGCCCGTATGGGGCAGGGCGAATGGATGGTGGTAGAGGCGGACGAGAGCGACGGCACCTTCAACCGCCTGCCGGCAACGATTGCAATTGTGACCAATATCGACCCCGAACATATGGAGCATTGGGGCGACTTTGACACCCTGCGCCAAGGGTTCCTGGATTTCGTTTCCAACATCCCGTTCTATGGATTGGCCGTCTGTTGCACCGATCATGAAGAAGTGCAAAAGCTGGTGGGCAAGATCACCGACCGGCGGGTGCTGACCTATGGCTTCAACGCGCAGGCAGATGTGCGGGCGCGTAACCTGCACTACAAGGCGGGCGTGGCGCATTTCGACATTCACCTTCAGGCCGAAGACATCGTGATCGAAGGTTGCGCCCTGCCGATGCCCGGGGATCACAATGTCTCAAACGCTCTGGCTGCGGTTGCCGTTTCACGCCATCTGGGGATGAAAGCCGAGGAAATCCGCAAGGCCCTGGCAGCCTTTGGGGGCGTTAACCGGCGTTTTACAAAAGTCGGTGAAGTTGACGGGGTGACGATCATTGATGACTACGGCCACCATCCGGTTGAGATTGCCGCGGTGCTCAAGGCCGCGCGTCAAGCCACCGAAGGGCGCGTGATTGCGGTTCATCAGCCCCACCGTTATTCCCGCCTGAGCCATCATTTCGATGAATTCTGTGCCTGTTTCAACGATGCGGATGTGGTTGGCATTGCCGAGGTTTTTTCGGCTGGCGAAGACCCGATCGAAGGGGCCTCGCGCGATGATCTGGTTGCCGGATTGATCCGCCATGGCCACCGCCATGCGCGCAGCGTTCAGGATCAGGATGACCTGGCGCGGCTGGTGCGCGAACAGGCCGGACCGGGGGATATGGTTGTTTGCTTGGGGGCTGGAACGATCAGTGGCTGGGCCAATGAACTGCCCAAACTACTGGCAGCCCTCAAAGGGGCGGCGGCTTGAGCGTAGAGGGCGGCATGTTTGCCTCGATCCCGGTGACGGTGTCGAAAGAAAAAGGGCTGCTATGACGTTGATGTTAATCTGTATCCTGTGGGTTTTTGCAGCGGTTGGCGTCGCAATGCTGCCGATGCGCCAACAGTATATCCCGGGTATCACTCTGTTGGTTGCTGCACCGGTTCTTATCTTTTTCATCGGATATTATTACGGTTGGATCATGGCATTGCTGGGCCTTGCCGCCTTTGTGTCGATGTTTCGAAACCCGCTGAAGTTCATCGTGGCGAAAATGCGTGGTCAAGACCCGCAGGTGCCACAATGAGCCTGTCGCTGACCCTTGCCTGTTTCTGGGCGCTGCTTGCCAATGTGCTGGCGATGACGCCCAGTCGTGACAACCACTGGCGCAACGCCTATATTCTGATCGCTGTCGGCATTCCTTTGCTGGGGTATATCACCGCGCAACATGGTCCCTGGATTGCGTTGCTGGTGCTTACGGCGGGCTGTTCGATCCTGCGCTGGCCGGTGATTTATTTTGGCCGGTGGGTGCGCAGCAAGGTTGGTGGTTTCAAAGGACCTTCAGGATGAACGGCCTAGTCGGCATTTTGCTGGGGCTGCTTTCGCTTTGGATGGCGGCCAGTTGCTTTTGCGGCTACAAACGGCGGTTCGTTGCGTTTCTGGCGGTGCTGATGATCGGGCTTTCGGCCAACCTGTGCTGGATGGTGTTCGGATTGGATGCGCGGTTGTCCGAGGTAAATGTGATGATTGCGCAGGCCTCGGCCGTGCTCTATGCGGTTTGTGCTTTCGGGATTGGCCTGTTTGCAAGCCGCATCCGGCGGCTATGGCTGGAAAGCCGGATTGAAGGGTCTTGAAACGCTATGACTGTAAGCGCGCTTCCGACGCCACGCGGTAAACTGACCGCGCAGCGCAGTTTGAACGATCTGACGTGGCTGCGTGTCGGCGGGCCCGCGGATTATCTGCTACAACCGGCTGATCTGGCGGATTTGAGCGCGTTTCTGGGCGCTTTGCCCCGCGATGTGGCGGTTTTCCCCATGGGGGTGGGCAGCAATCTGATCGTGCGTGATGGTGGCCTGCGGGCCGTTGTGGTGCGTCTGGGGCGCGGGTTCAACAGCATCGAGATTGATGGTGATCTGGTGACGGCAGGCGCTGCGGCGCTGGATGCACATGTTGCCCGCAAGGCGGCGGATGCGGGGCTGGATTTGACCTTTCTGCGTACGATCCCGGGCAGCATCGGTGGGGCCATCCGGATGAATGCAGGCTGTTATGGCAGCTATACGGCGGATTGTTTTCTCAGCGCGCAGGCGGTTTTGCGCGACGGCACGCTGGTGACGCTGACACCGGAGGATTTGAAGTTCCGCTATCGACAGAGTGACTTGGCGGAAGGGGCGGTGATCGTATCGGCCACATTTGCACCACCCAAGGGCGATCCGGAAGCGCTGCATGCGCGTATGGAAGATCAATTGCGCAAGCGCGATGAAACCCAACCGACAAAAGACCGCAGTGCGGGCAGCACCTTTCGCAACCCGGCAGGGTTTTCATCCACAGGAAAGGCGGATGACGTGCATGATCTGAAAGCATGGAAGGTCATCGATGATGCGGGCATGCGCGGGGCCACCATTGGCGGGGCGCAGATGTCGCCCAAGCATTCCAACTTCCTGATTAACACGGGGGGCGCCAGTGCCGCAGACCTTGAAAACCTCGGCGAGGAGGTGCGAAAAAAGGTTTACGATACCAGCGGGATAAGGCTAGTATGGGAAATCATGCGCATTGGTGAATTCAAAGGAAAGCCCGAGGCCGATCCTGACGCATGAAAACAAGCCGGAAACCGGCAAAGACAAAGAATAAGGGCCGCAAAAGGTCCGGGTAAAAGGCAGCTAAAGTGGGTAAGTCGAGCAGACAAAACCCGACAGTGGCGGTACTAATGGGCGGTCCCTCGGCAGAGCGCGAGGTGTCGTTGAGCACAGGCAAGGCCTGCGCGGCTGCACTGCGGGAACATGGCGGGTATGATGTGATCGAGGTTGATGCAGGCCCCGATCTTTGTGCCGTTCTGACAGATATCAAACCAGATGTGGCTCTGAACTGCCTGCATGGCCGTTGGGGCGAAGACGGCTGCGTGCAAGGGCTTCTGGAGTGGATGGGCATTCCCTATACCCATTCCGGTGTGCTGGCGTCGGCGTTGGCGATGGACAAGCAGCGCAGCAAGGATGTGTACCGCGCCCATGGTCTGCCGGTTGTTGATAGTGTGATTGCGTTGGCGGCGGATGTGCGGGCCGGACATGTGATGGCGCCGCCCTATGTGGTGAAGCCGAACAATGAAGGCTCCTCGGTCGGGGTTTATCTGGTGCAAGAGGCGGCCAATGGCCCGCCCCAGCTTGATGACGATATGCCCGAGGAGGTGATGGTCGAGGCCTTTGCCCCCGGGCGCGAGATGACGACAACCGTGATGGGCGACCGGGCTTTGACGGTGACAGATATCATCACCACGGGCTGGTATGACTATGATGCGAAGTACAAGGAAGGCGGATCAAGCCATGTTGTGCCCGCCGATATCCCGCAAGAGATTTTTGACCTCTGTATGGAATACGCGCTGACCGCGCATCGCGCCTTGGGCTGTCGCGGCATCAGCCGTACGGATTTCCGCTGGGATGAAAGCCGGGGGGCGGCAGGGCTTATCCTGCTTGAGACCAACACCCAGCCCGGTATGACGCCCACATCGCTTAGCCCTGAACAGGGGCAGGCCGTTGGCATCTCGTTTCCCGATCTGTGTGCCTGGATGGTGGAGGACGCGACATGTGGCCGCTGACGTCCGCTAAACGGTTACAACGTGCTGATCCTGCACCGTCGCGGTGGGCGTGGCGGATGCAACGCCTGATGCTGACGCCGGGGTTCCGGCTGGGGCTGCGTGCTGGAGTGCCGTTCTGTCTGACATTGATGGCGGGCACGATCTATCTGGCGGACGAAGGGCGGCGTGCGGCAATTAACGAGGCCGTGGCGGATGCCCGTGCCAGCATTGAGGAACGCCCCGAGTTTATGGTCAAGTTGATGGCCATTGACGGGGCCGAAGGCATCTTGGCTTCAGACATCCGCGCCACGATACCGCTGGAGTTTCCACAAAGCTCCTTTGATCTGGACCTTGCTGACGTGCGCGCCCGGATCACTGCGTTGCCCGGGGTGCGCACGGCGAATGTGCGCATCAAGCCGGGCGGTATTCTGCACATCGACGTTACCCGTCGTATCCCTGTTGCCCTGTGGCGCAACGACGAAGGATTGACGCTGGTGGACGAGGCAGGTGCCCATGTCGCCAACATCGAGACACGGGCCGAGCATCCTGATTTGCCGCTGATCGCGGGCGAGGGGGCTGAAAAGCATGTGCCGCAGGCTTTGGCGCTGTTGCGCACGGCGGCGGCGCTTGGCGAAAGGGTACATGGTGTGGTGCGCATGGGAGACCGGCGCTGGGATGTGGTGCTGGACCGTGAACAGCGGATCATGTTGCCCGAAGTTCAGCCCTTGCCCGCGCTGGAGCGGGTGATCGCGTTGGAACGCGCCCAAGAGTTGCTCACCCGCGATGTGGCATTGGTAGATATGCGGCAAGGAAAACGTCCGACCATAAGGATGAACCCTGATGCAAACGAGGCCTGGTGGCAGGTCAAAACAGAATAACGACCCGATAAAGGGCCGAGGCAGTGAAGGCAGACCAGTGATGAACGATCTATACGAAAGCCAGCGATCCATGCGTCACATGCGCAAGATCGCGATGCAGCGCGGCGTGGTGGCCATTCTGGATGTGGGCAGCTCCAAGATTGCCTGTCTGGTCCTGCGCTTTGATGGTGGCGATGCCCTGACTGACGAGGGGGTGATTGGTTCACTTGCAGGACAGTCCGGTTTTCGGGTGATCGGGGCGGCGACAACCCGGTCGCGGGGGGTGAAGTTCGGCGAGATCGACGCAATGAACGAAACCGAACGCGCCATTCGGACAGCCCTGCAAGCGGCCCAAAAGATGGCGGGCATCCGCGTGGATCACGTGATCGCCTGTTTCTCGGGGGCCGAACCGCGCAGCTACGGGCTGGACGCGCAGATTGATCTGGACGGGGAAACCGTGACTGAACACGATGTTGCCCGTGTTCTGGCCGAATGTGATGTGCCGGACTATGGCGAGGGGCGCGAAGTGCTGCATGCCCAGCCGGTAAATTTTGCATTGGATCATCGTTCAGGCCTTAGCGATCCGCGCGGCCAACTGGGCCAGACCTTGTCTGTTGATATGCACATGCTGACCGTGGACGCCGCCGCGGTCCGCCATCTTGCACATTGCATCAAGCGTTGTGATCTGGAGCTGGCCGGTATCGCATCTTCTTCCTATGCGTCCGGAATTTCCGCCCTTGTTGAGGATGAGCAGGAATTGGGCGCTGCCTGTATCGACATGGGAGGCGGGGCCACCGGCGTGTCGATCTTTATCAAGAAACATATGATCTATGCCGATACCGTCCGCATGGGGGGGGATCATGTGACACAGGATATTTCGCTGGGCCTACAGGTGCCGACAGCAAATGCCGAGCGGATCAAGACGTTTTACGGCGGGGTACATGCCACGGGCATGGACGACCGCGAGATGATCGAGATCGGCGGCGACACCGGCGATTACGAACATGACCGGCGCACGGCGTCACGCGCCGAACTGATCGGCATCATGCGTCCCCGCGTCGAAGAGATACTTGAAGAAGTGCGTGTGCGGCTGGATGCGGCAGGTTTTGACCATCTGCCGAGCCAGCAGATCGTACTGACCGGCGGTGCCAGCCAGATCCCTGGTCTCGATGGCTTGGCCAGCAAGATTCTGGGACAACAGGTGCGTCTTGGCCGCCCGTTGCGGGTGCATGGTTTGCCTCAGGCGGCGACAGGGCCCAGTTTTGCTTCGGCGGTGGGGCTGTCGCTGTTCGCCGCACATCCGCAGGATGAATGGTGGGACTTTGACATTCCAGCGGATAAATACCCGTCGCGGTCGCTGAAACGTGCCGTGAAATGGTTCAAAGACAACTGGTAAGGCGGATATAGGCCGCCCCGCCCGTCCCGTTGTATACAGGGGCGGGCGGGGCGTCTTTTCCGAGGCGCGGGATTGCCCTCAAATGCGCATGCGCGGCACGTCGTTCGGATCGAGGTGGAGTTCGATCAGGAACGGGCCTTTGCGGGTTTTCAGGCCCTCGATCGCGATGTCCAGTTCAGCCTCTGAATGCACTTCAACCCCGTCGCCCCCCAATGATTTGGCAATGCCTGCGAATGACGGCCAGTTGAATTCTGTCAGGCTTGGATCCATTTTCCGGTCGATGAATTGGATATGCTCCGCGCCATAGGCGGAATCATTGGCAACGATCACGATCAGATCAAGGCCAAGGCGCACAGCCGTGTTGAATTCGTTGATCCCTCCCATCATGAAGCCGCCATCTCCGCTGAACAGCACCACAGGACGCTCCGGGGCGGCAAGGCCCGCACCGATGGCTTCTTGCAGGCCCAGCCCGATGGCCCCGAAATTCACGGTGCTGACAAAGCTCTGCGGATCGGGCGCAGAGATACGGCACCAGACTTCGGTCATGAAACGGCCGCCGTCAGTCACCAGCACACGGTCTTTCGGGAGGGCCGTTTCAAGCTGTTCAAGCGCGTGAACAAAGTTTATGAAACCCTCGGCGGACTTTGGCGATCCGATAGGGTGGGTGGTTAGTGTCGTGATATCCAGCTCGCGGGTGAACCCGCTGGCGGGGATTTCAGCTTCGTCCAGCCAAAAGAGGATGGTTTCGGCAGTCAGCCCCGCATCCGCGATCAGGGCGGCGTCAGGGTGAAGCCCGCCACCGATGGCTTCGGGTTCAGCGTCAATTTGCACAATGCGTTTGTCCTTCATCAGCTTGCCGCGGTCGGTGGTAAAGTCGTGCAAGGCAGTGCCAAAGCAAACGATGCAATCGGATTGTGCGATCAGATCATAGGCGGCGGGGGTGGATAGCGTCCCGAAGATATCAATGTTGAAGGGGTGGTCGTTGAACAAACCTTTGGCCTTGAGCGTGGTGGCAAGCGGAGCTTCGAGCCGGTCGGCAAGTCGGATCAACTGGTCGCGGGCCCCGACAGCCCCCGCACCGGCAAGGATCAAGGGACGGCGGGCAGAGGCGATCATGCCAATGGCATCGTCAAGGATGTCACCCTGTGCCACACCTCCCGGAGCAGTGAACACGTTGAGCACCTGCATGTCATGCGTCACTTCCTGCAACATGAATTCAACCGGCATGTTCAATACAATGGGGCGACGTTCGACCTGTGCGCGGTAAAAGGCGCGGGCGACGTCCTTGCCAACAGTCGCGGGGGCGCGCAGCTGTTCAAACCCGGCGCCCGTAGCCTTGGCCAGTTCGCGCTGGTCAATGCTTTGCAGGTGGCGCGGGTTTTCGACGGGCGTGTCACCTGCCAGAATGACGAGCGGGACATGGCCGCGCGCGGCCTCGGTGAGGGCCGTCATACAGTTGGTTAGGGCAGGGCCGTGGGTTACTGTTGCTACGCCAACCTTGCCAGACACATGAGCATAGGCCAGTGCCATCAGTATCGAGCTACCTTCATGGGCCGCTGGGACAAAGCGCCCGCCACAGTCACGCACAAAACTGTCGACCATAAACAAATTGGCGTCCCCCATCAGGCCGAACATTGTCTGGGCCCCATGTTCGTGGGTCGCTTGGGCGATGGATTGATAGACGTATAGTTGCTGGCTCATCAGGTTCACTCTTTTGACTGTTTCAACCCGAATAACAGAGCGGGCATGCGCAAATTTCGCAATTGTATGACACCTAAAGGGTTATGTGCGGAGTTGCGGCGAAATTCGGCACCCAAGTGCGGTAATTACGCAAGGGGCAGGTGGGCTGTGTGAATTCACTGGTGTCGTGCCGGTATTTTTGCGCAAAGCCGCCTCTCAGGGAGGGGAGGCTGACGCGCAGATTTTTATCCAATTTAACGTGACAACCTTTTTGGGAGGCTGTACAAATGCGGCAATCGCCATGGCCAAGATAAGGTCGCAAAATTCAGGCGAGCGCGGGTCGAGCAGGACCACGTTCAGTATTGTCGATGCGCTTGTGTGCCGGTTTTCCAGCGCGCGATGGCGGTTGGCTAGTGGTCGGCTGCACTGTGACCGCAAGATTTGCGTCTATAGGCGAAATCTTGCGTGCAATCATGTATTTTATAGCTGTATTTTGTGTCGAAATCGCGGTTTTTGCGTGACCTTGGTCGCGAGTGTCGTTACTATTATGTGAATCTACCAAGAAAAGTGCCCGTGGGACGTGGGCTAAATCAACAGGCGGACAGCACATGACACTCAACCTTTCGATGCCCGGTCAAGAAGATCTCAAACCTCGTATCACCGTTTTCGGTGTCGGTGGTGCCGGTGGTAATGCGGTCAATAACATGATCGACAAACAGTTGGATGGTGTTGATTTCGTTGTGGCAAATACGGATGCGCAGGCGCTTCAGCAAGCCAAGTCGGAAAACCGTGTACAGCTGGGCATTAAGGTAACCGAAGGGTTGGGTGCGGGCGCACGTGCAAGCGTTGGTGCTGCTGCTGCCGAAGAATCAATCGAACAGATTGTCGACTATCTGGCCGGTGCGCACATGTGCTTTATCACTGCGGGTATGGGCGGGGGCACCGGTACGGGTGCCGCGCCAATCATCGCGCAGGCGGCCCGCGAGTTGGGTGTGCTGACCGTTGGTGTCGTGACCAAGCCGTTCCAGTTTGAAGGTGCCAAGCGCATGCGTCAGGCCGAGGATGGTGTCGAAGCGCTGCAAAAGGTTGTTGATACCCTGATCATTATTCCCAACCAGAACCTGTTCCGTCTGGCGAATGAAAAAACCACATTTACCGAAGCCTTCAGTCTTGCAGACGATGTTCTGTATCAGGGCGTGAAAGGTGTGACCGATCTGATGGTCCGTCCCGGCCTGATCAACCTCGACTTTGCGGACGTACGCGCCGTCATGGACGAGATGGGCAAAGCCATGATGGGCACAGGCGAGGCAGAAGGCGAGGATCGCGCCATTCAGGCCGCCGAGAAAGCCATTGCCAACCCGCTGCTGGACGAGATTTCGTTGCGCGGCGCGAAGGGTGTGCTGATCAACATCACCGGTGGTCACGATCTTACCCTGTTCGAGCTCGACGAAGCGGCCAACCGTATTCGCGAAGAAGTCGATCCAGAGGCGAACATCATTGTGGGTTCAACACTGGACGAAAACCTTGGTGGCATGATGCGTGTTAGCGTTGTCGCGACTGGCATTGATGCAACGGATGTGAATACCGAAATGCCGGTGCCGCGCCGTTCGATGAGCCAGCCTCTACGTCAGCAAACCCTTGCCGAAGAAGCACTTGAGGCTGCGCCAGCTGTCGCAGCGGTGACTGAAAACGCCGAAGAACAGACAGCATTGTTTGAAGAGCTGGATGTGCAGCGCGCCGCGGCTCAAGAGCAGGCCGAAGATGTCTTTGACCAAGACGAAGCCGAAGCGGATGACCTGCCGCCACCGGCGTACCAGCCTCAGGTTGCAGCTTTCGAGCCGCGTTTCGAGGATGACATCGAAGCCGAGCCCGAAGCCTATGTTGCGCCACGCGCACCGGCGCCGGGCACGCCGTCTCCCGAAGCGCTGGCGCGTTTGCGGGCTGCAGCCCAGAAGGCGAATCCCGATCAGCAGCCTCAGCAGCAGCGTCCTGCAGCCGCACCCGCTGTTGGTCAGACCGGCGGTGAAAAGCCACGCTTTGGTATCAACTCATTGATCAACCGGATGACTGGTCACAGTGATGGCGATGCGGCACCACGGGCCGCACGCCAGCAACCCCCAGTCCAGCAGCAGCAGCCCCGCGTTGCGGCTGCACCGCAGCCAGCGCAAGAGCAGGATCCAGATCAGGAACGCATCGAAATCCCCGCATTTCTGCGCCGTCAAGCAAACTGATCATCCGTCATCTGTGAAATTGGGGTCGCCCTTGGGCGGCCCTTTTTTATCGGAAATCAGTGCGTTAAGTTGTGACAGGCGCGTTTGCGCCCATTTGTTTCAATCATGTTTCAGTCCGTTACAAAGATTGAGTTGAGCATTCGGCCGCCGCAGCCTATCTGCATTAACAACTTAGACATCGATCTATGATCCGAGAGCGAGACTGCGTGCAAACGACCATCAAATCAGCGATCAGTTTTACGGGCAAAGGCCTGCACTCCGGTGCGCCTGTAACTGTAACGATCCGTCCTGCGGGCGTGCATCACGGTATATGGTTCTCGCGCAGCGACATCTCTGTCGGTGACCGTTTGATCCCGGCGCGCTGGGATGCTGTGAACCGTTCGCCCCTTTGTACCAAGATCGAGAATGCCGCAGGTCTGTCGGTTTCCACGGTCGAGCACCTGATGGCGGCATTGGCCGGTTGCGGCATCCATAATGCTTTGGTTGAAATTGATGGTCCCGAAGTGCCGATCCTTGACGGCTCTGCGATCCCGTTTGTGCGTGGCTTCATGCAACGTGGCATTCGCGTTCTGGCGGCCCCTGTGATGGCTTTCGAAGTATTGCAAACCGTAAGCGTGACCGAAGGTGATGCCACTGCAACGCTGGCCCCATCTGACACGCTGCGGATTGATTTCGAGATTGATTTCACTGATGCGGCCATCGGCAATCAGCAAAAATCGCTGGTCATGAATAATGGTTCCTTCGCACGCGAGCTGTGTGACAGCCGCACCTTCTGCCGTCAGGCGGATGTGGTGGCGATGCAGGCCAATGGTCTTGCGCTTGGGGGCAACTCTGGCGAGAACGCGGTGGTTTTTGATGGTGACCGGGTCGTCAGCCCTGGCGGTTTGCGCCATGCGGACGAGCCCGTGCGCCACAAGATGCTGGATGCGTTGGGTGATCTGGCCTTGGCGGGGGCGCCCTTGTTGGGACATTATACCGGCCTGCGAGCGGGGCATTCACTGACCAACACCTTGCTGCGCAAGCTGTTCGCAACACCCGGAGCAGTGCGTATGGTGGAATGCGATGCAGACATGGCGCAGCGTTTGCCGGGGTATGGTCTGGTCTGGGATGAAATTCCGCAGGTTGCCTGATCCTGCTGATGCGGTATCGCGGCTCTTGAAACTCCTTATTTGCCTATGTATTTCTTAGTAAGCGGCGCGGTAATGCGGTGCGATCATTGCGAATTGTCAATGTCGGCCCCAGATGTGGTGCAATCGGCATTTTGCATTGCAGTTTAATGTGCTAGCAAGTGGTCAATAACGGTTGAAAAGACCATGGGTGTGAAGATGCAAGAGGTTCAGGCATGAGCAGGACAGGTTCCACCGCAAAGGTGATCGGTACAATGCTTGTGGTGGCCAGCCTTGCGGCATGCGGCGGCAGCCGAAACGCAGGCCTGATCGGCGGTAGCTTTCTCAACCCGCAGGAAATTCCGCTTGAGACCTATTCGGCGGAACAGATTTTTGAACGTGGCGAATATGAACTGAACCGCAAACAGGCGGGCGAGGCGGCGTTTTATTTCTCCGAGATCGAGCGGCTGTATCCCTATTCCGACTGGGCGCGGCGTGCGTTGATCATGCAGGCGTTCTCCTATCACCGTGACAAGGATTACCCGAATTCGCGCTCTGCAGCGCAACGGTTCATCGACTTTTATCCGGATGATGATGATGCGGCATACGCGCAGTATCTGCTGGCGCTGAGCTATTACGACCAAATTGACGAGGTGGGCCGCGATCAAGGGCTGACGTTTCAAGCGCTGCAATCCTTGCGTACTGTGATTGAAAACTATCCCGACAGCGAATATGCCAAATCGGCGATCCTGAAATTTGATCTGGCGTTTGATCATCTGGCAGGCAAAGAGATGGAGATCGGGCGTTATTACCTCAAGCGCGATCATTATACGGCGGCGATTAATCGTTTCCGCGTTGTTGTCGAGGACTTCCAGACCACGACCCACACCGCCGAGGCACTGCACCGGTTGGTCGAATCCTACCTGTCGCTGGGTCTGACGGAAGAAGCACAGACCGCAGGGGCAATACTGGGCCATAACTTCCGCTCTACCGAATGGTACGAAGACAGCTACAAATTGCTAACGGGCCGTGGACTTGAACCGGCGTTCTTCAAGGACAATTGGTTGGCTGCGCTTTATCGCCAGACGATTAAGGGCGAGTGGTTGTAGCAACGGTGGGGTTACCCCACTCTACGGGATACGCAAATGCTGCGCGGACTTGATATTTCCGACATGCTGATCATCGACCGATTGGAACTTAGCTTTCAATCGGGGCTGAATGTATTGACGGGGGAAACCGGCGCGGGCAAGTCTATATTGCTGGATTCGTTGGGTTTTGTTCTGGGCTGGCGTGGACGCGCCGATTTGGTGCGCCAAGGGGCCGCGCAGGGGGAAGTGACCGCGTGGTTCGATCTGCCCCAAGGCCATCCCGCCCACAACGTGCTGCAAGAGGCCGGTTTACCGGACGGCGAAGAGTTGATCTTGCGCCGGATCAACACTGCCGAGGGACGCAAGACCGCTTGGGTGAATGACCGCCGGTGCTCGGGGGACGTATTACGGGCCTTGTCCGAAACTCTGGTGGAACTTCACGGGCAGCACGATGATCGCGGATTGCTGAACCCGCGGGGACACCGCACGATACTGGATGACTTTGCCGGGACAACCGCAGCACGGGATAAAGTGCGCAAGGCATGGGGCGCTCTTGGTGCGGCTCGCAGGGCGGCGTCAGTCGCGGCGGCAGAGCGCGAGGCGATTAAGGCCGAAGAAGATTTCCTGCGTCACGCGGTGGCAGAGTTGGACAAGCTGCACCCGCAAGAGGGGGAAGAAGCGGCATTAGATGCCAAACGCCGTCAGATGCAGGGTGCCGAAAAAATTCGAGCGGATGTGGTTAACGCTTATGAGATGTTGGGCCAAGACGGCGCGGAACGCCATTTGAGCGACGCGATGCGTTGGCTGGACGGAGCGGCGGCGCGGGCCGAAGGGGCGTTGGAAGCACCAATGGCAGCATTGGGCCGCGCGATGGTCGAGTTGGACGAGGCGATGTCCGGTGTGGCGGAAGCAATGGATCAGATGTCATTCAATCCGCTTGAACTGGAAGAGACCGAGGAGCGCCTGTTTGCGATTCGGGCCATGGCACGCAAACATGATATTGCCGCGGATGAACTAGCCGGTTTTGCCAGTACCTTGCGTGGTAAACTTGACGCGCTGGACGCGGGCGAGGCGGCGAAGGCCGGGTTTGACAAGGCTGTGCGTGACGCGGAGGCTGCTTTTGATACGGCCGCCGACGCGTTGACACAAGCGCGTCGTCGTGCCGCGGGAAAACTGGACAAGGCGGTCTCGGCCGAACTTGCCCCGCTCAAGATGGAACGCGCGGTTTTCGAAACCCTGATCACCCCCGAGGCCGATGGGCCGGAAGGGCGGGATGCGGTCAGCTTTACCGTGGCGACCAACCCGGGCGCACCGGCGGGGCCGCTGGGCAAGATTGCATCGGGCGGGGAATTGAGCCGGTTCCTTCTGGCGCTCAAGGTTTGTCTGACACAAGGCCAAGCCGGGTTGACGATGATATTCGACGAACTCGACCGTGGCGTGGGCGGTGCAACTGCCGATGCTGTGGGCCGGCGGTTGGCGGCACTTGCCAGCGGCGGTCAGGTTCTTGTGGTAACCCACAGCCCGCAAGTGGCGGCCCTTGGGGCGCATCATTGGCGGGTTGAAAAGGCAGTTACCAAAGGGGTTACCACCACGAATGTGGTGCCGCTGTCCGTGCCCGATCGGGTAGACGAGGTGGCGCGGATGCTGGCCGGTGACACCATCACCGATGCAGCCCGCGCGGCGGCAGAGGCATTGCTGGCCGGCTGATGGCAGGGGGGCGCGCATAAGATGAGCGAGCCCGGCTTTATCGCGCAGCAGTCTGCAATGGCCATCGCGTCCTGCAAACAAGGCTGGCAGGTGATCCGCCAACGCGGGCCGGGCAAGGTCACCTTTTGGTTTATCGCTTTATTGATCGGGGTCGCGGCAGGCTTTGCCGCTTTGCTGTTTCGCAAGGGCATCAACCTGTTGCAATCGACGTGGTATGGCACCGACGACGTTAAGAACCTGCATACCTTTATCAGCGGATTAGAGTGGTATTGGGTTGTTCTGATCCCAACCATCGGGGGGCTGGTTGTTGGGTTGATCCTTCACCATTTCACCAATGACGCGCGCGCGCGGTCGGTGGGAGATGTCATTCTGGGTGCGGCGATGCATGACGGGCGGGTCGAGACCAAAGCAGGGATTGCTTCTGCCTTCGCGTCGCTGATCACATTGTCGACGGGAGGGTCTTCGGGGCGCGAAGGGCCGGTGGTTCATATCGTTGGGGTGATTTCCACATGGGTCAGCGAAAAGATCAATGCGGATGGTATCACGGGGCGGGACTTGCTGGGATGCGCCGTGGCGGCGGGGGTTTCGGCCTCGTTTAATGCCCCGATTGCGGGGGCGCTCTTTGCGCTTGAGGTGGTGCTGCGCCATTTTGCGGTTCATGCCTTTGCGCCGATCGTGATTGCGTCTGTGGCGGGAACGGTGATCAACCGGATCGAATTTGGCGGGGTTACCGAATTTGTCCTGCCGACCTACGGAGATTTGCAGTTTTACGTTGAATTACCTGCCTTTTTGCTGCTCGGGCTGACCTGTGGATTGGTGGCCGTGGCGCTGATGCGCAGTATTTTCTGGGCCGAGGATCTGGGCAATGCCTTGCAGGCCCGCACCGGTTGGCCGCGCTGGCTGCGTCCTGCGGTAGCGGGGGCTTTGCTGGGTATTATCGCGTTGTGGTTCCCTCATATCATCGGTGTTGGATATGAAACCATGTCGCTGGCCCTGTCTGGCGAACTCGCCTTCAACGAAGTTGTCGTCTTTGCCATTCTCAAGGTCACAGCCGTTGCCATTACTTTGGGCGGGCGCATGGGAGGCGGAGTGTTTTCGCCATCCCTGATGATCGGGGCCTTGACAGGGCTGGGATTTGGCCTTGTCGCGACGGGCGTTTTTCCAGATGTCTCCGGGTCTTCGTCGCTTTACGCGTTGGCGGGGATGGGGGCGGTTGCTGCGGCGGTATTGGGTGCGCCCATTTCCACCACCTTGATTGTGTTCGAAATGACCGGAGACTGGCAAACCGGGCTGGCGGTGATGGTGGCGGTCAGCATGTCCACTGCCTTGGCCAGTCGTATTGTTGATCGCAGCTTCTTCCTGACCCAGATGGAGCGGCGCGGCATTCACCTTGCTGCCGGTCCGCAGGCCTATTTGCTGGCGATGTTCATGGTCGCGCGGATCATGCGCCGACCCGATGATGCGGGTGCGGCAGATGAGGCCGAATGCTGGGAGCTGATCAACGCGGGTACCTATATCGACGGGGCGGCCACACTGGAAGCGGCCATGCCGATGTTCGAGACCAGCGGGGCACGGTTCATACCGGTCGTTACCCTGTCTGTCGGCGCCCCGCCCGAATTGTTGGGGGCCCTGTTCCATGTGGACGCGCTAAAGGCCTATAACCGTGCCTTGGCGGCGACAGCGGCAGAAGAACACTCTTAATTTTTAGTTAAGTATTTCAGATCATTATAGATTAAGTCGCCGCTTTCAAGATCGGTGTCCACAGGTTTGCCTATGGGCCGCGATCATGTACGCGCCGGCGTTGCGGCGTCCCTAATTCGGGATGTCTTGTTGATCGTTAATTCAATTTCAGGAGCCACGCTGCCATGCTCGCTTATGTTTTACTGCCTATGATCGGTCTTGGTCTTCTGGCGTCTCTTATGGGAATCGAGGAAGACGAAAGTGCAAGTACCGCGACACCGCCGATATCCGACCCAGACCCGGTGGACGGCACGGAGAGGAATGATTTCCTGATTGGTACGGGGGGGAATGACCTGATCAGCGGGCTGGATGGGAACGATGCATTGCGCGGGCTTGGCGGCAATGACACCCTGATCGGAGGGGCGGGTAATGATCTGGTCATCGGTAGTGACGGGGATGACCAGCTTCTGGGGCGCACCGGGGATGACACGCTTTGGGGGCGTGATGGCGATGACCGTTTGAACGGTAGTTTCGGTGATGATGTGTTGCGCGGCGATGATGGCGACGATGTGTTGCGGGGTGGCAATGGCGATGACGCATTGCTGGGCGGGCCGGGTGATGACGCGCTGATCGGCAATCTGGGCAATGACACCATTGAAACGGGCAATGGCGCGGACACGGTTTTCGGTGGCACAGGTGACGATCTGATTACGGGTTACCGGCTGCCGGTGACTGCAGGTTTTGCTGCGGGCGAGGACGATCTGCTGCCTGACGCGCTGAATGGTGGCAGCGGGGCTGATACGATCACCGGCAACGACGGTGATACTGTGACCGGGGGATCGGGCGAGGATTTGATCCGTACCATCGGGTTTGATCAGGAAGAGGGCGGCGGTGTCATCGTGACAGATTTCAACCCCCTGGAAGACATGCTTTTGCTGGCAGTCAGCGCGGGCGACGATCTGTCATTGGACGCGGAAAGTGACCGGATATCGGTGCTTCAGGATGCCAACGGGGAAGACAGCAATGTCTTGCTGGATGGTCGGCTTGTCGCGGTACTGCGCAATACCGATGCTTTGGTGTTGGCGGCGGACACCGCTTGGCTGGCCAATATCACCGAAGCACCAGCCCCCTTGCCGGTGCTGGGGACCGTCGGCAACGATACGATTGCCGGCTCTGGTGCTGCGGATGACATTACCGGTGCTGCGGGCGATGACGAGATACGCGGCTTCGGAGCCGATGACACGCTTCGTGGCGGCGCGGGCGATGACTTTCTGATCGGCGGGGCCGGTGATGATGTGCTTGGCGGCGAAACAGGCGATGACACGCTCTGGGGCATGGAGGGCGCGGATCGGATGGATGGCGGCAACGGCAATGACGTGGTGAACGGCGACGCCGGCGACGACTTTATCAACGGCGGGCGCGGCAATGATGCGCTGCGCGGCGGAGAAGGTGACGACCGGTTGAACGGCGGCGATGACGATGATGTGCTTATCGCCGGTGTTGGCGCGGATCTTCTCTATGGTGATGAAGGTAACGACCGGATTACCGGTTTTCAGGAGGTCTCTGTCTCGACCACCTATCTGAACCTTGAGGATGGGGCGGCTGATACGCTGAATGGCGGAACTGGCAGTGACACCATAACAGCAAATGACGGGGATATCGTCACTGGCGGTGCGGACGCGGATGTGATCCGGGCGTTGGGTTTGGGTCAAACCGGTCAGGATAGGGTGATCATCACCGATTTCGACCCTGATGAGGACGTGCTGATGTTGGTAGGGGCGGATGGCGCAGACGCCGTTCTGACAGATGGCGATAACCTGTTGCTCCGTGCAGCATCAGGAGGTGCCGGCACTGAAGTACTCTATCGCGGCGAGGTGATCGCGCTGTTGCTGGGTACCTCTGCCGAGGGGTTGGACTTTTCCCAGCCCTGGTTTGGCAATGTCCTTGCCTTGCCCGCCGTTACGCCGGCCCTCTTGGCTGTCGCCTAGAGGGCCTAGATTGAGACAAAGAACAAAGCGCCGCAATCCCAGCGGTACCTAAATCTGCTCTACGGCGATTTCTTCTATGTCATAGAAGGCGAGATAACCTTTGATCTCGGCCACGGCTTCCAGCGGCTCTTCATAGGACCATACCGCATTTTTTAACGTACGGCTTTTGGTCACTACGGAAAAATAACTGGCGTCGCCCTTGTGCGGGCAATGGCTTGTTTTGTCGCTGGCATCCAGAAATGCCATCGCAATATCGCCGCGCGGAAAATAGATCACCGGGGGATTCTCCCCTTCGACCAGTCTGAGTGCAGACTCGGTTTCGCCCAGAACGGCACCGCCCGCACGTACGGTCCAAGACCCCTCGGCCTTGGTGATCTCTATTTGATTGGCCATGTCATCTTTCCCCTCGAATGTCTCGTTCCGCAAGTCAAAGCGGTGCGGTTGCTTCATCCAACCATAGTTTTGTTGCCTGCGAAACCCGTGGCCCGATCTTTTCAACCACTTCAGCGTGATAGCGGTTCAACCAAGCCAAAGCGCCAGCGTCCAGCAGGTCCACATCGATCAACCGTTTGTCGATGGGCGCAAAGGAAAGGGTTTGCCAATCCAGCATGTCACGGTGATCATCCCCGCCCTGCAGGGGCAGGGCACTGCGCACCACCAATAGGTTCTCAATGCGTATGCCAAAAGCACCTTCGCGGTAATACCCCGGCTCATTGCTTAGGATCATGCCTGGTTGCAACGGCGTCTGACTAAGCCGGCTTAAACGTTGCGGACCTTCATGCACACTGAGATAGGCTCCGACACCATGGCCCAAACCATGGTCAAAATCCTGTCCCGCCAGCCAGAGCGGCATGCGACCGATGGCTTCGATGTGACAACCGGCAAGGCCGACCGGCCAGCGCAGACCGCTCATTGCGATCATGCCGGCCAGCACGCGGGTAAAGGCGGCACGGGCTTCCGGGGGGGGTGTCCCGATTGCGATGGTGCGGGTGATGTCCGTTGTACCATCTAGGTATTGGCCACCGGAATCCAGCACAATCAACTGCCCCTCGTCCAGCGTACTGTCGGTTTCCTCCGTCACGCGGTAATGCATGATCGCACCATTCGGGCCGGTGCCTGCGATGGTCTCAAAGCTGATGTCCTGCAGGGCATTATCCTTGCGCCGCGTGGCTTCCAGCCTGGTCACAACCTGGCTTTCGGTGACGCTGCCAGCGGGCTGCCGGTCAAGCCAGGCCAGCAGTTCGCACAAGGCCGCCCCGTCCCGCAAATGCGCCTCGGCAGAGCCGTCAATTTCCGCCGTATTTTTGCAGGCCTTGGGCAATGCGCATGGGTCCGCGCCCCAGACCGCCGTATCACCCAAAGTCTGCGCAACCATGACCGGCACCGATTGCTTGTCCAGCCGGACCGGACCTTTCAGTTTTTTCAACACCTCCAGAAAGGCCTCGGGCGCGTGGCAACGTACTTCTGGCCCCAAATGGTCTTGCAGCCCGTCCAGCTTGGTTGCCGCCATAAACAGATCAACGGTCGCGTCATCGTGCAAAACGGCAAAGCCGTGAGCGACAGGGTTGCGCGGGATGTCCGCGCCCCGGATGTTCAACAACCAGTTGTGGCTGTCGGGCAGGGTGATGACGGCGGCCGTTTCGCCCTTCGCCCGCAATACTTCTGACAGGCGTGCGCGTTTGCTGGTGTGGGTTTCACCGGCGAATTCAATCGGGTGTACCTTGGCTGCTGACATGGGCGGGGCAGGCTGATCGTGCCAGATCCGATCCACGAGATTGGCGCAGGCGGACAAGCTGATGCCGGTTCCCTTCAGCGCCTCTTCGGTCTGGGCGATCTGGTCAGGTGTGTGCAGCCACGGATCAAATCCTACGGTGCCGCCTTGCGGCAACTGGTCTTTTAACCAACTGGCCAGCGAAACCTCGGGCCAGGGGACCGGCGTATAATCCGCCGCCACCTGCGCCTTGACTTGCGTGCGATAGCGACCGTCGATGAAAACACCCGCCACATCACCTAGGGCACAGCAAAATCCCGCCGATCCTGTGAACCCCGTCATCCACGCCAACCGGTCATCATGTGCGGCAACATATTCGCCCTGATGGGCATCGGCGCGCGGCACCAGAAAGCCATCCAGCCCGTCAACACCCAGTTCAACCCGCAGGGCGCGCAAGCGGGGCGGCCCCTGTTCCGGCCTCGCAGTTACCTCGAAACTCTGGAACATCGCCCCTCCTTCATCTTGCTTTTAAACTCATTTCCGCGGCATCAGCCCGCGCGACGCATGCCCATAACCCGGGCCCTTGCCCGCGGATCACTGTCAAACAGCGCCGCCAGTTGCTCGGTCATCGCCCCCGCAAGCTGGTCCACATCGGTGATCGTCACCGCCCGGTCATAATAGCGCGTCACATCATGGCCGATGCCGATCGCCAGCAACTCGACCGCGCGACGCTTCTCGACCATGGCAATCACATCGCGCAGGTGTTTTTCCAGATAGTTCGCGGGGTTCACCGACAGTGTGGAATCATCCACCGGGGCCCCGTCGGAAATCACCATCAGGATCTTGCGTGCCTCGTGGCGGGCCATCATCCGGCGATGCGCCCATTCCAGAGCCTCACCGTCGATGTTTTCCTTCAGCAAGCCTTCTTTCATCATCAGGCCCAGATTGTCGCGGGTCCGTCGCCAGGGCGCATCGGCGCTTTTGTAGATGATGTGGCGCAGATCGTTCAACCGTCCGGGTTGCACAGGGCGACCATCGTTCAGCCATGCCTCGCGGGCTTGGCCGCCTTTCCACGCGCGGGTGGTAAAGCCGAGGATCTCGACCTTGACATTACACCGCTCCAAGGTCCGGGCCAGAACATCGGCACAGATCGCTGCAATGGAAATCGGGCGGCCTCGCATGGAACCGGAGTTATCCAGCAGCAAGGTCACACAGGTATCGCGGAATTCGGTGTCTTTTTCCTGTTTGAAAGACAGTGGTGTTGTCGGGTTCGCCACAACACGGGCAAGGCGGCCTGCGTCCAATGTGCCTTCTTCCAGATCGAATTCCCATGACCGGTTCTGCTGGGCTTGCAAGCGGCGCTGCAGCTTGTTGGCCAAGCGGCTCGCGGCGCCTTTCAGCGGTTCAAGCTGTTGGTCCAGATAAGCCCGCAAACGTTCCAGTTCGACTGCATCGGCAAGGTCTTCAGCGCCAATCACTTCATCATGGGCATCAAGATAGACCAGATAATTCGGGTCGGCGTCCGACACGGGCTGGGGGGCTGGCGGCTCCATCGGGGCATCGCCCTCGGGCATTTCGGCCTCTTCGCCCAGCTCCTGATCGGCCATATCGTCCATCGATACCTGCGCCTCGGAACTGTCCTGCTGATCTTCCTGCGACTGCTCGGCGCTGCCTTCCGCCTCGTCCTCGTCCTGATCATCCTGACCGGTGCTATCGGGGTCCTGCTCCTCTTCGGCGCCTTCTTCGGCGTCGTCTTCCATGTCCTCATCCAGCGCATCAGGGTCATCACCCAGCTGGTCGCCATATCCTAGATCTCTGATCATTTTACGGGCGAATTTGGCAAATTGCGATTGATCGTCAAGGATATCGTTCAGGCTTTCAAGTGTGCCGCCGGCTTGATCCTCAATAAATCCGCGCCACAATTCCATGGCGTTCTCGGCACCCGCAGGCAGGTCGCGGCCGGTGGCCAGATGGCGCACAAGGTAACCTGCCGCCACTGCCAAAGGCACGTCACTGGCCTGCTTGGCTTGGTCATAGCCTTTGCGCAGGGCCTCGTGTTTGATTTTGACGTCGATGTTTGTCGCGGTGCCCGGCATGTCGCGGGCACCCATGGCTTCACAGCGGGCAGTTTCCATTGCTTCATACAGGTCCCGCGCCATGTCGCCCTGGGGGGCATAGCGGGCGTGGGTCTGGCCGTTGTGATAGCGGCGGTTCAGGGCCAGCGCATCCGCGGTGCCGCGCGCCAGCAGTACCTCTTCGCGGGTCATGCGGCGCGATACCTGCGGCAGGCGCATGGTTTCGCCGGTCAGTCCTGAAGGGTCCACCGAATAGGTGACGTTCAGCTCGGGGTCGTTTGCCATGACCTTGGAGGCTTCAGCCAAGGCTTTCTTGAACGCGTCTGCGGGGTTGTCGGATGGTTTAGACATCAAATTGGCGCTCTGATTGGAATAAATAACAAATTGTCTTTCTCGAAGAAATCTCTGAAACCATGCTGCTTCATCCAAGCGACTCGTTTTTCCGTTACCCACAATTCAACTTGCGGATCGCTGGCATCTAAAGCCACATACCAACTCTCCGCAAAGAGATTTATCTGATTTCGATCCCAGATCTCTTTTGATGTGTTGGGATATTCCTGATCGATGTTCAGGCCTTCGCGTAACAACAGTCCTATTGTTTTGATAGGGGACCCAGGCCTTCGAGTTACAATCGAAGGATGGACCGTTATTGTACCACAAAGATCTTTTGCGCCTATCCCTCCATTTGGCAATTCTAGGAAGGCTCGGACATTAGACTTCTTTGAAGCTTCGCCTTGGACCAACTGAGCGATCAATAAGATGTCAAAAGCTCGGGTTTTTACAATTTCTCCAACAAGGCCTGCGGAAACGGCTGCTTTCTTCCCGGTGCCCATCGCGAATTTACGACACCCGAGATCGCGCGCCTGTCGTTCAGATGGAGTTAGGGCGCGCTGTGTTTTTGCCGCTTTCTCTGCCTCAGATAGTTCTTGTGCTAACCCAAAAGCTGGCAACAAGATTAACGCAAGCAGAGATAGCATACGCATCACCCCAAGCTCACACTCGCCGCTGACTCTGGCAATTCCTCGTCAAACAGACGCTGATAGAATTCTGCAACGGTCTGGCGCTCCAGCTCGTCACATTTGTTCAGGAAGGACAGGCGGAAGGCATAGCCGACGTTACGGAAAATCTCGGCGTTCTGGGCCCATGCGATGACCGTACGCGGTGACATCACGGTGGACAGCTCACCATTCATGAAGGCTGTGCGTGTCAGATCAGCCACCGTTACCATCTGCTTGACAGTCTTACGGCCTGCGTCGGTGTTGTAATGCGGGTTCTTGGACAGCACGATTTGGGTTTCGGCGTCAATCGACAGGTAATTAAGCGTTGCCACCAGTGACCAGCGGTCCATCTGGCCCTGGTTGATCTGCTGGGTGCCGTGATAAAGGCCCGTCGTGTCGCCCAGACCCACAGTGTTTGCGGTGGCGAAGATGCGGAAATAGGGATGCGGTTCGATCACCTTGTTCTGGTCCAGCAGGGTCAGCTTGCCGTCGACTTCCAGCACGCGCTGGATCACGAACATCACATCCGCGCGACCGGCGTCATATTCGTCGAATACGATTGCGGTCGGATTGCGCAGGGCCCAAGGCAGAATTCCCTCTTGAAATTCAGTAACCTGAACGCCGTCTTTCAACTTGATCGCATCTTTGCCGATCAGATCGATACGGGAGATGTGAGAGTCGAGGTTCACCCGCACGCAAGGCCAGTTCAGGCGGCTGGCCACTTGTTCGATATGTGTCGATTTGCCCGTGCCGTGATAGCCCTGAACCATCACACGGCGGTTGTATCCAAATCCGGCAAGGATCGCCAGGGTCGTATCGGGGTCGAACTTATAGGTTGTGTCCAACTCTGGCACGCGGTCCGTGCGCTCGGCAAAGCCTTTAACGACCATGTCTGTATCAATGCCAAAAACGTCACGGACGCTGATGTCTTGAGTTGGTTTTGCGTCGAGATCCAGCGTGCCGTCGGCCATGAGGTCGTCCTTTCATCCGCTCTCCCTCAGGGGGAGATTTGTTCGGGCAATTGGTGCAACAAATCCGGGGTAGCTGCAAGGGTTGGCCTATCGGTTTATTCCCCGTTGAGGCCAGTTTGTTAAACGAACGTTACGACATAGCTGCCTGTGCGCAGCCACAGGCAGCTTTTACGGGCCGATCCGCACGGGCCGCAGCCAGATCAAGGCGCAGTTTGACATGTGCTGTTTCGCTGGTTTTGCCCTGCGCGATCAGGCAGTCATAAAGCCCCCGCAAGGCCCAGACGTTATCGGGATGCTGACAGGCACGGGGCAATCCGGCAGCAAGGCCAAGGTCCTGACGGAACACTTCCTCGGCTTGCGCGTAGTGGCCCTGTTCAAACAACAAGGCACCAAGGGCATGACGGGTCGGCTGCATCCAGCCCCAAGGTTCGTCGTAGGGCAGGGCGTCATCCAAGGCGACAGCATCGCGCAGACGTTTGAAGGCGATCTCATATTCACATTTGCGGTAGGCCAGTTCCCCGTCCAGCATGGCCGTGGCGATCTCAAGCAGGTCCACGGCACGCACGTTGTGCAACAGACGGGTATCAGGCACGCGGGCTTTGGCGGCGATGAAGATCTCGTATTGCGCTTCGGCTTCTGGCACCCGTCCAAGGGCGGACAGGGCCAGCGCCTTGGCGTATTCGATCATTGCAACCTTGGTGCAGCGGGTTTCGATGTCTTCGGGCAGGGGCAGTTTCAGGATATCTTCCCACATGCCAAAGCGGATCAGCACATGGGGTTCCATGCTAAGGTAAGCTTCGAAAAAGTCAGCCATCGGGGGGGATTTGATGTTTAGCAGGGCATCGGGGGTGGTGGCGTCCATACCGCGCACGGCCCGCATTGCCGGTTCAAACTGCCCCAGAAACAGCGACCCGTAGATGACAAAATGATAGTTGTGCTGTCGATAGCCGGTGTAGATGTTAAACGCACCCTCGGCCTGGTAATACTTCAGGTCCGCCTCGATTGCTTTTTCATTCCAGCGCACCACGTTTTCGTAGCTGCCGCAGAGCACATCAATATGGCTGGGCATATGTACGATATGACCCGCATCAGGCACCAGTGTGCGCAACACGTCACTGGCCTTTAGCGCCGCTTCAGGAAATGGCGACATCTCCATCAGGTGTACATAGAGGTGCAGCACACCGGGATGGGCCATGCCGTCCGGCAGGGACATATGATGTTCAAGGATGGCGCGGGCCTCGACCGTGGCGGCACCTTTGGCGACGGCACCGGTGGGCAAGTCCCACATGTTCCACGGGGTGAGGTTCATCAAGGCATCGACGTGGATCGAGGCGATATCGGCATCATCCGGAAATTCGGCCTGCACGCCGCGCATTGCCTCTGCAAAGGCGTGGTCCCAAGGGGCCATATCGTCAACAGGCGCGCGCTGCGGATAGCGGTGGATCAAGGTGTTGATCAGGGCTTTTTCGGGGGCACTCATATGGGCGATATGCACGAGGGCCTTGCGGGTCGCCGTATAGGCCTCGTTCAGGGCGTCGGCACGGCCTTTGGAATCGTAAAGCACCCAAGGCATGTTGTAGTTGGGCCCCGCTGCATACGCATGCCCCCAATAGGCCATGGCGCAGGTCGGGTCCGCCTCAACGGCGCGTTGGAAGCATGCAATCGCCTCTTTGTGGTTGAACCCGTAAATCCAGTTCAGGCCACGATCAAACCACAGCTGCGCCTCGGCGCTTTTGGTGGTAATCTTGCGTGAAAATCGCCCCAAGTCGTAGGGATAGTCCATTCTGGCCTCCTTGCCTTGGCGCGAAGAGGCCAAGCATTTAATCCTTGAAGCTGCGGCTGCCCTTGATCTGGTCCCATGCCCACATCACCTGCTGCAACTGGTCTTCTTGGCTACGGTCACCACCGTTCATGTCAGGGTGTAGTACCTTGATCAGCACCTTATAGGCCTTGCGGATTTCCGGTTTGGTCATGTTGTCCTTGACCTCCAGAATTTCGACCGCGCGGCGTTCAGTGGGCGGCAAACGACGACCAGATTGCGCGCCCTTGCCGGGATTCTGGGTGGCATTTTTACCCAAAACCTGATGCGGGTCCTCGATGCCCAGACGTGCCCATGCCCGTGCTTCGGGATCGCCAATCGGCTTGGTCTTACGCTCCCAGACTTTGTCTTCTGTTTGCTGTGCGTTGATCTCGGCCTCGGTGGTGCCGTCAAAGAAGTTCCATTTAAGGTTGTACTCGCGCACGTGCTGCTGGCAGAACCAGAAGTAATCATCCAGCACATCCGGAGCCTTGGGCGCACGGAACTTGCCCGCCTCGTCACAGCCGTCGTGATCGCAGACGCGCGTCGAGGTTTCGGATGCACCCGACATGCCGCGTCGGCCACGCGGGTTCTTCTTTTTGGACGACGACACGGACATGTCGAAACCAAAGGGATCAGATTTGCTCATGTCTTGGACCTTTCCGACTCAGGCTGGTCAGTCTAGAGCCTGTGGGGCGATATTGAAGGGGGCAAAGCGAAAAAATATGACGAAAACGCAAGAGATTGAAGTACGGTTGCGGGCGGCCTTGTCGCCAAGGGTGTTGGAAGTGGTCGATGACAGCGAAAGCCATCGTGGCCATGCCGGGTTTCAAGAGGGCGGCGAGAGCCATTTTAACGTTCGGATTCGGGCAGAGGCTTTCAGCGGTATGTCGCGGATCGCGCGTCACCGCGCGGTGCATGGGGCCATCGGGCCGGAACTGATGGGGCGCATTCACGCTTTGGCACTTGATCTAGACGTTTAGGAATCTACTTTAAGTATCCGTTTTCGTTGATTTTCGCGCGGCTGCTAAAGTTTCCAGAGTAGAGCCGATGCCCGCGACATCGGTGGTGTCCTCGACGCCATTGTCGAAAGGCGTTTCCACCCCGTCATCATCGGACTTTGCCTCGTCGTTCTGGGTTTTGATCGCATTTTGGGCTGCATCTTCTTTTTGCTCTGCATCAGCGCGGTTCGGCTCAACGGCTGCCGGCTCCGGCGCGGCTAGGGCGGTCTCCGGTGGGGGCAGCAGCTCTGGCGCAAAAGCCTCGACGTCGTCTTCTCGCTGGCGCCGGAACACCAGCACATTGCGCCATTCGGTGGTGGTTGAGGTCAACCCGGAGCGTTCGATGCTCGGCAGGGTTTCGGCCCTCTGGTATTCCCAACCCGACTCCGCCAGCCCGTTCATCACTTCCTGCAGCGCATGGGAAAACCGCGCCTCTGCCCCCTTGACGCCTTTGGCTTTCAGCCCCTTTTGCGGGGCGGGGACGACTTTGTATTCAAAACGGGGCATGGGGTGTCTCTGATTTGGGTCAAAGCGGTTTAGCTTATGAGAGCGGGAAAGGGAACGGGGCAGAGCTTATCAGCATCAAATTCAGTTGCGGATTGCGCAGGTGGTTTCAGGCTTTGAAAGCTCAACGGGCATTGCGCGTCAGCGAGATGTGGCGGCCAATGCGGGCGGGATCAATGGGGGATGTCTGGGCGGCTTTGTAGGCGGCCATCTTATCCTGAATCGATTGCGGCATCGGCGCAACCTTGGGGCCGGATTGATCGACATGCAGGGTCAGGCCTTCGGCAGTGGCGGCAAGCCAGCCGTCTTTGTGGTAAAGTTCGCTGTAGCTGTGAAACCGCTTTTCGTCGAAATCGACCAGATGGAACGTCGCGTATACCTCGTTGCCTTCATGCAGTTCCCGAAGATAGCAGACGTGGAATTCGGCGACATAGGTGGTGCAGCCGGTGGTTTTTACATAGTCAAACCCGAATCCGATCTGGGGGTAGAGTTCATCAACGGATTGGTCGAACAGCACGTTATAATAGGCCATGTTCAGGTGGCCATTAAAGTCGATCCATTCGGGTTTCACGGTCATCAGACTTGAGCGGAAGGGAGCGGTCATAGGTTTGGCTTTCCGTAGGGCGGGATGGTCCCGCCTTCAGCGGTGAAGGATTTGGCGATGGCGGATGTCGGGCGGGATTAACCCCGCCCTACTTGAGCTTGGCCGCTACGATCTGGTTTACCGCTTTCGGGTTTGCCTTGCCGCCGGTGGCCTTCATCACCTGACCAACAAACCATCCCGCCAATTTGGGGTTGGCCTGCGCCTTTGCCACCTGATCGGGGTTGGCGGCGATGATCTCGTCCACTGCGGCCTCAATGGCGCCGGTGTCTGTAACCTGCTTCATGCCTTCGGTTTCAACGATTTCGGCAGGAGAGCGGCCCGTGGTATAGCTGATCTCGAACACATCTTTGGCGATCTTGCCAGAAATTGCGTCAGAACCGATCAGGTCAACGATTTCGCCCAGCTGTGCCGGGGTGACAGGGCTGCCAGAGATGTCTTTCTCGTCCTTTTTGAGACGGCCAAACAGCTCGTTGATGACCCAGTTCGCCGCCATTTTACCATCGCGGCCCTGTGCGACCGCTTCGAAATATCCGGCGCTATCAAGGTCCGCTGTCAGGACCGATGCATCATAATCGCTAAGGCCGAAGTTGTTGATGAAACGCGCTTTCTTTGCGTCCGGCAATTCTGGCAGATTGGCAGCGATTTCATCAACCCACGCCTGCTCGATCTCAAGCGGCAGCAGGTCAGGGTCAGGGAAGTAGCGGTAATCATGCGCTTCTTCCTTGGACCGCATCGAGCGGGTTTCTTGTTTGTCAGGGTCAAACAGACGGGTTTCCTGCGTGACTTCGCCACCCGCTTCGACAATCGCGATCTGGCGCTTGGCTTCGACGTCAATTGCCTGCTGGATAAAGCGCATGGAGTTCATGTTCTTGATCTCGCAACGGGTGCCGAGATGGGAAAAATCCTGCGTCTCTTGATATTTCTCATACTGACCCACGCGGCAGATCGATACGTTCACATCCGCACGCATTGCACCCGACTGCATGTCACCGTTGCAAGTGCCCAGATAACGCAGGATCTGGCGAAGCTTGGCGAGATAGGCGGCGGCCTCTTCGGGGCCGCGGATGTCAGGTTTGGAGACGATCTCCATCAGGCAGACGCCGGTACGGTTCAAATCCACAAAAGACATGTTCGGGTCCATGTCGTGAATCGACTTGCCCGCGTCCTGTTCCATATGGATGCGTTCGACGCGCACCAGACGGGCGGTGCCGTCCCCGAGTTCCACCAGCACTTCGCCCTCGCCGACGATGGGGTGATAAAGCTGTGAAATCTGATAGCCCTGCGGCAGGTCGGGATAGAAATAGTTCTTGCGGTCAAAGGCCGATTTCAGGTTGATCTGCGCCTTCAATCCCAGCCCGGTTCGTACGGCCTGTTCGATGCAGTATTCGTTTATCACCGGCAACATCCCCGGCATGGCGGCGTCGACAAAAGCAACATTGCTGTTGGGTTCGGCACCGAATTGGGTCGAGGCACCGGAGAACAGCTTGGAATTGGAAGAGACCTGGGCGTGGACCTCCATGCCGATGACAAGTTCCCAATCATGTTTCGCGCCTGCAATGACGCGGGGTTTCGGGGTGTCATAGGTGAGATCAAGCATCGGGTCAGTTCCTCTGAGATAGGCTTAGGCGGTGATAGGACAGCAGACAGGGCGGAGCAAGAGGAAGCGCTATGAGGTGTTCGGGAAAAGAGCGGGAATGGCGGGTCTGTGGATAAGGCGGTCATGCAATCGGGCTGATCTTGGCTAATGGCAAAGCGCCCGCAAGTTGCGATGTTGATCACCAAACGCGATGGCATCTGTGTCCGTTGTCATGACGCATGGTATCTGGTTCAATCGCAGATAGGTGCAGATTCAATCCGATCGGAACATGATGACCCAAAACCTACGAGCTGAACTGGTGGTGGACGCGACACCGATTGAAAAACTGACCCATCTGTCCGATCAACTTGGGATCGAATTGCTGGTCAAGCGTGATGATTTGGCTGGAACGACGCTGGGTGGAAACAAATCTCGACAGCTTGAGTATTACCTTGGCGCGGCACTCGCCGCAAAAGCCGATACCATTCTCATTACCGGCGCAGTCCAGTCAAACTTTGTGCGCACGGCCGCCGCATCTGCTGCCAAACTTGGGCTGCGGACGATTGTTCAACTTGAGGCCCGCGTTCCTCATCAAGATGCAGTATATCAATCATCGGGAAACGTGCTGTTGAACCGCCTGCTTGGTGCCGAGATCATCTATTTTCCCAAAGGCGAAGATGAAGCCGCCGCCGACGCTTCATTGCATGCGCGTGCCGAACTGGAGCGCCAGAAGGGGCGCAGGCCCTATGTGATACCGCTCGCGCTTGGCAATCCGCCACTTGGGGCATTGGGATACGTCGATGCTTCCAAGGAAATTCTTAGTCAGACGACACAGTTCGATTTTGTCGTTGTCGCGTCAGGTAGTGGATTGACCCACGCAGGCCTTCTGGCGGGATTGTACCAGTTGGGCCATCCTGCTCGGGTCATAGGCAGTTGCGTACGCCGCAACGCAGTGATGCAGCATGACCGGATTCGAACGGTTCTGAATAATCTGGCCCCCTTGATGGACCCTGGCACAACAGTGCCGACAGAAAAAATCGACATCTGGGATGGTGCATTGGCCCCCGGCTATGGCCTGATTGGTCAAGCGGCACTGGACGCGATGAAGAGCATGGCGCAGGCAGAGGGGCTGATGCTGGACCCTGTTTATACGGCCAAGGTCTTCGCCGCGATCCCGGCGCTGGTGCAAAGCGGCAAAGTGCCCAAGGGCAGCCGCGTCTTGTTTGTTCATACCGGCGGGCTTGCCTCGCTGTTTGCGTACCAGACGGATCTGGATCGGCTACTCGGAGCTGAATGACGTCCCATGCAGCGCGGGGCTTGCATCAATTTCGTCCAGCATATCAAACAGCGACTCCATCCAATCATCCTTGACCCGTGCCGCATGTTTTGAGGTGGGCCGGTACGCCGGCGTCAGCGTCGCGTATTCATAACGGATCGGTGCATCCAACGGCAAAAACACAACTTTACCTTTCGAGATATTCAACTCTCGTTCCGTGACAACCGTCAGCGGATCGACAATTGAACAGCAATGCCCAAGGCTGATGAAAGGTATGAGAGGCAAGAAAAATTGCCCGGCGATGTTGGATTTGAGCGTCGCGCCTTCTTGTTGAAAGAGGAGCGCCAGACGCAGAGGCAAAGGGTGGTCGGTGTGCAAGGTTCCGATGGGTATATTATCCAGATCCTTGATCGCAATCGTTTCTTTCCTGGCCAGGGCATGATCGCGGGGGACGGCGCAAAAACAGTTCGCCCGAACGATTTCAGCAGAGTATCGCTGCTCTTTCCCAGCAGGAGGGTGGAAATCCGCAAATCCGAAATCAATGCTTTGAGTGCTGGCAAGTTCCCGGATTTGTTGGGAACTGCGCGACGTGATTGTCGTCTTGAAGCCGGTGTTGCTTTCGACATTTTCACTGACGAACTTGGGAAAGATAAAGGCTGACGGCCCCGGCATCGCCGCAATATTCAAATTGCCGGTTTGCGCCGATTGCAAGCTTTTCATTGTTTCGGAAACGGTGGTCAGACGGTCAAGTATTCCCTTGGCTTCGACCAACAAATACTGCGCTTCGGGAACTGGAATAAGACGGCGACCACTTCGCTCAAACAGTGTGAGGTCAAGCGCCTTTTCAAGATTCTTGATCGCCAGACTGATCGCGGGCTGGGTGCGGCCAAGTTGTCTGGCGGCTTGAGATATGGAACCGGTTTCCATGACCTCGCGAAAGACGGTGAGTTGCATAACATTCATGCCCTCATCCATAAGCAAAACTATCGTAAAATGAAATATAATAAATTTGTCTTTATGTTGAAACCTCCTAACCTGAACGTATGAAATTCGGCTGAACCGAATCGTAACTTCGTCAATGGGGATATCCTTATGAAACTCACTAAAACGATTATCGGCCTTGCACTGGCCAGCACATTGGCCCTTCCAGCAATGGCGCAAGACCCAACCTTCTTCCGTATCGGGACAGGGGGGGCCGGCGGCACGTACTTTCCGATTGGTGGAACGATTGCGAACGGCATTTCTTCGCCTCCCGGCTCGCGGGCATGCGATGACGGTGGCCAGTGCGGCGTTCCGGGTCTGATCGCGATTGCACAGTCAACTACAGCTTCGGTGTTCAACAATGCGGCCGTTGAAAACGGCGAGCTTGAAGCGGGACTTGCAGCGGCAGACGTCACCCGCGACATGTTTTTGGGCACAGGCAAATTCGACGGCAAACCGCATCCAAAACTGCGCATCGTTGCCAACCTTTTCCCCGAGGACCTGCACCTGGTGATGCCCAAGGGTGAAACAATTGCCGATCTGGGCGCGCTTGCCGGCAAACGTGTCGGTATCGCTCAGGCGGGATCCGGGACACAGGTGGCTGTACTGCAAATGCTCGAAGCTTGGGGTGTGACACGTGACAACATGGAAGAAGCAGAGCTGAACAACAGCCAGTCTGCCGAACGCCTCGCGGATGGCCAGATTGATGCATATTTCTACGCTGCTGGCTGGCCTGTTGCTGCCATGGTGCAGCTTTCGTCGACAAAGGGCATGAGTCTGCATTCGTTCTCAGAGGCTGACTTGCAAAAAATCAACGAGATCATTCCGGCTTACATCCCTTCCAAGATTCCAGCCGGCGTTTACGAGGGCATCGACACCGACACGATGACCCCTGCGGTCTCTGCAATGCTGGTTGTGTCATCCGATCTTTCAGAAGAGCTGGTGTATCAACTGACCAAAGCTCTGTGGAACGACAATACCCGCAAGCTACTGGACAATGGTCATGCAAAGGGCAAGCAGATCACAGCGGATACCGCGCTAGACGGCGTTGCAGAATTGGGTGTTCCGCTGCATCCCGGTGCCGAGAAGTTTTACAAAGAAGCCGGTCTTCTGAAGTAACCTGACGACTCTTCAATCGACCCGAGCAAACCAAATGTGCCCCCTCAAGCGGGGGCACAGCAATCGCTGCGCGAAAAACAGATCGCCGGAGGCAATTTTATGTCTGACACAACGCAAGACGACACCCGAGACCTGACCCCCGAAGAGCTGGCAGCAATCGAAGAGAAATACGATGAAGGCTCGGCCACGCGCGAGGTCGGTCCGACGACGGGGCATATCCTGCGTGCGGTCGCACTTGTCTTTGCCCTCTACCACTTCATCACAGCGGGGTTCGGCCTGCCTGCCGATCACTGGCATATGGGGTGGCATCTGACCGGCCTGTTTATTCTGACTTACGCCTTCTTCCCGGTTATCGGCGCAAAGAGCCTTTATGCGCGTAAAATCAGTGCTTTTCGCATCGGCAACATTCCCCTTTATGATCTTGTTTTCATGGCGCTGGGTATCGCATCGGCCCTTTATGTAGGCTTTGCTTGGCGCGGTGTCCCGATGCTTGGTATCGAGGAACAGACATTCCGGATGGGCAATCCGAACACCTATGACGTATTCTTTGGCGTCATTATCATCTTTCTGGTGCTCGACATTGCAAGGCGCACCTTGGGGTGGGTGCTGCCCCTTATTATCTGTGTATTCATCAGCTACGCTTTGTTTGGGCAATACTTCCCAGGTTTACTGAAACATCCCGGCGTTAATTTCCGCACTTTTGTTTCTTCTATGTACTTCCCGCAGGAAGGGATTTTTGGCGTGACGCTTTGGGTCGTTTCGACCATTGTGTTTCACTTCGTTCTGTTTGGTGTCATCGCACAGCGCACCGGACTTGGGCAATTATTCATCGACAATGCGACCATTCTGGCGGGGCGATATACGGGTGGGCCGGCCAAGGTGTCTGTCATCTCGTCTGCATTTTTTGGCACAATTTCAGGGTCTTCGGTGGCCAATACGGTTTCAACGGGGGCCCTCACGATCCCGAATATGAAGCGCCTGGGCTATCCCGCCCACTTTGCCGGAGGGGTCGAAGCCGCCTCGTCAGCGGGTGGTCAAATCACGCCGCCGATCATGGGGGCCGCAGCCTTTATCATGGCAGAGTTCCTGGAGCTGCCGTACACGACCATCATTATCGCGGCGATCTTTCCGGCACTGCTGCATTACGTCGGTGTGTTTACTGTTGTTCACCTGATGGCACGTAGGCTCGACCTCAAAGGCCTGACCAAAGAACAGCTGCCACAACTCAAAGCGGTCTGGCGTGAAGGCTGGGCCAATATTGTTCCGCTGATCGGGCTGCTTGTTGTGCTCTTCTCGGGCTACACGCCATACATGTCCGCGTTTTGCGGCATCTCACTGGCAGTGATCGCAGGCATGTCGCGTATCAAAGAGCCGCCCACGTTGATCTATGCCGCTGCATTCATTGCCTTTGTTGTGTGGAAATACCTTGACGCCGGGTTTGACCTGTCCATGACAATTACCCTTTGTTTCATAGCGTCGGTTGCAACGCTGAACCCCCAGGAACGCAATAAAATCCCTGAAATGGCCGCCTCGGTCGAGCTTGGCGTGAAATACGCGCTTGCCGTTGGTGCTGCGTCTGCTGCCGTGGGTATTGTTGTGGGCGTAATCAACACCACGGGAATCGGTTTTCGGATCGGCTTTATGGTCACTCAAGGGGCCGGCAATCTGGCCTCCGACCTTTTTGGTTTCTTGTCGATTGGCGGGATCTTTGAGTGGTTTACAGTCGAGGACCTACAGCTTTTCATCTCGCTCGTTTTTATTGCTGTCGCCTGTATCCTGATGGGGGCCGGTATTCCAACAACCGCGCTATACATCATGCTTGTATCGGTCGCCCAGCCTGCGCTTGCACAGCTTGGCGTACCACCCATCGCCAGCCACATGTTTGTACTTTATTACGGTGTCGTGTCCGAAATTACGCCGCCAGTCTGCACCTCGGCTTACGCGGCGGCGGCGATTGCCAACGCTAATCCGTTCCGAACCGGGCTCTCGGCCTTTTCGCTGGGCTTGGGCAAAGTCGTTGCTCCGATGGCTTTTGTCTACGCGCCGGTGCTTCTGATTGTGTCCTCGACGGGCTTTGATCTGTGGGAGTTTAGCTACACCGCCACCAGTTGCATTGCGGGCGTCTTTGCCCTGTCGACGGCAGTTGTCGGGTTTTGGTTTGCTCCGATGAATGTCATATCGCGCATCTTGATGGCGGTCGCAGGACTGGTGTTTGTGGCACCCTCGCTCGGTGCGGACGTGGTTGCGCTCATCATCGCATCGCCGGTTATCGTCACCCAGTTTCTTGCACGTCGTTCTTCCCCAAAACCGGTATAGGAATGATGGATCAATCCGTCACCATCATCGGCGCAGGCATCGTCGGCATCTGCTGTGCCTTGTCTTTGCAGGAACGCGGCGCACGTGTCCGGCTCATTGATCGCGGGGAGCCGGGGCAGGAAACCTCGTTTGGCAACGCGGGCGTCATTTCCCCGTGGTCGGTTATCCCCCAAGCTATGCCGGGCATTTGGAAATCCATCCCGGGTATGTTGCTCAACCCCACTGGGCCTTTGTCGGTGCGTCCGTCGTTCTGGCCCAAGATGATCCCTTGGGGACTTAAGTTTCTTGCCAAGTCTGATGCAACATCGGTCCGCAAGACATCCGACGCGATGGAAATACTGTGCCAACCTTCGATTGCGCTTTATCGCCGCCACCTCGAAGGGACGGGGCATGAGAACCTTGTCATCGACAGCTGGTACATTCACGCTTTTCGAACAGCTCAAAAGGCAAACCTGCGTGATCTCGGGTATTCTATCCGTCAGCAAAAGGGCGCGGAAATCGAGCTTATTGGCCCTCAAGACCTACGGCATCTCGAGCCCGCTCTGTCACCGGATTTTAAAGCCGCCATTGTGATAAAAGGTCAGGCCCGCGCCTATGCGCCCGGGCGCATCGGTCAGGTTTTGGCTGAAAAAGTTCGCGCACAGGGGGGGGAAATACTTCGTGCCGAGATCACAGGAATATCAAAGGCCGAAATTGGCTGGACAATTTCCACCAAAGAGCGCCCGCTTGTCGCTGAAAAAGTCGTCATCGCAGCAGGCGTTTGGAGTGGGGCGCTCTTAAAGCCCCTCGGGCTTGACCTCCCCCTCGCAGCAGAGCGCGGCTATCACGTTGAATTCCCCAATGCGCGGATGCACCTTAGCCATTCCGTGATGGATGTGGACGCAAAAATTGTTGCCAGTTCGATGCAAAGCGGCATCAGGATCGCGGGAAGTTCCGAGTTTGCCGCCGTCGATGCTGCGGTCGATCCCCGCAAAAAGGTGCTGTTGGCCCGCCAAGCACGCGCGATGTTGCCGGAAATAGATGTCACAGAAATGACGTCCTGGATGGGGCAACGTCCGTCTTTTCCAGACAGTTTGCCGGCACTTGGCGCTATTAACGGGCAACCGGGGCTATATGCGGCTTTTGGTCATTCTCACTATGGACTGATGATGGCCCCGAAAACAGGTGAGTTGATTGCAGATATTGTCACAGGCATCTCACCCAACATTGAACTGGGTGCTTTTGATGCGCACCGGTTTTGATCTCATGAATTCCAGGGGGTTGAGATGGTAATCCATGCAGGTGGACAGAATATTTGCGGTGCAACCATTGGCGTGCTGTGCCTTGAAAGCTATTTTCCCAAACCTCCCGGCCATATCAAGAACCCGTCGGGGCTTCCGTTTCCGGTGATGTATGAAATGATCGACGGCGTTACGGTTCCTGATCTGTTGAACAATCCCTCGCTAGACTTGCTTGAGCCATTTCTGGTCGGCGCAAAGCGGCTTGAGCGCGAGGGTGTTCGCGCAATTACCGGCAGCTGCGGGTTTCTGGCGTTGTTTCAGAGGGAATTGGCGGCCGCGGTCAGTATCCCGGTCTTCTCGTCCAGCCTCATTCAGGTACCGCTCGCATTTCATATGGCTGGCGGTACTGCGCCAGTTGGCATTTTGACCGCCGACAAAGGCGCCCTGACTGCGGCTCATCTTGAGACGGTCGGTGCCGGAGGCATTCCCGTCGCCATTCAGGGCATGGAGAACAGCCAAGAGTTCGGGCAAGTGATCTTGAAGGGGGAGCGCATGTCGATGGACATTGACCTGGTGGCCGCCGAGACATTGGAAGCGGCGCGGATATTGAAACGAAACGCCCCCGACATCCGGTCTTTGGTGCTTGAGTGTACTGATCTGCCTCCCTACGCAGCTCTGCTACAACGTGAACTAAGACTACCCGTTTTTGATCTCACGACACTTGCAATCATGGCGCACAACGTCGTTGCACGAAAATCCTACGATGGGTTGATGCCATACTAAGCCATCCAGTTCGGTAGGCTGGATCACCGATCAGTTTTGGGATGCGGCCATTTTACGCGTGGTACGCTGCCACGAAGGGTCATGATCCAGGGCTTGGCAGCCTGCCACGGGGCGCGGCACGTACCATTCGCCCAAGCCGTAAACGCCGACTTCTTTAGCAATGCCGACGCATTTTCGACTTTGTTATCAAGGTACAGTATCGAGCGGCCTATTTGAGAAACGAATTGGCTAATGAGCGCCCTGGTGAAAACTGCGTTTCCGCAGAAACACACCGATCTGGTAACCTGAACGTCGGTCGGACAGGATGGCTGCGGTACTTTTGCGGGCCAATCCATCGCGCAGCATCATACACCAAGGACTCACGGCAGACCTTCACGACGTTGATCATTACGGCCCCAACCGCGCGCGCGGTGTGGGTGTCGGCAAGGGCTATCGTTCAAACACCGCCAACATCGCCCCCCGCAACCGCGCGAGGTCTTCGTCAACCGTGGCGTCCGGATCGCAGGCGAACGGTTCCAAGACGTCAATGCGGATTTCCCCGCTGGCGGGTATGAATTTGTTACGGGGCAATAAACGATCACTGTCATGGATCACGATGGGGGTGATGGTGCGTCCGGTATCGCGGGCGACTAGAACGGCACCGGCTTTGAACTCTCCCAGTGTTTGGGACTTGGTGCGCGTCCCTTCGGGGAATAACACCACAGAGCGGCGGTCCGGCATCTCGCGCACCGCCTGCGTCAATGTTTCCATCGCAACAGAGCCGCTTGCGCGGTCAATGGGCACCAACCCTGCACCGTTGAAGCCGGTGCTGAGCAGCTTAGCATCGCAGAGCTCTTTCTTGGCGGCAAAGGTAAACCATTTGGCGTCAGGCACCACATGCATCAAGGCAAAGCCGTCCAGATGGCTGCGGTGGTTGATGACGATAATACTGCCGGTGTCGGCAGCAAGGGCGGCCTTATCGGCATCAGTCATTTGGGCACGCACACTCAGCAGCCACAAAAGCCGCGAACACGCGCGTTTGACCAACCGCCAGTACCAACCGCGAAAGCCCTTGCGACCTGCGCAAACCAGGGGAACAAAAGCAATGAACAGAAAGTAGAACGGCCCAAGCAGGACTAGAACCGTGCGCTTGATCAGGCGCACGGGAAATGGGTCAGTCGGGGTGGGGGTGCTAGGGTGGGTTTGCATGGCATCCAACAAAGGGCGACCCGAGGCAGGGCAACAGGGGGCCATGATGGTGCGCGTTAGAACTCCCACGGGCGACGTCATGACTTGCGCAGAACCGGGACCGGCGGGGGCCGATCTATCTGTAATGTGTCATATGATGTAGGACTGCAAGATCAAACCCGATGCTGTGGCTTAGCATTCCATGGCGATGGGACCGGTTTCGGTAAAGACGATCCGCTTACCCGAAGCGATTTCCGAACTGAACAGCGACGAGATCAGCCGCACGGCGTCATCACGGCCAGACGCTGCAAAGCGGCCAGGTGAATGGATGCGAAGATTGTTGTCAAAACCTCGTGCCGCGTGGGCCCAGATCATCGGGTGCAATTCGGTCAGATGCTCACGCACGATCCATTGGGAGCAGTCGGAGATCTGTGCACGGATCAGGTCGGCCTGATCATTGCCGGAAAAGCTTTGGCCGATGGAGTTGGCGCAATAGGCGGCAAGCAGGTTGGCTGTGTAAGCGTCGGGCTTATGGGTCAGAATATCGCGCAGACCTTCGATGAAAAATTCCAGATCAAGGTTGGCGCAGGCTTCATCATCACAGGAGATTGCGTCGAACTGGACCCAAGTATAGCCACCGGCGCCCCAGATGTGCTCGGTGCGGGCGGCGGTGCGGCGGGCCTCCAGTTCGAGTTCAGGGTAAGATCCGTACCAGCGCGGCAACAGGTGGTTGCCCATGGCCCGCATGGGACGCGGGTTGGTGGGATTCAGATTGATCAGCGCTTCGTAGCTGTCTGCGACACGTCGTTTGGCCTTCTCGTTTCCGCCCAACAATGCGCAGCAGGTTGCGGCCAGCAAAGGGGAGTCGAGTTTCTGGGCGCAGAAGTCAGCCATGATATCGGAGGCGCGGTCGAAATGGGCGGTAAAAGCGGCGCGGTTACGGTCGGGAACTTCGATATCCCACCCTGTGCCGCGCCATGCCCATGCGATGTCCATATGGGTCTGGGCCACGATACAAGCCATAACATAACAATCAGGATGTTCGACCAGTTCATGCTCCAATGCTTCGATCCCGGCCAGGATCGGTGCACCTTTGGCGGGCTTCCCATCCATCAAGACGTGTTCTGCGGCATGGACGACGTCAGCGCGGGCCCCGTAAGACATCAGATCTGCAATCGGCATTGTACCGGGTGTCATGTACCGGTTGGCATCTGCCGTCTTGATGGCTTGAATAAGGTCGTCCCAGCGTTCCTGACGTACAAGATATTGCGCATTCGCAAGATGCTTGTCGCGGATTGAATCTTCGGCGGTGGGGTCGGGGCAGGGAATGTGCAGCACGTCTTCGACAGGGACAGGCATTACGGTGCGCGGGACGCGCCGCCGGATCAACGCCGGAGGCACCGGTGTGATGGGGGCCGGTGGTGTGTCGACGGTGCGCAACATACTACCCAAGGGGCGCATGTGCTTTTGAATGAAGGCGCTGAGGGGTCTCATCGAATGTGATCCATTACCACGTTGGGGTTGTATTAAATTTGCTCGACCAATGGGGCGTAACCGTGGCACGCTTGCGATTAATTCACGGTCATTGTGTTGCGTCGGCGAGGAGTTGCCGGATCAAAAACGGGGTAAAAGGGCGCCGTTTGTTATGAAATCGTGGACGATCGTCCAATTCTCGTTGTTTTGTTGCATTCCGCCATTGTCCGGATGCCTTGATCTTGCCAAACGCCGGTTTTGCTTTGCATAATCCCGCGATGAAGACGCTTGGTCTCTTTCTTACGCTTGCGCTGGTAACTGGTGCTGTTCCGCTGGCTGCTGAAATGCCGGTCCGGCCTCCGCAGCGCGCTATTGCCGCGCCGCTGCCGCCGGTCGGCGCGTTGACAGCCATTCGCGTGGCTGACGGCGGCGGTCCGGTGGCCCAGCCTGCGCAGATCGACGTCTTAACGGCAAACCTGCGCCCCGTGGCACGCACAGGGCAGATCCCGCGGACCCGGTGGCAGCACATGGGCGGGCATCAGCTTTGGACCCGCGCGGCACTATCGGCGCTGAAAAACCACGGCAAGCCGCTGGTGGATCTGGTGCCAGCCGATATTGCGAATTGGTGCCCGAAATACCCTACGGCAAGTGAGGCGGAGCGCCGCGCGTTCTGGGTCGGATTCATGTCGGCACTGGCCAAACACGAAAGCACCTACAAGCCATGGGCTGTGGGCGGCGGCGGTTTGTGGTACGGTTTGCTGCAAATCCTGCCCTCAACGGCGCGGGGCTATAAGTGCAATGTGGGAACCGGTGCCGCGCTCAAGAATGGCGCAGCAAACCTGAGCTGTGCGGTGCGCATCATGGCGCATACGGTGCCGCGCGACGGGGTGATCCACGGCTATAAGAAGCGTAAAGGGCAGGGGGTGACGGCCGATTGGGGGCCGATGCATTCCGCGCCCAAACGGCGCGACATGGCGAACTGGCTAAAGCGGCAGAGTTACTGCCAGCCGATCAATGTCATACGGCCCAAGGAACGCCCCTGAGCCGGGCTTTGTGCCTATTGCATCAATTGGAAATGAAACCGCTTGGTTGTTACGCCTTTGGCGTTCAGCGCGTCTTCAAAGGGCTGATGGGGCGGGGTTGCTTCGAAAGGCAGACGAACCTTGGCGCCGGTCTTGAGCACGAGCGTTGCTTTCACCGAAAAATCCAATCGCGTATCGAGGCGGATGTGGTCGATTTCGTCTAGCGGGACGGTGGCCGTGCGTCGGCCAGAGAACCAGGTGATGTCATGCGTGCCCAAGGTCAGCCCGCTGGCGGGATTGCTGAACAGATCCCAGCAGGCGGGCAGGGTAAAGAGCGCCAGAAAGCCGACGATCGAGAGCGCGGCGTCAAAAGTGATCCACAAAATCGCAAGACCGACCCACAGGAATGCAACGACAAGGGCGGTGCGCGCGCTGCGGCCTTGGGCGGTATAGGTAAAGGGGGCGCTCACCGCCCGCCGGTCACGTCAAGGGTAGATCCGGTGATATAGGATGCTTCCTTTGACAAGAGAAACAGAACGGCTTTTGCGACCTCATCGGCCGATCCGGTGCGCTTCATCGGGACGTTATGCGCCAGTCGTGCAGCGCGGTGGGGATCGCCGCCCTTGGCGTGGATTTCAGTGTCTATCAACCCCGGTGCCACGGCCATGACGCGAATGCCCTTGCTTGCCACCTCGTCAGACAACCCCTTGGTAAAGATGTCGATGGCGGCTTTGGAGGCCGCGTAATCGACGTATTGGTTGGCTGACCCCAGACGCGCCGCTGCCGATGAGATATTGACAATGACGCCAGTACCGGCCGATTCCATACGTCTGACAGCGCCTTGGGCAACCAGAATTGCGCCGATGACGTTTACGTCGAAGATCTGGCGCAGGCGGGCATGGGACATCTCTGTGACGCGGGCAGCTTGATCGACGATACCGGCGTTATTCACCAGCGCGTCAAGGCGGCCGAACCTGGCGTCGATTTCGGCATACATCGCGTCGATGGCGCCAGGATCCGAGACGTCCGTTTGAAGGATCAACGTTTCCGCCCCTGCTTCGTAGGCGGCAGCGGCCACGGTTTTCGCGCCTTTGGGATCGGAGTTGTAGGTCAGCGCAAGGTTATAGCCACGCCTTGCCGCAAGTCGGGCGCAGGCGGCACCGATACCCGCAGAGGCACCGGTAATCAGGCAAACAGGTCTCATTGCTCAGGCTCCTTTGATGCGGGTCAGCATTTCGGTGGTGTCGCGGCTGAGGTCGGGGGTGGCAAGGATACGGTCCACCTCGGCCAGCATTTTGGTCTGGCGGTCGGTGTCGTAGCGCTTCCATGTCTGGAACGCCGAACACATGCGGGCAGTGGTTTGCGGGTTCAGTGGATCAAGGGTGATCAGCCAGTCCGCCAGCAGGGTGTAGGCCGCACCATCCTGATGATGGAAACCGGCATGATGGGCCGCCAGCGCACCAAAGACGGCACGGAACCTGTTGGGATTCTTGTGGTTGAAATCCGCATGTTCGGTGAGGCGCTGGGCGGTGGTAGCGGCATCTTCGGGTTCGGCTTTGCTGACCTGAAGGCCAAACCATTTGTCCATCACCAGACGATCACCGTGCCATTGCGCCTCAAAGGCCTTAACCTTTTCATCGCCCACACCGGCACCGATCAACATGGCAAGCGCCATGAGCTGCTGGTTCATGTTATCAGCCGCCTCGTACTGGGCTGTTGCCTGTGCGCCGCCGTCCCGGCGGGTGATCAGTGCGAGCATGGTATTGGCAAGAATACGGCGGCCCGATTGTTCGGCATTGGGGTGATAGGCCTCGCCAACCGTGTTGGCCGCATAGATGTCTGCGGCGATATCCGCAAAGAAACCTGCGCGGGTTTCGGCCATGGTTTCGCGTGCGGCATGGATTTTCGCAGGATCCGGTATCACGCCGGCCTCGTGCAAGGCGGTGGCCAGTTCAGCGTCGCCCGGAAGACCCATCATCAATCCGCGTGTGGCCGGATCAAGGCTTTCGTCGCTGGCAACCTTGCGCAAACCGTCAAGGTAAAGCGGGTCCGGATCAGCATCTTCGGTAATCATCTTGATCAGGGAAGTGCGGGCCAGCATATTGCCCTGTTCCCAGCGGTTGAAAGGATCGGTGTCATGGGCCAGCAAAAGTGCGCGGTCGGCGTCGGACAGATCGTGGGTCAGGACAACGGGCGCGGAAAAGCCCCGTAGGATCGATGCCACAGGTTCGGCTTCCAGACCGGTAAAGCGAAAGCTCTGCTCGGTCTTTGTCATCTCGAGGATCTGTGTTTCTAACGCTTCGGTGCCGTCGGGGTAGATCAGGCCAAGGGCGATCGGGATCACCTGCGGTTGAGGGTCGGGGGTTGCCGTTGAAGGGGGCGTGGTCTGGGTGAAGGTCAGTGTCAGCGTATCCAGCTCGAAACTTTCTTTCACGCTCAATCGCGGGGTGCCGGCTTGGGAATACCAGCGTTTGAACTGGCTGAGGTCACGGCCCGTGGTTTCCTCGAAAACGGCAAGCCAGTCTTCGATGGTGCAAGCCTGTCCGTCGTGGCGGTCGAAATAAAGGTCCACCGCTTTGCTGTAGGCATCATCCCCGACGAGGGTTTTCAGCATACCGATAACCTCGGCACCTTTTTCATAGACGGTGGCGGTATAGAAATTGTTGATCTCTTGAAAGCTCTCCGGGCGGACCGGATGCGCCAGCGGACCTTGGTCTTCGGCGAACTGGCGTCCGCGCAGGTCGATGACGTCGCTGATCCGTTTGACCGCGGGTGAGCGCATGTCACTGGTAAACTGGCTGTCGCGGTAGACAGTCAGCCCTTCCTTGAGGCACAGCTGGAACCAGTCTCGGCAGGTGATGCGGTTGCCGGTCCAGTTGTGAAAGTACTCATGGGCGATGATCGCCTCGATCCGTTCGAAATTTAAATCGGTTGATGTTTCCGGGCTGGCAAGCACGGCAGAGGAGTTGAAGATGTTCAGCCCCTTGTTTTCCATCGCGCCCATATTGAAATCGTCTACCGCCACGATGTTAAACAGGTCGAGATCGTATTCGCGCCCATATACTTCTTCGTCCCATTTCATTGAGGCCTTTAGCGCCTCCATGCCAAAGGCGCATTTGCCTTCGTCACCGGGGCGGACATAAAGGTTCAGATCAACGTGCCGGCCATTCATTGTGGTGAAGCTGTCGGTGTGCGGGATCAATTCGCCTGCAACCAGGGCAAAGAGATACGCAGGCTTGGGCCACGGGTCATGCCATTTGGCAAGATGCGTGGACGTCGTGACGGGGTTGCCGTTGGACAACAACACCGGGTGCGGGCCTTCGATGGTAACGGTAAAGACCGACATTACATCAGGGCGGTCGGGGTAGAAGGTGATCTTGCGAAAGCCTTCGGCCTCACATTGCGTGCAATACATGCCGTTCGACATATATAGCCCTTCGAGCGCGGTGTTGTTTGCCGGATCAATCTCGACTTCGGATTCCCATGTAAATGCGCCGGACGGAACAGCGCAGGTCAGCCCGTCGTCGGTGATCTGGGGTGCAACTGCACTGCCGTCAATCTGCGCCGAGATCAGTTTCACCTGCTCGCCATGCAGGAACATCGTTTCCGGCGCGTCTCCGCGATGTTCGGGATTGGGCAAAAAGCGGATCACGCTGCGCACGCGGGTGGCATGTGGATCCAGCGTAAAGTGCAGATCGACGCTTTCGATGGTCCACGGATACGGCGTGTAATCGGATAGAAAAATGGTCTTGGGTGCAGTGTCGCGCATGAGGAACCTCAAAAACTTTGGAACGATTGGTTTGTTTGCAGGTTAGTCCGCCAATGGCAGACCCTCAACGGGTCAATTGGAATGAATGAAAAAGGAGACGATGATGTCAGCCCCCGACACAAATATCGAAAAGCAGAAAAATAACCACAAGGCGTCCTTGCTGGGCGTCAAGGGCGCGATCGGTTTCGGCGTGTTGATGCTGGTTCTTGTCATCGGCTTTACAATGGCCAACTCGGATGATCCTCAGGGCGACGCCGGATTGAACCCTGTGGATGGCGCGGCTGCAGAAACGACCATTACTGGTACAGCCACGGATTAATTCTGATCGCCGGTATTGAACCGGCCTGAAACAGATAGATCGAAACGAAAGAGGCGGCGTGGGATATCCTGTGTCGCCTTTCTTAATTACCAGACCGTGACGGAATTCATGCCGAAAATGCGAAAGAAAGCGGATTTACCGCAAAAGATCTGCGCGAGTTGCGGGCGTCCGTTCTCGTGGCGGCGCAAGTGGGCAGCTGTGTGGGCGCGCGTAACCGTTTGTTCGGAGCGTTGCAAACGACAGCGCACAAAGAGTGCCGGTTAGTTTTGGTAAGATTATTTTACCGCATTGGCTTGTGTGAAGTTTCCTTTGGCATTATGGGTTTCCTAAACGAAACACGCGACGAAGGGATTTGGCATGCAGCGGATCAATAAGCAGGGCTTGCAGGTAGACACAGCATTGGTGTCGTTTGTGGAAGACAAAGCACTGCCCGGGACGGGCGTATCGCCGGATAACTTCTGGTCGGGTTTTTCTGCATTGGTGCATGAGCTGGGGCCAAAGAACCGCGCCTTGCTGGAAAAGCGAAGCGAAATCCAGCGTCAAATCGACGACTGGCACAAGGCACGCAAGGGCCAGCCTCATGACGCGGCGGCTTATACGGCCTTCTTGCGTGAAATCGGGTATCTTGTTCCCGAAGGCCCCGATTTCGAGATAGAAACAACTGGTGTTGATCCTGAAATCGCTGCCGTACCAGGGCCGCAATTGGTGGTGCCGATTACCAATGCGCGGTTTGCGCTGAATGCAGCGAATGCCCGTTGGGGCAGTCTGTATGACGCTTATTATGGCACAGATGCGCTGGGCGATCTGCCTGCGGGTGGTGGTTTCGACGCTGCACGCGGTGCGCGTGTGGTTGCTGCTGCCAAGGCATTTCTGAATGACGCGGTGCCATTGACCTCTGGCACCCATGCAGATTTGACGGGCTACCGTGTTGTCGATGGCCATGTGCAGGGTGTCGCGGGAGAGGCGGCAGTGGCGCTTGCTGACCCTGCGCAATTCGCGGGTTATGAGGGCGCTGCAGATGCGCCGACTGCGATCGTGTTCCGGAACAACGGCTTGCACATCATCGTCGAAATCGACGCGGGCCACCCGATTGGCAAAACCGATCCCGCGCATGTTTCTGACATTGTTATGGAGTCTGCGCTTTCCACGATTATGGATTGCGAAGACAGTGTTGCGGCGGTGGATGCGGAAGACAAAGTTGTGGCCTACACCAACTGGCTGGGCCTGATGAAGGGTGATCTGGCCGAGACCTTTGAAAAGGGCGGCCAAAGCCAGACCCGGGTGATGAACCCGGATCGCGTTTATACAGCACCGGATGGCGGTACACTGACGCTTAAAGGGCGTGCCTTGATGCTGATCCGCAATGTCGGGCATCTGATGACCAACCCTGCGGTGTTGGACCGTGATGGGCTGGAAGCCGGCGAAGGGCTGATGGATGCGATGATCACATCGTTGATTGCGATGCATGATCTGGCGCGTGACGGTGGCAATTCGGTTGCTGGGTCTGTCTATGTGGTGAAACCCAAGATGCACGGGCCGGAAGAAGTGGCTTTTGCCGATGAAATTTTCACGCGTGTCGAGACCGTGTTGGGGCTGCCGGCAAATACTGTAAAGATGGGAATTATGGACGAGGAACGCCGCACCTCGGTGAACCTCAAGGAATGTATCCGCGCCGCGAAATCGCGGGTCGCGTTTATCAATACCGGTTTTCTGGACCGCACTGGGGACGAGATTCACACCTCAATGGAAGCAGGGCCGATGGTGCCCAAGGGTGATATGAAAAATGCCGCCTGGATCGCTTCTTACGAGGACCGAAATGTTGACATCGGTCTGGCCTGCGGCCTGCAGGGGCGGGCGCAAATTGGCAAGGGCATGTGGGCCATGCCTGATCGGATGGCCGAAATGCTGGTGGCCAAGATCGGCCATCCGCAATCGGGTGCCAACTGTGCTTGGGTGCCATCGCCAACAGCGGCGACTTTGCATGCAATGCATTACCACAAAGTAGACGTGCTGGCGCGGCAGGTTGCGCTGAAAGCAGGCGGTCCGCGCGGGACGCTGGAGGATCTGCTGACGGTGCCGGTGCTGTCGGGTCGTAACCTGTCCGAAGATGAAATCACCCGCGAGATCGAGAACAACGCGCAAGGTATCCTTGGCTATGTGGTGCGCTGGGTCGATCAGGGCGTGGGCTGTTCCAAAGTGCCCGACATCAACGATGTGGGCCTGATGGAAGACCGCGCAACCTGCCGGATTTCCGCGCAGGGCTTGGCCAACTGGCTGCACCACGGCGTCGTCAGCGCCGATCAGGTGACTGCGGCACTACACAAAATGGCGCAGGTGGTCGACCGGCAGAATGCAGGCGACCCGCTGTATGTACCAATGGCACCGGCGTTTGATGGCATTGCATTTCAGGCAGCCAGCGATCTGGTCTTCAAAGGACGTGTGCAGCCCTCGGGATATACGGAACCTGTCTTGCATGCGCGCCGCTTGGAGCTGAAGGCGGCCGGTTGAACGAATGAATTTCGGTGGTCTTCGGCCCCGTTGCTAATACAAAAGAAATAAAGGGTACGAACATGGCAATATCATTGCGCAAGGCGCGGACAATCATTCGTAAGGCATTGGAAAAGGGCCGCGCAATGGAGCTGAAACCTTTATCTGTCGTTGTGATGGATGCGGGTGGGCATGTGCAGGCCTTTGAGCGTGAAGATGGCGCGGCACCGGGCCGGTTCGCAATTGCCCATGGCAAAGCCTACGGCGCAGTGATGCTGGGTATGGCGGGCACAGCACAGATGAAGCGGGCCGAGGATCAGGCCTACTTTATGGCGGCAGTAAACGGCGTCTTTGGCGGACAGGTGATTCCGGTCCCAGGCGGCGTGCTGCTGCGCGACAAAAAAGGCGCAGTCATCGGCGCGGTTGGTGTGACGGGGGATACCTCTGACAATGACGCGATTGCGGCGATGACGGGTATTGAGGCGGCGGGTCTGACCGGCGAGATCTAAACCTCTGCCAGAAATCAGTGGCTTGCCGCCCCATTCGGCGGCAAGGGTACCGGCCGTTTCCAAGTTTGCTTGAGAGATCAGGCAAGCTGTCCTATATAAGGTGAAACGCAGAGAAAAACTGGTGACACATGGCCCGACCCGTCGTTGGCATTATTGGCAATTCCCATCTTTTGTACGATCAATACCCCGTCCATGCAGGCGGTCAGATGAACTCTGACGCAATTTCGGAAGTGTCGGGGTGTCTGCCCCTGATCATCCCTTCAGACCCGCGCCATGTGAGCGTCGAAGAGCTGCTTGGAATATGCGACGGATTTCTTTTGACGGGCGGACGGCCCAATGTGCACCCCGAAGAGTATGGCGAGACGGAAACACTGGCCCATGGTGCATTTGACCGTGCCCGCGACAGAATTGCCCTGCCGCTGGTTCGGGCCTGTGTGGAACGGGGGCAGCCGTTTTTGGGTGTTTGCCGCGGCTTTCAGGAAGTGAACGTTGCCATGGGTGGCACGCTCTATCCCGAGATTCGTGATCTGCCCGGTCGGATGAATCACCGGATGCCACCGGACGGCACCATGGAGGAAAAATTCGAGCTGCGCCATGATGTGACCTTTACCGAGGGCGGCGTGTTTCATGGCCTGATGGGAAGCACAAAAGTGCGTACCAACACGCTGCATGGTCAGGGCATCAAAGATGCGGGCGCGCGGATCGTGATTGACGGTCAGGCGGATGACGGCACGCCAGAGGCGATTTATGTGCAGGGTGCTGCTGGATTTACGCTGGCGGTGCAGTGGCATCCTGAATGGAATGCCGATGCCGATCCGGTGTCGCGGGCGCTGTTTGCCGGTTTTGGGGATGCGGTACGCGACTGGTCAGATCGCGGTGGCGTGCCGGCACTCAAGGCCGTTTGAGAACGTCGGGCGGGCAGTAGGCACCCCTACATGACGAGGTGATTGCCAAGCTGCGTCTTGGCATTCTGTTTGACCGGTGCCCTTTTGGGCGCGGTGCTTGAATGGCGCCGGTCGTTTGCATCCGCGCGGTACTCAGGCGCGAGAAGTGTCCCATTCCCCTTGCGTAGATCGCGGTGCAAGGACGTGTGCGCCCAATCCTGCGGGCGCGGACATAGCCCCGCGTGGACCGGGCTGAGGTAAATCAAATCCCGATGACGTGCGAAATCATCAGCGTCGCGGATCGCATGGTCCCAATAACGGCGCTGCCATATGCCTTTTTCGCCGCGTCTTATCTGGGCAAGACTACGATGTGCGGGCATCGTGCAAGCGCGGGAGAAACGCGACTTCAACATAGAAATACGGGTCCGAAAGGCGTCATCCTGTGGCGGCAGGGTACAAAGCATATAGATGGTGGCAGGCAGAACCGTGATCGCGTCGATGTGAAACGGATGGCGATCCAGCGTCTGGCGCATGGCGTGGCGCAACAGATCGATCCGGCGCAGCAGCAGGTCACTATGACGGTCCGCGAGGCGGATCGTAAAGAAATATGTCGCACCTGGGATGCGGTGGTGGCGGTCGTTTGACATGCTGTAGGCTAGGCGTGGCTTGGTTAATTTTGTATGAAATTCGCGGCGCCAGAATATTCAGTCTCCTGTTTTCGCGCATCGGATAGGACAGACCTGCAATGCGCGCTTAGGAAGAGGTTGCAGCATGACGGTTGTGGTCGAACCGGCGTCGATCGGTGTTTCACAGGAGAATTTTCCGCTAAAAACTGACTTTGTGGTGACGCTTTGTTGCGTAAGACTTGGCCTCATACGAAATAAAGTTTCGACCCGGATTGCGCTTTCTTGCCATAAAGGACAGGAATTCGGGGGCAAACTTTGTAGTATGATCCAGCTTTTCGCCTTGCTATGCTTGTGGTTATGCTGCCCACGCGCTATTTGCTGCGGGTGCGAAACTGTGGCCCAAAGGGTGCGATGACCGGCTGGGACCAAAATTGGGGGAAGACTGAGTGAAGATCGGAACGCCGAAAGAGATTTTTCAGGGAGAGAACCGCGTCGCGATGACGCCGGACTCTGCGCTGCAGCTGCAAAAGCTAGGGCATGAATGCCTGATCGAGACAAACGCCGGAGCTGCTGCCGGTTTCAGCGATGCGGATTACAAAGCCGCCGGTGTCGAGGTGGTGAAAACTGCCGCCGCCTTGTGGAAGGCCGCTGATGTGGTCGCCAAAGTGCGTGCCCCGAACGAGACTGAGATGAAGAAGCTGCGTGCGGAGCAGACGCTGATTTCGTTCTTCAGCCCCGTGGCCGACGAAGCGCATATGCAAAAGGCCGCCGAAAAGGGCGCAACCGTGGTTGCGATGGAAATGATCCCGCGTATTTCACGGGCGCAGAAAATGGATGCGCTGTCTTCCATGGCCAATATCGCCGGTTATCGTGCGGTGATCGAGGCGGGCAATAACTTTGGTCGTTTCTTTACCGGTCAGATCACCGCGGCGGGCAAGGTGCCGCCAGCGAAGGTTCTGATTGTTGGTGCCGGTGTGGCCGGATTGGCCGCGATCGGCACGTCCACGTCACTGGGCGCGATCACATACGCCTTTGACGTGCGTCCCGAAGTGGCAGAACAGGTCGAATCCATGGGGGCCGAGTTTGTTTACCTCGATTTCGAGGAAGAGCAGCAGGACGGTGCTGCGACGGGTGGCTATGCCTCTGTTTCCTCTCCTGAATTCCGCGAAGCGCAGCTTGCCAAGTTCCGCGAGATGGCACCCGAAGTCGACATCGTGATCACCACAGCCCTGATCCCCAACCGCGAAGCACCGGAAATCTGGACTGCTGACATGGTTGCCGCGATGAAGCCGGGTTCGGTCATCATCGACCTTGCGGCAGAAAAGGGCGGCAACTGTAAACAGACCGTCATGGATGAAAAGATCGTCACCGAGAATGGCGTGACCATCATCGGTTATACGGATTTCCCCAGCCGGATGGCGACACAAGCCTCAACGCTTTATGCGACGAACATCCGTCACTTGTTGACCGACCTGACGCCGGAGAAAGACGGTGTTATCAATCACAACATGGAAGACGACGTCATTCGCGGGGCAACGATTGCCCACGCCAAGGAAGTTACCTTCCCACCGCCACCGCCAAAGGTGGCCGCGATTGCGGTGCAAAAGAAGAAACCCGCGCCCAAGGAGTTGACACGCGAAGAAAAGGCGGCAAACGAGGTCGCGGCGTTCAAGCAGCAGACCAAGAATCAAGTAACGCTTTTGGCTGTCGGTGGTGCGCTGTTGCTGGCCGTGGGTCTGGTGGCACCGGCCAGTTTCATGCAGCACTTTATTGTGTTCGTGCTGGCCGTGTTCGTCGGTTTTCAGGTCATCTGGGGCGTGGCGCACAGCCTGCATACGCCGCTGATGGCGGTGACCAATGCCATCTCGTCGATCATTATTCTGGGGGCGCTGATGCAGATCGGATCCAGCTCGTTCCTTGTGGTATTACTTGCTGCCCTGTCGGTCTTTATGTGTGGGATCAACATCTTTGGCGGCTTCCTCGTGACACGGCGCATGCTCGCCATGTTCCAGAAATCTTAAGGGGCTGATGTAATGGATTTTGGTTTTACAACAGCAGCTTATGTGGTTGCGGCAATCTTGTTTATCCTGTCTTTGGGTGGGCTTTCCGGACAGGAGAGCGCCAAGCGCGCGGTTTGGTATGGCATCGTCGGTATGGCGCTGGCCGTGGCCGCAACACTGATCGGGCCGGGCTCCGGTTACTGGCTTTTGTCGCTGCTCCTGATCGCGGGTGGTGGTGCCATCGGTTATCAACTGGCGACGCGGGTGCAGATGACCCAGATGCCGGAACTGGTTGCCGCGATGCACAGCCTTGTAGGCTTGGCCGCGGTATTGGTCGGGTTTATCGCGCATTTCGAAATCGGTCGTGTGGCAGCCTATGTTGCCGGAGGCGGTGACGTCTATGCGCTTGGCACCTTTGCGGGGCTGATCGCAAAGAAGACAGCCGTCGAGATTAACATCCTGCGGGTAGAGGTTTTCCTAGGTATCTTTATCGGTGCGGTCACCTTTACCGGTTCGGTGATTGCCTATGGCAAACTTGCCGGCAAGGTGGATTCAGCGGCTAAGAAGCTGCCAGGTGGTCATATGCTTAACGCGGGTGCGGCGGGTCTCTCGCTGCTCTGCCTGATCTGGTATTTCAAAACCGGTGGGTTTGTGCCGCTGTTCGCGATGACCTTGGCGGCGCTCTTCATTGGCTACCATCTGATCACCGGTATCGGCGGCGCGGATATGCCTGTCGTTGTGTCCATGCTGAACAGCTATTCCGGCTGGGCTGCGGCGGCGATTGGTTTCAGCCTTGGCAATGACCTTTTGATCGTGGTCGGCGCGCTTGTCGGTTCATCCGGTGCGATCTTGTCTTACATCATGTGTAAA
>JBARCL010000195.1:0-62740 GCA_049794055.1 Sulfitobacter sp.
GCCTGATATCTGTCGTTGAAGAACAGGCCCAAGCCCTAGTTCGTACCGCATTTTCCACCTCGGTGCGCGAGGCCGGAGATTTGTCGGCTGGTGTTTATGACACCCATGGCCGGATGCTGGCGCAGGCTGTCACTGGCACACCGGGCCACGTGAACGCTATGGCTGATGCCGTGGCGCATTTCATCCGCCGCATTGGGCGGCAGAACATCCTTCAACGGGATGTCTATATCACGAATGATCCGTGGGAGGGCACCGGCCACCTGCATGACATCACGATGGTCACACCGTCTTTTCACAACGATGTGCTGGTCGGGTTCTTCGCCTGCACCGCCCATATCGTCGACATCGGCGGGCGCGGGTTTGGCGCGGATGCGGCCAGCGTTTACGAAGAGGGGCTCTATCTTCCCATTATGAAATTCGCCGATGCAGGCGAGGTGGATCAAACCCTCGTGCGGATCATCCGCGGCAACGTACGCGAGCCCGACCAGCTGATCGGCGACATTTACGCGCTGACCACCTGTAACGAGATCGGCCATCATCGGTTGATCGACATGATGCAGGAGTTCGAGCTGGAAACACTCGACGGCATCGCATCCTTCATCCTCGACAACTCGCGCCGTGCCACGCTGGAACGGATCGCCGCCCTGCCCCGCACCCAGGCGTCGGGCGAAATGACCATCGACGGGTTTTCCGCCCCAATCACCCTCAAGGTCACGCTGAGCATCGAAGAAGACCGCATCCTGTCGGATTTTGCAGGCACCTCGGGCCTTGACCGCAAGGGCATCAACTGTCCGCTGGTCTATGCCAAAGCCTATGCCTGTTATGCGCTCAAGGTCGCGATTGCACCAGAAATTCCCAATAACGCGGCATCGCTTGCCCCGTTTGAAATCGCCGCCCCCGACAATACCATCGTCAACGCCTTGCATCCCGCGCCCGTAGCCCTGCGCCATATCGTGGGTCACTTCATCCCCGACGTGGTGTTCAACGCTTTTGACAAAATCGTACCGGACATCGTTCCGGCTGAGGGTGCGGGGTGCCTGTGCAACTTCCAGGTCTCGTTACGCCCGCGCATGGACGCACCTGCACCCGCAGACGCCGTCCGCCGCGAAGTACTGACGTTTAACTCAGGCGGATCAGGGGCGCGGCCTGAACACGACGGGCTGAATGCCACCGCTTTCCCTTCTGGCGTGATGACCATGCCGGTAGAGGCGACGGAACACGCAGGCCCCGTGATCATCTGGCGCAAGGAACTGCGCCCCGATTCGGGTGGCAGCGGCAAGCAACGCGGTGGATTGGGCCAATACATGGTTGTCGGCGCCCGTGAAGGCCACGAATTCGACATTCAAGCGATGTTCGACCGTGTCGATCACCCCGCCCAAGGGCGACGCGGTGGCGGGGCCGGTGCGCCCACCACAATTGCCCGGGATGACGGCGGCAAGATGTACGGCAAAGGCAAACAACTGGTGACCCATGGCCATAAGGTTATGATGGCCTTTCCGGGCGGGGCTGGATACGGCGACCCTGCAGAGCGGCCAAAGGAAAACGTGATGCGTGACCTTGCAAGGGGATACATCACGGCCCAAACTGCGGCGAAGGACTATGGATTGAGCAGCGCCGACATTGCCGCGGTTCAGGACGCCATCGCCAAAGGGGAAAACATCTGATGAATCTTGCGCCCAACCGCCTTACCCGCGCCCTCGCCGCTGGCGACAAACAGCTTGGTCTTTGGATCAGCCTGTGCAGTCCCCTTGCGGTCGAGGTCACTGGTCCTGCGGGTTTTGACTGGGCGCTGATTGATATGGAGCATTCACCAAACGACTATATGACAGTGATGGGCCAATTGCAGGCCTTTGCCGACACCAGCACGACACCGATCGTGCGGCCCGAATGGAACAACCCCGTGATCGTCAAACGCCTGTTGGATTTGGGTGCGCGCGGGCTGCTCTTCCCAATGATCCAAACAGTTGAGGAAGCCGAACAGGCCGTTGCAAGTACCCGTTATCCACCCCGTGGCACACGCGGCGTTTCGGGCGCAATGCGGGCCAATAAATTCGGTCGCGTTACCGATTACGTGGCGCGGGTCGAAGAAGAAACCACCGTCCTGCTGCAACTCGAATCTGCCGCCGCCGTCTCCCGTGCCGAAGAAATCGGTGCGGTGGATGGTGTGTCGGGTATCTTTTTCGGACCTGCTGATATTGCCGCAGACATTGGCAAGCTGGGCAAGCCGATGGACCCCGAGGTTTGGGCGTTGATCAGACCCGCGGCGAAAAAACTGATGGCAATGGGCGTGCCGGTCGGCACCCTGGTGCTGGACCCCGAGTTTGCCGCCGAACTACTGAATGAAGGCTTCAGTTTTGTCGCCTGCGGGTCGGATGTCTCCTTGCTGGCCAAAGCATCGGACACATTGCTGGCAAAGGTCAAAGCACAGCTATCTTGACCGGTAACATGTCGCCAGTGACCTAAATCGCCCCCCCGATCCGGGAATTCGACATGAACGGTGCCGGTTGCCCTTGAGAAACCGCGGCTTTTGCCACAACTATGGTCGAAACCTTAAGGTCCCTGATCAGGAGTTCGCGTGTCACTCTTCCTTGTCGTCGCTCTGCCCTTTCTGGGCGCACTGCTGCCCGGCCTGATGAACAACGCGGGGCGCGCTGTCTGTGCTGGCGTCACGTTCACCGTCACGCTCGCCGCTTTTGTCGGGCTTCTGACCAATCTGCCAGCTGTTCTGGCAGGTGAAGTTGTCACGACAGGTGTGAACTGGCTCCCATCGCTTGGGATGAACGTGAACCTCATGCTCGACGGGCTGGGTTTTTTCTTTGCCCTGTTGATCCTTGGCATCGGGTTGCTGATCATCACCTATGCGCGGTTCTATCTGTCGCGTGACGACAATATGGGCGAATTCTTTACCTATCTGCTGCTCTTCCAAGGCGCGATGGTGGGGATTGTCCTGTCCGATAACATCCTGCTTTTGCTGGTCGTCTGGGAACTGACTTCGCTGTCGTCTTTTCTGTTGATCGGCTATTGGAAGCACCTTCCCGAGGGCCGTCAGGGCGCGCGCATGGCGCTGACCGTCACGGGTATGGGGGGGCTTGCTCTGATCGGTGGTATGCTGATTCTGGGCAATATCGTCGGCAGCTACGACCTGAGCGTTATTTTGCAAAGCCGCGAGATCATCCTGGCCAGCCCGCTGTACCTGCCCGCGCTGGTCCTGATCCTATTGGGGTGTTTTACAAAATCCGCACAGTTCCCGTTTCACTTCTGGTTGCCCCATGCGATGGCCGCACCCACCCCCGTGTCCGCCTATTTACACTCGGCGACGATGGTCAAGGCGGGGATATTCCTGATGGCACGGCTCTGGCCGGTAATGTCGGGCACGCCAGAATGGTTCGTCATCGTGACTTCTGCTGGCCTGATCACCATGGTCCTTGGCGCTGTGATTGCGCTGTTCAAACATGATCTCAAGGCACTGCTGGCGTTTTCCACCGTCAGCCATCTGGGTCTGATCACCATGCTGTTGGGTACTGGCACCGCCTTTGGAGCAATGGCCGCGGTGTTTCACATCCTCAACCACGCCACCTTCAAAGCCGCACTTTTCATGTCCGCCGGCATTGTCGATCACGAAACGCACACACGCGATATCCGCCGCTTGGGCGGCTTGCGCCATCTGATGCCGGTTACTTTTGCCATCGTCACCCTTGCCGCCCTGTCGATGGCCGGTATTCCCCTGCTGAACGGTTTCTTGTCTAAAGAGATGATGCTGGAAGAGGCCCATCACACGGTCCTGTTCGGCGCGCATTGGCTGGCCCCGACACTTGCGGTTGTCGGCTCGCTGTTCTCTGCCGCCTATTGCTTCCGCCTGATCAGCCATACTTTCCTTGGTCCCAAGCGTGACGATTATCCGGCCCACCCTCACGACCCCGGTTTTGGCATGTGGGGTCCGCCCGCGCTGCTGGTGGTACTGGTTGTGATGATAGGCTGTGCACCATTTCTGGCGGAACCTTTTGTGAAAATCGTTACCGCATCCCTGCTGGGTGAGACCGCCACGGTGCCCACTGCGCATTTCAAGATCTGGCACGGGCTGGTGCCAGCGCTTTACATGTCCATCGCGGCTGTTGTCGGGGGCTTGATCGTGCTGGCCCTGTTCAAACCGCTGCTCAAAGCATGGGATGCCGCACCGCGCCCCGAAGCCAAAGTGATCTTTGAAGGGCTGATCGAAGCCGTCGCTTCCCTGTCACGCGGTTTGATCCACAGCCTGCACAATGGCGCATTCTCGCGCTATGCAGCAATCGCGGCAGTGACCATTACGGCAATCGGTTATCATGCCTGGGCCACGGGGACGGTCGCGGTCGCAACACGTGCGCCCCAACCGGCCGGTCCGGTCGAGTTTGCGGGCTGGGCAATGCTGGTCACTGCGACACTGGGGCTCGTGTTCCTGCACCGCAACCGTCTGTTGTCGCTGATCCTGATCGGGATTGTGGGATTAATGGTTTCGGTCGGATTTGTTTTCCTGAGTGCACCTGACCTTGCGATGACCCAGATCACTGTTGAAGTGGTGACAATCATCCTGCTGCTGCTGGCGTTGAACTTCCTGCCCAACCGCACCCCTATCGAAAGCACGGTGCTGCGCCGGATGCGCGACGCGGTGGTTGCGATTGCTGCGGGTCTGGCGACCTTTGCCATGTCCTATCACTTCCTGCTGCGTGACACCCTGGCCCCGTCGATTTCCGAATTCCACCTCGCGAATTCCTACAAGGGCGGTGGCGGTACAAATGTCGTCAACGTCATCCTTGTCGACTTCCGTGGCTTTGACACCTTTGGCGAGATCATCGTGCTCGGCATCGCGGCCTTGCTGATCTACGCTCTGACTGAAACGCTGCTGGACGGTCCTGTGCGCGCCCGCCTTTTGAACCGCAAACCGGACCAGCCACGCGCCGGCGACATGCATCCGATGATGATGGTGGTGCTGACCCGTGTGTTGATGCCTTTGGTGTTGCTGGTCGGCTTCTACATCTTCTGGCGGGGTCACAACGAACCGGGTGGCGGGTTCATCGCCGGGCTGATCGTGTCGATTGGTGTGGTCATGCAATACATGGCCAGCGGCTTTAACTGGACCTCGGCACGATTGCGCTATCCCTATCACGGGGTGATTGGCGCGGGTGTGCTGATTGCCGGATTGACCGGAATCGGGTCATGGTTCTTTGGCAAACCCTTCCTGACCTCGGATTTCACCTATGTGCGTATTCCGCCGTTTGAAAAGTTCGAACTGGCGACAGCGGCATTATTTGATCTGGGAGTCTTTCTTGCAGTGGTTGGTGCGGTAATGCTGTCGCTGGAAAGCTTTTCGCGGCTGGCACGACGCAGCCAAATGACCGACAACGAGCATCCTATGGACATCGATCCCTCACGTGAGGAATACGACCCCGCTGATCCAAGCAATCCGAAACGGGAGGGCGTTTGACATGGAGCTTGAACTTCTAGTCGCCTCGGCCATCGGCATTCTGACAGCGGCCGGCATGTATCTTGTGCTGCGCCTGCGCACCTTCCCGGTGATCATGGGCATGTCATTATTGACCTATGCGGTAAACGTATTCTTATTTGCTTCTGGGCGTTTGACTGTCGGCGCGCCACCTATCCTGTCGGAGGCCACGCGCTATACTGACCCCCTGCCACAGGCATTGGTCCTGACCGCAATCGTGATCTCCTTTGGCATGACAGCTGTGGTCGTGATGATTGGTCTGGGCGCCTATTTGGGCGGTGATGACGACAAGGTGAACGATCCATCCCCGGAACCAAAGCCGGAGAAGACATCATGATGCATTGGATCATCGCCCCTATCATCCTGCCTGCCCTGCTGGCCCCGTTCATCGTGCTGGCCGCACGCTATCACTTTGCGATCCAGCGGGTGTTTTCCGTCGCCGGTGTGTTGTCGCTTATTGCCATCACCGCAGGGCTAGCATGGCAAGCTTCTGATGGCACGATCACCCTGTATCAGCTCAGTGATTGGGCCGCACCATTTGGCATTGTGCTGGTCGGTGACCGTTTGTCGACGATGATGGTGTTTTTGACCTCGGTGCTGGCCCTGTTTGTACTGCTCTATGCCATAGGGTCGAATTGGGACAAACGCGGCTGGCATTTTCATGCCTTGTTCCAGTTCCAGCTGATGGGCATCATGGGGGCGTTCCTGACGGGTGACCTTTTCAACCTGTTTGTATTTTTCGAAGTTCTGCTTATCGCCTCTTACGGGCTGATGATCCACGGCGGCGGCAACATGCGTCTGCGGGCAGGTGTGCAATATGTGCTGTTCAACCTGATCGGTTCAACCCTGTTCCTCTTTGCATTGGGGGCGATTTATGCCCAGACAGGTACTCTGAACATGGCTGATCTGGCCCAGCGGGTGGCGCTGATCGATGCAGGCGACACCGTCGGCATCCGCATTGCCGCCGTTTTGCTGCTGATGGTCTTTGCGATCAAAGCCGCTGTTGTTCCACTACACTTCTGGCTGCCCTCCAGCTACGCCGAAGCGCCTGCGCCTGTTGCCGCCCTGTTCGCGATCATGACCAAGGTGGGGGCCTATGCGATCATCCGTGTCTATACGTTGATCTTCCCGCCAGAGCTGGCTGCGACCTCGGGATTGCATTCGGTCTGGTTAATGCCCGCCGCTCTGGTCTCGCTGGCGATCGGCATGATCGGCGTGCTGGCGGCGAAAAAGCTGGACCGTCTGGTCGCCTTTTCCGTCATCGGGTCGATGGGCATGGTGATGGTTGCGATTTCCATGTTCACCCCCGCCGGCATCGCCGCAGCGCTTTATTATATCGTGCATTCCACGTTGGCCGCAGCCGCCCTGTTTCTGATTGCGGATCTGGTGCGGGCTGGACGGCCGTCTTTGGAGCTAACTGCGATGCCATCCAGTTCCGGTGCGCCACTGACCGCTGCGATGTTTTTTCTTGCTGCGATTGCCATGGCCGGTCTGCCCCCCCTGTCAGGCTTCATCGGCAAACTGCTGATTCTTGCTGCCGGTTTTGACCGCGAAATGGCGGTGTGGATCTGGGTGGTTGTTCTCGGCTCCAGCCTGATCAGCGTTGTCGGGTTTTCGCGGGCGGGATCAACCCTGTTCTGGAAGGCCAAAAGCATCCCCCATCCAGCAGGCTCATTGCAAGAACCTGCACCTGCCGCCCTGTCTTACGTTGCGGTTGGTGGATTGCTGACACTGCTTGTGGCCCATACAGTTTTCGCCGGTCCTGCCTACTCTTTCGTAGAACAAACCTCTACCCAGCTTTTCGCGCCAGATCCCTATGTCGCTACCGTGCTAGAGACCCCCGGCAAGCTGAGCAAACCCACAAAGGAGGGGCACTGACATGACCCGCGCGTTCCGCTGGCTGTTCCCCCATCCGCTGCTGACTCTCCTGCTGGCCGTGGTCTGGACCCTGCTGCAAAATGAATTCTCCGCCGGTATGGCGCTTTTTGGGCTGATCCTGGGGATCATCATCACCAAAGCCACGGCAATTTGGTGGCCGGAACGCCCCGGTGGCGTACATCTGGGACGGCTGTTCAGTTATGCTATGATTGTGCTCTGGGATATCCTTGTTGCCAATATTCAGGTCGCGTGGATCGTCTTGACCAAATCCAACGCTGCGCTGAAACCGGCGTGGATCATCATTCCGCTGGACTTGGTCGCCCCCGAAGCCATTACCGTGCTGGCCGGCACCATCACCCTGACCCCCGGCACCGTTTCGGCGGATTTGTCGGACGAGGGGCACAGCCTGCTGGTGCATGTCCTGCACACAGAGGATTCTGACGGGGAACGTGACGGAATCAAGGACCGCTATGAACGTCGGCTAAAGGAGATTTTCCTATGAGCACAGCAACCGAATTCGTGAACTTCGCCTTTAATATGGCCTTTGTCGGCATCGTTGTGGCGCAAGTCATGTCAATGATACGGCTGGTGATCGGCCCTTCTGTCGGGGACCGCATTCTGGCGCTGGATACGATGGTGGTCAATGCAATCGGTCTGATCGTGTTATTGGGAATTCTGCAAGGAACGCAGATCTATTTCGAAGTGACGCTGATTGTCGCCATGCTGGGATTTGTCTCGACTGTTGCCTATGCACGGTTTGTGTTGCGGGGGGATATCATCGAATGAGCTTTGAAATTATCGGGACATATCTTGTTGGCATCTGCCTGTTGATTGGCACCAGTTTTGCCCTCATTGGCACGATCGGGCTGTTGAAATTCAACGATTCCATGACGCGGCTGCACGCCCCGACCAAAGTGGGAACGATCGGCATCGGCGCTCTATTGATGGCCTCAATGATCCATTCCTATGTGGCTGGCGAAGGGTCGGTGCATGAGTTGCTGATTATGGCATTCCTGTTTGTCACTGCCCCCATTTCGGCGAATTTTATCGCCAAGGTGAACATTCACAGCCAATCTTGTGTCACACCGCCGCCGCCGCCCCGGGACGACACATGGTCGACCCTGAACGTACCCGAAGCGGATCGCGACCTGGCGGCAGAGCCTGACGCCTGAGCCTTAGCGCGGTGCCATGCGAATGGCGCCATCAAGACGAATGACTTCACCATTCAGCATCGGGTTATCAAGGATATGGCACACCAGCTTGCCATACTCCGCAGGTTGTCCCAACCGCGATGGAAACGGCACCTGTGCCCCTAATGAATCCTGCACCTCTTGCGGCAAACCTTCCAGCAGCGGCGTCAGAAACAGCCCCGGTGCAACGGTACAAACCCGCACCCCCTTGTCGGCCAGATCACGCGCCATCGGCAGGGTCATGCCCACGATGCCGCCTTTGGACGCGGCATAGGCCACCTGCCCAATTTGTCCTTCGTACGCTGCAACCGACGCGGTGTTCACAATCACGCCACGGGCACCATCAGGTGCCATCGGATCTTGCGCCACCATCCGAGATGCCGCTTCAGAGGCACAGATGAACGATCCTATAAGGTTGATCCCGATCACCTTGGCGAACATCGCCGCATCATGTGGCTCACCGCGTGAAACCGTCTTGGCCGCAGGGCCGATGCCGGCGCAATTTACCAGAACCCGCGGTGCCCCCAGTTGATCCGTTACACTGTCCATTGCCGCTTTGACCTGTTCGGCATTCGACACATCGACGCTGTGAAATGTCCCGCCTAGTTTCGCGGCATGAGCCGCTCCGGCCTCGGCATTCAAATCAAAAATCGCGACCTTCAAACCGGCACCGGCCAAAGCCGTCGCTGTCGCGGCCCCTAAACCAGACGCCCCGCCTGTGACGATCGCCACACTTCCTGTCCACATTTCCATGAATAGAACTCCTGTTCATTTAATGCCTGATATAGACATCTTCTGGCGGGGGCATGCAAGCGCGCTAGAACAGACCAAAGTACTCTTGCTGCTCCCACTGTGAAACGGTGAGATGGTATCGGTCCCATTCTGCACGTCTGATCATGCACAAATAGGTCACGAAATCGTCGCCCAGCGCCTCGCGGTACAAAGAGGATGCGTCAAAGGCCGTAATCGCCGCAAGCAAACTATCAGGCAACGCACCCGCATCATTGGAATAAGGGTCTTCGACCGCAGCGGGGGCCTGCATCTGCCGCGCAAACCCGCCCATCCCCGCGATGATCTGGCTGGCAAAAAAGAGATAGGGGTTGGCGGCAGGTTCAGCGACGCGGTTCTCGATCCGGCTGGCGGGGTCATCGAACCTTGTCAAAACCCGCAGCATCGCGCCGCGATTGTCGCGCCCCCAGACAATCCGGTTTGGTGCCAGTTGATGTGGTTGATAGCGCTTGTATCCATTCACCGTCGGTGTGCTGAGCAGACAGGTTTCCGCCGCATGTGCCAGCAATCCGGCAATCCACTGGCTGCATGAGGGTGTCAGCGCATCGGTTTGAGGTTGAAACAAGTTCGCGCCAGTCTTGAGGTCAATCAATGACTGATGCAGGTGCCACCCGCTGGCCACTGCATTCGGCAGGTTCGGTTTGCACATAAAGGTGGCGTGTAACCCCTTGCGGGCGCAGACCGCCTTTACCGCGGTGCGCAGCATAACCATATTATCAGCATGGGTTATCGGATCAGCGGGATCAAAGGTCAATTCGAACTGGCTTGGCCCCATCTCGACTTCCATGGTGCGGACCGGCAGGCCCAGCCCCGCGCAGGTGCGGCGCAAATCGTCCATCACCGGCTCAAGCGCGTCGTAATGGGTTTCGGTCAGAAACTGGTAACCTTGAGCAAGGTTCTCGGTTTGCACAGGTTGGCCCGGCATGGTCGCCGCGCCGTGTTCCAGCTTGGGGTCGACCTTGCGAAAAACATGGAATTCAACCTCAAGTCCGACGACAAGGGCCATGCCTTGCGCTGACAAGCGATCAACCGATTTTCGCAGAATATTGCGTGTACAAAACGGTATTGCATCGCCCGCACGGTCCGCCAGATCACACAACAGCCAGGCAGAATGCGGCGACCATGGCAAAATGCGAAATGTTGAGGGGTCCGGCACCATCAGGATGTCACCGGCGCCGCGCATGCCGCCGGCAACCTCACCGTCCGCCTGCCAGACAGGAAACACAGTGCGGTGTGACGTATCTTTCAATAACAGGGTCGAAGGCGCAGCCATGCCATTTGCGAACAAAGACGGCAGGGCGCTGGCAACGATGGTCTTGCCCCGCAGTATACCATGCTGATCGGTGAACAAGACGCGAATGGTTTCCAGATTGGCGGCCTCCGACTGTGCAACCACGTCGGCGCATTGATCAATCCGTCGGCCGTCCAACAGACCCAGCCGCGCCAGACTACCGCTTGCAATCTGTTCCCGGATCACGCTCATGCCTGACGTACCGTCGCATCCCAATCCGCGCAGCCTGCCCGCCGCTCCGCATCGCTGGTGGCCGATACCGCCCGCCATTCGGCCTTGTCCCCAATCGTATCGTTTGAAATCGGACCGAAAATTGTCGCCGGATCAACGCCATTGCGCATTGGCAAGGTGTCCTCCTGCCCGTCCTTCACGGCTGCAATTGCGGCGCGCAACATGCGCCGGTACTTGATGATCGCCACATCGGTCTTGCCCAGATGCTCGCGGGTTCGGTCAAAGATCGGACCGGGGCTTTCCACCGCCCATTGGTCATGCACATTGATGTCCATACCCATGCCAGTATAGGTTTCCGTGCGCTGCTCTTCGGGGTCGAAACCATAGTTGTTACGCTTGTTTTTCAACGGCGCATAATCGGGCAGGCGATGTTCCTTAAGCCGTTGGGCACGCATCAGTTCTTTGTCCACAGGACCGGTGAAACTGGTGAACATCGAATACCAGTAGCAATGCGTGTCATCGATGGGCACATGCCACTGGGTGATGATCATCTCGCGGCTCATCGGGATGGAAATCGCCTGTGGAAAAATCTGGTTGGTGATGCGGATATGGGTCTTGGCCGCGTCCAGATGGCGCAGGGCGATCAGGCGTAAACCATAGTCGGTTTCTTCGACCGTAATCTCGGGGTTCGTATAATCCCGCAGGAGCTTTGTCATCGGAATATTGGTATCTGCCGCCTTGTCGCGGAACTGCTTGCCGTAGCTGTCTGCGGGATCTTCATCCTTGAGGAACCGGTGCAAAAACGACGCATGTGCCGGGTCAATTCCAACCTCCATCGCTTGTAGCCAGTTGCACTCCCACAGGCCTTTGAAGGCAAAGACATGGGAATCAGGGGCGCGGAAACAGTCGAAGTTCGGAAAGGCAGGCGGATCACCGGGGCCCATATAGGCAAAGATAATGCCATTGCGTTCTTCCACCGGATAAGATGTCGCACGGATGCTTTCATGCATGCGGCTGCCTTCGGGTTCCCCCGGTTGTTCGACGCATTGCCCGCTGCGGTCAAAATGCCAACCGTGAAACGGACAGCGCAACCCGTTGTCCTCGAGCCGCCCGTGACACAAATCAGCACCGCGATGCGGGCAATGGCGGTCTATCAAGCCCAACTGGCCGTCATTATCGCGAAACAGCACCAGCCTTTCGCCCAGCAAAGTCACCGGCACCACGGGGCGCTCGCCTACCAACTCGTCTGACAGGGCAGCAGGTTGCCAATAGCGGCGCAAAACGGCCCCTGCATCGCTGTCCGGTCCCGTCAGTGTAATCGTGTCGTTCAATTCCTGACTGATCATATTGCCCTCTTCGGTCTTCAGCGTGGGTGTCGGCGTGACGCCCGCACCTTTACCCTATCCTGCGCAGGGAGGCGCTTGAAATCAATCAATCTTCTGCTGTTTAACGGATCATCTGCGCGATGGAACGTACCGTCACAGAAAGCGGATCCTGCATTTCTTCCAGAACATCAAAGTGATCCCGACCCGGGGCCAGATGATACGTCAGTTCTGGCAGCACCGCCGACCATTTATCGCGCAACACCGCTGATTGAACTTTAAACGCCTCGGGTTCGTCCGCTCCGACCAGAATATGCACTGGAACCTTCGCCTGTACGGGGTGGCGCAAGGCGGAAAGCGCGTCGATTTCCGTGTCGGTCATGCGCGTCAGGTCATTGACATAAGATTGCGCTATCGGCGCCAGTTCAAACACGCCGCTGATCAATACCGCGCCCCGTATCAGCTGGTGGGCGCCCCGCCCCAGCAGATCACAAATCACCGTTGCCGCCAAATGCCCACCAGCGGAATGTCCGGCCAGAATGACATTCTCCGTGTCGATACCCAGCCTGGCGCCATGATCGGCAATATACTGTAAACCCTCGTGAATTTCCTCGGTCAGTTCCGTCAGGCTGACATCCGGCGTCAATGTGTACCCCAGCGAAATACTGGCCCAACCAAGGGCCGCAAAGGTTGGCGCGGCGAAGCCGGAGACGGTTTTGTCGCCTTCCTGCCAGAACCCGCCATGAATAAAGACAATCGCCGGCATGGATCCGGCCTGCGCAGTCTTGGGACGATAGACATCAAGCTTCTGGCCCGGGCGCGGGCCGTAAGGGATGTCCAGCTGCACGTCCAATTCCGGATTGCTCTGCGCTGCCAAGGTCTGCACGACCATTGACTCCAACGCCGCCCCCGCATCTTTCGCGGACAGGCTTGGTGACAATTGAAAGTCACGTTGCTTAACGGACAAACCCATCAGTTCGTCAAATTCTCTGTCCATTCTACGTTCCCTCATTCGCCAGCCGTCGGCATTGCTGTCCGCGCTGATTTAGATTCGATTAACCTATTCGACATAGTCTGTACGCACCACAAGAAGCAGGAAGCGCGTGGGTTGTGATGCCATTTTGGGACGTCGCCAATATCTTGGAAAAAACATGACTGGAATTAAGACTCTTAGCGTTTTCGACGATTTGCCATCCCTATGATGCAAATTGACCAACGAGCAGGTCCCGATAGATGCCCTATCAAAACCTTGATGGTGATCGACGACGACAGTTTTGACCAACTGATTTGTAAACGGGTCACAGTGAAATCCGGTTTGGTGCGGGACCTGTTGCAATACATCGATGCCGAAAAAGCGCTGGACTATCTATCCCACCCCGACAGCCGCACGCCGGACCTTATTCTTTTGGACATCAACATGCCAAAGATGAACGGCTTCGAATTCCTCGAAGCGGTGCAGGAAAGGTTTGGCACAGATCTGTGCCCGATTGTGGTGATGCTGGATACATCATTGGACCCAAAAGGCGAAAAGCGCGCCAACCGATTTCCGATGGTACAGGGATTCATGAACAAACCGTTGAGCAAAAATGACTTTCAGGTTTTTATTGGTATGCTACCCGATATTTGCTAGGAACCATAGATCGTCAGCATCGCAAAGCTGGTAACACTTGGCATCTTAAAAATGTTTCCCAACCCAGAGGGACATGCTAGCCAAGAAAGATGAATTTTTTACATCCCACACCCGAAATGCGCCGTAAAACATTGTCCCAACTCAGCGGCATTCCCTGGCCTAGCGATGACGCGACCCAGCCCGAGGCATTGCTGGCCCGTTGCCCTGTGGCAGGCCAAACGCCACTTGTTACCGCGCCCGAATTGGCCGCGTTAACAGCCGTAGCGAGCGTTCACGTCAAAGACGAACGTAGCCGCATGGGGTTGGGCAGTTTCAAAGCGCTGGGGGCCGCCTATGTGATTGCACATGACGCTCAGTCAGGGCGTGCCAAGGGGCAAACATATGTAACTGCAAGTGCAGGCAACCATGGCCTGTCTGTTGCCGCCGGTGCTGCTGCTTTTGGCGCACAAGCAATCGTTTTTCTGGCCGAAACTGTTCCGGAGAGTTTTGCAGAACGGTTACGGGGCATTGGTGCCGAAGTGCGCCGTGAGGGCGCTATATATGAAGAAGCCATGCAAGCCGCCGCAAATCTGGCGGAGGCCGAAGGCGCCATATTACTCTCTGACAGCTCGTGGCCTGGATACGTGACACGGCCGCACCGGTTGATGGAAGGATACCTCGTTTTGATGCAAGAGGTCGCCGCACAGATCCCGACCCCGCCAACGCATATCTTCCTGCAAGCCGGTGTCGGCGGGTTGGCCGCCGCATCGGCCGCTTATGCCCGCAAGGTTTGGGGGAATGATCCGACAATTGTGGTGGTGGAGCCGGAAGCAGCCCCCGCCTTGATCGCATCGATACGCGCGGGAGCACCGCAGGTGACACAGGGCCCCGCCTCTGACATGGGGCGGCTTGATTGCAAGGAACCCTCGCTGATCGCGCTGAAGGGTCTTGCCCGTGACGCCGACATTTTCATGACCCTGACCGAACAAGAAGGCATCGCCGGTCATGATGCTTGTGTCAAAGCCGGATTGCCATCGACCCCGTCCGGTGCCGCAGGGCTTGCCGGTCTTCTGGTGGCAGGTCAAAACGCTGACGCTTTCGGGCTGTCATCGGAGTCTCGTGTCCTGTTGATACTCAGCGAAGAGCCGACATAATGACCCTACCTTCACGTGGCTTTCCAAAGGCTGAGTTTCAGGCCCGCACCCGTCGCGCGCAGGGTTTGATGGCAGAAAACAACCTTGGCGCCCTTCTGCTCACCACCGAGGCCGAAGTGCGATATTATACCGGTTTCCTAACCCGGTTTTGGGAAAGCCCCACTCGCCCTTGGTTTGTTGTGCTGCCCGCCTCCGGTGATCCTATCGCGGTAATCCCCTCTATCGGTGCCCATCTGATGCGCCAGACTTGGATCACCGACATCCGTACGTGGCAGGCACCCGATTACATCGATGACGGGATCGCCCTGCTGGTCAGTACCTTGATCGAAACAACCGGTGCAGGTGATCGCATCGGCATCGCGGACCAGATGGAAAGCAGCCTGCGCATGCCATTGGCGGATTTCAGGCGGTTGGAACAGATGGTTGCACCGCGCAAGATCACCAGTGATTGCGCCATCACCCGTCGTTTGCGTTTGGTAAAATCAGATGCTGAACTAGCCAAAATCAAAACAGCCACTGCAATCGCAGACCGTGCCTTTGACCGCGTGCCGGAAATCGCACAAGTGGGCGTGCCATTGGCACAGGTTTTTCGCGACTTCCAAAGGCTTTGCCTTGAAGAAGGGGCAGATTGGGTACCCTATCTTGCAGGGGGCGCGGATCAGGGTGGATATGGCGATGTCATCTCGCCCGCGACAGACGCACCACTTGCCTTGGGCGACGTTCTGATGCTGGACACCGGATTGGTTTGGGACGGGTATTTTTGCGATTTTGATCGAAACTTTAGCATAGGCCCGCCGGACGCCACGGTCACCACGGCCCATGCACAGCTGATCGAAGCCACACAGATCGCTTTCGATATGGCACGCAGTGACGCCGTCATTTCCGATCTCTTTCATGCGATGAACAAAAGGGTAAATCCGCAGGCCGCTGGCTCTGACGCCGGCCGTTTGGGCCATGGGCTGGGCATGCAGTTGACGGAGTGGCCCTCTATCATTGCTTCGGATCATACGCCGCTTGTGCCCGGTATGGTTCTGACACTGGAACCGGGCATCACCCTGCCAAACGGCCAGATCATGGTGCATGAAGAAAATATCGTGGTGACTGATGCTGCCCCCCTTTGGCTCTCTACACCGCAACCTGCAGCAATCAGGATGATTTGATGGGCTTACCCTACACATTGTCATCAGATCGGCCCGTGCAACTGGGCCTGGTGGTTTTACAATCGGATGAAACACTAGAGCGGGACATGCGCCGGTTGTTGCCGCTTGAAACCGAAGTACTGGTCAGCCGCGTCGCCTCTGGCACCGAGCTGGATACGAAGATGATCGCGGGTATGGAAAGCCGACTAACGGGCGCTGCCGCACTATTGCCACGTGGCGCACAGATCGCGGTCGCGGGATACGGCTGCACCTCGGCCACGGCACAAATCGGGGCTGCGCGGGTGGCCGCGTTGATCCAGTCAGGCGTGCCGACAGCTCATGTCACCGATCCGGTGACCGCTCTGATTGCCGCCTGTTCTGCACTTGGAATCGCACGCCTGGGTATGATTACGCCCTATGTGGCAAATATCTCGGATCAATTGCGGGTGGTTGTTGAAAACGCCGGTATCCGCGTCACCTGTTTTGCCAGCTTTGAGGAAAAGACCGAGGCCAACGTGGTACGCATCGCAGCTGATGCGGTTCACGCTGCGGCGGTCGAAATGGGCCAGGATCAGAAGTGTGACGCGGTTTTCCTGTCCTGCACCAACCTGCGTACGCTTGGCATTATCGACGCCATCGAAGCAGAAATCGACAAACCGGTCCTGTCGAGCAATCAGGTTCTTGCGTGGGATATGATGCGTCTGGCAGGTATCGCGCCGCCCGAGGACCTGCCCGGGCGGCTGTGGAACACCTAGGACGGGGACATGCCGCGCAGCCGTTCAGAACGGCGGCGCAAAAGCTCGACCACAAACAGCAGCGCAATGGACACCGCGATCAGGATCGTGGCAACCGCCAGAATGGTTGGGCTGATCTGTTCACGCAGCCCAGTGAACATCTGCCACGGCAGTGTTTTCTGACCGGCGGATCCGACAAACAGCACCACCACGACTTCGTCGAATGAGGTGATAAAGGCGAAGAGGCCACCCGATACAACCCCGGGCAGGATCAGCGGCATCTGCACGCGAAAGAAGGTCGTGACCGGCCCCGCGCCCATATTCGCCGCGGCCCGGGTCAAGGAGTTGTCAAACCCGACCAACGTCGCTGTCACGGTGATGATCACAAACGGAATACCAAGTGCCGCATGTGCCAAGACCACGCCGACATAAGTGCCGGTCAGTGTAAACGGCAGCATGATTTTACCAAAGGGCGTCGGGATGTAAGGGTTGGAATAGAAGAAATACATGCCCGTTGCCGAAATGATCAACGGCACGATCATCGGTGAAATCAGGATCGCCATGATTGCACGACGGAACGGCACATGGCTTTGGCTAAGACCAATTGCGGCCAGCGTCCCCAAGGACACCGAAAGCAAGGTCGCCACCGGCGCAATCTTAAGCGAGTTGCGCAACGCCAGCTGCCAGTCCGAGTTGGTAAAGAAGTCCTCGTAGTGTTTTGTCGAATAGCCTGCAGGGTCAAACGACAGCATTTCCGGCGTGAAGGTAAAGAAATCCTGCGCGTTGAACGACAAGGGGATGATCACCATGATCGGTGCGATCAGGAAAAAGAAGATCAGCCCGCAAATCACACGGAAAGAATAGTACCAGGCGCGTTGGCCCGTTGTTGCATAAGGTGGCAATCCGGACATTATTTAGCCCCCCAATTTCACGTTATCGATCCCGACAATCTTGTCGTAGACCCAGTACAGCAGCATCACAATCGTTAGCAGGATGGTGCCCAGTGCGGCTGCCAGACCCCAGTTCAGAGAGCTGGAGATATGATAGGCAATCCGGTTTGAAATAAAGACGCCTTTGGTACCGCCCACCAGTTCTGGTGTGATGTAGTACCCAATCGCAAGAATGAACACGAGGATACATCCCGCGCCGATCCCCGGCACCGATTGTGGAAAATAAACGCGCCAGAAGGCTGTCCAATTGGTGGCGCCCAAAGACTTGGCGGCCCGCAGGTAACTGGGCGGAATGGTCTTCATCACAGAATAAAGCGGCAGGATCATAAACGGCAGCAGAATATGCGTCATCGCGATGATCGTACCGGTCTGGTTGTTGATCAGCTCAAGCCGATTGTCATCCGCGACAATACCGACCCAGACCAGAACATCATTGATGACCCCTTGCTGTTGCAACAGTACTTTCCACGCAGATGTCCGCACCAGAAGCGAAGTCCAGAAGGGCAGCAACACAAGGATCATAAGCAGGTTCGCGGTCCGGTCTTTGAGATTGGCCAGCAGCCAAGCGATTGGATAGCCCAGCAGCACGCACATCCCCATGATTGACAACGACATAATCATGGTGCGGATAAACAATGTGATATAAATCTGCTCGTTCTCGGGCCGCGATTCAACACCGGTAGCCCCTTTCATAAGATCAACAGAATTCAGAAAATACCCGTTGGAATATTTCGGTGAATAGGTCTTGATCGTGCGCCAGATGTTCGGATCCAACCATTTGTCATCAATGTCGGCGAATTGCGCTTGAAGAGAGACCGGGGCAATGCCGGAAACATCCACGGCAATTGGCAGGCTCGCACCGTTAAGCGCATCCTTGTAAAGCGCGGTATAGACAAAATCCCACGGCTCTTCTTCGCCGGGCATATCGCCCTCGGTTTCGACAATCATCTTGGCCCAGCCATCATAGGCATCTGAGGTTATGGGTAGACCTGCGCGAATGCTATCATCGGCCATCCATGTCGCCCATTGCTCGGGGTCGGCGTAGATTGGATCGGCAGCCTGAAACGCATCTTTATAGACATCGGTATCAAACTTGCTGACCCGACGACCGGATTTACGGAACAACGACGCAATGCCTGTTGTTTCATAATTCAACCGGCTGCCAAGACGGGTATGGGATTTATATTCAACCGCCAGCGCCATATCGGTATAGAGCGCGTCGAAAACGTCTTCGCCGGGGGCAACATCAGTTTCCGGATCCCAGGCTTCCAAAGCGACAACCGTGCGCGGCAGGGTATCCCCGACAATTTCGTTTTCAACAGAGCGGAACAGCATATCCGCGATCGGCATCACGAAAGACACCAGAATAAAGATCAACAAAGGGGCGATCAGTGCGAGTGCCCGTAGTTTCTGACGGCGCAATGCGCGATTGAGCGACGCTTTGAGCGGACGGCCATCGGCGGCGATCACTGGTTCTGACATGGGGCATCCCTTGTTGGTACGGATTAGCGCGTGTTGGATCAGCGCGTTTTATTTTGGACCGCGATTGACGCGTCAAGAACGGGGCACGGCGAACCGTGCCCCGAAATCAATGGCTTACTTAGATAGCCACGCCTGGAATTTCGCATCCAGATCGTCGCGATAGTCTGCCCACCACTCGTAGTTATACAAGAAGGTGTTCTTTGCGTTCTCTGGATCGGTTGGCATATGTGGCGCCATGTCGATGCCAAGTGTCGCGTGCTTGCCGACCAGCGGTGCAGAAGATTTACGTGCCGGGCCATAAGAGATGTACTTGGCCTGGTCCGCCAGACGCTGTGTGTCTGTTGCATACATGATATAATCAAGTGCACGCGCCTGGCGCTCTGGGGACAAACCGGTTGGAATGATCCAACCGTCAAGGTCGAACACCTGCGCGTCCCAAAGCATCGCAACCGGCTGCTTCTGCTCTTCGATCAGAGCAAACAGACGGCCGTTGTAGGTTGAACCCATGATCACTTCGCCATCAGCCAACAACTGTGGTGTGTCAGCACCGGCAGACCACCAGATTGCGCTGTCTTTTACCGTGTCGAGCTTGGCAAAGGCCTGTGCCTGACCTTCTTCGGTCTCGAGAACGTCATACACGTCTTCTTTGGCAACACCATCACAGATCAGAGCCCACTCAAGGTTACCGATCGGCTGTTTTTCAAGCGAACGCTTGCCAGGGTATGCTTCTGTATCGAACAAGGCGCAGATGCTTGTCGGAGGTGTGTCGCCAACAAGGTCGGTGCGGTAGCCAACAGTTGTGGAATACACGATCTGCGGAATAAAGCAGTCAGAGACCAGCAGGTCACCAAAATCGTCAGAGGCTTTGGAGCCGTCATCACCATCGGCCAACTGTGTGTCCGCGTCGATTTCCATTGCCAAGCCTTCGTCGCACAGGCGGATCGCGTCGGACGCAACAACGTCTACAACGTCCCAGGTCACATTGCCCGCTTCGTTCATCGCGCGCAGTTTGGCAACCGCTTCGGAAGAGCTTTCGTCGTTGATGATGTTAACGCCGGTTTTCTCGGAATAGGGGTCATGGTATGCGGCTTTTTGCGAAGCCGAGTATGCGCCGCCCCAGCTTACAATCGTCATTTCATTGGCCATATGACCGTCCGCGAACGCCATTGAGGCGGTCAGCGTCAGGCAAGAAGTGGCCATCAGTTTCATCGTTACTTTCATTGGTATCTCCCGTTTATCTCTACCCGGTTTGGTCGTTCGAAAATGCAGCCCAGGCCGCCACATTCTCAACTTGTACAAACGCTTGGCCCTTAGGCGTCAAGCGCCCGACAATCCTGTGGCAACCAGCCAATTTCGATCATCTGGCCCGGCTTCAGGCGCTCCTGATCGGGGGCGTTGCGTGTCTTGATGACAAATTCATCTGTGCCGGCAACCCGAAGGCGGGTGCGGAAAATGTCACCCATATACACAAACTCAAGCACTTCGGCCTTGAGCGTATGTGTGCCCTTTTGAAGGCGCTCGGGTTTGAACTCAACGCGCTCGGGACGGATCGAAACCTTGGTCCGCTCGCCCACAGAAGTCACGTTGACCGGCACTGCGTCAATGATATCACCGCTGTCCAGCTGGACGATACAGGTATCACCCTTGATCTCTTTGACCACACCTTCAAGCGTATTATTCTCGCCGATAAACTGCGCAACAAAGCTGTTTTCGGGCTTTTCATAAAGCTCGTCCGGCGGCGCCAACTGCTGGATGCGGCCATCGTCAAACACCGCCACACGGTCCGACATCGTCAGCGCTTCGGTCTGGTCGTGGGTCACATAAACTGTGGTAATACCAAGCTGATGCGCAAGATTGGTGATCTCGAATTGCAAGGTTTCGCGCAGTTGTTTGTCCAAGGCGCCGAGCGGTTCGTCCATCAACACCAGCTCGGGTTCAAACACCAACGCGCGCGCCAGGGCGATCCGCTGCTGCTGGCCACCAGACAACTGTGCCGGACGGCGACCGGCGAAATCGCCCATCTGCACCATGTCCAATGCACGTTTCACTTTTTCCTCACGTTCGGATTTGCCAATTTTGCGTACTTCCAATGGAAACGACAGGTTTTCGGCAACCGACATATGTGGAAATAATGCGTAGTTCTGGAACACCATGCCAATGCCGCGTTTGTGCGGCGGGATGTTGTTGATTGATACGCCATCCAGCGTGATATCACCGTGCGTTGCTGTTTCAAATCCCGCCAACATCATCAGGCAAGTGGTCTTGCCGGACCCCGAAGGTCCGAGCATCGTCAAAAACTCGCCTTTTGGCATTGAGAGGTTCAGATCTTTGACGACAAGTGTCTCGCCGTCATAGCTCTTTTGCACACGATCGAAGGCAACAAAGGCCCCGTCGGTTGAAGTCATTCTGATTTTCCCCGTTTTTCCCGCCGCAGCATTTAGGCACTGAGCAGTTTTTTGTTCTTCCTTTGGCAGACTGACGCCTGTTTCATCAATTTACAACGTTAAATTTGGCAGGCGTAAAGAAGTTCAGGCGTGTTTCCTGTCCCACGCAGAACAAAAACAGCAGGATTCTCTTGCTCACCCGGTGCCCGCTGCGCCCTGACCTGCCTTTCGACCAAATACAGCGCCCGACGTTAATCCAGATCCACCCGGATACCCCGAAAAAAACACACCTCCAACCAATTCACCGCAAGCATAAAGTCCCAGTATCGCAGCAGAGTCAGCCCCAAGCACTGCGCCTTTCGCGTCCACTTTCAGACCACCGTAGGTAAAGGTGATCCCACCGGTGACAGGGAATGCCCGAAACGGGCCGGTATCGATCCGCTGCGCCCAGTTGGATTTGGGCAGCGGCAAATCAGGCGTTGCCTTGCCATCCAATGAGGTGGGGTCAAATGAAACCGTGTCATCCACGGCCTCGTTGAATTCTGCCAAAGTTCGCGCGGCCTGCCCAGCATCAACCCCTTCCATCATCAGCACCAGCTCCTCCAGCGTATCGGCTTCGACAAAATGCGCATCCTGAAAACGGCATTCAGCATAGAGCAGATTAAACACTTTGGAAACAAAGGCTTGCCAAGCGAATTGACCCGACTGTTCCATAATCGCGCGGCCAAACTGTGCATAGGTGTAGTTGCGGAAATTGGCACCTTCGTCGACGAACCGATTGCCGTGCGCGTTCAGCATCACACCAAGGAAATACGAAATCTTGCGATAGTTTTTCCGCTCCGAGGGCGGCAGGTCCAAACCGCCAAAGTCCGCCATGTACAGATCCATCGGGGTCGCATGGCATCCCTCGTAAAACCCGTATTCCGCAGCCCCTGCTTCAAGTGCGATGCGCAAACCATCGCCTGTATTATGCGGCGTGCCGCGCACCTTGGCCTTGTCCCAGTGCGCACCAATATATTTCACACGCATTTCCTTGTTTGCCTCAAACCCGCCCGAAGCCAAAATCACCGAATCGCCATAATGCGATTCATCACCGACCCGCACACCAACCATACGCCCGTGATCCACAATCAATTCGCTCACTTCTGCATTGTAGCGGACCGTCCCACCCAACCGTTGAACTGCCGCCATCTCCATATCGAACAGGCCCACCCCTTCGTTTTCAGCGGCCAGCGTTAGCCCGCCCCAGAAGATGTGTTTGCCATCCTTCTCGAAACTTTGCCGACTATAGATCGGCTCGAACGTCACATCATGCGAGGCCAGCCAACGCATCGTATCGCCCGATTTTTCGATCAAAGTAGTCTGTTCCGGCGACAGGGCGCGGCCGTCGTTGAACCCTAATAAATCCTCAGTAAACTTTGTCTTTGTATAGCTGCCGAAATCGGTGTTCGGCAGGCGCGCGTCTTTCTGGTCGCGCACCAGCGGCAGCAGATCGGCATTTCCGTCATAGGCAAAGCCCATTGCGCCTGCGGTGTATTTTGTATTGCCCCCCGCCAAGGAAACATCGGCCTTTTCCAGCAGCAGGACGTTTGCGCCTTCTTCAAGTGCTGCAATTGCCGCGCATAGGGCCGCGTTTCCGGTTCCGACTACAATAACGGACTTTGACATGGGGTCTCCTTCGGGATAACAGGATTGTATCCACGCGGATACAATTTGAAAGTTGCCTGATATGAACGCCTCTTCAATGCAAGACCTGTCACAGGGCGAGACCGCGTATCGCAAGCTGCACCAAGCCATCCGCGACGGGTTGTTCCAACCGGGGGATCGTTTGCGTGAGGCAGATGTCGCCCAGCGCCTTTCCCTGTCGCGCACCCCCGTTCGCGAGGCCCTGCGCAAGCTTGAGGCAGACGGCATCGTCGAACACCGCGCCCGCATCGGGGCCGTGATCCGCACTCTGGAACGGACAGAGGTGGTAGAGTTGTATGAAATGCGCTTGGTGCTGGAACGGACCGCCGCCGAGATGGCCGCGAAACACGCGAGCGAGGCCGAGATTGACGAATTGGAAGAGTTGAACACCATGATCGAAGCTGCCGTTGATGCCCCTGCCACCGCCGCAGCTGTCAATCAGGATTTCCACCGCTGTATCTATCTGGCGACGCGCAACCGGTTCTTACTGGAATCAGCCCGAGCGCTAAACAATGCCTTGATGTTGCTTGGCCCCACAACCTTGGCCGATCCCGCCCGGATCAAGACGGTTTGCCAGCAGCATAAGAATATCATCGACGCCATCCGCGCAGGCGATGTCGAAGCCGCAGGCGCCACCGCCGAGGCGCATTTGCAAACATCGTTACGTCATCGTCTAAAAGTCATGCGGTCATGATCCCGTATCTAACAACCTATGTAATTGCCGCGATCGGTGTGGCCGTCTTTATGGTGCTGCACCTGCCCTTGCCTTGGCTGCTCGGGCCAATCTTTGCCTGTCTTGCTGGGGCCATTGGCGGCGTCCCGATGCGCAGCAAGAAACCTGTAAACGAACTGATGCGCACCATTTTGGGTGTCGCGGTCGGGGCGACGTTCACCCCTGCCTTGCTGCTGTTAATGACGGGTTATTGGCCGACGTTGCTTCTGATCCCCCTGATGACCCTGATAATCGGATTGGTCGGGGTGCCTTACTTTCAAAGGATTTGGGGGTATGATTTTCCCACCAGCTACTACGCGACAATGCCTGGTGGACTGCAGGATATGCTGGTCTTCGGGGAAGAGGCCGGTGGCAATGTCCGGGCCATGTCGTTGATCCATGCCACACGGGTACTGGTGATCGTAGTGGCCTTGCCGGTTTTGCTGAAAGTCGTCTGGGATGCCGACCTGAACACCCCGCCCGGTCACCCTGCCGCAACGATTGCGCCCTCTCAACTGCTGCTGATGGTGTTTTGCGCTGTCTTTGGCTGGCAAGTCGCCAAACGCTTGGGCATGTTCGGCGCCTCTATTCTTGGCCCTCTATTGCTGGCGGCCATCCTTGCACTTTTCGGCGTGCTGACCCATCGCCCCCCCGTCGAGGCGATCTGGCTCGCGCAATTTTACATCGGTATGTCGGTCGGTGTGAAATACGTAGGAATTACCATGCAAGAGGTAAGGCGCGACCTGACAGCGGGTTTCGGGTTCTGCGCGATTCTCATTGTGCTGACGGTGATATTCGCCGAAACCATCTATACCCTTGACCTTGCCCCGCCGTTGGAAACGCTGCTCGCTTTCGCCCCCGGCGGTCAGGCAGAGCTCACCATTCTGGCGTTAATCGTGGGGGCGGATATGTCCTTTGTCATTGCTCACCATGTCCTGCGCATCTTTGTCGTGATCCTTGGTGCCCCACTGTTTGCGCGGATGTTTACGACCAGACGTCAGGGTTGATCATGTGGATCGGCGCGCCTGCTGCATAGGCATTGATCTGGTCGAAAATATCGCTGAATTGCAGATCGAATTCATCCTCGGTCACATATCCGATATGAGGTGTGGCAATGACGTTTTCATGGCTGGCAAGGATGCTGTCACGATCTTGCATCGGTTCATTGTCAAATACATCAACTGCTGCATGAATGCGCCCCTGTGCAATCTCGGCCTCTAACACGCCTGGGCTCATCAATCCCGAACGCGAAGTATTTACCAACAAGCTACGCGGTGCCATCGCTGCCAGGTCGGCGGCAGTGATGATGCCTTTCGTTTCAGAGTTCAAACGCACATGCAGGCTGACGATGTCGCTGCTGGAAAAAAACGACGCGCGATCCTTGGGCACCATTTGCCCGTCAGCGAAGGCGCGGGCGCGACCGGCCTCTGATCCCCACCACTGGATATTCATCCCGATCGCCCGCGCATAATCCGCCACAGCCCCGGCGATGCGGCCATAACCATACAACCCAAGCATGCGACCGCGCAGGGTGCGTCCGACGCCCATCTGCCAATCCCCGCCGCGCAAAGAAGCAACCTGCTGGGGGATCTGGCGGTAACTGGCAAGGATCAGCGCAAGCGTCATTTCTGCTGCGGCATATGACGGGGTGTCACTGTGCATGTTGGAACACAAAAGCACGCTGTTTTCAGTGCATGCGGGTACGTCGACATGCGGATAGACACTGCGCTGGCTGATCAGCTCGAGGTTTGGCAACCGGCCCATCAGGTCCCCGCCAATTTTGGTTCTTTCGCGAAACAACACCAGACACTCCGCCTCGGCAACCCGCGCGGCCAGTTTGGCAGGGTCCGGTTCGTGATCGGTCCAGACCGTCACCTCATGCCCCGCCAGTTTGGCAAAGCAGGGCAAGCCGCGCAAAGTGTCGAACCAGTCGTCCAGAATATGAACTTTCATGTCTCAGCGCTCCAAATTTCATGTGGGATCATCAGGTCACCACGTGCCAGCAACCGGGCGGTACGGACCAAACCGGCAGACCGCAGGTTAATGCCACCTTCCCCGATTTCAAAAACCACCAATACGTCAATCTGCCCCGTGGCGTGTTCCAGCGTGATTTTCGCAGGTGTGTGATTGGGCGTTGGCACCATGCCATCCGCTACTGTACCGGGTGTCAGCACGCAACACGCCAGACATTGCGCGCCTGTCACCGCCATTGTCGGATGGGTTTTCCAAGGCATGAAATAACGCGTCGCGATTGTGCCACCGTCCCTTGCCGGCGCCAGAAGCCCAAATTTGGGCGTGACCGAGGTGGCAACATCCTTGATGCCCATCGCCTCGCCAGCCTCAATACGCACCCCTTCCATCCGCGCAAGAAAACTGCGGTTTTCGTCCAGTTCCGCGGCGCTTTCATAGCCTGTCAAACCAAAGCTTTCGGCGCAGGCGATCACCAATGGCATCGCGACATCCATGCAGGTGACGTCAATGCCATCGAACTGGTCGATCAAGTTGCCAGTCGGCAGAAATGCTCCGGTTGCGCCCCCCACCGTATCCATAAATTGCAGCCCAACCGGTGCCGCGGTTCCGGGCACACCATCGATAAAGACATCCCCGCCATAAACCACATGCCCCCCGTCGGTCTGAACCGTCGCAGCCACCCTTGCGCCGGTGTTGACCGCACGGATGTTGATCGGGGTGTCGGTCCCTGTCGCCGGCATCAACCCCATCTCGATGGCCGCCGGTCCAACACCTGCAAGAATGTTGCCACAGGTCGGCTTAAAGTCAACCAAACCATCCTCAACGCTAACCTGCGCAAAGAAATACTCGATATCGGCCCACCCATCCATTGACCGTGACAGCATCGCGACCTTGGTGGTTACGGCATCGCCGCCACCGATACCGTCGATGTTTAAGGGATGGCCAGAGCCGACAGCAGCGACCAGGACCTTGGCCAAAGTGTCCAGATCCTCCGGCAGATCCTCGCGCCGGAAATAGGGGCCGCGCGATGTCCCGCCGCGCATGAACCAAAAGGGAATTGCGGTCTGGGTCATCGCAGCGGCCATGGCAGATCAGTGACACCTTGCAGCAGACCGGGGGGGGAAATCACGGTTCAACAAGCTGGCCATAAAGCAGATGAACGTGATCCCAGCGGCGGTATAGATCGCGGCAAATCCCACGGTCTTCTGTGCACGCACCGCGATAAAGCTGAACAGGAACACAGCCAGCGCAATGATAAATCCGGCAAAAGCCGTCAGCACCAGCAGCCCCGCAAACCAAGCCAATGTGGGCCATAAACCATAGACGTTGCTTTCGGCCTCTTGCGCCTCACGGTCAGAGAACAAGGGGTGGGTTTCCGGCCTTACCATCATTTAGATGAACAGGATAACCACGCCTATCAAAAAAATGGTGGCGACAAAAATCGGGAACACACGGTCCGCCGAAGAATAGTCGGGGATCAGCGCCGCGTTCCAGTAGCTGGCCGCGATATAGGCGATCACCACCAGTAGAAAAACCAGCGGGGCGCGTTTGGAACCGGATTGCACCTCGCCTTCAGCCATGATGTTTTTTGCCTGCCGCAACCCGATGACCACCGACAACACGGTGATGATGATCAGGACGATGACGATTGGGCTGAACACATACTCAAGGCCTTCAGACAACCCTTTGCGAAACCGCGAACTGGCAATTTGCACTGCTTGATTTGCGTAGGTTTCAGCTGGGTTCGACAGTACGAAACCGATCAGAAAAGCAGGCCGCGACCAATCGAAACGGCGCATCAGGATGCCAAGGAAACCGATAGAGAACAGCGCCACCAGATCCATGATGTCCCGACGCGACTGGAAGGCCGCGAAAGCCGCCGACAAAGCCCGCGCCGCCTGTCCCTTTTTCGCCATGGGAAAACCGTCCAGCACCGTGGCCTGACTGGCGCTTGCCCCCGGAATACCCATCAGAACGGAGGCAAAGGTATCGGAGGTCGGGGCCACCGCAACCATTCCGACCATCAAGGCCAGACCGATCAGCGGCCCCATCCCGAACATGAAGGGCAAGAGCAGCGACAGGCCGGCAATGCCACCCAAACCCGGGAACACGCCAATCGCCAGCCCCATACAGACACCCAGGACGAGATAGCCGATAACGTGCACTTGCAGGATCATGCCAAAAGCATCTTTCAACGCGGGCAGCGCTGTTGATAAAAGGTGCATATCGGCCCCCGCTCTAAGGAAAAGGCAAACGCCCCTGAAACGCAGGTTTCAGGGGCAGTCGGTTACTTCAACGTGACGCCGTAACGCTCGTTCAACCAGTTAACGACAAAGCTTTTTGCTTCGGCTGGCACCTTGGTGGCGCTGTCCAGTGCCTTTTGCGCCGCAGCGCCTGTCTTTTGCGGATACTTGCCGAAACGCGCCCCTGAGATTTCAGCAAAATCAGGCCGCGCCTTGGTGTCTTCAAACGCCTTTGTATAGGTGACAATCGCATCGTTTGACGCGCCGTTGGGCAGAAACACCATCTTTTGCGCAGGAAATCCTGCAACAAAGAGTGCTTTCCATGCGTCCCATTTTTCGCCGGAAGTTTCGCAACCTTCCGTGGCTTCGCAGACCTCTTTGAACGAGGGCATATCGGGGAACGTCGGGTCGCGCACGATGTTGCCATCGTCATCCAGCGCACCAAAGCTGAACCAAGGCATCGCCGTACCTGCTTCGACCAACGGAACCACACCTTTCAGATAGCTTGAAGATGTCTGATAGTCGATATTCGCTTCAGCGCGTTCGAACATCAGCCGACCATCCCCGCGACCTTTGATACCAAACACCGGTTCCACATTCAGGCCCAACATTTCCCATGCCAGCAGGGGTACCAGGTCAAGGCGGGGGGCAAATAGGCAACGCCGCCGGTGCCCGAGGCCAACACGACATTCCAGTCGCTATATTCGTATTTCACCCGCGGATCACCCAACAGATAAGGGAACTGGGTCGAACCGGAAGAACCAAAGATGGTCGTACCGTCTTCAAATTCCTGCTCCTGGAAAAAGTTCGCGCCCTTGGTCGAACCCGCACCGGGCATGAATTTGACCACGACTGTAGGCTGGCCCGGCAAAGCTTCTGACAGCAATGGCGCATCGAAGTTGGCCCATTTGGCGGAACCGCCAGTTTCCGAAAACGGAATAATCCATTCAACAGTTTTGCCCGTAAGGTCGATCCCATGACCTCCGGCTATCGCCGCAGAGGCCATCAGCGCGACCGTTGCTAGGCCCATTACGACGCGACGTGTGAAATTTGTAAGTGACATATTTTCCTCCCAGAAAAGGACTCTCCCAAGCCCCGAAAGATCTTTAAAATCCGGATCAAACGGATGTTTCACCATTTCGATGGAGGCATTGTTGTTTGCGAACCTTGCGCGAACCTTTCAAACGGTCCGATATAGCTGCATGAGAATCGTAATCGTCGAAGATAATGAAAGCGTCGCCAAAGGTATCGCCTATGTTTTGCGTGATGCGGGCCATGCGCTGGACATGATCCATGATGGTTTGCAAGCAGATGCACATTTGCAAGGGTGACGGGGCTGAGCTGCTGATTCTGGATGTAAACCTGCCGGGGATGGAAGGGGTCGAGATCCTCAAGAACCTCCGGCGCCGACGCGACAACCGGCCCGTCTAATTTTTAACAGCGCGCGGTGGGACGGCTGAACGCATCGCGGGCTTGGATGCCGGTGCAGATGACTATCTGGTAAAGCCTTTCGAAATGGCGGAACTGGAAGCGCGGGTCCTTGCATTGGCGCGCCGCCGTGACATTCCTGTGGTGACCCCGATGGACATCGGCCCGTTATGCTTTGATCTGCAAAGCCGGCAGGTCAGCCATGGGTCCGACATTGGAGCTGCCCCGCCGCGAGTTGTCCTTGTTCGAGGCGATGGTCCTGTCCCAAGAGCGTATCGTGTCAAAGTCACAACTTTTGGATGCGGTTTACGGCGTCGGTTCAGACGTAGAGGAACAAGTGGTCGAGGTATATGTGTCGCGGCGTACCTTCGGGGTAATCGCCACGCTGGTGCTTGCGGTGGCTCTGGTGGTCTGGTTCGGTGTGCGGTTGGGCCTGCGCCCCCTGCTCGCCCTTGAAGCCGCGATTGCGCGCCGCTCTCCTGATGATCTGACTGCCATTCGCCGCAGTGTTCCCGCAGAGGCACGCGGTATCGTAAACACGCTGAACCGCTTGTTTGGGCAGGTGTCCACGACGATCGAAGCAAAAGACGTGTTCATCTCGAACGCCGCCCACCAGCTGCGCAATCCGCTCGCGGGTGTGGTGGCAATGTCGGATGTTGTCCGTTCGGCCAAAACGCTGGAGGATATGCGCGAACGGTCCGAAGAATTGGCCGTTGCCTCGCGCCGTGCCGGTGATCTGGCGAATAAACTGTTGGCGCTGGAACGGGCTTCATCGCAGGGAAACACCGGCAGCTTTATGCCCTTTCCTCTCGCAACGTTGCTGGAAGAGGTCTGTCTTCGTAACACCTTGGCTTGCGAGGCCAAGGAAGTCATACTGGAACTGTCGGTACCAGATCACCCGGTCATGGTGAACGCAGACGCCACAATGCTCAGCGAAGCGGTCACCAACCTAATCGAAAACGCGCTAATCCACGCCGGCCCGGACCTGACGCATATCAACGTATCACTGGCCGATGAGTCACCTATTGCTGCGATTTGCGTGCGGGACAACGGTTGTGGCATCCCTCTGCAATTTGTTGAAAAAGTGCGGGAAAGATTCGGACAGGTGCGCCCCTCGGCAGGGTCTGGACTTGGCCTTGCCATCGCAGATGCTGTTGCCAAACACCACAATGGAACGCTTGATATCGTGCCCCTTCCTGACGGGTTGCGCATAATACTTAGGATCAGGCAGATCAAATGACGCAGATGCCCCTGCGGTATGGCTCCAGTCACGGTGAAGACCCCAAGGTACCACGTTTCCCCATGTTTTTCACGGAAAGTGACGCGAAATTCCGACCGTCGCCCACAAGGGTGCGGCCACTATTGTCAAAGCCAGAGCCCATGCAAGCACCAGACCTCTCGCAAATGCACGCCGCTGCGCAAACGACAGGACCGGACCACCAACGGGATAGCTTGCTGGTCCCGTTCAATCACCAACGGCAGGCGATCAAACCGTTTCTGGATGAGATTCTAACGCTTACTGACGGAGATATCCCAATCATCGACCGGGAAACTTTGCTCTTGTCTGACGCCAGCTAGGATGGCACGGAGCCCGCTTATCGCGCCGGCATGAGACATCCATCAAGCGACGCGATCATCCCGATAGATGTATAACTGCAAGATTATCCAAAGGTGATGCGCCGATGCCGAGATTGTCAAAGCCCGTCTGGGCAACCGGTCACAGGATGCTTGGCTAAGACACAAAGCAACACGTGCATTTTCCAAGGCTTCCAATGCTCTACCAGATCACAACATGGTCCTGTTCCTGCCGCTGATCACTTTATTCACCCGCAGCGGACAAAACAGCCTGCTGATTGCATCCCTGATCGGCGCTGTCGGATTGCAGAACCTGTAGCGCAATACTGCGGCCACAAGTAAAAATGGTCACGTTGCAGGACTTGCCCACGCCGAGAGGGCGAGGATCGTTTACCTTTGCTTCGGAGGGAACCCGCTTTCGCACCGGGCCTCTTATTTCAGACGTTTATAAAGCGATGAGGTGTCCCAACGCCCGCCGCCCATCTTTTGGACGTCTTTGTAAAACTGGTCAACCAACGCCGTCACCGGCAGGCTGGCCCCGTTGTCATTGGCGGTATCAAGACAAATCCCCAGATCCTTGCGCATCCAATCGACAGCAAACCCATGTTCAAAATGATCGTCCAGCATCGTCTCGTAACGGTTTGCCATTTGCCAGCTGCCCGCCGCACCTTGACTGATAACTTCGATCACATCGCGGCCATCCAGCCCGGCCTTGGTCGCAAAATGCAGCGCTTCGGACAGGCCCTGAACCACACCGGCAATCGCGATCTGGTTGGCCATCTTGGTAAGCTGGCCCGCACCGCTTTCTCCGATCCGGCGTACCAACTTGGCATAAACGTTCATCACCGGTTCCGCGCGGCCATATTGCGCTACATCGCCCCCACACATGATCGACAATTGTCCGTTCTCCGCCCCGGCCTGCCCGCCTGAAACCGGCGCATCGACAAAGCCGATGCCCTTGTCTTTCGCGACTGCATAAAGCTCATGGGTGACTTTTGCCGAAACGGTCGTGTGATCGACAAAAAGCGCACCGTCCGACATCCCTCGGAAGGCACCATCCTGCCCCAGACAAACAGCCCTCAGGTCATCGTCATTACCGACACAGGCCATCACCAGTTCTGCATCTTTTACGGCCAGCGCCGGTGTTGCCGCGCTCTTGCCGCCGTGTTGTTTTGCCCAGGCTTCGGCCTTGGCCGAAGTGCGGTTATAGACAGTGACCGCATGGCCCGCGGCCTGCAAATGGCCAGCCATCGGATAGCCCATCACACCAAGGCCAAGAAATGCAATTTTGGTCATCATGAGGTTCCCCTGTTTAAAATTGTAGCAATGGCGCCCGCTACAGTATGCACCCAGTGTGCCGAATGTTCTTTTGGCACATAAAGTCCCTGAATTTACGCCAATATGGAGCAAGCTCCATGGCTTGTCACCCGTGACAAGGCCGCTGTTTCATAGTCATTGCGCAACCGTTTATCTGGCCCCTGCAACCCGCACATCCATATCCCGTAGCAGCGCATCGAAAGCGGGAGGCGGCGGCGTATCGGTGATCAAAACATCGTTGGCGCGCAACGCAGGCTGGCGCAGGGCAGGCCGATGGCTTTGCGGCAAAAACTTGGAATGGTCCACCGACATGATAGCTTGCGCCGCGTTTCTAAGCATCGCATTCGCCATATCGACTTCGCATTGCTCGTGCACCAGAAACCCCTTTTCCGCATCCACCATCGAGGCCGACAGGACGACGAAATCAACCTGCATCCGCTCGATCACATCAAAGGCGGACCGGTCAAAAGCTGCCCCGTCATGATCACGCAACTGGGTGCCCGCCATTGACACCCGGTTCCCCGGTATGATCGCCAAAGTACTGGCGACAAAAGCCGAATTGGTCACGATTGTAAGTTGCTGTCTGGTCCGCAAGGCCTGTGCAATGAACCCCGAGGTCGAACCTGTGTCGATGGCCACGCTGGCACCGTCCGGAACGATATCAGCCGCCAGCCGCGCGATGGCGACCTTGGCGCTGCGATTCTGGTTCATTCGCGCCAGAAACGGCGGATCCGAAGCGGTGCGGTTGGACACCAACGCACCGTGCACCTTGTCCAGATCACCACTTTCAACAAGGGGTTGCGACACACGGCGTATGGTCTGGTCCGATACCCCGAGAATCTGCGAAAGTTCCATAACGGAAACGGTCCCGCGCATGTTCACGGCCTGTAAAATCTGGGCTTTGTATTTCGACATATCGCAGACATATACTCATAATTCCAACAGGGAAATGCAATTTTTGCCAAGTTAACGGATCAAATATCAACATAAATCAACATTTTGTTTGTCTAAATGTCGATATTGAGTAAGCTCGTCACCAGATATAACCTTCTGGGTGGCACAATGGCACAGCACAGCGCGAAACATCTAGTCATCGGTGGCGGCATCCTTGGCTGTTCAATTGCCTATCATCTGACCCGCATGGGGGAAAAGGACGTGGTCCTTTTAGAGCGCGCCAATCTGACTGAAGGCGCGACATGGCACGCGGCAGGCTTGGTCGGGCAACTGCGGTCCTCGCGCAACACGACGCGGATGCTGAAAAAATCGGTTGAAATGTATGACCGGCTCCAGAACGAAGAGGGTTTGCAGTTTGATTGGAAAAAGACTGGCTCATTACGCTTGGCCGCAACCAAAGAGCGCATGCTTGAGGCCAAGCGGTTGGCAACAATGGCGCGTAGCTTCGATCTGGACATGCAGATCATCAGCCCCTCCGAGGCCAAGGATCTCTTTCCTCTGATCGAGGAAAAGGGCTTGGAAGGCGCGGCGTTTATCCCCTCTGACGGTTATGTTGACCCAGCGTCCTTGTGTCAGGCAGTGGCAGGAGCGGCGCGCAAGCAAGGTACCAATATCCGCCAGAACGTCGAGGTATTGGATTTCAACGTCACCGGCGGGCGCATAACTTCGGTGGAAACCACAGAAGGGCGTTGGGAGGCCGACACGATCATTCTGGCAACCGGCATGTGGAGCCGTGAAATCGCGGAGAAGCTTGGCCTCAAGATTCCGGCCTGCGCGGTTGAACACCAATATATCGTCACGGAATCCACTGGCAACGAAATCGGCCATTATCCCACACTGCGTGACCCTGAGCGGCTGGTATATTACAAACCCGATGTCGGCGGGCGGCTGGTGGTGGGCGGCTATGAAGAAGACACCCGGCCTTTTGGCGACACCGGCATTCCAGGTAAGTTCGTGCGCCAGCTTTTGCCGGAAAACCTAGACCGTTTCCTGCCGCTTGCTGAACTGGCCGGCAAGGTAACACCGGTGATCAACGAGGTTGGCATCCGGCAGGTGATCAACGGCCCTATCCCCTATTCCGCAGACGGTGATTTTGTCATGGGGTGGCAGCCTGGGTATAAAAACCTGATGCTGGCAACCGGTTTTCTTTACGGAATCGCAGCCGGGGGTGGCGCAGGGGAAATGGTTGCCGAATGGGTCATCGACGGGCAGCCGTCGCTGGACCTATGGCCGCTGGATGTGCGCCGTTTCGGCCCGCATCATGGCACGCGCGCCTTCATGTACCCGCGAGCGGTCGAGCATTACGCACATCACTACAAAATGCGTTATCCCGGGCAGGAACACGAGACTGTGCGCCAGTTGCGCCTGTCTCCGCTGTATCAGCGTCTCAAGGATCAGGGGGCAGTTTATGGCTCCAAAAACGGCTGGGAACGCCCGCTCTGGTTTGCGCCCGACGGTGTTGAACCAGTGGACCAACTTGATTTCCTGAACCCCGGCTGGAAGGCTTTTGCCGCCAAAGAGCATATGGCCGTGCGCAAGGCTGTGGCGCTGATAGACCAGAGCAGTTTTGCCAAATTCGAAGTGATCGGCGCGGGCGCATTGGAGGCGCTGCAACGCCTATGTGTATCAAACATGGACAAGCCTGTCGGGTCGGTCATCTATACGCAGATGTGCAATGAAAAAGGCGGGATAGAGGCCGACGTGACCTTTATCCGCCTGGCCAGGGACCGGTTTTATCTGGTCACGGGTTCAGGCTTTGGCGTGCATGACAGTGACTGGATAAAATGTCACCTGCCCGAAGATAGCGCGGTTCACATCATCGACGTCACCAGCGCGATCGCGGTCATTAACATCGTCGGCCCCAAATCGCGCGCGGTGCTGGCGGCGGCATCCGAAAGCGACGTGTCAGACGCAGCCCTCCCCTTTTCAACCGCAGGCGAAATCTTTGTCGGTGCGGCCCCCGTCCGTGCGGCGCGGATCGGATATGTCGGTGAATTAGGGTATGAATTGCACATTCCCACCGAATTTGCCGCCCATGTTTATGACAGGCTGTGGCAAGCGGGCAAAAGCCACGGCATCAAAAATGTCGGCTACCGTGCGATCGAAAGCCTTCGGATGGAAAAGGGGTATGTTTACTGGTCGGGGGACATTTCGCCGGACTACACCCCGATCGAGGCAGGGTTGAGTTTTCGCGTGCATCTGAAGTCCAAAGGAGATTTCATCGGAAAACATGTCCTTGAGGCGCAAAAAACTGTGGGTGTTCAGCGCAAGCTATGCACCTTTGTCACGCCCGAACACCTTCCATTGACCGGTGGCGAAGCGATTCTTCTGGGTGATACGGTCGTTTCACTGGCGACGTCTGCCGGGTTTGGATACGCTGTGGGCCAGATGATCCTGCGCGGATACCTTGAGAAAAAGCACTGGGAAACGGATGGTTTTGCCGTCGAAGTTTTCGGGGCTCAATATCCGATCACTCAAGTCCCTGGCCCGCTATACGATCCGCAAAATACCGCGTTGAAAGGGTAATTACGAATGAGCGAACATGCACACACAGTCCTGCAAGCCCTGCGCAAAGCCCCGCGATTCGCGCACATCGACAAGGTTGACAGCATCACCCGTTTGGGTGGCCTGACCAATCTGGTTCACCGCGTCGATATTGGCGATACCTCGGTCATTGTCCGCATCGCGGGCGACGGCACCGAAGACTATATTGACCGCAACGTTGAGGCCCACAATGCTGTGGTCGCCGCCCGCGCCGGTGTGTCGCCGCAGGTAATCTTTGTCGAACCTGCAAATGGTCTAATGATTTCAGAAACCGTGCCGGATATCGAAACCATGACGCCCGCCTTGTTCAAATCACGCATTGGTTCGCCGACGCGCGCCGGGGCGGTGCTGGCAAAATTGCACACCTCTAACAAGGCATTCAAGTTCCGCTTCGAACTGTTTGCGATGATCGACGATTACCTGAAAATCCTGTCGACCAAAGATGTCGATCTGCCTGTCGGATATGACGCCGTTGTCGCGGGCGCCGCCCCGATCAAGGAAGTTCTGGAAACGGCTGATATCGCGCTGGCCCCCTGCCATTGTGACCCGCTTTGCGAAAACTTTCTGGATGACGGCACAGTAATGTGGATCGTGGATTGGGAATACTCCGGCATGAACGATCCCCTGTGGGACGTTGGCGATTTATCGGTCGAGGCCGGCATGGACGCCGCCCAGGACGCCGAATTGATGCTGGCCTATTTTGGCCGGCCGCCCACAGCGGCGGAAACAGGTCGGATGATCATTTACAAAGCCATGTGTGATCTGTTGTGGACTCTGTGGGGGTTGATCCAACACGCCGACGGCAACGCCGCCGAAGATTTCTGGGACTATGCCACAACCCGTTTCGAGCGCTGCAAGTTGCTAATGCAAGACCCTGCTTTCCCCACTCATATCGACGCGGTTCGGGCAGGTTAAGCGTTGACCAAAGCCAACAACTCTGCGTGCAGCTGTGGCGTTGCAGCCGTCAACGTACGACCATCCGCCTCCATGCCAAGCGGCTGACCTTGCCAATCAGTCATAATGCCGCCCGCCGCCTGTACCACTGCGCTGACCGGCAGGTAATCATAGGGCTGTAGATCAAAATCAACCACCGCGTCCGCCAGCCCCCGCGCGACCAGGGCATGTGGATAACAATCCGCCCCCATGCGCCGCAACTCACCAGCTTTGATCAGGCGCGCGAACACGTCAGGCGCTTGCGCCGCGATCTTGTCACCCTCGTTGATGAACAGCCGTGCCTTGGACAGCTGTCGGCAGGTGCTGACCTTGATTGAGTTTCCGTTACATGTGGCACCGATACCGGCTGCACCGGCATAGACCTCGCCCAGCGCGGGCATGCGGATGATGCCCAATTGCGGGCCGTCCTTGCTGAGAAACCCCAAGAGCATCCCGAACAGCGGCAATCCTGTAATAAACGAACGGGTGCCATCGATTGGATCAACGATCCACATGTCGCTCCCCTCGCCCGACTGGCCAAACTCCTCGCCAAAGATGGCATCCTCTGGATAGGCGCGGGCCAGGCCAGTCCGGATCGCGGTTTCAGTTTCTTTGTCTGCGATGGTCACCGGGCTTTGATCCGATTTCGTTTCGATACTCGGACTGTTGCGAAAATGGCCAAGCGCGACCTGTGCTGCCCTTTCGGTGATACCAACAGCCGTCAGCAACCGGTTTTCCAGATCAGTCATATGGTTTCCTTGTCATTTGGCCGGATCACCGCCCATATATTTCGCAGCCAGGACCTAAAAGCTACAAAATTAATACAATAATGTTGATTTTTGTTGATTTAGATTTTTGAACCTTGTTGAATGGTCTGCGAGAGCCCGCGCTATGTTAGCCCAAGTGCTATTTGCCATAGATGATCTGGGCCCATAACCGGGAGTTAACAATGAAAATTCTATCCGTTGCAGCAGCCGCATTAATGGCCGCGACACCAGTCTTGGCGCAAGAATCGACCGACCCGATCAAACTGACCCTGCATGATTGGTCCGGCCAGCTTATCACCACAACGCTGATGGGCGAAGTTCTGAAAGAAGCCGGCTATAATGTCGAATATGTCCAAGCTGACTACATCGCCCAGTTCGCTGGGCTGAAAACCGGTGATCTGCATGTCGCCATGGAAATTTGGGAAACCACCGGCCGCGAATCGATGGACGAAGCAACCGCATCGGGAAATGTTGTCAGCCAGGGCGAGACCGGCATGATCGCCATCGAGGAATGGTGGTATCCCGCTTATATGGAAGAACGCTGCCCCGGCCTGCCGAATTGGGAAGCCCTGAAAGACTGCGCCGACGCTTTCTCCACCCCCGAAACCGCGCCCCTTGGCCGCTATTTGGGCGGACCCGTTACATGGGGCGGCTTTGACGAGGAACGCGTCGAAGCGCTTGGCCTTGATTTTGAAGTGATCCACGCGGGCACGGACGCGGCGCTATTCGCAGAGCTCGAATCGGCCTACCAACGTCAGGACCCGATCATGTTGTGGATCTACTCGCCCCATTGGGCACCCGCAAAATATGACGGTAAATTCATCAAGTTCCCTGACTATTCGCCAGAATGCTATGCCGATCCATCGGTCGGCCTTAACCCTGATGCGGCCTATGATTGCGGCAAGCCAACGGGCCCGATCTGGAAAGTGTCATGGGCTGGTCTGGATGACAAATGGCCAAATGCGGGCAAAGCGATACGGAATTTCGATATCGACAATGCAGCAATGGGTGCGATGGTTGCCGATGTCGATCTGAACGGGAAAACCGTCGACGAAACCGTTGCCGCATGGATGGCGGAAAACAAGGACGTTTGGTCTGCCTGGATTTCAAACTGATCTACGATGATGGAAAACTGCGCGCCATTGATAGGGCGCGCAGTTCTCGAACTTCACAAAATGATAACCCGCCCAACAGCCGATCCCGGTTGAAAGCTGACGCGCGACCGAGGCCAGAATGAACAACACCCCCATCCTAGAGTGCCGCGATGTCTGGAAAATCTACGGTGCAAAGGCCGAAAGTTTTCTATCACATACGCCAAATCCGCAAAAGGGTGAGCTGCGTAAAGCAGACCTGATCGGCGCCGTGCGCCGCGCCAACGTGCAGATACACAAAGGCGAGATTTTTGTGATTATGGGATTGTCCGGTTCTGGCAAGTCCACATTGGTACGTTGCCTGTCACGACTGGTCGAGCCGACGGCAGGCGAAATTTTCTTTGAAGGAAAAAACCTTCTTACCATGAGCGAAGCGGAGCTGATCCACATCAGACGCACGAAAATGGGCATGGTATTTCAACAATTCGCGCTATTGCCGCATCTGACTGTACTGGAAAACGCCGCCTTTCCTCTGGATGTACAGGGCATCGACAAGGCCACGCGCGAGGCCCGCGCGCACGAAATGATCGAACTGGTCGGCCTGAAAGGGCGCGAGAACAACTATCCACGCGAATTATCCGGCGGACAGCAGCAACGCGTCGGGATTGCACGGTCCTTGGTTGTCGAACCTGATCTGTGGTTTCTAGACGAACCTTTTTCCGCCCTTGATCCGCTGATCCGGCGCGAAATGCAGGACGAATTCATGCGGCTGCAAAATATGCTGCATAAAACCATCGTCTTTATCACCCACGACTTTGACGAGGCGATCCGCCTTGCAGACCGCATTGCCGTGATGAAAGACGGCGAAATCCAACAAGTGGCGACACCCGAGGAACTGGTGCTGAACCCCGCCACCGAATATGTTGCGGAATTCACCCGCCACGTCAGCCGGTCCAAGGTGATCACCGCAGGGTCCATCGCGACACCGCTAGCGGGTTCCACCTTTGCGGGTATCTTTGATCACAGGAAACTGATTGATGACATCGCCAAACAGGTCGAGGAATCCGATGCCCCTTACAAGGTTGAAAAGGACGGGCAGATCATCGGGCAGATTACCCGCCAAAGGGTGATCGACGTGCTTGTAGGACGCTCGTAAATGCCGCGCTGGCAGAAATCAGGCGGCGTCTTCTGGCTGTTGCTGTTTGCGGTCACATGGGCTCTGTCGACGTGGTCGTTCCAACTTTACAAAGCCTTGGATGCGCGCTGGATCATCCGGTTTCCGAAGAAGTGGGAGTTGCGCCTGGACGGTGCGATCACTGATTTTCTGAACTGGCTGGTCGACAGCGCGGGTTTTTATCTGTTTTCGTTCAAAGACCTGACGCGCGCCATCGCCACCTTGATTGAAGCGCCCTACCAGTTTTTACGGAACCTGTTGATCGAAGGTTTTTCAAGCGGTTACGGGGATGCCGCTGTCCAGCTGGCACCCTCCCTCAGTTGGATAGCCGTCATCGCAGGCATCGGGGCTATCGGTCTTTACGCACGCGACTGGGCCTTGGCTGCATTGGTCGGAAGCTGCTTTCTGTATCTCGCGGTGTTCGGCCAATGGCACAGCGCGATGATCACCTTGGCTTCGGTACTGATCGCTGTGCCCATCGGCGCTGTGGGTGGTTTGTTTCTGGGGATCGCCGCCTATCGTCATCGCGCAATCGATATTGCCCTGCGCCCGGTCTTGGACCTGATGCAAACGGTCCCTGTTTTTGCCTACCTTGTCCCGATTCTGATCCTGTTCGGTTTCGGCCCGGTTGCCGCTTTGGTGGCCACCATCATCTATGCGATGCCGCCCATGGTTCGTGTCACCATCGTCGCGCTGCGGGGCGTGCCTGAAGAAATCCTTGAGGCCGGGCGGATGGCAGGATGTACACGCCGCCAGATCATGTGGAAAATTCTGGTGCCCTCGGCCACCCCAACGCTGATGGTCGGGGTCAACCAGGTCATCATGCTGTCGCTCAACATGGTGATCATTGCCTCGATGATCGGTGCGGGCGGCCTTGGTTTTGACGTCCTTGCCTCTCTGCGCCGCCTTGATATTGGCGGCGGAATCGAGGCCGGCCTTGCCATCGTACTCATGGCCATCGCGCTGGACCGCGCCAGTCAGGCCTTTTCCCAACGCAGGTACCGCATACGCAAGACCGGCAATCTAATGCAACGCTATCCACTCAGCGCCACGGTCCTTCTTGTGGCTCTCGCTACGATGATATTCGGCCTTCTCATCCCTGCGGTCCAAACCTATCCGGCTTCAATGACCCTGACGACGGGGCCGTTCTGGGCCAACGCGATGGAATGGATCAACGTCAACTTCTTTGACACATTCGAGGCCATCAAACTTGTCATCCTTCAAGGTCTTCTTTTGCCCGTTAAGAAGTTTTTTACAGGCATTCCATGGGCCTGGGGGATCATCGCCATGGGGCTGATGGCGGGACGTATCGGCGGTTGGAAACTGGGCGTCGTTGCCATGTTGATGATGGGGTTCATCGCCGCCAGCGGATTATGGGCCAAAGCGATGGTCACGATCTATCTCTGTGGTGTATCGGTTCTGATCGCGACAGTGATCGGCATTCCACTGGGCATCTGGGCGGCTGAGCGACCCAAAGCGGGCAAGGTCATCTTAGCGTTTATGGACACGCTGCAAACCCTGCCCAGCTTTGTTTATCTGATCCCAGTGATCATGTTGTTCCGCGTCGGCGATTTCAGCGCGATGATCGCTGTGGTGCTTTATGCGCTCGCCCCTGCCGTGCGCTACGCGGCCCACGGGTTGAGCGACGTGCCCGAACAGATGATCGAAGCGGGCCATATGGCCGGCTGCACCAAACGCCAGATCCTGTGGCGGATAAAACTGCCACTGGCCACGCCGCAGCTTTTGTTGGGGTTGAACCAGACCACCATGCTGGCCCTGTCGATGCTGGTGATTACAGCCTTGGTCGGCACCCGGGATCTAGGTCAAGAAGTCTATATCGCGCTGACAAAAGCCAACGCTGGTAAGGGCATTGTCGCAGGCTTGTCAGTCGCCTTTATCGCAATCATCGCAGACCGCTTGGTTAACGCATTGGCCGAAGGGCAACGCAAAAGGTTAGGGTTATGATGCCTGAAATTATGGATCGGGTCGCAGCGCTGACCTGCTTTAAAGACCCGCAAGACATCGTGGCCCTTGGCGGGGGGCTGACAAATGTGAACCTGCGTGTGCGCGACGGCGACCAACAGTTCGTCGTCCGCTTGGGCGCTGACATTGCGGAACATGGCGTCATGCGTTGGAACGAACTGGCGCTGTCCCAAGCGGCCAGCGCGGCAGGTTTTTCCCCCAAAGTCGTCCACCACGAACCCGGTGTTCTGGTGCTGGCCTACCTCAGCGCAAAAACTTTCAACGAAGCGGATGTGCGCAACCCGGATAACCTGCAGCGCATTGTTTCACTAATCACACAAGTCCATCACGATTTGGCCGACCATCTGACCCAACCGGTTCTGGCCTTCTGGCCGTTTCAAGTGAACCGCACATATATCACCCGACTTGAGGCCGACAGTTCCTCCTATGCCAAAGCGCTACCATCGATGCTGGCGCAGCTTGATCTGCTGCAAAATGCTGTCGGTCAAATTGACATGGTTATTGGCCACAACGACCTTTTAGCAGCCAATATTCTGGACGACGGCGACAAGCTTTGGTTGATTGACTGGGAATATGGCGGGTTCAACACGCCCCTGTTCGATCTGGCAGGGCTGGCATCAAACAATGCCCTGTCCGAAGATCAGGAACGCGCGATGCTGGCGCAGTATTTCGAAACCGACCCCGACAAACACTGGCGTTCCTACAGCGCCATGAAATGTACATCGCTGATGCGCGAAACACTTTGGTCAATGACCTCTGAAATCCATTCCGAGCTGGACGTGGACTACAGCGCATACACCTCTGAAAACATGGACCGGCTCACCTCGGCACTTGCCGATTTCGCCCAGACGTAAGGTTTGAAATGACACTCCCATCTTCCTCTAAGATCATCATCATCGGCGGCGGCATCATCGGCTGTTCAACCGCCTATCATCTGGCTCAGATGGGCAAAGAAGTGCTTTTGTTGGAAAAAGCACAACTGACATCCGGTTCGACCTGGCATGCTGCCGGATTGGTCGGACAGCTGCGTTCAAGCGCCAATATCACCCAACTTCTGGGCTATTCGATCGAGCTTTATAACAAGCTCGAAGCTGAAACCGGCCTTGCCACTGGCTGGAAGATGAACGGCGGGTTACGACTTGCGTGTAATCAGGAACGGTGGACCGAGGTGCAGCGGCAGGCCACAACTGCACATAGCTTCGGCCTTGATATGCAGCTGTTGACGCCGCAAGAGGCGCAGGATCTGTGGCCGCTCATGGATATCGGCGATGTCGTGGGCGCGGCATTTCTACCTACCGATGGTCAGGCAAGCCCGTCTGACATCACGCAGGCGTTGGCCAAAGGGGCACGTGCCAAAGGTGCGAAACTGGTCGAGAACACACCCGTCACCGAAATTCTAACCGAGAAGGGCAAGATCGTCGGGGTACGGACCCCACAAGGCGAAGTAACCTGTGAAAAGCTGGTGCTTTGTTGCGGGCAGTGGACGCGGACGCTGGCAAAATCCATAGGGGTGACGGTGCCTTTGGTGTCCGTGGAACACCAGTATATGATCACCGAAGCCTTTGGTGTGCCGTCCGATCTGCCCACTTTGCGCGATCCCGACCGCCTGACCTATTACAAGGAGGAGGTCGGCGGTCTGGTCATGGGCGGTTATGAACCCAATGGCATCCCTTGGGCCAAAAACGGCATCCCCGATCCGTTTGATTTCCAGCTACTGGAATCGAATTTCGATCACTTTGAACAACTGGTTGAACTGGCCCTGCCCCGCGTTCCGGCCCTTGAAACCACTGGCATAAAACAACTGATCAATGGCCCCGAAAGCTTTACCCCCGACGGAAATTTTATCCTTGGCGAAGCGCCGGAAATGGCCAACGTTTTCGTCGGTGCAGGCTTTAACGCCTTTGGCATCGCATCGGGCGGCGGCGCGGGCATGGCTTTGGCCGAATGGGTCGCAAATGGCGAACCACCTTATGATTTGTGGCCGGTCGACATCCGCCGTTTTGGCCGCCCGCACACCGATGAAGACTGGGTGCGGGCCCGCACTATGGAAGCTTATGGCAAACATTACACCATGGCGTGGCCTTCCGAAGAACACAGCAGCGGGCGCCCTTGCCGTCGCTCGCCGCTTTTTGGTGCCTTGCTGGACAACGGCGCGGTGTTTGGCGAAAAGCTGGGCTGGGAACGTCCCAATTGGTTTGCCGAAGCCGGTGAAGACGCGCACGATATCTACACCTTTGACCGCCCGAACTGGCACGCCGCTGTAGGGCGTGAACACAAGGCAGCCCGCGAAGCCGCCGTTCTGTTTGACCAGACCTCATTCGCAAAATTCATCCTTAAGGGGCCTGACGCCGAAGAGGCTCTAGGCTGGATCGCGGCCAACCGCGTAGACAAGCCAGTCGGGTCGATCATCTATACCCAGATGCTGAATGATCACGGCGGGATTGAATGTGATTTAACTTGCGTGCGTACCGCGCAAGACGCTTATTACATCGTCACTGGCACGGGTTTTGCCACCCATGATTTCGACTGGATTTCGCGCAATATTCCCGCAGGAATGAATGCCCAACTGGTCGATGTAACCTCATCCAACGCCGTGCTGTCGCTGTTCGGCCCGAAAGCCCGCGAAATTTTGGCGCAGTGCACCCGCGATGATATCAGCCACGAGAGTTTCCCATTCGGTCAAGCCCGTACCATCGGCATTGCGGGATGTCCGGTTCTAGCGCTTCGGATCACCTATGTCGGGGAGTTGGGTTGGGAACTGCACTTGCCGACCGAATATGCCCTGACGGTCTTTGCCGCGCTGCACAGGGCGGGCGCGCCCCTTGGCCTGCGCAATGCCGGTTACCGCGCGATTGAAACACTGCGTCTGGAAAAAGGCTACCGCGCGTGGAGCTCTGATATCGGGCCGGATCACACGCCGGACGAGGCGGGCCTTGGCTGGGCGGTAAAGTTGAAATCCAACATCCCCTTCAAGGGCCGCGAAGCGGTGCAGGCCCAGCGCGAGAGCGGTGTCAAAAAAATCATGGCAACCTTTACCTGTGACGGCACCGTCATCTTGTCGGGCCGCGAAACGATCTACCGTAATGGACAACGTTGCGGCTGGCTGTCCTCGGCAGGCTACGGGCATACATTGGGGAAAAGCATCGGTATGGGCTATGTGCGCGGCGGGAAAGCGATTGATAAGGAGTTTGTTTTATCCGGCACCTATGAACTTGAGGTCGCGACCCATCGCGTCAAAGCTGACATAACCCTGGCCCCGTTGTTTGATCCGAAGATGGCAAAGGTCAAATCCTGAAAGGGGTACGACGCATCCGAACAATCGGCTATCCTTGCAAGGGACAGGCACGAGGAAAGCACCCCGGATGCGCGACACCGACCAACCCATCGCATATATGCAGCGGACCCGCGGCTATTATTTGGCGCTAGGGTATGGTGCCCCCTACATTTGGGCCCGTTTTCCAGACGTGCCGTTTACAACACTGGCGAAACCATTGGCGGATTGTACCGTTGCCGTCGTTACAACGGCCGCGCCCTATCAACCGGAGAGGGGGGATCAGGGACCGGGTGCGCCCTATAACGCCGCCGCCAAATTCTATGAGGTATATGCAGCATCATCAGCCGAAACACCGGATCTGCGCATTTCCCACATCGCCATAGACCGCGAACATACTACCGCCGAGGACATGGGAAGTTACTTTCCACTGGCCGCCCTCAAAGACGCCGCCCGGGCCGGGAAAATTGGCAGAGTTGCGGATCACTTCTTCGGGCTGCCAACCAATCGCTCCAAACGCACGACCGCCGATGTAGACGGTCCCGCCTTGCTTGCACTTGCCCGTGAAAACGATGTCGATGCGGCAGTGCTGGTGCCCAACTGTCCGGTCTGTCACCAGTCCGTCGCCATCGCCGCCCGCATATTGGAGCGCGCCGGCATTGCAACCGTCATCATGGGCTGTGCCAAGGATATCATCGAACATGTCGGTGTGCCGCGTTTCCTGTTCAGCGATTTCCCGCTGGGCAATGCCGCTGGGCGGCCCAATGATCCGGCTTCCCAAACCGCGACCTTGGCAATGGCCCTGAGCATGTTGGAAGCGGCGGACCGTCCCCGCAGCACACAGCAATCCCACCTCAAATGGATCGGCGCAGCGGGTTGGAAAGACGACTACTCAAATGCAGCCAAATTAACACCAGAAGAGATCGCGCACAGAAAGCAGGCGTTTGATGAGGGCAAGGCCACCGCCAAACAGGTCCTCAGACGCTAGGATCGGGCAAGGGCACCGACCCTAAAACCGCCCGCAATCCACCTTCATCTTGTCACCCGTAATCGCCGAACTCAAATCGCTCGCGTAATATAATGCGGCGCGCCCCACTTCCTCGGGTGATACCCAGCGCTTCAGGGCGGCGACGTCGGTGTAGTTCTCGCGCTCGATATCCGCGACAGGGCGGCCTTCGGCCTCGGAACGGCGTTTGAGGATCCGGTCCATATTTGCACCCGACACCGCACCGGGCATCAAGGCATTGACGCGCACGCCCGCCGGTCCCAATTCGCGCGCCATGGTTTCCGTGATCCCGATCAGTGCGAATTTCGACGCAACATAGGCCGACCGCATGGGGTAACCCTGAATTCCCATAAGCGACGACATATTGATGATCGAACCGGATTTCTGCGCCGTCATGATTTTGGCGGCTTCCTGCAGGCAGTACATCGCCCCTACAAGATTGATGTTCAAACAGGTCACCCAGTCGGCCATATCCACCTCTGCAACGGGGGCAATTGGCCCCGGCCCGCCTGCATTGTTCAGCAGGACGTCAACCCGACCGGTGATCTTTAACGCCTCGGCAAACATCGCCTGAACAGATGCATGGTCCGAGACATCGCAGGCAATGGCATGCCCGCCTGTGGCCTTTGCTACCACCTCAAGAGGTTCCAGTCGACGGCCTGTAACAACGACGGTTGCGCCAGCCCGCGCAAAGGCATGGGCGGTCGCTTCTCCGATGCCGCTGCCGCCGCCGGTGATGATAGCCAGTTTTCCGTCCAGCCGCGTTGGGTCAAGTGTCATGTCGTTTCCTTATCAAAATCACGTCCGGGGTCGAACAGAGGCATTTCGGGGACACGGCCCAGAATTTCATCACCCATCAGCTGCCCGATATAAGGGCCGATGGTATAGCCGCCCCGCACGCAACCAAGGACATAAGCGCCCGCCATGCCGGGCAGTTCCCCCGCCAGCGGATAGAAGTCGGGCACATTCGCTTCAAACCCGGTCCAGCTGCGCAGCACGCGGACATCAGCCAGCGCAGGGACCGCATATTGCGCCAACGCCAGATTGGGGCGTACAGTCGCGGCGTCAACGGTTCCGCGCCCGTCCTGAGGGGTACCGCGTCCTTGCCAGCCCCCACCGATCAGGACCGTACCATTGGCCTTTTGCTTCATCGTCAACAAGCCGGTTGCATGGCCGATCACACTGTTCATCATGGGGGGGGCGCGTTCAGTGACGGATACGGTGTTGACGCGGGCGTTCACTGGCAGGTCGACGTCCAGCATTGCGGCAAGCGGTTTGAGCCATGCACCCGCAGCCAGCAAAACACGTGTGGCGCGAAAGGTTCCGTGAGCTGTGGACAGCTCAAACACATCGGTCTTGCGGATCGCCGTCACCGCCGATTTCTCGCAGTAGGGAATCGCATGATCCGTCAGCCGTCCGCGGTAGTAATGTCCCGTCAACGAGGCATTCGCATATCCATCCTCGGCACAATAACTCGCCGCGACAACCTTTGTCGTCAAACCCGGTTCGGCCACACGCAGGCGGTTGTTCGAGACAAACTCGATGGGCGCACCGGCCTGCGCCTTCATCGTCTGGCGTTCATGCAGCAATTCCGCCTCGCGGGCATTGAACGCCAGTGTATAGCCGCCGGTTTTGGCAAACCCCACTGCGCTGCCCATCTGTTCCCAAAGGTGATGCCCCTTAAGCGCGTAGGGCATCAATTTGACCCTCTTGATCTGCAGACTCAAGGTGCCGGCGTTGACGCCTGACGCGCCCTGCCCCAGATCGCCCTGATCCAGCACGATGGCCCGCATCCCCCCTGCCGTGACGCGCAATGCGGTGGCGCACCCCATGATACCGCCACCGATGATTGCAATATCATAAATCATAAGGGCGCCGGTTTCGGAATCGGGAGATCGTCATATTCGAATGCACCCGCCGCTGCCCCAAGGGGAACGGGACGCAAAGGGGAACGTGCCGTTGGCGGCGGGATCGACGCAGCAGGCCGGCCCTTGCTTTGCGCGATCAACGCGGCAATGGCGCCCTGACAGTATTTCCCTCCACAAGGGCCCATTCCCGCACGGCTGCCGGATTTCACCGCATTTGTGCTGGCTGCGCCGCTGTCGATCTGCGCAAGGATGTCACCTTTGCTCAGACTTTCACACCGGCAGATGATGGTGTCTTGCGTGCTCAATCCCACAAGCCCCGGGCGCGGGATGCTAAGCGCGGTCATAGCAAGGCCGAACCGCGCGGCACGGCGCAAACAGGCGCTTGCTTTTCGCAGTTCAATATCTGCCACATGCCCCAAATCAGCGGCAACCCGCAATCCGCAAAGCCGCCCGTGATGCGCCGCAGCATCCGCACCTCGAATGCCGCTGCCATCACCACATAAATATAATGAAGTCACCTTGGTTGTGCCGTCCTCATCGGCCTGCGGCACCCATCCACCCAAAGCAGGCTCATGGCGGATGCCAACACCCAACATTTGTGCGGCTTCGATCTGCGGGATCAGGCCATGGCCAATGCACAGGCTATCTGCCTTGATCTCGCCGATATGGTTCCGTGCGGCCCAGTCGGCATCGAGCGTGGCAATCTCCACGCCCTCCATTTGCGTCTGGCCTGCAACCCTGGTCACGGCATGCCCCCAAAAGATCGGCACCCGCGCCAACATCAGATCTGCCATCCAGATCGCGCCCCGTGCCAGAAGCGCAGGTTTACCCAGCATCGCAGGCAATGCGCCCATCCAATCGTGCCGTGTGTTGGGGGTGACGACCGCCGCCACTTTTCCGCCCAGACGGCGGATCTCTGAAGCGACATAGAAAACCAGCGGTCCGGTACCCGACACCACCGTGCAATTGCCTGGCACGGTTAAATCCTGTTTGAATAATGCTGTGGCCCCCGCCAGTCCGATCACCCCCGGCGTGGTCCAGCCCTCGACGGGCTGCACAAATTCGCGCGCGCCAGCCGCAAGAATCAATGCCTTTGCCTGCACCACATCGCTGCACCCGTTGCGCAAATAATGCAGATGCCACAGGTTCCCTTCGCGGGCGATGTGCCAGACACGGGCAGTATTTTGATGGGTAATCCCGCTCCTGCTCAGCCGGTTGCGCAGGTCGCTCCCCCGACGGGTTTCCGGCGTGGAGGGGGCGCTCAGGATCGCTGCGGATTTTGCACGCCAGACCTGACCACCCGCCAAAGGTTGTTCGTCAAGAAGAGCAACCCGCAATCCTTTTTCGTCCCCTGCAAGGGCGGCATGTGTACCTGCAGGCCCTGCCCCGAGGACCGCGATGTCATACGGCCCCTTCACCCTGACCGCTCCACAATCAGACCTTGGAAAACCGCGACACGGCAAGCTTCGGCAGTGCGCCCGTCAATACGCACCGCACATTCCTGACACAGCCCCATACAGCAAAACGCCCCCCTTGGGGCATGGTCATTCGGAGCGTCACGCAGTCGCAAATGCCCGGCACGCATAAGGGCCGCGACAAGGCTTTCGCCTTGCCAACCCTGCACGTCAGAACCGTCAAAGCTGAACGAGACCTTTTCAGACCGTTTGATACGCACACTTTGATCCACGACAAGACGCATCATGTGTAGTTGATGCCAAGCTGGTCAAACGTGCGCTTGATCTTGTCAATGTCGCCTTCTGCCAAGGGATGCACCGGATCGCGCGGCACACCAGCAGGCTGGCCAATAAGGTTGAGCGCAGCCTTGAACGACGCTGGCCAAGTGCCTGTGCCCATCAGCATTTCATAGAGTACCGTCAGCTGGTAGTGCGCCTTGCGATAGGTATCATCCGCAGCGCCCGCACCCACAGCCGCCATGTCAGATGGCAGCAGATCGGTAAATTCAGGACCGGTTGCGATAAATCCTTTCGCCCCCAACGCAAAGGCCGGCAGGATATAATGGCACGGTCCCGTCATGACAGACATGCGATGGCCTAGCCGGTGCAACAGATGCGTATGGTGAAAGAAATCCCGCTGGCTTTCCTTGATCCCGATAACATTGTGATTGTCCAGCAACCGTTCTGTCTGGTCGATGGTCAGCGAAAACCCCATGCGACGCGGCGAATTATACAAGACCAACGGCAGTTCTGTCACCGCCGAGACCTTGTCGAACCGAGCCATCAACTCTGCCTCCGAAGCCTTAAGCACATAGGTCTGCGGCATCGACAACAAAACATCCGCACCGTTTTCTTCTGCCGCACGGGCATAGGCAAGGGTCGCGTCGATTGTTGGCGCCGAAATTCCCATCATCACCGGAACACGCCCTTTTGCGGTGTCCTTGGCCAGCCGCACCAGCCGCCCACGCTCCTGTGCAGTCAGGGCCCAGCTTTCCCCGTTATCCCCGGCGATACAAATACAGGTCGCCCCGCGCCCCAACAGGAATTCGAAGAGATCGACAAAAGCATCCTCCATAATTGCGCCACGATCGTCAAACGGGGTCGCTATGGCAGGGACATACCCGTGAAGGTCCTCTTTTTGCATGGTCTCAGTCCTTTATTGTGGGATGTCACAAGTGAAAACGCCGGCAAACTGGGCGTCGACAATGATCAGTTGATGGGGCGAATCTGGATGGAAGGTAACGGAAGTGGTCCATAGGCCACACGGCAGCCGGACCTCGGCAATCAGGTCGCCCAACGCGTCGTAGACATAGGCACGACCGGCTTGCGCCTGTGCGACTGCAAGCCAGCCCAGGCTGTTACAGGCCAGTCCATCCGGACCCAGCCCGCCAGAATGCTGCAGATAGGTTCCAACCATCGGCGCGCTGGTCTCCGGCAGGTTCGTTGCAAATTTCCACACCTGATTGGCACGGGTCGCCGCCACATACACCCAGGCATTGTCAGGGCTGACACAGATGCCATTCGCATAAGGCACACAGTCCAGCACAAGGCGCAAATCACCCTCCTGCCATCGGTAAACGCGTCCGACTGGATCACTCAGGCTGCTGCGCCCTGAATCAGTGAACCACAGGGCACCGTCGGGGCCATAAATCATGTCCGACAAACCCAGAAACGGGGTGTCGCCGCCGGTGCTGATGGTGCTGAAACGATCAAAACCGGTCAACGCAATCAGACCGTGTTTATAATCAACCGCAATGCGTTGACCGTCAGGCGCCAACCGCATCGCGTGAGGTTCGCCATCAATTTGGTGCATGGTTTCCCATTCCCCGTCAGGGGTGATCCTGAAGACACGACCATAGGGTACATCCGACACCCACATCGCGCCACTGTCGTCAAAGAATGCAGCCTCCAGAAACGAATGCATCTGCTGTCCCGGACGGGTCATTTGTGCCCATACAGATGGTGCGCCTTTGTGATGCAGCGCCTCCGGCAGCACAGTCCAAAGCTTGGCGGTGAGATAGCTCATACGACAATCCCTTGGGCAAAAAGGTCTGTGATATCGGCATCGCTCAGCCCCATGCCCTTCAGCACCGCACGACTGTGTTCACCATGTTTGGGCGGGGCGCTGTGTAAGGATGCGCCGCCGGTTCCCATCTGAAATGCCGCCGTTGGCAGGGGCTGGTGACGATCCGCAGGCGAAGGCTGGAAATATCCGCGGGCCTTGAGTTGTGGCAAATCGACGGCCTGCGCCAGACTGCGCACCTGCGTTGCCGGAAGGTCGGCAGCTTGCAGCAGATCAACCCATTCCCCGGCGGCTTTCTGCAAGAACACATCGCGCAGCTTGGCTTTGGTTGCTTGCGTGATGGCCCAGACATCCAGCCAGCTTTGAATGCCTTCCAAAGCAGGCAAGCGGTGCCCGAGATCGGCCAGCAGACGCGCCAGCTTGCGATATTGGGTCGGATGAAATGCGCCCAGCATCAATTGGCCTTGGGCAGTATCATAACAGGAAATGCCCGCCTCTTTCTCGCGGAGGGGCGCATCGCCGTATTGTGCCGCTGCGGCCTCCGGTGCCATCATCTGCATCGCGACTTCCAGCATTGAGACCGAAATATGCGTGCCCTCGCCGGTGCGCGCGCGCTGGTGCAACGCCGATGCAACCGCAAAAGCCGCCGCATATCCTGTGGCATAATCGACAAAGGACACGCCGGGTTTTACGCCGCCGCATTGATCAATCGTACCGCTGGCCGCCTGTATGATATTGTCATAGGCACCATGACCTGCCTGCGGACCGCTATCGCCAAATCCTGTGACGGCGCAATAAATCAGCGCCGGGTTCTCCAGCTTCAGCGCCTCGTACCCCAGTCCAAGACCATCCAGCGCACCGGTTGTGAAGTTTTCGACCAACACGTCAGCGTCGCGCACCAACTGGCGTAAGACACCTGCGCCGACCGTGCTGCGCAGATCAAGTGCCAAGCTACGTTTGTTGCCGCCCTGCACCTGATAATTCAGCCCGAGGCCCGCCGCATTCCCCGCCGCATCAGGCCCTCTGCCCCTGGCGCAATCGGGGTTGGCGGGATCCTCGATCTTTACGACATCGGCACCAAGCAACCCCAGTTGGTAGGTGCAAAACGGCCCCGCTAAAACATGCGTGAGGTCGAGGACCTTAATCTTGTCAAGCGCACCGGTCATATCTAGCCTTGCGGAAATTCACTGCGTCTAATATACAAAACGAAAGTTTATATACAAGCCGGTATTCACATGAGCCACGTTTTCCACAGAGACCTTTGCGCCACCCTTCCCGTTGTCGTCGGCGGGGATGGCAATTATCTGATTGATGACAGCGGCAAACGCTATCTGGATGCATGTGGCGGGGCGGCGGTTTCCTGTCTGGGTCATGATCATCCGAAAATCCGCGAAGCGATCAAAGCCCAAGTGGACAAGCTTGCCTTTGCCCATACCGGATCCTTCACCAACCAACCGGCAGAGGACCTTGCCGATCACCTGATCGCCCGCGCCCCAGAAGGGACGGGGGAAGGGCGTGTAATGTTTCTCGGGTCGGGTTCAGAGGCGATGGAAGCCGCGCTAAAGCTGGCCCGCCAATACCACCTAGAACGCGCCGACACCACACGTTGCAAGGTTATTGCCCGCGCGCCTAGCTATCATGGCAATACATTGGCCGCCCTTGCCACAGGTGGGCATGCAGGCCGCCGCGCGCCCTTTGCACCGCTCTTGATGGAGGTCAGTCACATCGACGCCGCCTATGCCTACCGGATGCAAGAAGACGGGGAAAGCGAAGAGACCTTTGCCCTACGCATGGCGAACCTGCTGGAAGCGGAAATCCGGCGTCTCGGGCCGGAAACGGTCATGGCCTTTGTCGCGGAACCTGTCGTGGGGGCGTCGTTAGGCACACAGCCCGCGCCGAAAGGCTACTTCAAACGCATCCGCGAAATTTGCGATGAGCATGGCGTTCTGTATATCGCCGACGAGGTCATGTGCGGCATGGGACGTACCGGCAGTACCTTCGCACTGGAGCAAGAGGGCATCTTCGCCGACATCACGACAACTGCAAAAGGGCTGGGCGCAGGATATCAGCCGATCGCAGCTGTGATCGCCGCGCAAAATGTGGTGGATGTCATTAAGGGCGGCAGCGGCAAACTCTGGAACGGGCATACCTATATGTCTCACGCAATTGCGACGGCAGGCGCTCTGGCCGTGCAACAGGTGATCGAAGACGAGGCTCTGCTCGATAACGTCCGCACACGTGGCAACCAGTTGGAAACCCTATTACGCGACGCCTTCGGTCAACACCCTCATGTGGGCGACATTCGCGGTCGCGGACTTTTCTGGAGCGTAGAGCTGGTACAGGATCGTGCCACCAAGGCCCCCTTCCCGGTCGCGCAGGCGCTTGCCATGAAGGTCGGCACAAAAGCCAAAGAGCGCGGCATCATGATCTATCCCTCGCAAGGCTGCGCGGATGGTACCAACGGGGATCACGTCTTGCTGGCGCCGTCCTATACATCTTCGGCTGGAGAAATCACCCTGATTGTTGATACTTTGAAAGCAGCGGTTGCCGCTGCATTGGACGCGTAAGATGGCCCGCAAAACAATCCTGACCGCCGCGATCACCGGCAATCTGATGACGCCTGATATCAGCCCTAATCTGCCCGTTACGACCGAACAGATTGCGCAGCAGGCCCTTGATGCTGCTGTTGCGGGCGCGGCAATTGTGCACTTGCATGTGCGGGATCCCGAAACCGCAAAAGGGTCGATGCGGTTGGACCTTTACGAAGATCTTGTTGCGCGGATCAGAGCCAAGAACAAGGATGTGCTCTTAAACCTGACAACAGGTGAAGGTGGCCGGTTTGTACCCTCTGACGACGATCCAAGAATTGCCGCAGCAGGTTCAACCCTTTGTGCCCCCGAAAAACGGGTTGCCCATGTCGAAGCGCTGCGTCCCGATATTTGCACGCTGGATTTCAACACCATGTGGTCGGGTCAGGCGAGCGTGATTAACAGCCCCCGCAACCTCGAAATCATGGCTGCGCGCATTTATACCGCTGGCGTGAAACCCGAGATCGAGATTTTTGACAGTGGTGATTTGCACATGGTCAAGGATTTCGTGGCCCGTGGCATCATCAGGGCGCCCCTAATGGTGCAGATGGTGCTGGGCGTACGTTTCGGCGCGGTCGCGAACCCTGCCACCATGGCCTATCTGGTTAGCCAATTGCCCGAAAGCACCGAATGGGCCGCTTTTGGAATCGGGCGCGCGGCCTTTCCGATGTTGGCGCAGGCTTGGCTTTTGGGCGGACATGTTCGCATCGGGATGGAAGACACGGCCTATATCAGCAAAGGGGCACATTGTGTCTCCAACGCGCAGTTGGTGCACAAGGCGGCGCGGATGATTGACGATCTGGGTGGCACGCTGGCCAGTCCGCAGGAGGCACGGATGATCTTGGGGTTAACCGGTTGAACTCAGCGGCCCTGATCCTCCCGTTCGCGCGCTGTTTTCACCACGGTTGGCGGAATGTGGGGCAGACAGAACGTATCAAACCGGTCAAATTCAAACCTTCTGGCCCGGACAGGTTCACACAGGCCACGGCACAAACCGGCGAAGAAAGAGATACCACGATGATCTGGCTTATCCGGAAATCTCACTTTTCCTCTGATCCCTCGCCCAATATCAAAAATATCGAAAAGACAATGGAGGACCTGCAATGAACCCTGCTCTGAAAAACACATTGCTCCCGACGAACGAAGATACCAGCGGGCCATATTTCCCGATCTATTTCGCGATGCCCGAATTCGAGGATTTGATCCATGTGGCGGACGGCGTTGTCGGTGCGGCAGAGGGCACGCCAATCATTCTGCGCGGGCGTGTGCTGGACCGTCATGGCGATCTGGCGCATGGGGCCCTTCTGGAGTTCTGGCAAGCCAATGCCAAAGGTGTCTACCGCACCCCAGCCACCGCGGATCATCCGGATGTTGATCCGTGGTTCCATGGTTATGGTCGCCTGCGGACCGCCAGTGGCGCTTATGAATTCCGCACCATCCTGCCCGGTGCCACGCCGGAACGTGCGCCCAACATCACCATCACGATCTTCTCGGACGGGATCAGCCGGATCGTAACGCAGGTTTTCTTTGAGGGGCATCCAGCCAATACAACCGATCCGATCCTGCAAGCCGTAGGTGATGACGCGCCCAAGCTGGTTGCGCGCCACGATGGTCGCACGTCTAAAGGCGAAGAAGTTTATCTGTTTGATATCATTATGGCCGGCCCTGACGAGATACCCTTTTTCGATGATCTGGAGAGTTGAGAGATGACCAAGCAAGGACGCATTCTGGGCATTGGCCCGACCGACAACACCTCTGATCAGCGCACGCCGCGCCAGCCTTTGCGCCTGATCCCCGACGCCGCCCGTGCCAGTTTTGTGCCTGTCGTACCGGCGCGCTATGCCACAAATCCCCATGAATGGGATATGACCCGCACCGCTCCTGACCGCCCGCGTGCAGAAGGGGTGCCGATCGAAGTCACAGGCACAGTACGTACCGCCAGCGGCACGCCGCTGCGCAATGCCCTGCTGGAGGTCTGGAGCGCCAACCATTTTGGCCGTTACCGCCATGTCGAAGATCACTCGGGGTTGCAGCTGGATGAAAACCATTTTGGTATGGGCCGCGTGCTGACCGATGAGAACGGGTTCTATCGATTTTGGGCGATCAGCCCCGGCGCCTATCTTGCCCGCCCTGACATCGGACGCTGGCGGCCGAAACATATCCATTTGTCGGTGAGCGGCGGTGCCTCCCGCCTGATCACCCAGATGTACTTTCCTGACGAACCAAACAATGCAACCGATCCCATGGCAATCCTGATGGGTGATGCATTTGAACGCAACATCGGCAAACCGCGCGAGACAGCCGGTGCGGATGTGGAACAGGCCTATGATTTCGACATCGTGGTCGGTGGCCGCAACGCGACATTCTTTGAATAATAGTACGCAGCGGGCGGCTGCCGTCATAATGGAATGCCAGCCGCCGCATGTACTCTTTCAAGGACAGCAAAACCGCCCCTAAACCCTATGCCGACGCGATTTTTCCACGTCTCAGGAACCAGACAAAAGAAACGACCGACATCACCAGCAGTGCCACAGCAACCGGACTATAGATGATCTGTGTCATGTCGCCCTTGGTCAGTGCCATAGATTGCGCGATCGATTTTTCAAATCGCGGCCCAAGAAAGAACGCGATAATGAAAATAACCAGCGAATAGCCGAAAGCCGTCATCAAATAGCCCAGCACCGCAAACCCCAACATGATTGCCACCCCGAACAGCCCGTTTGTCGCCATCGCCACGCCAACAAAGCACAGCAGAATGGCCGCCGAGAAGATCAGGGATTCAGGTGCAGACACCACTTTGACCCAAAATCGCAGACCAATTTGCCCAACCCAGAGGTTGGCAAAATTCGCCATCAGCATCGCCCCGAACAATCCATAGACCAAGCGCCCTTGCTGCTCGAACAACAGAGGGCCCGGTTGAATCCCGTGGATCATAAATGCGCTGATGATCAACGCCGCCCCGACACTGCCGGGAATTCCCAGCGTCAGGAGCGGAATAAGGTTCGCACCCATCACGGCAGAATTGGCAGATTCCGTGGCCGCGATACCGTGGATGTTTCCTTTGCCAAAACTGCCGGGATTTTTTGAACTGGCCTTGGCAAAAGCATACGACATAAAGGCCGCCGCCGTAGACCCGATACCTGGCAATGCGCCCAAAATGGTACCGATGGTCGCCCCTCGCAGCATTGTATAACGACATGCCCAATATTCCGCCCAGGATACACGCGCATCGGCAGGGTCACCCGACCCGCGCAGATCAATGGCAGGCTGGATTTTGCCATGTGCCTCTGACATCCGGCGCAATATTTCCGAGATCGCCAACATACCGATGGCCACCGACGGCAGGGGCAACCCGTCAAACAACTCCCAATAGCCGAACATCAAACGTGGCGTAAAATTCTCGGGGTCGCTGCCAATAGAAGCAACCAGCAGCCCCAGAGCCGCGGCAATTATCCCCTTGCTAAGCGAATTTCCAATCAGCCCTGCCAGCACAGAGAAGGCAAAAATCATCAGGGCTACAATCTCGATCGGACCCATGCGCAGAGCAAGGATCGCCAAGGGCGCGGAAACAGTGATCAGAACGATATCGCTAAAGGTATCGCCCGTCACCGAGGAGAACAGCGCCATCTTCGTTGCCTTCAGCGGCCTGCCCTGTTTGGCCAAAGGATAGCCGTCAAGTGCTGTAGCCGCCGCATCGGGTGTACCAGGGGTGTTCATCAAAATGGCCGGCACAGCCCCCCCAACAAGGCCGCCTTTGTTTACCCCAACCAGAAAAGAGATCGCAACCAGCGGATCCAGTGCAAAGGTAAAGGGGATGGCAATGGCCATCGCCATGATCGGTCCAATACCCGGCACCGCCCCGACAAACTGCCCCAAGGCCACGCCAAGCATAACAAACGTCAGATTGGCAAGAGAGAACGCATCGCCAAAGCCGGCAAGTATAAGCGACAGATCAACCATGGAAATATTCCTTCAAGGCAGAGCCCGTCCAAGCGGAAAGGTCACCAGAAACCAGATCAGCAAAGGCAGCAGGATCACACCCGCCAAGAGCCAGAGCGGGCGGCGTTCACCAATCATCCACATAATGGCCAGTGCCAAGGGCGGGGCAACCCATTCAAAACCGAAAAGGGACATCGCGTAAATGCCGACAACAAGCACACCGGCATAAGCGCCAGTCACCAAAAAACTGCGCGGGCTCTGAATTTGGAAATCGGTGGGTTTGATCACGGTAATTGCACTGAAAAACACAATGACCCATGCCAGTGCATTGGGAACGGTATCGGGAGCCAGATTTGCCCCCGGCACGTCTTCGGTCTGGACAGGTATGATCAGAAAGTAAAGCGCCAGCCCAAACAGCAAGAAGAACGCACCCGAAGCGCGATCAGCAGATAGTCTCATGAAACCCTCCCGGAAGTGTTACGCCCCGCCGTGATCTGCAGCAGGGCGATCCGATTTTATTTGGCAAACAATACTTTCGCATTTGCCATGCCGTCGATCATCATCTGCTTTGTTCCGTCCGGCCCCATGTTCTGCGGCTTGCCCTTAACAGCATTCTCTACGATCTTTTCGATCACGGGAGATTGCACAGCCACGTCGATGGCCTCCGAAATGGCCTTAACCGCAGCAGGATCAGTGCCACCGGTCATCGCCAGAAAGAAAACCGGATCCACGAAAGCGGGCACGCCGGATTCCGTGAAGGTTTTCGTATCGGGCGCATAGCTCAGACGGGACTGGTTGGCGCTGGCGATCACCTTCATGTCACCGGATTCAAGATATGGGAAATGCTCACCCGAGGCGAAACCGGCCAGAACTTGACCACCGAGGATCAGCTTCATCACTTCTGCCCCCCCATCTGCCGTAACCAGATCGAAATTAGCACCCGTTGCTTTGGTGGTTTGCTTCATCACCAGGACCTGTGGCGGCGCCATAGTGGAAATCGCAAGACTGCCCTGCTCTTTCGCATAGGCAACCATGCTTTCGATATCATCAAATGGCGCATCCTTGCTGGCCACCAACGCCAGTTCGGCCTTGGCGATTGTGCCAAGATAATCAAAGCTGGTCTCGTCAAAGGGGAGTTGGTCGCCGCGTTGGACCAGTTGGACAAGCACCGGAATACTCACGCCCATACCGATGACCTGTCCCTTGGGTGGCATCTGGGACAAGCCCGTGAACATGGCCACACCGCCAGCGCCCGGTTTGTTTTCAACCACAATATTCCAACCGGTATTCTGTTCCATCACATTGGCCAGAACACGGCCCATCGTGTCGGTAGAGCCCCCGGCACCAAACCCGATTTGCAGTGTCAGCGGGCCATTCGGTGTCCAATCTTGAGCAGCAAGCGGAGCAGCCAGTGCCATAACAGCGCTGACAGCCAGTGCCAGAATTCTTGATTTGAAGTTCATTTTATTCTCCTCCCAGAGTGTTTTGGTCTTTTTTATCTTTTCAATTTCAAGGCGTCTCGCAACCCGTTTGCACAGACATGAAACTTGCACCAACAGCCCGTTGGGTTTCACAAAACGGTCCGGCGCGCCTGCTTTGCACGCCGCCGGCGTGAGGCAATCTTTTGCCATCATATTGAAAAAACCTTGAGTGGTAAGGTGAACCTGCACGTTTTCACCCTCCTCATCAACAAAACCCGAAGCAGATCCAGCTTTTCCATTTGGGCAAAGACTGACGCAGGCCCGTCATTGACGTTCCGCCCCTCCAAAAAGCCTGTTCACTTTGCCCGAGCAGATCAGACGCGGTATCCTCTAGCCCGTTCCGGCCGACGCCCGCCAGGCAGCGGCCAGTTACCCGATTGCCTTGGTCACCAGATTTGAACCCGTCAACTTCAAGTTATTACAACAGGTGCCAACGCGGTCTTGCATAGATCTCGATTTTACGTGACAACCCCTCACAGCGGTCCCGTAGCTCAACTGGATAGAGCACCTGACTTCTAATCAGGGGGTTGGGGGTTCGAGTCCTCCCGGGATCGCCACACACGTGACGTTGTTACCCCATTCAATTTAGACATTGTTCACTGTCTCGAACCCTTGTCATTGGGCATGGCAACCTTTGAAGACGTCTCGGGCTTGCCCAACTTTGCAAGATCTTGAGTAATCATAAGACCGGTTCAAGCCCAGATTGGCGCATGCAGAGGCCACCGATTCGGCTATTTGAATAGACATCACGGCGAAATTAAGGCCGTAGAATGAGGCGCAACGTTTCAAAAAACCGCAATATCTTGCGGCTTTTCGGACATTGGCCCAAGGTCTGGCGCAATAAAGGCCAAATTGAGGCGAAATTGCAGCAAAGAATTGAAACTCATCCGCGTCCGGTCAATGCTCAACACCTGCCAACAAGGTCTTAAGTAATGAATATGATCCAAGAGCCGGTAACTTTGTCACAGAATATTTGTGTCAACGCGTACAAGAAAGCCCAATCAAACGGCCCTGCGCGAAAGCTGGCTGGGCCTGTGGTTCAACCCAAGACTGAGCCATCACCTTCAAACGCAGGAAAAGTTGCGTCGAAAAAAGCGACGAAAGAACTGAAGGTTTCGGTTCTTAGTTCCCTCCAGAGCCAGTCGAATGCCGGAACGGTAAAAATCCGCGACGTTGCAGTTGCTCTGGATCGAATTCTAAAAAAGGCCTAACGCTCCATAGGTCGCGCTTGGGGCCCTCCTGCCCATAGGCTTTCTTTTCAGGCTAAACTCCTTTCGACCACCGACGTGTCTTGCCAGCAACTGAACCGTTGCCGCCGAAGACAAACATGCTGGCAAAGCTCTGCCTCGTTTTCCTGACCAAAAAACCACGAGAACACCGAGTTTTCCCGCCTTGCCTAAGACAGAGTTCCTCCTGGTCCGGCCATGGCAGAGCTCTCGGCAGTTACCTGAGATTCCAGGCGCAATATCTCAGACGTATTAGGCTCCCCCTTTGGGAAAACGTTAGCACGTCCATGCGCGAGCGATTAAAGCGATACTCTGAGACGAACGACCGTTATGAGCTCAATCAGATCGTGGCGAACCTCTACGGCATTTCGGCCGGTGAAATGGCATTGATTGAAGGGGGAATTGGTCAATGACCCTCGATCTTGCCAACTACGAGGCCCAGGCCCGCGAAGCCGTGAAGCTCTTTTGGGGCAATAGGGAACCCTTAATGTCCAAGGCTACGGCAACGCAATTCCCGAGGCGGTCTACTTCATCAAATGCGTCTTTAGCAAAATCGATGTTACACTTTCCACCATTAGTGCCGAGTTTAGATATCTGACGATAAGCAATGGGGCACTCTGAAATGCCCATATCTGCTAACCGCTGTTCATAATGAACTGAAATTTTTCGCCTATAGTGAGCAAAAATATAGGCGTCCCGTCTGGCTCCATAGCGGATTGGCCGTCCATCTTTTTCTGGTCTAATTGCATCTGCTGTGCGGTAAGGCTGAAATTCTTCATGATAAAGAAAGAATGGGTAGAATTTATTTGAGGGTACTCGATCTTCATTCGCCACTAACCGCTTGATTTCTTTTAAAGAAATAGGCGCATCAAAGTGAGGGTAGGTTTTCAGATCGGATCGAGTGAAATCAAACTTGTGAGTCATAATATTCCGCGAGTGGGGACGGATCAACGGGCCAACGCACCTGCCCTTAACTATCCGCCCCCGCCGTTTTGCGATGTGCGTTCGTCTACGACGTGATCGTGTATACTGTAGTAAAGCTGGCAATGTGGTATTGCCGGATAAACAACAAACCGCGCGTCGATCTGGCGAGAGGAGCCCGAATTATGGAACTCGCATCCTGCACTGACCTTGCGATATGCCTTGACAGTTTAAACACGTAACTGCGGCACCCCAATTGGTGCCGATGCGGTTTATGTAAGAAGCCATTCACACCTCTTCAAGATCGCGTGAACATTTTGGACGGACTTCTTACAGCTATAGTTAGCTGATGCCCACTTTCAATAGTACTGATTGGCTTGACAAAATAGGTCAATACAGCTTATCTATAATGTCTATTATGTTAAAAAATTGGGTAATATTCTAAATCCATAATTCGAGTTTTAAGCTATTATTACTGGTTTGAAATACGATTTGCCTCGCCGCAACCTATCGGATCCCCTAACCGACAAGCTTTAGTAAAAGCTTCAAAAGCTCCTACAGTAGTTGCCAGACCCCTGTTGGATCGAGCCTCTAAGCTAGTTCCCAAAATAATGCATTGTATTGCGATCCCTCTGAAACAAAGATCACTTGCCTCCTTAAGAAGCCGTTTAGTGTTCATAATATATTGGGCATTAGTGCAACCATTTGTATTACCCTTGTCGCATGCCATCTGGTAGAGTTCGACGGCACGGGCTTCGTCCTGACCCACGCCATTACCATTCTGGTACATAATGCCGAGATTGAAGCAGCTAGCTTCATTACCGACGGTGCATGCCATCTGGTAGAGTCCGGCGGCGCGGGCTTCGTCCTGACCCACGCCAATACCATTCTGGTACATAATGCCGATATTGAAGCAACCTGTTAAAACCTCACCCTTGTCGCATGCCATCTGGAAGATTTCGGCGGCACGGGCTTCGTCCTGACCCACGCCATTACCATTCTGGTACATAATGCCG
>JBARCL010000196.1:0-4574 GCA_049794055.1 Sulfitobacter sp.
CGCCTTTTACCGAGACCCAAGGCTATGTGCGCAATATCTCCAAATTCTACAACGAATACCTTGCCGTTGTCGGTGGTGCGGAGGCGCTTGGCACATTGTCATCCTCAGATTTCGCCCTCGCTGAATATGCCAATATCTCCGATGCGGGCGTCTATTATGCAGCGAGCAGCCACGCCACGACGATGCAGGTCATAAACCGCCTACGCGCGATCATTTTGCAGATCGATGCCCAACCAAATGCGAAAGCCGCGTGGGAACTCAACACCTACGCCAAAGCTGAGATCGCCCGGATTTTAAATCTGCGCGTCAGGCTGATGGCAGCCAACCAACAGCGCGAGGCGGCCCATGCCCAACATCTGGTCGCGGACCGCCTATCCGAACGTGAATTCATGCAAATGGGAGTGCCAAATTGAAACAGCTTCTTCTTTCGGTCGCGGCGATAACCGCCCTTGGCCTTTCGACGCCAGCGCGAGCACAAGGCGTGCCGACGTTTGATGGCTCACAGCTAGGGCAACTAGTTGCACAGCTTGAGCACATGGCGGAAGACCTGAATGTGCAGCTGCAACAGCTGGCAACCATGCGGCTGGAACTTGAGACCCAGCTTTCACAACTCCTCAATTTGGAAGCCCAGCTCACTTCTCTGATTGAAGGTAGCGGATTGAGCGGGCTCTTTGCATCAGTTGAAGAATTCCGCGCCTTGCGGGGCAAACTTGTTGGCCCATTAAATACAGCGCGCTCACTGGCGAGCGGAGATTTCCTGAGTGGCTTTAATCCAGGCGCTGAACTGGAAGCCTCGGTAGAACGTGTGCTGTCTGGTAGTGGGTTCACACCTGAGACCTTGAGCACCCTTTCGTCATCGCCACAGCCTGCTGACAACCGCATTGCGACGTCCGCAGGCGCCAGCGCCATGTTGTCGGTGGCGGCCCAAGAAAGCCATGCCGAGGCAGGTCAAAGTCTAGAGCGGCTCGAGACAATGGTTGGCTTGATCGACGACCAAGACGGATTGAAAGCGGCCGTTGATTTGAACACGCGTGTAACTGTCGAACTTGGGATCATCCTGACCCAAATTTGGCGCTTGGAAGCGGCACAGGGTGTCAGCGCGGGCCAGCTTGGTGTTGTTGACGCGGCAACATTGGCTGACGAGCGGCGGTTCAGATCGATGGCAGTGGACCCATGATTACGAAATCTCCTCATGCGCTACGGACAGTCGTTGCGACACTTTTCATTGTTTTGCCGATGTCGGCAGTTGCTGAAACACCTGGTTCGACATTCGGTGCACCAAAGCCATTCAGCTCTATGGCCATTTCACCAGACGCAGGCGAATTCTGCCGCGTTCCACGTCCTCCAGCAGATCTCGCGGAGACGGCTTATTTACGCAACGGGTATCGCGCAATTTTGCGTATCCTTATCTCTGAGCGGCACATTGAGGCTGACACCTGCGACTGCCTTTTAGGTGAATTCACATGGGACATGGCTCTCGCGGAACTGCCACGCTTTCAGACATCAGATAACCCGCGCCTGCCGTTCAAGGTCCTCGACCTCTATGCCATAGCCGATGGGCTTGAGGCTGAGCACGCCGAGGGTTGTTCAGAATAGATGGGTATTATTCGCGATATCCTCGACCAAGTCGATGCAGCCGTCGACAGCGTGGCGCAAGATGGGTTCATCTCGTCGGCTGCGGCAGTGGGCAATGTCATCACCGCAGGTGCTGTCCTGTTGCTGATATTGCTGGGCATCAATGTTGTGATGCAACTCAGGCCCATGACCTTTGGCAGCGCGTTTGCGTTTGGGATCAAGATTTCGCTAGTCGCCATCTTTGCCCAGAGCTGGGACAATTTCAGCGTCATCTACGGCATCGCGACACAAGTGCCGGACTCCGTCGGCGCATCCATTCTCGCCCTCACGGGATCTGGCGACGAGGCTGGCGTCTATGAGAGCCTCGACAACATGGTGGCCCGCATCACAGCCTACGGCGACACCATCGGTGATCAAGCAGGCTGGGTCTTTGGAGCCGTGCTCGGCGCGATCTTTTTTGTGCTCTCCGCACTCTTCGCAGCCGTTACCGCTGGGATCATCGCCTTCGCCAAAATCGTCTTTGCGCTAATGATCGTAATTGCCCCTTTCATGATCATCACATCTCTCTTCAAGCCGACCCAATCCCTTTTTGAGGCCTGGAGCCGCGCGACCATCGGCTATGCTCTGATGCCGGTCGCCGCTGCGGGGGCCGCTGGCATCATCGTGGCCATCGCAGAAGCCATTGGCGATGCCTCCGCCGATCCGGTCGATGTAGAAACGGTCAGTCTCATCCTACCTTTCTTGGTCATTCTGCTGCTGAGTGCCGGGATCATGGCATCTGTCCCTTACATCGCCTCCAACCTAACCGGCGTGATGGGCATTGCGTCCAACGCTGTTGGGCTCACTGGGCTGGCGCGTCGCGGCATCGTCAACACGAGCGACTATGGCACGGGCGGTGCCACGCGCTTGGCAACCGGCAAATCACCGCAAGAACTCCAACAAGCCGTGAACAGCGGCGTCGTCAAAACCGGCGAAGCGATCCGCAGAACACCGGCAACAGCTCTTAACACCGTCAAATCCTTCCGCGCCCCGTAATGAAAGACCAACACCGAGAATGAAGAGCCAAACAAGCCAAGATCAAAGCGACGCCTTTGCTGTGGATTTCATCTACGGCCCACGCAGGCGCGAGCGCTTTGCCTATTTTGTCGCGGCAGCTGGCGTTCTTGTCGGGCTGGCAGGAATAGTCGCTGGTGCAAGCTTGTTCCCGTTGAAATCAATCGAGACATTCGTGGTCATTGTCGACAAAGAAACCGGCCAAATGGACCGTGTCGCAGCTGTCCAAGCGCTGTCTTTGTCCGAGAGTGATGCCATTATTCAGGCCAACCTTGTGGCCTATGTCGATGATCGAGAGACCTACGACCTGACCGACGGCGAGCAGCGGATCAACTCAGTCCTTGAGCGCTCAGACGGCGATGCTGCACGCACCCTGCGCGACCTTTGGACCTCGTCCAACGAAGACTACCCGATTGCTGTTTACGGGCGCGATGCCGTTATCGAAGTCGTGATCAAATCGGTAAACCAGATCGAACCTGGCGTAGCGCAAGTGCGATTTACCCGCACCCTACGCCGCGCGCGCGACACCCGCTCGGTAACCCGCAGCTACGTGGCCACTGTTGGCTACGCCTTTCAACCTGAAACCCGCCAACGCCTGCAAGACGTCTGGGCCAACCCTTTGGGCTTCGTGGTCACCTCTTACCGCGTCGACGCCGAGACTTTGGAGAACTGATCCCTTGAACACCGCTGCCCGTCTGATTTGTGTTGCCGCTTTGCTATCGGCCACCCCTGCCCTGTCCGAAGCCGTGCCACGCAGTGGATCGCTCGACAACCGTGTGCGCACCGCGACTTATGTTGAAAACCAAGTCTTCGTGATTGAAACTGACCTTCGGCATTCAACGACCATCCACTTTGGACAGGGCGAACGGTTTGACGCCGTCATTGTCGGCGACACTGAGAGTTTCCAGGTCGATCCGATCCCCGAGCTTGGCAATGTCTTGACCATCAAGCCCCATGTTCAAGGGGCATCGACCAACATGACGGTGATCACCAATCGCCGGACCTACTCTTTCCATCTCCGCGAAGGGGCCATTCCGGGTCGCTCAGGCATGTTTTTCGAGGTGCGGTTTCGCTATCCAGAGGATGAGCGTCGCGCGGCAGCAGCCAGTACCCAACCCAAAGGCTTTGAGGCCCCTCGCAACTACCGCTACCGCGTCGCGGGCGAGGGCGATTTCCGCCCAACCCATATCTACGACGACGGGCGCTATACGTATTTCACCTTTCCTGAAAACGGCCGCCAACCCGCAGTTTTTAAGGCCGACGAGCAAGGCCGCGAGCGCACAGTAAACTGGACCCAGCAAGGCAACACGGTGCGGGTGCTCGGGGTGAACGAATTCTGGACTCTTCGCATTGGCGATGAGGCCATCTGCGCCTTGCGCGATGACAGCGCAATTTATGTGAGCAACTGAACATGGCAGACGAGAACACACCCGACCTGCGGGACCGCCTCAGCACGTTCAGTCAAAAGAACAAGACCAAACGCCGTGGCGGCAACATTGGGGTCGGGGCATTGGCGATCGCCCTTGCGCTTGGCGGAGGTGGTGCTGCCTATTTGCTGGCGACCAATCTGCAGGAAGGAACAACAGGCTTAGAAACATCCGACGTCGAGACGTTCCAAGACCAACGCACCGGAAATGGTGGCAGATTAGAATTCCCACCGGATGAAGCGGAACAGCAGGTTAATGATGCACTGATCGCGGTTGAAGAGGCACTCGATGTTCCGTCCCCTGTCCCAGCTGCAGAACCCAGTGCCGCAGTGCTCGAAGAAATCGCAAAACTAAGGGAAGCTCTTGCCGCCAGCCAATCGGCCCGCAACGCCGAAATCCAAGAAGCTGTCTCAGATCTGCGAGAAGCATTCCAAGTCCAGACAGACGCGCTTGAAGCCTCCATTGCTGCCAAAGATACCGAGATAGAAAACGCGCAGCGGCAGAGCGAAGCACGTTTGG
>JBARCL010000197.1:0-7532 GCA_049794055.1 Sulfitobacter sp.
CCATTCCCCTTCCAGGGATACAGGGGCAACCTGCGCATGGGGCCGCCCGTCATTTTGCGCCAAGACATCGGATAAATGTGCCGGGCCCGCCAGATCATGAGAGGCAAGCCATCGTGTGGCCCGTGCGGCTTCCTCTGCCATGCCCCAAGACAGACCAGCCCCGCGGGCGGCGCGTTTGGCGTGGGCTGCGATTTCGTTGAGTGAATAGCTCATGTCCCGCTCCGCCCTGCTGGAGGATAGGACCAGTCATCGCCTTGAATAGATGCCAGTTCTTCCGGGTAGGGCGCGTTGCCGAACATGCATATTCGCACCCATCGGTCTGACCTCGGGTCAAAATGCGTGGCCCCAAAAAACGACAGTTTGCAGCGCAGCATATCAATCGGCATCAAGTCTGAGCCAATCGTGTTATCACGAATTTCCGCATAGGGAGCCTGCGCCACGGTTTGTGCGCGCCTGACGCTGTGGCGGTGCTGGGGGTGGGCCAACAGAAAGCTGGCCAAAGACGAATCTTTGTCGATGCCACTTAGCGCATCATATAGCGCTGCGGCGTCTCTGCCGGGGGCTAGGGGTTGCTCATAAGGCGCAATCGGTTCTTCAAACCGCTCGCCCAAACGCGGCTCAAGCTTTTCGGCAGAGACATACCAGGCGCGGGCGCATTGTTGCTTCAAAGACCAATGAATACCCAAGGCCCAGCCATAAGCGTCTTCCAGAATGCCGCGAAGATGTGCCACCCGCATTGTGCCATCAATGCGAAACGCGTCGGCATTTTGGTCAGACATTTTGTCGGCCAAGTGATCGACCTGCGCGCCGTAAGGTTCCAGCATCAAAGAGGCCAGACATTCCTGTGCATCCTCGCCCAACGTATTTTCAGCCCAACGATAAAGCCGGTCCCATGGGTGGTTGGCTTGCAGGTCTGCCTGTGCGAAGTGGTCGGCCAGTTCTTTCAAGTCGCTACGCAATTGCTTCAGCTTCTCGATCTGGATCGGGTGGGTGGAATGCCAGATTTCCGCTGAAACCAGCGACCGGTCCAACAGCCCGCGAAATGTTGCCGCTTCCTCTGTGTTAGCAACAGTCAGGTTACGCACAATGGAAATTGCCTGTTCACGCGCGGCAATCCAGTTGTTGAACAACATTGGATGATTAATCAAAAACGGAGCCATGCCAAGACCGGTGGAATTGCCAATCCCCAAGCTGCGCGCAATAGATGCATCAAGGGTGGCCGCCGCCGCACCACCTTTGAGGTTTGCCACATGTTGGACCAGATCACGCACATAGGTTCGGGTCAAAAACACCGATAACATTTCGATCTGAAACGGCGCTGCGCATTCGGGGCGATCCGCGATCATTTCGCGATCCGCTGCACCAAGTTTACCAGACCCGTAGACGGCGGTGGTGCGCATGAGATAGCCGACCTTGTCGACCTCACGCTGAACGGGTTGCTCCCCAGCGGCAAGGCGGGACACCACATGGTCCCACAGGCGGACAGAGCGGTTGGCGCGAGAGACAGAGAGTTCGGTTTCACGCACGCGGCCCGCTTCCTGAAGCGGAATGTTGCTGCGCAGCCTTTCGATGTCTGCATCGTCGGGAATGCCGTCAAACATCGTAAAGGTGCTGTCCCAACGTGTGGCTATCACCCGGTCCGAGCGATCCTCGGGCGCAAGATCATGGCCAAAGGCGATGAGGGAGTAGGTGCGATTAGGGGCATGGGCGCAATAGACGGCATGGCCAACACCCTTATCGTCAAATTCAAAGACCGGACGGGAAAAGGTCCAGTTTTCGCGGATCATTCGACGGGTCAGGATACGCATGAAGGACAGGCGGGACTGATGAAATGACCCCAGTCTAGAAAGTCGCATGACCCGCTCGGGATCACGTTTGGCAATGGTCTGTGATGTCTGTGCCTGTGGCTGCATGGCCTGTCCTCCCCGACTGATCCCGTTAGCTTAGTGGTGTAAAATTATCCGCGTAAAATTTGTGCCAGTTGTCGCCCATGATGCCTTGGACTTCTGCATTGCTCAGCCCTGTTGCACGCAATCCTGCTTCGATATTTCCAAAGTCGCGGTTGTCGTTGAACCATGTGGGCATTGGGGGGAACCCCGGTGCCGTGGCAGAGCCTTCGCCGTAATCGATTTCTTTGCTCCAGCGGCCAACGCGCATCCATTCCACCACACTGTCGGGGTGATCTTGGCAAAGGTCTGTGCCAATCCCAAGGTGTTGCGCACCGAACGTCTCGGCTGTGCGCGCAATCATCTCGCAAAAGCTTTGCAGCGTGCAGTCGGATTTGCCTTTAAGGTGATGCGGATAGACAGAGAACCCCAGCATCCCTCCGTTTTCCGTCACCGCCCGGATCACATCATCTTTCTTGTTGCGTAGCGCAGGCGACCAATCGTACGGATTGGCGTGAGTAATCGCGATGGGACGCTCGGACAGATCCGCCGCCTCAATCGTTGAGCGATCTGCCGAATGGCTCATGTCGACCACCAGGCCGACGCGGTTCATTTCCTTGATGACCTGACGACCCATGCGGGTGATGCCAGTATCCTCTGTCTCATAGCAACCCGTCGCCAAGAGAGATTGGTTATTATAGGTCAGCTGCATGAAGCGTGCGCCAAGCGTGTGCACGATCTCTACCAGCCCAATGTCATCCTCAATCGGGCTGGGGTTCTGGAAGCCAAAGAATATCGCGGTCTTGCCCTCGGATTTGGCGCGGTCCACGTCGCTTGCCCATTGGCCCTTTATGATCAGATCAGGATATTGCTCGAACCAGCGGTTCCATTGCTCAAAGTTCAACACCGTCTCGCGAAAATTCTCGTGATAGGCGATGGTGACATGCACCGCATCCACGCCTCCTTCTCGCATCTGCCGGAAAATCTTTTCCGACCAATTGGCGTACTGCAGGTTGTCGATCCGCATCACGAAGGCATTCCCGAAGATATATAGGCAGTCTTCACAATGGTGTAGAACTCCGCGGCGGTGCGACCCTGTTCACGTGGCCCATAAGAGCTGTCACCGCGTCCGCCAAACGGTACGTGATAGTCGGTGCCGGCGGTGGGCAGATTGACCATGACGCATCCCGATTGCGCGTTGCGGCGAAAATGCGTGGCGCGGGCCAAATTGGTGGTCACGATGCCCGCTGTCAGGCCGAAATTCGTGTCATTGACCACATGCAACGCCTCGTCATAGCTGGCAACGGGGATGACGCAGGCAAGTGGCGCAAACATCTCTTCACGGTTGATCCGCATGTCATTGTTTGTGCCGACAAAAACACCGGGAGACATGTAATAGCCTTGCGTCGCCATCTCTAGGCGCTGACCACCGCAGAGCAACTCCGCCCCTTCTGAGGCCGCAAGATCGACATAGGTAAGGTTCTCATTCAACTGCTGCTCGGACACAACCGGCCCCATCTGGGTGCCAGCCTCAAGCGCGTGGCCGACTTTCATCGCCTTGGCCCCCGCAACCAGTTTGTCGACAAACTGGTCATGTACTGACTGATGCACAACCAGACGGGACGATGCCGTGCATTTCTGCCCCGATCCGCCAAACGCGCCGCCCAATGCCAACGAAACTGCCAGATCAATATCGGCGTCATCCATGACGGCCAAAGCGTTCTTTGATCCCATCTCCATCTGGACACGTGTGAGGTTCTGGATGGCACTTGCGGCAATGCCTTTGCCCACGGGTACCGAGCCGGTAAAGCTGATGGCATTCACTTTGTGGCTTTCGACCAATCGTTGGCCAATGGCACTGCCGGCACCCATCACCAAGGAAACGAGGCCTTTGGGAACATCCTGGCGTGCGATGATTTCGACCAACGCAACCGCAGATGCCGGCGTCAGATTCGCAGGTTTCCAAACCACGGCATTGCCATAACACAGGGCAGGGGCAATTTTCCAAGAAGCGGTTGCCGTCGGGAAGTTCCAGGGAGAGATCACGGCAACAACGCCCACAGGTTCACGACGCACGTCGATTTCGATCCCGTCGCGCACCGAATCCGCCGTATCGCCCATCTGGCGCAGTGTTTCAGCGGCATAGTAGGTAAAGAACTGTCCGGCGCGGTAGACTTCGCCTTTGCCCTCTGCCAGCGGCTTGCCCTCTTCGCGGGCCAGCAAGGTGCCCAGCTCTTCGGCGCGCTGCATCATCTCGGTACCGATGGCCATCAGAACGTTGTACTTCCGTTCGATCCCGTAGGCCGCCCATTCAATCTGCGCGCGTTTTGCCTGTTCCAGCGTTGCATCCAGCTGGTCAGGACTTGCTTGCGCGAACATGCCGATCAGATCGCTCAGATCCGACGGATTGCGGTTTTCAATTGTCGATGCACCCGCCACCCATTCGCCGGCGATATGGTTCAGATTGGTATCTTGCATGAAGCTTCCCTTTGTTCTGGCGTCGCAAGCGCGCGCGTTGAGCAAGGGTACTCTGTTACTCTGATTCAGGCATTTAGAATGATTTGTATTTTTATTCAGTTTTTCTTAATTTTGGAATCTATCATTAGGCTGCCATCCCGCTTCATTTCAGTAATCAGTTTTTGAAACTCCCGCGCTGCGGGCGTTAACAAATTGGTGGGCCGCGACATCAGGTGTACGGTTCGGCGTGCCGCCACATCCGTGAGCGGTAGAAACGCGAATTCATCGAGAAAGTTGGCTACAGCCAAACGCGGCAAGACCGTAATCCCGACGCCTTGCCGCACCAGACCTAATAGGGACACCGTATTGTGAACCATCAGCCGCGAGCGGGCAAGGATGGGTGCAAAATCCGGATCGGTGATCTGCTTGCATAGACCATTTGCGATGATCGTCTGATCACCAATCGTAGGCCATGCCAGCTGATCCCAGTTTTTGGCAAGCGGATGGTCTATGGGGCACACAACACCAAACGCATCACTAAACAGCTCTGTGCGGCGCATCCCGTCGACATTTGGAAAAGAGCCAATACCGATATCAGCCCGCTCTCGTTCCAGTTCACGCGCGATCGTAGCCGAGTCCATATCACGTAGGTCGATCTGAACCTTTGGATATTTTTCGGCGAATTTGAAAATCACGCCAGGCAGAACTGTTGTGGCCACCGATGGCGTCACGGCCAGCCTCAGATAGCCAAGTTCGGAACGCGACAACCCTTCAATCACTGACACAGTGTTTTCGAAATGGGCCACCTCGCGGCGGGCCTCCGCCAGAATAAGTTCACCAATCGGGGTCAAACGGGATTTTCGCGCTGTCTCAAACAAGGCGGACCCGATGTGATCTTCGAATTGTTTCAGCATCATTGAGACGGCAGAAGGTGTGCGCCCAAGCGCACCGGCTGCTTCTGACAGGCTGCCATGGGTGGCCACCATCGTGAAACACCTGAGCATATCTACTTTGATCGCCAACTTAAGAATTCCTGAAGCAATTTCAATTTAATCGAGTTTGCCTTAATTTTTATCGCATGACCATATGCTAAAAGCATCCCCCCGCTTCGGGTGGGACTCAAACATATCTGAAGGAAAATCCCATGATTGAACGGATTGATACCGCAACACGCTCGTCCAAAATCGTGAAGCACAATGGTGTGGCCTATCTTACAGGCCAAGTCGCTGAAGGTGACACCATTCAAGAACAGGTGAAGACCTGTTTGGACAACGTTGATGCCCTTTTGAAAAAGGCCGGATCGTCCCGCGAAAACATGCTGCGTGTCACCATTTGGCTGGCAGACATGAGTGATTTTGACGGGTTGAATGAAATCTGGAACGCTTGGGTGCCCGCTGGTCATGCGCCTGCGCGTGCATGTGGTGAGGCCAAGTTGGCCCGCCCCGAGCTTAAGGTGGAATTCATCGTGGACGCTGCATATTCCTGATCAGCGAAGGCCATCAATGACAGGTGGCATTTCCCTCTATTTGTACTGCTCAGAAACCAAAAGGGAAATGTCCCTTTTAGCGGCTTTGTTGCACAAATCGAATGAAGGGCGTTCTTCCCCTTAGCCCTGACGGATTTAGCCTTGGGGTATCGGTGATAGGTATGCAAAAGGCAGTTTAGCGGTTCAGCACAGCAATGGGTATTCGGATTTCGCCGAACTGCCTTTCATAGTCCGGCGCCACCCACAATTGGCCGGGTAGCTTGATATAATGCGTCGGCTGCCCGGCAGGGGTTTGCGATAAACCATCAGGGGGTTGTCTTGACGCGACTTCGTCCTTTTGACCTTCATGTGTTGTGGGATCACTGCAGGGGCATTGCGGATGACGATCGCCGCCTTGTGGCATTTGCGGGCGTCAATCTTGCGCCAGATGCAGTGTTGGGGCCAAAGTGCTTGCGCGCATTCCACGCGGCCGCACCTTCGGCGCTGATGCCAGTGCTGTCGATGGGAAGGATCAGTGGGCCACTGGCCGCACGATAGGCAGACCTACGTTCCGGCTCTGCTGGCGTCGACAACAGGTGCTGAAATCAGGTGCGGCCTCGTCCGACCCGACCAAACGCAGCAAGCTCTGGACGAAGCCGGTTGTCTGACGCGGCGGCGTAACGAGCAGGACATTCAATCTCAGGCAATGGCCAGCCTATGGGATCGACAGCGATCCACATCGCTTCAAACCATCATTCTAAAACGACCAATTTCTGGTCTTGTACCGCTTAAGGGACCAACGGCTTGCACCCACAGCTATCGCGTCGGCTTCATACCGTGAAGCCATCAGGGGCTTTCTGCGACAAAGCCGCTTGTAGATTTTAAGGAACTGAATTTATTTATATAGTTGTTTAGGACAGCGTGCTGAAATCAGCGGACCGAAAGGTGTCATGCTGGCGCTAGAGTCGGAAGCAGACTGTCAGCTAAGTATTTTGCGCGTCTTAGCGTTTGTGCTATCCTTTGGCGGTGGCGTTACAGTTGCGATCGCCTGTTAATCCAACCGAGTGCCTTTCTTAATGGACAAGCTTTCCGTCATGCAAGCCTTTCGCCGTATCGTTGAACGCGGCAGCTTCGCGCGTGCAGCGGAAGATCTCGGCGTTTCGCCTGCGCTTCTCAGTCGCGAGATCAAACTGCTTGAGGAAAGCCTCGGGAGCACGCTACTGACGCGCACGACCCGGTCCATGTCGCTGACGGACTCGGGTCGGCTCTACTATGACGAGGCGACAGGCATCCTCGATGCCGTGACCCAAGTCGAGACGCGCATTCGCGACGGTGCCGGTGCAGTGCGTGGTCATCTGAAGGTCAACGCCTCAAGCTCATTCGGGCAGACCGTCATCGCGCCGATCCTGCCGGAGTTTCTCGACAATCATCCCGATCTGCGTTTGACACTGTCCATGGACGACCGGGTGGTGGATATGGTCGAGGGCGGGTTCGACGTCTCGATCCGCATTCGGGCCGCCATGCCGGACTCGGCGCTGGTGGCGCGCAAGATCGGAATGGTGCGGCAACGGATATTCGCCGCGCCCGCCTATCTGGAAAGGGCCGGCGTTCCACAAGCACCAAAGGACATTTTGCAGCACCGGGTCATCGGCTTCCTGCTCGCCGACCACCTGACCTCATGGGCGCTTCACGGCCCCTCCGGAACGGCCACCATCGACCTCGAC
>JBARCL010000198.1:0-11766 GCA_049794055.1 Sulfitobacter sp.
TGCGGGCGTGATGGAATGGTAGACATACCAGACTTAAAATCTGTTGGGCCTTGTGCCCGTGGGGGTTCAAGTCCCCCCGCCCGCACCACAGGCTCTTCCGAAGGAAGATGCCTAAACAGCCGGATCAGTTGAATGCGGCAGTTGCTCCGCAGGAGCAATGAGAGCGTCTGGTTCTAGATTTGTCCGCTTACAGGACTTTCGCGTAACGAAAGACCTGCTGTCTTTACCGGATAACACGGAGCGGCAGTCGTTTCGAAGAAGTGATAAGAGACTCGACGGTTCAGGGCTGGTTCTGTGATCTGCACAACTTTGGAATCTGTTCTGTCAAAACGTGCCGGGGCTGTGGGGTAGGCGCAGATGCTTTAGATCAGTTGCGTCCGGCGCGAGGCCTTTTCACGGCACGGTTCAATTATGCGGCAACTCCGGCGTGCGGCCGACGCGTTCTGCAAGCCGTGTAATTGTCAGGCCCTGAACGATAATGGAAAAAATCACAACGATGTAGGTTGCTGTGAGGATCAGCGGCTTCCATTCATTCTCTGGCAAGGAGAGGGCCAGCGCGACGGAAATGCCACCTTTCAAACCACCCCATGTCATGATCGGGACGACGCCTGCGCTGAAGGCCTGAAACGGGCGCAGCATCAAAACGGGGATCGATACCGCCGCCAATCGCGCGATCAAGGAGACCACAATCGCCATGACACCGGCGAGGGCAAAATCCGCTTCAAAGGCGATGGCAAAGACCTCGAAACCGATCATCAGGAACAAGACGGCGTTCAGAATTTCGTCTACCAGTTTCCAGAAGGCATCGACATAGCGACGGGTTTCTTCGGACATGCCGTGTTTGGCGCCGATGTCGCCAATCAACAGACCGGCGCAGACCGCCATAATGGGAGCGGACACATGCAACCAGACCGCCAGTTCATAGCCACCAAAGGCAAGGCCCAGCGTGATCAGCACCTCTAGAGAATAATCATCAATCAAGCGCATCACGCGAAAGGTCAGCCAACCCAAAACGATGCCAAGAACCGCACCGCCAAGCGCTTCTTGCACAAACAGTTTTGCCGCAGCGCCAAGGCCCGATCCATGTGCATCGCCGCTTGGAAAGGCCAGTCCGACCAACACCAGAAACACCACATAACCAACGCCATCATTAAAGAGACTCTCGCCGGCGATTTTTGTTTCCAACGACTTGGGCAGGTTCGCGTCGCGCAATACGCCCAGTACGGCCACCGGATCGGTGGGCGAAATCAGAGCCCCGAAGATCAGTGCGATCATCAAAGGCATCCCGGTGATCCAGCTAAAGGCCACCCCGACAATGAGGGTTGAAACGGCAATGCCCATCGTTGCCATCAGCAGGATCAGCAACCACGCTTTACGAAGATCCGACAGTTTGACGTGCAGCGCCCCGGCAAACAGCAGCAGGCCGAGCATCCCTTCGAGCAGCGCTTCGGAAAACTCCAGTTCCAGTACCTGCGCGCGGATGCTTTCCTCGACGGTGAGTGCCGGGAACAGGGCGTCGGTGACGATCACCATGAGCGAGGCAACCAGCGCGACCACAAGGATGCCGATGGCCGAAGGAAGTTTCAGGAACAGGTAGTTGATGGCGCCGAACACGCCCGCCAGAACGATCAGCAGGGAAGCAATTTGTAAAAGCGTCATGAGGGTGTCCTGTCTTGTTTGTTGACCGCCCGAACAGTTGCGTCCCGCACAACCAATGTTTCAATGCAGTTGGATCAAGTTGCCTGTGCCTTTTGCCGTGTCAGAATCTGTCGGAAGACGACGGGTGCCATGAAGACCAGCCCGAGGAACATCGTAAAAATCCCCGGCGCGATGAACAGGAAAGACACAAGCGCGACCCACCAGCGTTCCCACTTGGCCAAGGGCGCAAACAGGAAGCCGCTAAAGGCGACGCCAAGGGAGGCGATGCCCAACATTGCGCCGACAAGTGTCGTCGTGAACAGCCACCATGTGAACCCGTCTGCCACCAGCAACAGCGCGGGGGAATAGACAAATACAAAGGGCACCAGTGCTTTGGCGATGCCAAGGCGGAAGGCGGTATTGCCGGTCTTGAAGGGGTTCGACCCCGCGATCCCCGCAGCGGCATAGGCGGCAAGGGCGACAGGCGGCGTGATATCCGCCAAGACACCGTAATAAAAAACAAAGAAATGCGAGACGAGGGGTTCGACCTGCAATTGCGCAAGGGCAGGGGCGGCCACAGCGACGAGGATGATATAAGTCGCGGTCGTAGGGATGCCCGCCCCCATGATGATACAGGAAATCGCGATCAGGATCAGCGATACAAACAGCGCCCATTGGGTCACGGTGAAATAGGACAGAACCGGCAGGGTGCTGAGAAAACCCCCGATATCCGTTGCCGTCTGCACCACGACATAGCCCAGGCGGAACCCGACACCGGTCAGCGTCACAACGCCCACCACAACACCCACAGTGGCCGCAGCAGCCCCGACAGCCAGCGTGTTCTTCGCCCCTGCGGCCAGTGCATTCCACAGATCGGAAACGGTCAACCGGTGCGTGGGGTTCAGGAAGCCAACCACAACGCAGGCGATGATGCCGTAGACCGCCGCGTAATCGGGTGTTTTGCCAGACAGGATCAGGTAAACCAGAATGACCAGCGGGATGATTGATAGCCAATGATCCTTGAGGACCACACCAACCTTGGGCAGCTCTTCGGCGCGCAAGCCCCGTAGGCCCAGCTTTTTTGCCTCCAGATGCACCATGATGAATATGCCAAAGTAATGCAGCAAGGCAGGGAAAAGGGCTGCCGCCAGCACATCGCGCAGCGGGATTTCAAGGTATTCAACCATGATAAAGGCTGCGGCCCCAAGGATCGGTGGGGTGATTTGACCACCGGTCGAGGCCGTGGCCTCGACGGCGCCGGCAAAATGCGCAGGGTATCCGACGCGCTTCATCGCCGGAATGGTCAGCGCCCCGGTGGTGACGGTATTGGCGATGGAAGACCCCGAAATCGTGCCCATAAACGCAGATGAGAAAATCGCGACCTTTGCGGGGCCGCCGGAGTACCGTCCGGCGATCACCATAGCGAGGTCTATGAACAGCTGGCCCAGACCGATGCGTGTTGCCAGAACGCCGAACAGGATGAACAGAAACACATATTGTGCCATGACACCGATGGCGATGCCATAGATGCCCTGGTTGGTCATATAAAGATGGTTGATGATGCCCAGCCAGCTTGCCCCGCCATGTTTCAGCGCCCCGGGCATCCATGGCCCGAAATAGGCAAAGACGATGAACAGCATGGCGATGACCGGCAGCGTCGGGCCGACCGAGCGGCGTGTCGCTTCCAATGTCAGCAGCAACAGGGATGTTCCCATAAAGACGTCGAATTGCGACGGGTTGCCGACACGTTCAGACACGATCTCTGGCGGCAGCAGCGGCAGGTACATTGCGGCACCCACCGCAAGTGCCGCCAGCATGATGTCGATCACGGGTACACCGTCAAACCGATACCATGCCTTTGGTACGCCAAGTTCGGGGTCGGCTTTTCGCAGGCCGAACAGCAAGAAAACCAGCCCAAGTACGAAAGACAGGTGAATGCCACGGTGCAGGAGTTCGCGGATCAACCCGAAACCGGAAGCGTAGAAATGATAGACAGACATGGTGACCAGCGCCGCCGCGATGAAATGGCCCAACATCCGCCCGGTCGGGCGAAAGGCGGTTTCGGGATCAAACTTGCGCTCGATCTCGGCCAGTTGTTCGGGGGTCAATTCAGGTGTGGTCTCAGCGGCCATATCGGTTATCCGTCTGTATTCGTGAGAAAAAATAAGGCCCGAACGCAGCGGGGCATTCGGGCCAAATCATCAAGGGGCTGGTTTACTTAAGGAGGCCGGCCTCTTTATAGAACCGCTCTGCACCGGCGTGCAGCGGCACACCAACGCCGCTCAACGCTGTTTCTGCGGTGATGGTCTTGCCTTTGGCATGCCCCACATCCAACAGTTTGCGTGACTGCTCGTTCCACAGCGCTTTGGTGATGTTGTAGATCAGTTCTTCGTCTTCATTGGCCGACGTGAACCATTGCGCACCGACAGCGACAGTTGGCGTGGTCGCCACACCTTCGTAGGCACCCTCGGGAATGTCAGAGGCCGCAAAGAAGCCGTACTTCTCTGTCAATGCGGTGGCGCCTGCACCGTCAATCGGAACCAGTTTAATGTCGGCAGCGGAGGCGAGTTCAACAAGCGAACCGGTCGGATAACCCGCGACGACAAAAAACGCGTCGATCTTGCCATTGCGCAAAGCCTCGGATGCCGCGCCGCCCTTCAGCGCTTCGGCCGTCACATCGTCCACGCCCAGACCGTTGGCTTCAAGGATCAGGTTTGCGTCAACATAGGTGCCGGATCCTGGCTCGTCCAAGGAAACGCGTTTGCCTTTAAGATCGGCAACCGAGTTGATGCCGCTGTCGGCCAAGGCCACCAGATGGATGTGCTCTTCGAACAGGGCGGCGATGGTGCGCAGGTCCTTGGCCGGTTCTTTGCCTTCCATCGTGCCGGTGCCGGTAAAGGCCCAATAAGCGACATCAGATTGGGCAAAGCCGGAGTTGCGCAGGCCCGAAATGATGGCGTTTACGTTGTCGACAGATCCTCGCGACGATACGGCAGAGGCGATTAGCCCTTCCACACCGCACGACCCGCCCGCATCGCATTCGCGCGAGCCCGGAGGCTTGGAAATGGCGTTGGCGATGACGCCGCCAACCGGATAGTAGGTATAGGCAGTACCGCCTGTACCGATGGTAAAGAACTTCAAATCTTGTGCGGCGGTGACGGTCGCCAGACTACTGGCCAATAGGGCGCCAACGGCCGCAGCTTTTAGACCCATAAATGAAAACGTCATATCTTTCTCCCGATAACTCCGGTGGTCCCAGTGCAAGAAATGCAACTTGCCACCTTTCAAGGTCCAGAGTTTCCTCTGATCCGACTGGAGGACTGTAGGCACGGGGGCACGGCCATGTAAACACCCGTGTTTTTCACGGCAGGGGTTAAGCCAGCACGCCCAGCCAGAACCAGACAGTGAGAATGGAACTGCCCGTTGCGATCAGCACCGCCGAGGCCGCCACACGGCGCGCGCGGCCATACATATTGGCAAAGATATAGGCGTTGAACCCCGGCGCCATGGCCGAGGTCAGGACCGCCGACCGGAACAGGTCGTTGTCCAGTGCCAGCGCGCTACCCATGCCCCAGACGATGGCGGGATGGACCAACAGTGACAGGGCGCAAACCATCGCAATGGCTTTCATGTCCCCTTCGGGTTTGTACTGCATCAACACCCCGCCAAGCGCAAACAACGCGGCAGGCAAGGCGGCCCGTGCGATCAGCGACAGGGCGTCATCGACAACCCCGGGCAGCGAGAGGCCGGACAGGTTAACGGTAAAGCCCGCCAGAATGCCCAGCACCAGCGCATTGCGGAACATGGCCCGGGTGACCGACTGAAACATCTTACCCGCAGATTGCCCGCGCCCGCGCACGACTTCCATGACGGTAATGCCAAGCCCGTAACAAAACGGCGAGTGAAACGCGATGATGGCAAAGTTGCCCGTCAGTGCATCTGTGCCATAGGCCCGCTCTGCAATCGGCAGGCCAAGCAGGACAGAGTTGGAGAAAAGACAGCAGAACCCGATGGCGATGCAATCTTCCCAGTCGCGTTTGAACAATATGCGCGCACCGATAATGCCAAGGACAAAACAGGCCGCTGCGCCGGTGTAAAAGCTGATCAGCAGCCGCGGATCAAAAGAGGCTGCGATGTCGATCTTGGAAATCGCCTGAAACAACAGGCAAGGAACGGCAAAGTTCTGGGCAAACCGCAGCACACCGTCGATGCCCGCTTGCGGAAACAACCCGCGCCAGACTGCGACGTACCCGAAACCGATAACCAGAAAGACGGGGAGGATAACGTCAAGAAGGGTTTGCACAGGCAGGCCTTGGTGTTGGATTGTGAAGCAGGATTAGCCTAGCGGGAAACGCAGCACCATGCCGTCATAGGCCGGATCAATATGGGCAGGGGTCTCGGCTGCCAGGGTCTTGTAGTCCAGATCGTTGTGCATGTTGGTCAGCACGGCCCTTGTGGGGGCCATGTCGTTGATCCAGCCAAGTGTCTGTTCCAAATGGCTGTGGGTCGGGTGCGGATCACGGCGCAATGCATCGACAATCCAGCAGGTCAGCCCCTCAAGGTGGGGCCAGACGTGATCGGGGATCGACGCAACATCAGGCAGGTAGGCGACGTCATTCACCCGAAACCCCAGCGCATCCATGCCGCCGTGGTTGACCAGAAACGACCTGAAGGTCAACGCGCCGCCGGGGCCGTCAATTGTAGTATCCCCGTCGATGTCATGCAGATCAAGGATTGGTGGATACATTGACCCTTTGGGCTGCACAAAGGCATAGCCAAAACGCTCCAACAGCGCTGCTTTGGTCGGGGCATCGGCCCAAACGGGCAAACGGGCACGCATGTTGATCACGATCATCCGCAAATCATCAATGCCATGCACATGATCGGCATGAGAATGGGTATAGAGCACGGCGTCAAGCCGCCAGACGCCCGCATCCAGAAGCTGGCTGCGCATGTCCGGAGAGGTATCAATCAGCACCGATGTTGTGCCATCCCCGGTGACACGTTCGACCAGGATCGAGCAGCGGCGGCGGGCATTTTTCGGTTCGGTCGGATCGCAAGCGCCCCAATGGCCGCCCAGACGGGGCACACCCCCCGATGATCCGCAGCCCAGAATGGTGATGCGCATTTCAGCCATCAGATCGCGGCCTCGTATGTCGCGACCTTGGTGAACAGCCGTTCAAAGTTTTCCTGTGTCTGGGCAGCAAACGCGGCGTAGTCCATACCGAATGTTTCAGCCGCCCGTCGTGCTGTGTGCGCCACATAGGACGGTTCGTTGCGGCGTCCGCGATGCGGCGGCGGCGCAAGGTAGGGGGCGTCGGTTTCGACCAGAATACGTTCGATCGGGGCGGCGGCAAAGATATCGCGCAGATCGGCAGATTTGGGAAAGGCCGTGATGCCTGACATGCTCAGGTAAAACCCCAGATCAAGCGCTGCGCGGGCCAGTTCGGGCGAAGACGAAAAACAATGCATCACACAGGAATAAGCTCCCTTGCGATGCTCTTCGGTTAAAATCCGCGCCATGTCTTCATCAGCGTCACGCGCGTGAATGATCAAGGGCAGGCCGGTTTCACGGGCCGCTTCGACGTGGACCCGCAATGAGGTCTGCTGGATGTCCTTGCTATCGGCGGTATAGTGATAGTCCAGTCCGGTTTCGCCAATCCCCACCATCTTGGGATGGCGCGTCAGCGCGACCAGTTCTTCGACGCTGACCAATGGTTCGGAGGCCACAGACATCGGATGGGTGCCCGCGGCAAAAAAGACGGGCGCATGCGCCTCGGCAATGGCGCGCACCGTTTCGACCTGACGCAGTTTTGTGCAGATCGTCACCATCCGCGTTACCCCGGCATCAGCGGCGCGGGAGATTGCTTCGGGCAATTGGTCTTCGAAATCGGGGAAATCGAGGTGGCAATGACTGTCCGTGATCTGAGGAGTGGCGGTGATCCGGGGCATTTCGGTTGGGTGGGAGCTGTCGGTCATGCGGTCCGTCATTCTACCTAGGGGCACAGTCGCTTATCTTTTGCAGGGTATCTAGGACCAGCGCCGCAGGGTCAAGGTTCACCGCCATCCCATGTTGCACCCGCGCAGATACCTCTTGTGCGAGATCGGCCCATTTGCGCCCTTGGTATGGGGTGGGCGACAAGCGTTGCATCAGTTCCGCTTCGCCGGGGGCGGCCTCGTCTACCGGGGGCGTGCCGGTGGCGCCGGTGCGTGCCAATCGGGCAAGCATCAGATTTACAAGGGAAAACAGCAAGATCAGCTTTTCTTCGCCCCCCCGCTGCGCGGCGGCTTCGGCAAGTTTGATTGCGCGGGCGCGGTCCATGCGCGGCAGGGAAGCCATTAACCCCATCAGCTCGGCATAAATCTGCAAGCCCCCCATCAGCGACAGGCGCAGCGCACCACCGACGGACCCGCCAGACAGTGCGGCAAGCGCTTTGGGGTCACCTTGGATGTCAACGCCCGATGCGGCGAGGGCGGCACGCATGTCATCGCCGTTCAGCGGTGGCAGCCGCAGCGTCCGGCACCGCGAGCGGATCGTGGGCAACAGGCTTGAGGGCTGGTGGCTGAGCAACAAGAGCACCGCACGTTCGGGGGGTTCTTCGAGCATCTTCAGCAGGGCGTTGGCCGCATTCGGGTTCATTTCGTCTGCGTCATCAATGATCACCACACGCCGCCCGCCTTCTGCAGCAGACATGTGGAAAAACCCGTTCAAGGCGCGGATGTCATCGACAACGATCTGTTTGCGCATTTTCTTGGTATCAGGATTGAGAGAGCGCGTGACAGCACGCAAAGCGCCTTCGCCGCTGGCCGCAATCCGGCGGGCCACGGGATGATCGGGATCAATGTCGAGGGTATCGGGTGTCGGGGCGGCAAACATGCCGCCGTCATCGACCGGTGTCGCCAGCAAGAACCGTGCAATCCGCCAGGCCAGCGTTGCCTTGCCGACACCGCGCGGCCCGGTGAGCATCCAGGCATGGTGCAGCTTGCCAGAATTGAAAGCGTCCAGAAATACCGCCTCTGCCGCGCCATGCCCGATCAGACGGGGCGTGTCGCGTGGATGGAGGGCACCGCTCACGCGGTCGGGCTGGGGGACGTCATCACTCATGGTCTGGGTCTAGCAGGTTTGGCGCGGGAGGGAAGGCTCAGGACGGCAAACGTGCCGTGACAGTTTTTTGAACATCGGCGGCAACATCTTCGATGGCCCGCCCGCCGTCGATGGTGACAAACCGGTCCGCGAACTCCTGAGCGAGCGCCAGAAAGCCGGCGCGCATGGCCTGTTGTAGTTCTTCTCCGAAATCCTCAAACCGTTCCTCAACGGTTTGGCGCGCCAAAGCCCGCGACAACCCTTTGGTCGGGTCCATGTCGATCAGCACGGTCAGGTCCGGTTCAACGCCGATCATCAGGCGGTGCAATTCGTCAACCAAACCGCGCAGGTCCCCGCGCGATAGTCCCTGATACATCCGTGTTGAATCGGCAAAGCGGTCACAGATCACAATTTTGCCTGCCGCCAGCGCCGGTTGGATGGTCCGTTCCAGGTGATCGCGCCGTGCCGCGGTGAATAACAGGATTTCGCTGCGAGCGGACCAGCGGTCAGGGTCGCCCTGCAAGACCAATGCGCGGATTTCCTCGGCCCCCGGTGAACCGCCCGGTTCGCGGGTCAGCACTACATCATGGCCCAGATCGCGCAGGTGGTCCGCCAGCAGTTGTGCCTGCGTGGACTTGCCCGAACCGTCGATCCCTTCGAAACTGATGAAAAGGCCGGTTCCCTTCACGAGGCGTCCTGTGGCCCTGCGTTAAGACGCGCCAGAAGATGTCTGGCTGCGGCGGTCATTTTCACCATGAAGCCACCCGGTTGCACGGTTTGCGCCGCAACAAGCGGGACTTTCACATCCGGCAGGCCCTCGCGGGTCAGGATCAATTCGGCAATCGCATCCCCCTTGGTGATTGGGGCGCGGAAAGGACCGGTGAACACGACCTCGCCATTCAACCCGCCACTTGCTGAAATCGGCGTCAAGACCGAGAGGTCCTTGGCGAGTTCCAACCCGACGGTCGGTTGCTCGCCCATGGCCACCGGAGCTTCGGCAAGTTGTGTGCCCGCGGTGCCAAGGGTTTTCTGGCTGAACTGGCGAAAGGCCCAGTTGACGATAGATTCAGATTCACGTGCGCGTCCTGCCGCGCTGTCCAACCCCGAGATCACAAAAATCACCCGGCGCCCGCCTTGTTTGGCGCTGCCGACAAGACCGTACCCGGCTTCGGTGGTGTGACCGGTCTTTAGCCCGTCCGCACCTATATCCAGTTGTAGCAAGGGGTTACGGTTAAACCGATTGGAACTTTCGTTCGGGTCGAACATAAATTCGCGTTCGGCGAACATCGGATAAAATTGTGGAAAATCCGAGATAAGCCGGTTCGCCAGCAACCCCAGATCGCGCATCGACATGCGGTGTCCGGACTTTGGCCAGCCGTTTGAATTCATGAAGGTCGAATTGGTCATGCCCAGCTGTTGCGCACGCATGGTCATGTCGCGGGCAAAACGGCCTTCCGTACCGGACAGTGCCTCTGCGATCACCACGCAAGCGTCATTGCCTGACAACACGATGATACCGCGCAGCAGGTTCTCGACCGAGACCCTTTCGCCTTCCTGCAGGAACATCGTAGAACCACTGTAGGCGGCAGCGTCCGCTGAGACGGGCAACTTCTGGTCCAATTCCAACCGGCCTGACGCGACAGCCTCGAATGCCATGTAAAGTGTCATCAGTTTCGACATCGATGCCGGTGGCAACGGCGTATCGGCGTCCTTGGCCAAAAGCACCGTGCCAGTGGTCTGGTCTATGACATATGCTGCTGTCGCCTTGGTTTCAAAGGCGAATACGGTAGATGTGCACAGGGCCAGCGTCAGGCTGGTTGCCAGTACTCTTGAGGAAAGGGTGCGAAACATAGGCGGGCGGGCTCCCGTTAGTTGGTGACCGCATAGGCGTCGGAAAAGCCTTCGGCTTTGATCGCCTTGATGAGGTTGTTAAGTTCGGATTTGGAGGTCGCAGGGCCGACAAGGACTCGCCAGAACGGTTTGCCATTGATTTCGGATTGTTTGACAACAGGGACCATGCCGGCGCTGCGCATCTGGTTTGCAACACGGTTTGCATTCTCTTCGACTGAGAAGATGCCAATCTGGATGAAGGGTTTAGCCAGCGCAGACGTCGGGCGCGGGGCTTCGGGTTTCGGGGCAGGGGGCGTCGCGACTGAGGCGTCAATTGCAGCACCCGCGGCGGCAATCGGGTCAAGCGATGTTTCGGAAATTTGCGCCGGCGCGTCGATCGTATCGGTCGCGGTCTCATCGACTGGCCCGGCCTCCTCCGCTTCTTCGCGACGCAATGCGGTCACATTCAGAGGCGCCGGTGCCCCCGCCAGAATGCTCAGTGCCGCGGCGGCATCGGATGAGATTTGCAACTTGGGTCCGGGCAGATCGCGTTCCTTGCGAAACAGTGCGCCGATGACGAACTTGCCGTTCGCCTCGTTGCGGATAATCACGCGTTCGGGTTCTGTCACATCCGGATGCGCCACCCAAACCCCGCCAAGCGAGGGGCGACCATCCCACAACCCCTGATCCGTGGCCGAAAACACCTCAGGCGCCTCAACGTCACGTTCAACCAGTTTTGTGGATTTGGTGCTGCCTGCGGTTGTTGCCGCGGTCTTGCTTTTTGGCATTGGCAGGCTGAACTGGCCATTCTCATCGCATCCTGCAAGCAGGGCCAATGCGAAGGCAGCAGATACGCCCAATCGTGCGGTATGCCGGGGGCTGCGCGTTAATTCCATAGGCCTGCTCATCTGCTAACGTCCTTGCCTGTCGGTCACTTCGGACCTCGTTTTACCGTCGATCACGGCGCACCTTCGGGTCCCCTTGAAGAGGCTCTTGGGCGCACATTAACCTGCAACGTCACAGCTGGAAAGGCTGCAAGACAGGCATCGGCGAATTTCCCCAGAAGCCAACAGTTTTTGAAGGTGAAGATTGTGGTTTGCCGAATCAATTTTTGCACATTAGGAGGAGCGGGCAGCGGAGGTTTGGCAGAGTGGTCGAATGCACCGGTCTTGAAAACCGACGGGCGTGAGAGCGTCCCCAGGGTTCGAATCCCT
>JBARCL010000199.1:0-3063 GCA_049794055.1 Sulfitobacter sp.
GATAGGTCAAGGCTTCGTCCCCGCGCAGTTCCCCAACGATAATTCGGTCAGGGCGCATCCGCAAAGAAGCTTGCAAAAGCGCGTTCGAACTTCTCTGTGTGCCAGTGCCGCGACTTGCCAGCAGGGCCACCGTATTGGGTTGGCTAGGGAACAGTTCAAACGCATCTTCAATCGTAATCAGTCGTTCGCCATCATCGACATGAGTAAGGAGGTGTCGAGCAAAGGTGGTCTTGCCTGTCGATGTGCCACCACTGATCAATATATTGAGCCTTTGATGCACCAAGGCCTCCAAAGCGGCATCGAGGTTTTCTTCAGCTTGGTTGGCAATGTCCTTCATCTTTTCAGCCCGCAGTTGGTCGAGCGAAACAGCTTTTCCAAAAAGATAGGATGGCTTGTACCCTTTTACGCCCGCCGTGGCGAACAGCCGGATCGTAATCGAAGCGCCCTGTTCGATGGCAGGTGAAACTGCTACCTGAACGCGCAGAGGGCGGCCTGCATATTCAACTTTGCCAGACACCAACGGGTTCTTCTCTGATACGCGGGCATTGGCATCACCGACGATTGTTTGGGCCATATTGAAGGCAGTGTTTCGATCTACTGTTTGGCCTTCATGCCGCATTGTTGCGTCACCTGCGGCTTCGACCCAGACTTTCCCATCAGGATTGATTGCGATTTCAACGACGTCGTCCCGCAGTAATAGGTCGCGAAACGGCTCAAGATATCGCTCCAAGTATGACGCAGGTTTCGGGTGCTGGCTCAATAGATCACCACATCACGGTCGACGAGGACGGTCACGGATGCACCTTGATCAATATAAATAGTGGGTGAGATCGAGACCTGCTCGGCGATTACCGATCCAACTGCGTCTTCCATATCTGTGGAAACCCCCTGAAGGACTTCGCTAGCAGTCTCATTGTCGGTGCTGTTTGCGGCGACAGCGGGTGCTGCGCCAATGAGCGAGATCAGCGCCGCGCCGCCAAAGCGTTCAGCGAACTTTGTGTCCACGATCCCAGTTAACCCAGAGCGCCCAAGCTGGTCGCCGCCAACGGATGCAATTTCAATCGACGTCCCATCAGGGGTCAGTACGCGGGTCCATAGGATCAGGATGCGTTTTTGGTCCAACTCAATTCCGGAACGGTATTGGCCAAAAAGGCGCGAGCCGCGCGGGATCAGGATTTGATCGCCAGAAAACGCAGGCACGGGTTCAGACACAACCGCAACAACAGAGCCCGGCAGGTCGCTGTTGATAGCAGTCTGCAGGGCGGCTTGAATGACAGAGCCTTGTGAAAGCGTTCGCTCTGGGAAGGCCAGCTGGGATGCTTCTTGGACTTCTAACGGTCGCGCACCTTGTCGTAAGTATTGCTCGTTTTCAGAAAGGGCTGGCCCATCCGCTCCTGCCACAGCAGCATTTGGACTTGTTCCGCCAGCGGATGCGGAACGCGGGCCGTCTGCATATACGACAGAAGGCGAAACGATCTGCGCGGTAAGTAATTCTTGCGCCACCCGTTCCGCTTCACGCTGACGTTGTTCGTCCTCCTGCCGCTGGCGTTCTTCAAGCAACCGTTGATCTGCTATCAATCCCTCGCGCGCCATTTCGGATTCAAGTCCTTCGCGTTGTGCGCGTTCCGCGTCCAACATCGCCTGCAGCCCGGCCAAACGTGCTTCGTTCTGCCGCTGCGCGTTTTGCAACTCGGTGTCTTTGGCGGCGATGGAGGCTTCAAGCGCGTCGGTCTGAACCTGAAACGCCTCTCGTAAATCAGAGACGGCTTCTTGGATTTCGGCGTTGCGGGCAGACTGGCTTGCAGCAAGCGCTTCCCGTAGCTTTGCGATTTCTTCAAGCACTGCTGCACTGGGTTCTGCTGCTGGGGCAGGGGCCGGCACATCGAGTGCTTCCTCAACAGCGATCAGTGCATCATTAACCCGCTGTTCCGCTTCATCCGGCGGGAATTCCAACCGCCCGCCATTTCCGGTGCGTTGGTCTTGGAAGGCCTCAACATCAGATGTTTCTAAGCCGTCTGTTCCTTCTTGCAGATTTGTCGCCAAGAAATAGGCGGCACCACCTCCGCCAAGCGCAAGGGCGATCGCCAATGCCCCGACACCGATATTACCGCCACTGCGTTTGGCTTTGCCCTTCTGGCTGAATGTGCTGAGGCGGTCCTGCAAGTCGGGTATGTTCTCATCAGCCATGATCAGTTGCTCACATAAATTGCGCTGTCATCGCGCAAGGCGCAGATGGCTTCATCGCCAATGCGAAGGGTCCAGAACTCGTTCACCCCAAGCACCCGAACTATATTGCCTTGCTGGGTCCAGTTCACGGTGCGCTCGCGGCCTTGATCGTCGGCCTTGAAGACTGCAGGTTGGCGTCCGTTTTCACGGAAGGCGAAGTACGTATATCGCCCGTCGTCGTAGATATGGGTTGGACGGAAATCCCCTTCGCCCGCGACGCGGTAGCTATAGTTGCGCGGGGCCTCAAAGCCTTTGGGTTGGGTATTGGCAGCTGCCGCGCGACGCTCATCTTCTGGATAGCGAAACCGCACCTCGAAAAACATGCCCGAGCGACCCGGAATGGCCCCTTCACGCAAATGGAAAGAATATGTTCGGCGGTTAGTGATCACCGTCATGTTGGTTGAGGCCCCTTGGACATGGGGCTTGATGGTCAGGACATTGCCAAGCTCGGGGATCGGATCGACTTGGAAACTCTCGGTGTCGCCAACGATGACGACGTCAAACCGTTCGCCCTGCCCAAAGTGGATAGTCGTTGAATGACGCAAGTCGGTTTCAATCACGAAGACTTGGTTCTCAACGTAAGTTGCGGTGCGCACACGATTGTCGAGCGGCCCGCTTCGCGGAACGGTCTCGGACATTGCAGGGGACGCCGATAGCAAAGCGGCAGCACAAATCAAACAGGCAGCGGTGTTCAAGGGATCAGTTCTCCAAAGTCTCGGCGTCGACGCGGTATGAGGTGACCACGAAGCCCATGGGGTTGGCCCATACGTCCTGCAGGCGTTGGCGGGTTTCAGGTTCAAAGGCGTAGCCAACAGTGGCCACGTAGCTGCGGGTCAC
>JBARCL010000200.1:0-3989 GCA_049794055.1 Sulfitobacter sp.
AGAAACGGACAATCCAACAACGCCGCTTGCAACATCAAAAACAAGCAGCATAATCAATCACACAAACGAGCCAGAGCCTCCAATGCTCAAGCCGCTCTGATGTCCCATTTTATATGACGACGGACACAGAGGAATTCCAATCTGAAGGCGAAGGATTTGGTGATATTGCTCCGTTTGTCCCCCCTCCTCCACCAGGTCCGGAAGTTCAGATCGTAGAAACACAGGTCGAACCAAATGCGGAATTGTTGGCACAACTCGCGGCGCTACAGGCACAAATCGAAGCCTTGCAGAACGCCGAACAGCCAGTGGTCGAAGACGACACTGCTGCGGCAGATGCAATCAATTCCTTGAGCGAACAAATTGCTGCTCTTCAGGCGTCATCGGAAAGCGCTCAGGAACAGTTTCAAAATGAACTCGAGGCGAGAGATCGCGAGCTTGAACGATTACGCATGGACCTTGAACTTGCCCAGCTTCAGCCGCCAACACCCGCATCAGGTCCATCTCAAAATGATCTGTTGGAGGCCGAACAGCAAAGGCTTCAACGCGAGGAAGAAGCGCGCAGAATGGCAGAACTGGAACGACGGCGTGCAGAGGAACTTGCCTTCCAGCAAGCCCGCATAGAATCCCCTACCATCGCTTTTGGTGGCGGTGCTGGGGCCGATGGCTCTGACGCCCTCAGCGAACGTACACTCGGAACAGTCCAAGATTTTGTTGTGAACGGAGCATTGCCGTCCCAAGTCACACAAGCAGAAGTCATCGCCAATCCAGCAAATACGGTTGTCCAAGGTACAATGATTCAAGCGTTGACCGAAACAGCCTTGGACAGTTCACTGCCCGGCGCGATACGAGCGATAATTTCAGAAGATGTCTATTCCTTTGACGGGTCGCGCATTCTGATCCCGCGTGGGTCACGCTTGATCGGGCGCTATCAATCTGGTGTAGAAATTGCCCAACAGCGGGTCACGGTCGCTTGGGATAGAATTATCATGCCCAATAACCAGACAGTGACAATCAGCTCGTTCGGAGGCGATGAACTTGGTCGTTCCGGCGTAACAGGTGTCGTCGACACCCGTTTTGGCGAACGCTTCGGTTCTGCAGCGCTGATCTCGCTCATAACCGCCCTGCCCGGCGCTGCTGCCGCTCAGGTTGAAGATGAGGCTTCCGCAGAAGTTCTGGAAGATGTTGGCGATGATCTGGCCGACAGCACAGACAGCGTGATTGGAGAATACCTCGCTATCGGTCCTGTCATCTATGTTGATCAAGGCTCTCGCATCACGGTCATGGTTGATCGTGATCTAGAGATCTTCTGATGGCTTCAAACTACTTCCAGGTCAGCCTTGATAAAATCCCCGAGGCGAAACGCGATGATGTCATTGAATTGTGTATCAACCCAGACGGCTCACTGTGGGGGGAGTTTCAGGGCGATCACTTCATGCGCCGCCTCAATACGGTTCTATCCAAAACTGATATTAAGGACCTTGCCTCCCAAATTGCTGACAAAGCCTCCACACCAATGAGCAAGAACAAGCCAATTATCTCTGTCAGCGTTCCCTATCATGGCCGCTCTATCAGAGCGCAGGTGATCCAGCCCCCGGCCGTCCGCGATGGTTACGCAATCGCGCTCAGATTTTTCTCGACGCTTCCATTGGAAGACATTGAACTAAAGTTTCTATTTGGAGCTGAGCGTAGTTTGGAGGCCGAACGCCAGCAAAAGAACCTCGCTCTACGTGAAGTGGTTGCCGGTGGCGACATATATGCGGCCACAAAGTTTTGCGTTGAAAACAAACTGAATATGATCGTCTCTGGTGGGACATCCACGGGTAAGACTGTTGCCGCGCGCAAAATCCTCGCTGACGTCCCTGATGACGAACGTATCATCACGATTGAAGAGGCTGCGGAGTTGGTTCCGACGCAGCCAAATTCCGTCACACTAATCTCAAATCGTGACAATTCTGCTCAATCGGCAGACGTGCTGCTCACATCCACTCTAAGAATGCGGCCGGATCGCATCGTGCTGGGAGAGGTCCGCGGCCAGGAGGCAATGACGTTCTTGGAAGCGATCAACACTGGCCATGGTGGATCGATGACGACCCTTCACGCAGAGACGCCTCAACTGGCGGTTCAACGCCTAGCGATCGCCGCTTTGAAGACCGATGTGCCTATGACTTATCGAGACATGATAGAATATATCGAAAGCTCAATTGATGTCATCATCCAAGCTGGTCGCCATGAGGGAGACCGGGGCATTACCGAGTTTTATCTGCCCGGCACATCAGAGACAGGAGGCCAGAATGAAACAATTTGAACATGAAGTTCTCAACTTCGACATCTCTACGGACAAAAAATATGCAGGGATGCAGCAGACCCTACGTGAATGGGGTGAAGTTGGCTTTGAAGTGATCTCAGTCGTTCCAGCAAGTCTTGGCTTCGATGTAGTAAATGTATTCTTTAAACGTGAGATCGTCGAACAAGCCGCCGGAACTGGCGAGGCGGCAAGATGAAACTGATACATGTCACCTTCATCTTACTTGTGGCCGTCAATGCAAGTTACGCAAGTGCTCAGATCACTCCAACGTTAGGAAGTGAGACGCCGCGAGTATGTCCAGATCAACCGCCGCAACCTGAATGGGTAGACAGAATTCCGCTACGTGAAGCGCAAAACAAAGTGCTGATCCAGCAAATGTATCGCGCGCAAAGCATGCAAGCTGTTGCAGAAAGCGGTGATTGTTCTTGTGAAACAAGATTCCCATCTTGGACGACCGTCGAAACCATTTTCTTAGAGGCCTATGCAAACTTGGACCGATGGGGGGCCACAGAGAGAACCGAGCAATATCGCGACATAGCAAATGAAAACCGAAGGGTTGCCAAACCGATCTGTGAGCAACAGGGCAACTGGTAAGGAGCAGAAAGTTGAGTGTTGTAACTTACTTCGTGGAAACTGCCGAAGGATACCTGAACACTGCTGCCGAAACCCAATTTGGATCAGTTGCCGCTACTGTTGGAACATTGATAATTCTAGCGGCAACGATCCTTGTGATCTTCGTTTTCGTTAACATGGCGTATCAATATCGTTCGATGGATGGGCGAACTGCCTTTTGGCTTGCTCTGAAAATCGCGCTGGTGGGTCTCTTCGCGACAAACTGGGTTCAATTCAACGCTTTTTCATCAGCCATTCTCAACGGCATTGATAGTATCGCTGGCGCACTGGTCGGATCAGTCGGTGGCGGCACCCCCGGACCGTCAGGGACATTTGCCGAAGAGTTCGATAGTCTAATTGAGTCTCTTGGTGACTACCTAAACGCCGCCGGTTCCGAGCTAAACTGGATGGCTGGCGCCATGCTGGACATACTTGGAGTACTTTTACTTTCGATCCTTGGTGGTCTCGCAGCTTTTATTTTAGTCGCGTCGCGCTTAATGATCGCGCTCCTCATCGGTATCGCGCCTGTGATGATCTTCTTGACGCTTTTTGATGTCACAAAAGACTATTTTGCACGCTGGCTTTCAGCACTAATTTCTTTTGCCATTTATCCCATTATTGTGGCTGGCGTTTTTGCAACAATAACGGGGGTGTCTCGCGCGTTGCTGGGAGAACTTGGCGATCCAGAAGGCGCTACTAATATTGGCGCACTTATTCCCTTCTTCATGATGGTCTTGATGGCCAAAGGATTCATCATTGCCACCCCGTTCATTGTGAGAACCGTTTCTGGCAACATTGTAATGCCTGCGCTCACAAGCGGTATGGGAGGCACATATGCGTTTGGCCGCGCCATGGCAGGTAGCCAGCAAGCCTACAACAGACGCAGCGTGGGAACCGCGACGGGCCCAGAAATGCTTGCGATACGCGGGAGATCAATGCTTGGTTAGAGGTGGTCGCGGGATTTCGGACCAGTAGTTAAGGTGGATCAACTTGTGAAAGAAGTGATCCAAAATGACGAAACGAAAGAACCATTCGCCCGATTTCAAGGCCAAGGTTGCGCTTGAAGCAATCC
>JBARCL010000201.1:0-13267 GCA_049794055.1 Sulfitobacter sp.
CGGATCACAGCAAATACGGCTGGATCAACGCGGCCTACGGCATGGCGGTTAACATCAACCGCTCGTTCAAGGAATACGGCTGGTGTTCGCGCATTCGTGGCGTGGAATCCGGCGGTACGTTGGAAAATTTGCCTTCGCATACTTTCCCAACAACAGACGGTGGCGTGGATCAGAAATGCCCCACAGAAATCGCCATCGACGACCGGCGCGAAGCGGAACTTGCCAAGAATGGCATGATGCCCCTGATACACCGGAAAAATACGGACGTTGCTACGTTTATGGGCGCTCAGTCTCTGCACAAGCCGGCAGAATATGATGACCCGGACGCGACGGCCAACGCAAACCTTGCTGCCCGCCTGCCTTATCTTTTCGCCACATGCCGCTTTGCACATTACCTCAAATGCATGGTGCGCGATAAAGTCGGGTCTTTCAAAAGTCGTCAGGATATGGAAAGATGGCTGCAAGAGTGGATCAACAATTACGTTGATTTCAACGCCGACATTTCGTCGGAAAACGAGAAGGCGCGGAAGCCGCTCGCAGCAGCAGAAGTTGTTGTCGAAGAGGTGGAAGGCAATCCCGGATATTATACGTCGAAGTTCTTCCTGCGCCCGCATTACCAGTTGGAAGGCCTTTCGGTTTCATTGCGGCTTGTATCCAAGCTCCCTTCTGAAAAAGGCGCCTGATCCCTCGAATTAGCTTGGGGTCCGCCACTACCGCCTAACTTAAACTTAACAATCTTTTTGAAAGGAATAGCACAATGGCTGCTAACATGTTCATGGAAATCGACAAAATCCCTGGTGACGGCACTGAAGGGAACCACAAGAACTGGATCGTTCTGGAATCTGCTACATTTGAACTGGAGCGTGCGGTCGACATGACCGACCTTGGGTCGAACCAGCGCTCGCATGCAAACACGAACTTTCAGAAAATCGAACTGACATCGCAGATCGGCAAAGCGTCCAACCTGCTGGCCCTCGCAGTTGCAAACGGCACGGTAAAAGACACCGTGACCATGCATTGGTGTCGTTCAGGTGACGGCGATGGCGAAGGCCTGAAGCCATTCGCGATCTGGACGTTCAAGAACGTGATCGTTGACAAATACAGCGTTTCCGCAAGCGCTGATGGCATTCCGGAAGAGACATGGTCGCTGGCCTATGTTGGTGTGAAGATGGAATATCACCATACAAACCAGGCAACCGGTGCTCTGGCCAAAGAGAACGAGTTCCTGTGGAACCTGCGTTCCGGCAAGATGGAAACCTATTCCGGCGATTGATAATGGTGCCGCGCGCAGTGATCTGCGCGCGGCTTTCCTCACCACTTTCCATTCTCCTCGCATCCTTACCCGAGCGGAGGCTGTCATATGACGCCCGAAGAACATCTCAAATCTGGCGACCTGACTGCCACACTCACAGCCTTGCAAGACAAGGTCCGTGCAGAGCCTGCGGATGCCAAGCTGCGCATTTTCTTGTTTCAGTTGCTCTGTGTACTGGGTGATTGGAAGCGGGCGATCAACCAGCTGAAACTGAGCGGTGAAATGGATCCGTTGGCATTGATGATGGCCCAGACCTATCGCGAGGGGATCATCTGCGAAGTTTATCGCGAAAAGGTGTTTAAAGGCGAAAAAGAGCCGATGGTTTTTGGCGAACCTGATCCCTGGCTTGCCTTGCTGATTGAAGCGCAGAAAATGCTAGCGCTGGGAAAACCTGCCGAGGCTGCCGCACTGCGGGAACAGGCGTTTGATCAGGCACCTGCCAGCTCCGGAACGGTGAATGGCACCGCATTCGAATGGATCGCGGATGCCGATATGCGCATGGGCCCGGTTTTGGAAATTGTGATCAACGGGCGCTATTTCTGGCTGCCTTTTGCACAGGTTTCAAAGCTTGTGATAGAAGAACCGGCTGACCTGCGCGATGCGGTCTGGACCGCGGCAAATGTGACGCTGCGCAATGGCGGTGAAGTGGTGGCCCTGATCCCGACACGCTATGCTGCGACACCAGAAAATGGCGGCGACGCCGAGAAATTGTCACGTGCTACCAATTGGATAGACGCAGGTGGCGAAACTTTTGTCGGTGTGGGCCAGCGGTTATTTGCGACCGATCAAGACGATGTGGCCCTTCTTGATGTCCGTGAACTGATCTTTGATCACGGCCTGGAAGAGCCGGAAGAGGCTGCGCAAGATGGCTGAAAAAATGCTTGCTGAACGGTTGCAACCGTCCTTGTTGGACAGGTTGACCGACGAAGAACCAACCCAAAAGCAAGAAAGCCGTGCACATCGCGCCATCGACATCACCCGCCTGCGCGAGATCATCAAAAGGGATCTGTCATGGTTGTTGAATACCAACAGCCTTGGCGCCAAGATTCTGGATCCTGAAAGATACCCCAATGCCGCGAAATCCGTCTTGAATTACGGTGTGCGCGAGGTTGCGGGGGAATACTCAACGTCTGTGCGTGCCGAACTGATCCGCAAGTCCATTCTGAATGCCATTTCGGTGCATGAACCGCGTATCATCATGGGATCGACCGCTGTCGAGTTGCGCACCGAGCAGGCCAAGGGCGAAACCCAGATTGCGTTCGATATTCACGCTGATATGTGGGCCCAGCCGGTCCCGCTTGAGCTGTACTTGCGCAGCAAGGTCGATGTGACAACGGGTGAGATTTCGCTCGATAGGGTGGGGTAAACGCGATGGATACCCGACTGCTCAGACATTACGAAAACGAACTTTCCTATATGCGCGACATGGGCGCGGAATTTGCCGACGCCTACCCCAAGATTGCCGCCCGATTGGGAATGGAAGGGGTCGAGGTCATGGACCCCTATGTCGAGCGGTTGCTTGAGGGGGTCGCGTTTCTTTCCGCCCGTGTCCAGCTGGAACTGGAAATGCAGTTTCCGGTTTTCACCTCGCATTTGCTTGAAATCATTTACCCGCATTATCTGGCTCCGACGCCGTCGATGATGATTGCGCAGTTCAAACCGGATCTGTCGAATGCGGGGCTAAAATCCGGTTACGTGTTGCCACGACACACAACCGTACGCAGCCGTCTGCTGGATGGCGAGCAGACGGCGTGTGAATTTCGAACCGCTCATAAGGTCACCATGTGGCCTATCGAGATTTCCGAAGCGGAATATATAGACAGCCGTGGTGGTTTGGTCGCGGCCGGTGTCGGAACCAGCAGCAAGGCACGTGCAGGCATTCGTTTGCGGTTGAAACGCTTGGACGGGGACCCGATTTCAGAGCTTAGCATGGACGACCTGACGCTTTATCTGGACCGCCAGTCAGGGCGCAGTTGGCAGTTGCACGAATTGCTGTGTACCCAGACGGTCGGCGTTGCGGGCCGCTCTGCGGACCGGCGTGCAGACTGGACGATGGGGTTGCCCAACGGGGCGCTGGAACAAGTAGGGCTTACGCAAGAGGAAGCCTTGTTGCCAACGCCGCGCCGCACATTCGATGGCTACCGCCTGTTGCAGGAATATTTTGCAATGCCCGAACGGTTCATGTTTGTGAATCTCAGCGGTCTGCAACCTGCCTTGCGCAATGCCAAAGGCGCCGAAGTCGACATTTACATCCTGCTAGGGGATGGCAACAAGGATCTGGCGCCGGCCATCACACCCGAGGCTTTTGGCCTGAATGCCGTGCCTGCTGTTAACTTGTTTCGCAAACGTTGTGACCGGCTGCACGTGACGGCCCGTGACACCGAGCAACATGTCGTGCCGAACCGCACAGCGGGGCTGGATTTTGAGATTTACAACATTGAATCCGTGACAGGCATCAGCGGTGACGGTGCCGAAGACGTGGAATTTCGGCCCTTCTATTCTGCCACCGATTTTACAGCCGCGGGTGACATGCACGCTACCTATTATACGCAAAGCCGCAAGATGCGACAACGCAGCGAGAAAGAACGGCTGCGCGGTGTGCGCACGTCCTATCTTGGGTCTGAGGTGTATCTTTCTTTGGTAGATCGCAAACAGGCACCCTATTCGGCCAAACTGGATCAGCTTGCGGTCACAGCACTTTGTACCAACCGCGATTTGCCCATGCTTTTGTCAGTCGGTGACGACAATGTCTTCCACCTGCCTGACGGTGGGCCGGTCAAGACAGTGCGCACGCCGATATCGCCGACACGGCCCCATCCGACGCTGGCGCAGGGGGATACTGCCTGGCGTCTGATCAGCCATCTTTCGCTGAACTACCTTTCGATTGCCCAAACCACCGATGGAAGCTCTGCCGAGGCCTTGCGCGAATTGATCGGGATCTATGCCCCCCTTGGCAACCGCGTGACCGAAAAGCAGCTTGAGGGGATCACCAATGTTTCCAGTCGGCCAATTGTGCGCCGGATGAGCGACGAAGTGCTGTCCACTGCGGTGCGCGGACTAGAGATCACAATAGAATTTGACGAGACATTTTTTGAAGGCACCAGCGTTTATGTGCTGGGCGCCGTGATGGAGCGGTTTTTCCGCAAATATACGACCATCAATAGTTTTACTGAGACGGTCTTGAAGACCGAACGACGGGGGGAGATCGCCAGATGGCGACCGACAAGCGGACTGGGCCAGACACTCTAGGACATTTCGCCAAACTGGTGGAAAAGCCTGAAGAACATCACGTTTTTCAGGCCATGCGTGTGATTGATGCCGCCTATCCCGACGCGCCGCGTTTGGGTGAATCGCGCCGCCCTCGCGAAGACCGCGTGCGTTTGGGCCAAGAGGCCGAGCTGTCCTTTCCACCCTCAACCATCCGCAGCTTTAAACCCGGGACCGACAAGGTGCCCGGCACGATGATCAGCCGCTTTTTCGGGTTGTTCGGGCCGCAGGGGCCTTTGCCGTTGCACCTGACGGAATACGCCCGCAACCGGCAGCGCAATCACCGCGATCATACCATTGTTGCCTTTGCGAACATGCTGACCCACCGGATGATGAGCCTGCTGTATCGCGCGTGGCGCAGCGGTAATCCGGCGCCCAGCTATGACCGCGGCGATGATGCATTTGAACGCCGTGTTGCGGCGATTGCCGGCTATCGCGGTGGCGGCTTTCAAGAGCGTGACGCGATGCCTGATGTCGCCCGCCGACATTTTGCCGCTTATATGTCGCAGGGCTCAAAAAACCCGGACGGGTTGGTTTCGCTGATCAGCCATTTCTTTGATGTACATGCCGAGATCGACCAGTTTGTCGGCACCTGGCTGCATCTTGAGCCAGATGACTGCTGGGAATTGGGCAGCAACGCGGGCTTGGGCCAAACCACGAGTGTGGGCAGCAAAGTCTGGAGCCGCGCCTCAAAGTTCCGCATCCGCATCGGGCCGCTGAGCCGTGAGCGTTACGAGCGGTTCATGCCCGGCACGGACGGGTTTGAACGGCTTGAATCAATTGTGCGCACCTATGCGGGCGACACGCTGGACTGGGATGTGCAGCTGATCCTCAAAGGGGACGAAGTACCAAGGTCGGTGCTGGGCGGGAAAACCCGTTTGGGCCAGACATCTTGGGTAGAGATGAAACGCGAAGACGACACACCGCGCCCGGATGCGGGGGACCTGTTCCTCACGCCACGGGGTCGGGTGGCGTAAATATGAATAATAAGGGGACATAATAATGAGCGAGATCAGCAGAGTCGCATTGTTCGGAAAACTGAACAGTCTTGGATATAAAGCCGTCGAAGGGGCCACTGTTTTTTGTAAAATGCGCGGCAACCCTTATGTCGAAGTTGTCCATTGGATGCACCAGATTCTGCAGGGTCAGGATAGCGATTTGCACCGGATCGTCGACCATTATGATCTGGATGTGGGCAAGATCGCCGCTGAAATGACCCGCAATCTGGACGGGTTGCCGCGGGGTGCCTCGGCCATTTCCGACCTGTCGGACCATTTGATGGACGCGATGGAACGCGGTTGGGTTTTCGGCTCGCTGTTGTTCAGCTCGTCAAATGTTCGCACCGGTCATTTGCTCCTTGGTATGCTGAAAACGCCAGCCCTGCGCAACATTCTGACCAGTATTTCGCCGGAACTTGCCAAAATCAAACATGACGATCTGGCCGAAAATTTTCACGACGCGACCGATGGTTCCCCCGAAGAACGCATGGGCGCGCAAGACGGGTCAACCACCGGCGGCGGTGCTGTTCCGGGTGAGGCATCCGATGCCATGTCGCCGGCCCAGATGGGCAAGGGCGAGGCACTTGCACAATATTGTACAGACCTGACTGAACAGGCCCGCAACGGCGAGATTGATCCGATTGTCGGTCGTGACGAAGAGATCCGCCAGATCATCGACGTGCTGATGCGCCGTCGCCAGAACAACCCGATTCTGACGGGCGAAGCAGGGGTTGGGAAAACCGCGGTGGTCGAAGGATTTGCACTGCGGATTTCACGCGGCGACGTGCCGCCGGCCTTGCAGGATGTGCGCCTGCTGGTGTTGGATGTCGGCCTGTTGCAGGCCGGCGCAAGCATGAAAGGCGAGTTCGAAAATCGCCTGCGTTCGGTGATTGACGAGGTACAGTCCAGCCCGATCCCGATCATCATGTTTGTTGATGAAACCCATACGCTTGTCGGCGCAGGCGGTGCTGCCGGTACGGGGGATGCCGCGAACCTGCTGAAGCCTGCACTGGCCCGCGGGACGTTGCGCACCATCGGTGCGACAACATGGGCCGAGTACAAGAAATACATCGAAAAAGACCCTGCTTTGACGCGGCGCTTTCAGGTGGTGCAGGTTGACGAACCTGACGTGCCCAAGGCCATCATGATGATGCGCGGCATCGCGTCGATGCTAGAGAAACACCACAAGGTACAGATTCTGGACGAGGGGATCGAAGCCGCCGTGGCGCTTTCCGCCCGCTATATTCCTGCCCGCCAATTGCCGGATAAATCCGTCAGCGTGCTTGATACTGCCTGTGCGCGTGTCGCGGTAAGTCAGCATGCTGTACCAGCGCAAGTGGACGACGCACAGCGCAAGATTGAAACGCTGAACACGGAGCTGGATATCATTGGCCGCGATGAAACCGCCGGTTTTGACGTCGACGAACGCCGCGCCAAAGTAGAAGCCCAGAAGGCCGAAGTCGAAGAACGGCTGGTCGGGCTTCAGGCGCGCTGGGACGTGGAAAAAGAAATTGTCGCAGAAATTCTGGACCTGCGCGCGCAGTTGCGGGCAGGTGGGGCACCGATCGAAGAAGGTTCAGAGCTTGCACCAGAAGGCGGCGATGACGCCTTGGACGATGCCGCACGTGCGGAGGTGATGACCAAGCTGAAAGCGGCGAACGTCAAGCTGCATGAAGCCCAGGGCGAGAGCCCCCTGATCCTGCCGATTGTAGACGAGCAGGCAGTAGCAAGTGTGGTCGGCGACTGGACCGGCATTCCCGTCGGACGCATGGTATCTGACGAACTGGCCACTGTGCTGAACCTCGAAGAGCATCTGGGCAAGCGCGTCATCGGACAGGATCACGCCATGGCAATGATCGCCAAGCGCATCCAGACCAGCCGCGCGGGTCTTGACAATCCCAGCAAGCCTATCGGGGTGTTCATGCTGGCCGGTACGTCGGGTGTGGGCAAGACCGAAACTGCACTGGCGCTGGCCGAGGTGCTGTATGGCGGTGAACAAAACGTCATCACCATCAACATGTCCGAGTACCAAGAGGCGCATTCCGTCAGCTCCCTCAAAGGGGCGCCTCCTGGCTATGTCGGCTATGGCGAGGGGGGGGTGCTGACCGAAGCGGTGCGGCGCAAACCATACTCTGTCGTATTGTTGGACGAGGTTGAAAAGGCGCACCCCGACGTGCACGAAATCTTTTTTCAGGTCTTTGACAAGGGCGTGATGGAGGACGGCGAAGGGCGCACGATTGACTTCAAGAATACGCTAATTCTGCTCACCTCGAACGCCGGTTCCGAGCTGATCATGGACCTGTGCAGCGATCCAGATCTGTTGCCCGAACCCGAAGGGATTGCCAAGGCGCTGCGCGAGCCATTGCTCAAGATATTCCCGGCCGCCCTTTTGGGCCGTTTGGTGACGATCCCTTACTATCCACTCAGCCCGCATATGATTGCTGAGATTACCAAGCTGCAATTGGGCCGGATCAAAAAGCGGGTCGAAAGCACGCACGACGTGCCGTTTGAATACTCCGATGCCGTGGTCGACCTGATCGTCGACCGCTGTCAGGAGCTCGAAAGCGGTGGTCGCATGATCGATGCCATTGTGACCAACACCATGTTGCCCGACATCTCGGCAGAATTTTTGCGCCGCATGATGGAAGGTAAATCCATCGACAAGGTCTCGATTGATGTGACCGACAACACCTTCACCTATTCGTTCAACTAACGGATCCTTCGCAGGGCCCTGACCACCCATATCAGGGCCCTGCGCCAAACCGTCAGGGGCAACGCGACGCTTGCCCCTGAGCGCCACACCAACTGATGCGACGGAGAAGACTTTGGCAGCACCCGACAAACCCAAGATGAGCACAGGTCGCGCGCAGGTCTATGATCTGGTTGAAAGCAACCGCTTCAAAAATACCATTCTGGGTGTGATCATCTTCAACGCGATCACGCTTGGCATGTCCACGTCCAGCTTTCTCATGGGTCAGATTGGCGGTATTCTGTCCATTGTTGACAACCTTGTGTTAACCATTTTTGTCGCCGAATTGCTGCTCAAATTTTACGCCTATCGCATGGCGTTCTTCAAAAGCGCATGGAACATTTTTGACCTTCTGGTCGTTGGCCTTGGCCTGATGCCCAGACAGGAAGGCCTGTCAGCTCTGCGTGGCTTGCGTGTGATCCGCGCAATGCGTTTACTGTCGGTGGTGCCGCAAATGCGGGCGGTGGTTCAGGCGCTTCTGGATGCTTTGCCGGGCATGGGCGCCGTGATCGTGATGATCTCGATCGTTTTCTACGTCTTTGGCGTGATGGCGACCTTGATGTACGGCGCTGCCTTTCCGGAATGGTTCGGAACTTTGGGGCGCTCGCTTTATTCCCTGTTCCAGATCATGACGCTGGAAAGCTGGTCGATGGGCATCGTGCGGCCTGTCATGATTGAATTCCCCTCGGCGTGGGCATTCTTTGTACCGTTTATCATCATCACCGCATTTTCGGTTCTGAACCTGTTCATCGGTTTGTTGGTCAACACCATGCAAGATGCGGTGGAAGAAGAGACGGAAGCCGAATTCGACAATCTGCGTCAATTGGTACGTGATGAAACGGACTCGGTTGACCGCAATGTTATGGCGTTGATGGAAGAGGTCAAAGCCCTGCGGGCAGAGATGAACGCGGCAAACAGCAAGAGGGGGGGCTAAGACTCCGATGGCTGGCAGCGCGCAAAAATTCATCATCGCCAATCCTGCGCCCCGTGTTCATACTGGATACGATCTGGCGCTTCATGATGCGGCGAAAGCGCTGCAATTGCCTTTTGTCGTAGGCGTGTTGGGCGACCTTGGGGATGCGGCGCTGATTGACGCGCGGTCCATCGAAGAGCCTGGGTTTTTCAACATCGAAGTTGGCGGCTTTGATGGTTTGCTAAAAGGCATGGCCCTGCGAGCATCCTTTGACTTGCCCGAGGTGCAACCCGGTGAAGGGGCGGTGGCCGTCCAGATTGCCTATGAAAGCCTCACTGACTTCACGCCCGATGCAATCACAGCTCGCGCAGAAGCCCTGCGCCCGTTGCTGGAGGGACGTTCGGAATTCAAGGCGTTGACCGCTTTTCTGGAGGGGGATACGGCAATTCTTCCACCGGAAGTGGAGGCGCAGGCAAACGTGCTTGATGCGCTTCGCTCGATGAAACTGCCCGAGCCAGAAGAGGATACCAGCGGTTCGGTATTGGACAGCCTTAGATCGCTGGCGGGGGGGGACACACCGCAAGAAGACACCAGTGCAGCGGCTTTGGACGCGTTGCGATCCAACCAGATAGCGCCTGAAGTTAGCGAAGACACTTCGGCCGCTGCCTTGGACGAACTGCGCAAGCAAAAGATTGTCGAGGACACGCCAGACGACAGCGGCGCAACCTTGGACGCGCTACGGGCCATGGAAATCCAAGACGATGTTGATGATGGATCGGCAGAGACGCTGGACGCATTGCGCAGGGCGGATGTGCCGGATCCGGACACAACCGATCACAGCGCGGAAGTTTTGGCCGCTCTGCCAACCGCCGAGGTAGTCGAGGACAAGACCGATCAGACCGAAACGATCCTTGCCGGGATCGAGGCCGTTGACGAAGTTGAGGAAGAAGACATTTCCGACGCGGTGCTGGCCGGTATCGAGGCGATCGAAGACACAGCGGAAGACGATGATATCGAGGATGTTCTCGCCGGTCTGGAAGCCCCAGAGGCGGTTGAGGAAACAGATGATCTTGATGCTATCCTGTCCGACATAGAAGCACCGGTTGAAATGGATGACGGTGACACGGCAGACGATATTCTTGCCGGGATCGAGGCCGTTGACGAGGCTGAGGAAGAAGACAGTCCCGACGCGGTGCTGGCCGGTATCGAGGCGATTGAAGACACAGCGGAAGACGATGATATCGAGGATGTCCTCGCCGGTCTGGAAACCCCAGAGGCGGTTGAGGAAACAGATGATCTTGACTCCGTACTCTCGGGGTTAGACCACCCTGAGGCGGTCGACGATGACGCCAGCGATCTGGATGATATCCTTGCGGGGTTAGACCCTGCGCCCGTTGAAGAAGGTGAAGACGCGCCCGAGGTGACCGACGCCGAAGATTTGCTTGCTGGTCTGGAGGAGACGGCAGAGAACGACGACCTGGACGCTATTCTGGCCGGTTCCGAACCCTCGAAGGGTGTAGACGCGCCCGCAGAAGATGATTTGGGTGGCGACGAGGCGGCGGAACCATTGCATGACGATCTTGGGGTTCCTGACGACAATCATGCGGACGATAATCTTGATGGGCTGTTGGATGTTTCGGATGAGAACGGGCCAGCAGAGACAGCGGTCGACGAACCAGAGAACCCCACGCCAATTGATGACATCCTTCAGGACGAACCGGCTACAGAGGGCATCGCAGAAGAGGCCCCGCTGGACGATACACCAACGGAAGAAGAAGAACAGGACGCGAGAGAACTGGACGCGCTATTGGCCGATCTGCAGCCGGACACGCCTGACGAAGAAGACGATGATCTTGATGCTCTTTTAGGAGCGCTTGAGGACGAACCGGAAGAAGAACCCGCGCCTGCACCCGAAGCGATTGATGATCTGGATGCGTTACTGGCTGGGTTGCAGCAGGACACACCGGAGGTTGAGGAAGAAGAAGCGACCGATCAGGGCGTCACCGCCGAAGATGACAATGACGATCTTGATGGCCTGCTTGCGGGGTTGGACGAAGATCCGCTCGCGGCGGAGGACACCGACGGCTTGCTTGACAGGCCAAAGGATGAGTCGACCGCGGATGCGGATGATATGGATGCCCTTCTTGCCGGACTGGATGAAGATATCGCCACAAGCGATGATGCTGATGCGGGGGCTGCAGACGATGGGAAAAGTGATATGCCAGCTGATACCGAGGAAATGACGTCCAAAACCAAAGCGACCCTTAGCGCGGAGCCCGAGCTTGCTTATGGCACAATGGGTGGCGAACGGCCTGACGCGCAAAAGCTGGAGCGTAAACGGTTCCGCATTGCGATCCTTGGTGATTTTACGGGGCGTTCGGCGCATGGTTTGATCGACGTGGGAGACGCGCTGGCGTCGCGCAAACCGATTTTTTTGGACCCCGATACCGTCGAGGATGTGATCGAGGGTTTTGCCACAACGCTTGTCCTGCCCATCGGCAAGGATGGTGCCGGTGTCGAGGTGAAACTTGGTGGACTAGATGATCTGCACCCGGACGAACTTTACGAGAATGTTGAACTTTTCTCGGCCCTGAAGAGTCTGAAATCACAACTCAACAATGGTGGCACCGCAGACAATGCCGCCAAGTCTCTGGTCGCTTGGGGTGAACAACACGGTCGTGCAGTTGCCCCCGCGCGTGCGACGTCTGGCGGCAACACCGTGCGCGCAGATCTCAAATTAAGCGATTTCCAGAAACTGATCGGTGATACCGAACGAAAGCTGGCTCAGCCGTCACCGGTAGATGAATTGATGGCACGTGTGGTCGGGCCGCATATTCGGAAACTGCCTGACCCCAACGTCACGGCAATGGCGGGCGCGGTGGATGATGCCCTGTCCGGTGCGATGCGGATGGTCCTGCATCACCCTGAATTCCAGTCGGTCGAGGCGCAGTGGCGCGCCCTTGACCTGATCGCGCGCAGTATTGAAACCGATGATACGCTCGAAGTCATGCTGTATGATGTTTCGGCAGAGGAAATTGCTGCCGACCTGACCCAATCGGACGACCTGTCGACGAGCGGCCTTGCGCGTTTGCTGACCGAAGGGCCGATGGACGAGGAATTTGGCCGTGGCGCCTATTCCGCTTTGATTGGGATGTACACGTTTGAAGAAACCCCGCCCCACGCCCAGCTTCTGGGCCGCATCGCGCGGGTTGCAGCACATGTCGATGCGCCGTTCTTTGCCGCCATCACGCCAGGCTTCATCGAAACCGCCAAAAAGGACCGACACCCGCTGGTGGCCACCGAATGGGACACCCTGCGCGCCATGCCCGAAGCAGGGCATTTGGCATTGGCCACACCGCGCTTCTTGATGCGTCGGCCATATGGTGCCAAAACAGAACCTATATATGAGTTTGAATTTGAAGAATTCACCCAAAGCGCCGGATTGTCTGGTATGCTCTGGGCGAACCCCGTCGTTTTGGTCGCTATTTTGCTGGCCAAATCTTTCAAGGAAAACGGCCCGTCCATGGGGCTGGGGCAAATCATGTCGCTTGGCGATATGCCCTATCACTTTGTGTTGGACCGTTATGGCGATCAGGTGGCACTGCCGTGCACCGAACGGAATCTGACGCTGGACAAGGTCGAGACTGTTTTGGGGCGGGGCTACCTGCCTGTTGTGTCGATCAAAGGACGCGACGAAATTCGACTGGCTTCTTTCCAGTCACTTGGGGGGGGCGAAATTCTGGGCCCCTGGAGCGGCGTTAAACCGCCGCCGCCCTCAGCACCGAAACCGCCCAAGGCCGCACCTGATGCCATGGACGGAAACGACAAAGACGCCGCTGGAGATGACGATGATCTGGACGATTTGCTGTCAGGTTTTAATCTTGATGCGGATGATAGTGATGAAGACATTGATAATGATGAGGACATGGATGCCGAACTGGCTGCGCTGCTGGCCGATCTTTGAGCAAGGGAAATTACGCCCTGCAACGGCCGCGCCATTTTTGAGGAACATTTGATGACGATTAGCA